>NZ_JBALVJ010000035.1:0-42016 GCF_036961165.1 Sulfitobacter sp. | reverse complement strand
CCGAAGGGCCCCTTTTTTCGCCGCGACTTGGCCCATTATTGCTCTGCGATTGACAATGTCTTTGTGTCGAGGGGTGAATATGAAAGCAACCCAGTTTAAACTTATCCTGCAAGCGGATGTGAAGGCTTGGCTTGAAGAGGAAGCAGTGCGGAACCTGCGTTCGCAAGGCGCGCAGGTTGTGACCTGTCTAAGAGCCGCAATGTCGCGACAAGAGACGCTGCGCGAGGGGGCTGAGAAATGAGCCTGAGCCAAATCCAACTGATTCCGACGCCGGAACTGGCGCTTTTGTTTGGATACAATGAACCAAGCGCGTCATTCTACGATTTCTGCCGCCGGACGGGCATCGCCCCCGTACCTGGACGACGGGGTTGGTATGATCCGAAACTCATTCGGGCGCGATTGGATGCTGTTCAGGGCATAAGCGCCGCCGAGCGAGAGGCAACTACGCAGCCGAGCCTTGTTGCACAACGGAGAGCGCGCCATGCCCAGAAGTAACCTACCCAAAGGGGTTCACCGTGTTCGGCGCAAAGTCGTGTCTGGTGTTCGATACCATTTTTATGCTTGGCGAGGTGGTCCCAAGTTTTGGGAAGGGACAGAGCCGAATCCTAAAGAGCCAGAATTTTTCCATGCCTTTTCACAGTGCGGCATGCCGATCAGTCCTGCCGAATATCTGACGACCCATTTGGTTGATGATTTTCTCTCCAGTGCGTCTTTGCCTAAAGCCGAGCGCTCCAAAGCAGATATTAGAAAGTGGTTGGAGTTTTTTCGCGAGGAGTTCGGGGCGGATCCTATTGCAATGTTCGAAGAGCGCGCTTCAAGGGGCGAAGTGAACAGTTGGCGCAAGAAATGGCTTCATTCGCCCAAGCAGCACGGCATGGCGGGCACACATGCGACTCGCGTTTTGAATTGGGCGGTGGAGGAGGGGAAGCTTAAAGAGCACCACTGCCATAAGCTCAAGAAGCTCTATCAATCGAACCGGACCGAAATCATTTGGACGAGCGGCGATTTCGCTCAGTTCAAAAGATATGCGCCCGAGTGGGTCCAGAGAATCTTAACCGCAGGATGTGAAACGGGTTTGCGGGCGGCCGATCTGGTTCAGGTCAAGATGGACCAGTTCGAAGACACACCCCACGGTAAACGACTTCGCTTTCGCACCAGTAAGCGCGGGCAAATCGCATATATCCCAGCTACTGCAGCCCTTGAGAAACTAATAGTCGAAACGCCAGAAGATCAGGAAATGCTGCTTGTTTCTGAGTTGGGTCGGCCTTTGACGGCTCGTTGGGCTTCGAACCAAATCACGAAGTGGCGGCGCGAAGCGCAGATACCTCCGTGGATTGATGGTTGTGAAAAAACTCTGTCCGACACACGAGGGACAGCTGCGACAAGACTGCTGAATGCAGATCTGTCTCTGCGCCAAATAGCAGTTCTGATGGGGTGGTCCGTGCGCTACGCCGCGCAGGTTATCGAACATTATGCGCAGGTTAGCCCCGACGAAAGCGATGCCGTTTTGCGCAAGCTGAATCGGGCAAAATCACTGTCTCAAGACACCAAAATGTAAACGCCCCTGTAAACGGTGGGCCCCAAGCATGGGAAGGAATACTCTAAGTGTTTGATTTTATATGGAGGCGAGTAGGAGAATCGAACTCCTGTACACGGATTTGCAATCCGCTGCGTAACCACTCCGCCAACTCGCCGAAGCCACGGGTGTATTAAGGGCTACGCGGCGAAGCTGCAAGGGGGTAAAAAGCGGGTTCTTGCTCTGGGGGCAACTTTCTTGGCTTCTTTACATTACTATGTGTTGGGCCCGTCATTCAGTCGGTTTGTCAGGAGGCTCCAGAAGGGGGCGGGGTTGTGAAGGCGGTTGTGCCCGGCCGCTCGGCACGGTTTGTGAGCAATTAATAGGTAAGCAGGACGCAGTATAGTTGCTTTGTGCTCACAGGTGCAGGGTCTGTTGGCGCTGTGGCAGTATGCGGCGTTGCTGCCCCTTGCGTGTTGTGGCACATTGCCCCGAACAGAATTCTGCAAAGACGAGCATTCCCCCATGACTGATTTTTATAAAAGGCGCACTATGATGGTCGACACTCAGGTGCGCCCTTCGGATGTGACCAAGTTCCCCATTATCGAAGCGATGCTTCATGTCGCGCGCGAAGATTTTGTGCCGGTAGCGCAGCGTGAAGCGGCATATGTTGGAGAGAACATTGATCTGGGGCAGGGGCGTGCGCTGCTGGAACCGCGCAGTTTGGCCAAAATGTTGGATGCACTCGCGATCGACGGCGATGAGCTGGTTCTCGATGTGGGTTGTGGCCTTGGCTATTCTACGGCAGTTATCGCGCGTATGGCTCAGGCCGTTGTGGCGGTAGAGCAGGATGAGGATATGGCACGCGAAGCGCAGGATGCCCTGATGGCAGCTGGTGCTGATAACGCAGTGGTGCATGAAGGTCCCCTGACCGAGGGCGCGCCGCAACATGGCCCCTATGATGTGATCGTTGTGCAAGGTGGTGTTTCGGATGTGCCGGCCTCGCTGACAGACCAGCTTAAGGAAGGTGGCCGGATCGCGGCTTTATTCATGGACAATGCGATTGGCGAAGTCCGTGTAGGTTACAAACGCGAGGGTAAGATCAGCTGGCGTCTGGCGTTTAATGCGAGCGGCCCGGTGCTGCCCGGCTTTGAAAAAGAACTAACGTTCACTTTGTGAACGCCTCCACGCCGCTGCTCGGTGTGAATAGGTATAACTAAAAATGGATCTGCGCGTTTTGTGTCATGATCGGAGGCAATAAGATGATATTGAGTAAGATCAGGAAAACTGCCGAAAAATCCATACGTGTCAGCGGCTTCGCTGCGGTGGTTCTAGTGTCTTTGGGCGGAGTTGCACGAGCTGATACTTTGGCCGATGCACTCGTCAGCGCTTACAAGCACTCGGGCCTGCTGGAGCAGAACCGTGCATTGCTGCGTGCGGCGGATGAAGATGTGGCGGCTGCGGGCGCTGCTTTGGAACCTGTGCTGCGTTGGACGGCTAGCGTCACCCAGTCTTGGGGCCGAACACGCAGCGCAATATCTGGTGGGGCGCAGGATGTTGATAGTCTGGTGGCCAGTGGTCAGTTGATCGCTGAGCTGTTGCTATATGATGGTGGTGCGACGTCGCTGGGTATTGAAGTGGCGAAGGAAACAGTTTTGGCCACGCGCCAGACGCTGATTGTAATCGAACAGCAGGTGATGCTGCGCGGTGTGACAGCGTACATGGGCGTTATCGAGGCCACTGAGTTTGTGCAGCTCCGCCAGAACAACATGCGCGTCCTGACGCAGGAATTGAGCGCTGCACAGAACCGGTTCGAAGTCGGAGAAGTGACGCGCACTGACGTTGCCTTGGCAGAAGCGCAGTTGGCGCAGGCCCGCAGTGGCCTCGCCACGGCTGAGGGCAACCTTGAAATTGCTATTGAAGAATACCGTAACGTGATCGGGCGCAAACCAGGCAGCCTGTCAGCGCCGCCGAATTTGCCAAAGCTGAGCGGTGATATCAATGCGGCCAAAGGGCTTGCTGTGCGCCTGCACCCAAGCATGAAATCGGTTCAGCACCGTGTGGCTGCAGCGGATCTGTCGGTCAAGCGCGCTGAAGCGCTCAAGCGCCCCAATGTGGTCGCGCAGGGCGCACTGACGCTCAGCGATAACCTCGACAGCAGCAATTTCAGCACAGGTGCTAGCGTTGGCATCAACGCAGGTGGCACGATTTATCAAGGTGGCGCGCGGTCATCTGTGGTGCGTGCCGCACAAGCACGGCGTGATGCCGAGCGTGGTAACCTGCATATCGTCCGTAACGATATTCAGCAAAACGTCGGCATCGCCTATGCACAGCTTAGCTCTGCACGGGCTTCCCTCTCTGCGTCCGATGGCCAGATTCGCGCTGCTCGCATCGCCTTCCAGGGTGTGCGGGAGGAAGCGACCCTTGGCGCGCGGACAACGCTGGATGTGCTCGACGCAGAGCAGTCACTGCTGGACGCCGAAGCAGCACGCATCTCTGCGCAGTCTCAGCTGTATAACGCCGCTTACGGTGTTCTGGCCGCTACCGGTAGGCTGACAGCCACTGGCCTGCGTCTGCCGGTCCAGCAATATGATGTGAACGAATACTATAATCTGGTCAAAAACAGCCCCACTTCGACGTCCAAGCAGGGCGCGCAGCTGGATCGGGTTCTCAAGCGGCTGCAGAAAAACTGAAGCATCGCCTGGTTTGTGACGTGCATCGGGCCGCCCTACAGGGGTGGCCCTTTTTGCAACCGCGGCCAAGGACTGCGTGAAGGCAACAGGCTAGTTTTATAATTATTAACGATTTTCCTACCATTGTGAGAATCTGATCTGCACGCTATATTTGCGACTGAGTAGAGAGTGGTGAACAATGTCAAAGCCCGTCACAAACGAAGATGTCGAAGATGTCTTGTCTTCGATCCGCCGGTTGGTATCCGAAGACAAGCGCCCGCTCGCGGGTCTTTCCCGCGCGCCACGAGAGGTGGTGACGCCGACTACAGCCGAGACAAAGCCGGAAGCGGCATCTGGTCGTTTGGTGTTGACCCCGGCCTTACGTGTAGCCGAGGCTCCCCAACAAAAACCTGAACCCGAGACAGCCCCCCTTGATTTGGGTTCTGTTGCGCGCAGAACGTGGATGCAGCCGGATGAGCCTGCGGACACGCCAGACGTTGCCGAAGATCACATCACATCCAAGATAGCCGAGCCAGTCGAGCGTAACGCAGAGCCGGATGCGGCGATGGACGCGCTTGACGCATTGGTGCACGAGACGCTTGAGACACAGAAGCCAGAAGATGACGAACCGCTTGAAGATGGCAATTACAGCGACGAAACCTATTGGAAGGCCGACGATGCTGGGCCTCGGCCAGGTGAGGCTACCGTTGAAGCGCAGTTAGACGCGCATGAGGATGAGGCGCCAATGGCGGAACTCGTCGAAGATCATCACGATGATTATGGTGATGACGTCGATTGGGATGACGGCCTTGAAGCGGAAACCGAACGGTCAGACGCAGCGGAAAAATCGGTCCCGGCCGGGAATACCGCGACCGGCCAGCAGTTTTTTCAGCCGGATCAAGATGATCAGGACACACAGAACATCAATTTCGGGGACCTGCGCGCAGCAAGTATCCCCCTCAAGGCAACAATCGCGGCTTTGGGCGCGGCTATTGGGAAGACCCCTCAGGACTGGGAGCCGGACGGCGAAGAGGGCGATGAGCTTTCAGCGGCCGACGACTCAACCATGGCATGGGAAGATGATCTGGAACTGGATGCTAAAGGCGAGCCGCTGGATTCAAGCGAAGCTGACGCTGCAGACGAAGCCATTACGGCGAAGCCAGAAGCACGCTCCGAAACGCCGATTGGCGCGGCATTTGGGGCCGATGATCAGGTGATGGACGAAGAAGCCTTGCGCGATCTGGTCAGCGAGATCGTCCGCTCCGAGTTGCAAGGCGCTTTGGGCGAGCGGATCACGCGAAACGTGCGCAAACTTGTGCGCCGCGAAATCCACCGTGCTTTGACCGCGCAGGAAATGGAATAAGTCTATTCGATCTCGACTGCCTCATTTAGCAGTTTGTCGAGATCGAAATATGTCTCAATATGCGCAGCCAGCGCATCAAGGGTTTCTTCCACCTGATCTTCGAAAATAACTGATGTAGAAGCACCCAGCGCGCCCAAATAGGTCGCGCGAAAGGCGTCTGATGCGAAGATGCCGTGCAGATAACAGCCCTTAACATGTCCGTCGCGGCTGGCCGCGCCATCATCCACATTGCCAAGTCGCAACCACGGGCGTGCGCAGTCCGGCCCATCCGTCCGGCCCATATGGATCTCATATCCAGCGAGGGGGGCGTCGCTCTCCAGATGGGTTCCTTCGCGCAGCAGCAGATTTTTTACGGGTTCTAATATGGTGTGCACGTCCAAGTGGCCAAGGCCTTCCACCGTGCCGACCGGACCTTCGATGCCGTCCGCATCTGTGATTGTGTGTCCCAGCATCTGGTAACCGCCGCACAGCCCCATGACATGTCCCCCGCGCCGGATGTGGGCCGCGATATCAATGTCCCAGCCCGCAGCGCGCAATGCGGCCAGATCGGCGATGGTGGATTTACTACCCACCAACAGCACCAGATCGGTCTCGGCTGGAATCGCCATGCCGGGGGTTATCATGCGCAAGTCTACAGCAGGCTCGGCTGCGAGAGGATCAAGATCGTCAAAATTGGCTATACGGGGGAGCTGGGGGACAGCAACCACCAATCCTGTTCCCCCGGAACGCGCCCTTGCAGGCAGGTCCATCACGTCTTCGGCTGGCAGGCGGGCAGCTTGGTCAAACCAGGGCAGGACCCCAAGGCTCGGCCAGCCAGTCCGCGTCGCTATGTCATCGCGGCCCGCGTCGAACAGGCTACGATCGCCGCGGAACTTGTTGACGCAAAAGCCTTTGATCAGGGCGTTGTCTTCGGGGCTCAATACGGCTTGGGTCCCTACGATCTGTGCGATCACGCCGCCACGGTCGATATCCCCCATCAGGATCACAGGCACCCCCGCAGCACGGGCGAAACCCATGTTGGCAATGTCGCCAGCCCGCAGGTTCGTCTCTGCGGGGGAACCTGCGCCCTCGATCACTATGAGATCGCACTCACTAGCAAGCCGCCGAAAGCTCTCCAGAACAGCCCGCATGAGGGTCTGTTTATTACGGCCAAAGTCGCGGGCTTCTTGATGACCCGCGACTTGTCCCTGCACGATAACTTGTGCGCCAGTGGCTGTTTGAGGCTTGAGCAGGATCGGGTTCATGTCGGTATGAGGGGCAACGCCGCAAGCGCGCGCCTGTAGAGCCTGTGCGCGCCCGATCTCGCCCCCGTCGGAGGTAACGGCAGCATTGTTTGACATGTTCTGCGGCTTGAACGGGCGGACCTTGATGCCGCGCGCACGAGCGGCGCGCAGAATGCCTGCAACAATCATTGATTTGCCAACATTGCTGCCGGTGCCCTGGATCATGATCGCTTTTGCCATTCTCGGCCCTTCATGTTGATTGGGGGCAAAGTGGCGCAAACGGCCGCCAAGGAAAAGGGCCATTCAACGCCTACATCAAAGCGTTGACCTTATCCATCAGACGAAAAAAAACGCAGCCCGAAAGCTGCGTCTTTTTTTAATCAAACCGTAAGTCGCTTATGCGGCTTCGGCCTGCTGTGCTGCATTGCGGCGCTCGGATTCTTCGCGCGACAGGGCTACGGAAGTTCGTACACCTTTTCCGACAAAATCCATCAGGCCGGTTACAACACGTTCGTTCGGGTCGATCCCAGCGCAGCTGAGAACTTCACGACCATCGCGCGAACGCGCCCAACGGGCGATCTGCTCGGGGCCGTTACCATATTTCTTGTCATCTGCGATTGCATCATCGAGAGCAGCCAGTACTACGGCTGCAAAAAGTTTACGGGCACGGTTGCCTTGTTCGTTATTAAAAGCTGTGCCATCAACGAAATCTTTCAACTCGTCGTCCTCCCTTTATTCTTGCTCTTGTCATTTTCGGCGTTCGCCTCTTCTGACAGATTAAGAGTGATTCGGATACCCCGTTTTCGCATAGCTGCTATGTTCAATTTGCATGGCTTTGTATGCGTGATGAACTAAACTGGGCAGCTTGCTTGTGCATTGTACTCAAGATATAGGGCGGGTCATGATTTGATCAACCTTTTGTCAGAGTTTTGCCACATGCCCAAAATCAACGGAAATGAGATTCGTCCAGGAAACGTACTGGAACATAACGGCGGTTTGTGGGCGGCGGTAAAAGTCGACCACGTCAAACCGGGTAAAGGCGGTGCCTTCGCCCAAGTCGAGATGAAGAACCTGCGTAACGGCTCCAAGCTGAACGAACGCTTCCGCAGCGCCGACAAAGTAGAGCGCGTGCGTCTTGAGCAAAAAGACCAGCAGTTTCTCTATGAGGACGACGGCATGCTGGTGCTGATGGATACAGACACCTACGAGCAGGTGCAGCTTGCTGCCGATTTGCTGGGTGAGCGCCGCCCGTTCTTGCAGGACGGCATGATGATCGTGGTCGAATACCACGAGGCTGAGGCGATCAACGCCGCGTTGCCGCAGAAGGTTACTTGTAAGGTTGTTGAGACGGAGCCAGTGGTCAAAGGCCAGACAGCTGCAAACTCGTTCAAGCCTGCCATCCTAGATAACGGTGTGAAAGTCTCTGTTCCGCCCTTCGTCGGGCAAGATGAAGATATCATCGTGAACACCGAGACAATGGAATACGTTGAACGCGCCTAATGCGTCCGTATTGTCGAAATTCAAAACGCAGCCTTTCGGGGCTGCGTTTTTCGTTCAGGTCATACGTTTTACGTCTGCGCCATCCGCCAGCATAGCACCTTTGGCGCGGTCAAAACGCAGATAGGCCAAAGCTTCGTCACCGGCGCGAGTCAGCAAAGTACCTGCCGGTTTGCCTTCTGCCGTTATCTCGGTGCCAGTGGGGGCGGGGCCTGTGACGTGAACCTTGGCCAACCCTTTGCGCAGCTCCGTCTTATGTTTCATGCGCGCGGTCACTTCTTGACCTACGTAGCAACCTTTGCGGAAATCGACACCGTTTAGATGCTCGAACCCCATTTCCAGAATGAAACTGTCCGGCGTCAGCTCGACCCCGCTTTGCGGGATGAGGTTGGCAACATAAAGCGCGTTCCAATCGGTAGTGTCATCCTCTTGCGGCGCATCGCGATATGTGCGCCAGCCAAGATCTGCGTTTCTCGGATCGCGCAGCGCATCTGCAGGGGCCGGACCCGTTCCGCGGTGCAGGTGAAGATTGGTCTCAGCGATCGAGACATCTGCCCGCAGCTTGTACATCGTGAGGCGTTGGATAAGCATAGCGGCCTGATCTGCATCCGCATCCAGCAGAACCGCATCGCCATCAGCCTTGAGAAAAAAATCTGCCATGTATTTGCCTTGTGGGGTCAAGATCGCGGCATAGACCAATTCCGCATCAATGCGGCCGATATCATTGGTGATCAGACCCTGCAGGAAGCTACGGGTGTCTGCGCCACTTAGGCTCAGGATGCGACGGGAAGATGCGGTCATCGGGGTGTCCTTCTGATGTTGGGTTACATATAACAATTCTGGCTCCGCTTTACAGGGGCGTGACGGGGAGAACGCGATGCCGGCGCAAATTTCAGTGGTGGTACCCACTCTCAATGCCGAGCCCGCGCTTGGCCCCTGCTTTGGTGCGCTGATGGAAGGGCTTGAACTTGGCCTTATCCGCGAGCTGATAGTGAGTGACGGAGGTTCCGAAGACTCCACCAGCGCTCTGGCCCAAGCTTGGGGAGCAGAGGTGCTGCATGGCCCCGCCTCTCGCGGTGGTCAGCTGCAGCGCGGTGTTGTGGCAGCGCGTGGCGAATGGCTGCTAATCCTCCATGCGGACACTGTATTGCGTGCGGGCTGGACGGAGGCAGTGCGCAAACATCTCGAACACCCGCAAGCAGCAGGCTGGTTCCGGCTGTCATTTGATCAAAGCGGGATTGCGGCGGCAATCGTGGCCAGCTGGGCAAACCTGCGTAGCAAGCTTGGGCTGCCTTACGGCGATCAGGGGCTGCTGATACACCGTGATCTTTATCATGCTGTGGGCGGCTTTCCCGATCAACCGCTGATGGAGGATGTCGCACTGGCGCGCGCGCTGCGCGGCAAGCTGGTAGCGCTGGATGCTGTAGCGGTGACCTCTGCTGCAAAATACCGGCGGCAGGGGTGGCTGCGCCGAGGCGGACTTAACCTATGGACGTTGTTGCGCTACGCGACAGGCACCCCGCCAGAGCGGTTGGCGCGGGCCTACAACCGCTAGATATCAGCTTCCAAAAAAGTGCTGGCCGATGCGTTGGAGCAGGTTTGGTTGTTGTTCCGGAAGAGGTGCGTCACGGCGACCAAGAATGCCGCGCCGACGGTCGGATACGGTTTTGCCATCCCTGAATTGAAGCCGGTAGAGATCGGCATAGATGCCGCCACGGGCCAACAGCTCCTCATGGGTGCCCTGATCAACGGCGCGGCCACGGTCCATCACGATAATCTTATCCGCGTTGCGGATGGTGCTGAGGCGGTGCGCGATGACCAGCGTTGTACGGCCCTCTGACAGGCTGTCCAATGCGTCCTGCACCACCTGCTCGGATTGCACGTCCAGCGCGCTCGTTGCTTCGTCCAGCAGCAAAATCGGCGTGTCACGCAGCAGCGCCCGCGCGATCACCACGCGCTGGCGTTGACCACCCGATAAGGCAGAGCCTCGCGGCCCCACATGCGTATCCAGTCCATTTTCAAGCTGTGGCAGAAAGTCAGAGACGAAGGCCGCATCAAGCACCTGTTTAAGCCGCTCTTCGCTAACATCGGTGCGGCCCAGAACAATATTCTCGCGCAAGGTCTCGTCAAACAACAACGCTTCTTGGCTGACCACAGAGAAGAGCGTGCGCAGATCGGGAATTGCCATCTCGGTTGTGGCGACGCCACCAACGCGGACGTGGCCGCTTGTCGGGTCAAGCAGGCGGGTCAGAAGGTTGAAGATCGTAGATTTGCCCGCACCGGATGCCCCGACTAACGCGGTCGTTTGTCCCGCCTGGGCCGTGAGTGACAGGCCATGCAGCACTTCGGTATCGCCAAAGGACAAGGTCACGTCTTCAAGCGTGATATCGGCATCCACTCGCGGCGCGGCTTTCGGTTTTTCTGGCGATGTCAGGCGCAGAGGCGCGTCCATCAATTCCTTGATCCGCTCTAGGGCTGCTGCCGCAACCTGCCACTGGCCACTAATCGATCCAAGACGGCGCAGCGGATTGAAGGTAAAACCCATCGCCGTGAAGAAAGTCATGAACTCGCCAATTGTCTTGTCGCCCGAGATGATCTCGGACCCGCCATAGAGGATGACAGCCATGAACCCGATGCCCGAAATAATGTCGATCATCGCAGGGATGGCGGAGCTGCCAAAGGCTGTGCGCACCTCGGTTGAGACGAACTGCTTTGTGATGTCGCGGTACTGACGCGCCTGGTAGCTTTCCAGCGCGTTAAGCTTGATCTGAACGATGCCATGAAAGACTTCGTCCAGACGGGTAGAAAGTGAAGCGCCCAGATCGCGGGCTTCGCGTGCGCGGCGCCGCACAAAACGTTGTGCAAAGGCGGCGGGCAGCACCATTACCGGAATACCAATGCAAGCCAGCAGCGCCCATACCGGATCAATCGAAATCGCCACTCCCAACAGCACCAGAAGACCAATAAAATCACGCCCTGCGCCGGTGATGATCGCGCGCCAGACGTCGCCCACAGCGTTCACGTCAGATTGGACACGCTGGACCAGAAAGCCCGGCGGGTGGGTTTGGTGAAACGCACCGTCCTGCTGCATCATGCGATCCAGCAGATCAATGCGCATATCCGCGGCAGAGCGTTGGGCGATCCGCGTTAACAGTACCTTTTGCGCAACGCCGGAAATGGCGCGCAACACGAAAATCCCCATCAGCACAAGGCCGACGATCAATAGCCAAGATTGCTCTCCTGCCACAAAGACGCGGTCGAACATCGGTTCCATCAGCTTGGCCATTGCGCCAAGGGTGGACCCTTCTATCACCATGAAAAATACAGCCAGTGCCAGCTTGCCCAAGTGGCGGCGCAGATAGTCATGCCAAAGCCAGCGCATTAATGCGCCCGAAGTATAGGTCTGTCCGCTGCTCATGGGTGTTCCGGCTTTCTGGCTTGGGCGATTGCACGTCCGCCAAGCCTTAATCGTCGCAGGGTGGAGGAGCAAGCAAGAGCCGCAATTGACGGCCCGCGCGCGATGGCTATGGTTTCCGCAGAAACTGGTGGTTTAGCCGCCTGATATACAGGAAAAAGACATATGACACATCGGCCAAACCTGTCCCACGGTCGCGGATATCTTGCCATTCCGGGCCCGTCAGTGATGCCGGATGCAGTTTTGCAGGCCATGCACCGCCCCGCGCCTAACATTTATGCAGGTGAGCTAGTCGACATGATGCCGGGGTTGATGGCTGATCTCAAACGGGTGGCCCGCACAGAGCATTACGCTTCTATTTATATTGGCAATGGCCATGCCGCTTGGGAAGCGGCGCTGAGCAATGTCGTTGCACCCGGAGATCACGTTCTGGTGCCTGCCACGGGGCGGTTTGGCCACGGCTGGGGCGATGTGGCAACCGGTCTGGGCGCGCACGCGCAGGTAATCGATTTCGGTAACGCATCGCCCATGGATTTGGAGCGGATTGCGCAGGCGCTGGCTGAAGACAAGGACCACCGCATCAAGGCAGTGCTGGCGGTGCATGTGGACACGTCAAGCTCTGTGCTGAATGATATCAAGGGGGTACGTGACGCTCTGGATGCAGCCGGGCACCCGGCGCTACTGATGGCGGATTGCATTGCCTCGCTGGGCTGTGACCGTTTTGAGATGGACGATTGGGGTGTCGATGTCATGGTCACGGGCTGCCAGAAGGGGTTGATGGTGCCGCCCGGGTGCAGCTTTGTTTTCTTCAATGATCGCGCGCAATCAGTACGCGATGCGATGCCTCGTGTGAGCCGCTATTGGGACTGGACGCCGCGCAGTACCGCCACCGAATTCTGGCAGTACTTCAACGGGACTGCGCCGACCCACCACCTTTACGGTCTGCGCGTGGCGCTGGATATGATCCATGACGAAGGGATCGAGCAGGTCTGGGCGCGTCACGGCGTTCTGGCGCGTGCGGTCTGGGCGGCCTGTGACGCGTGGGCCGAAGGCGGTGATCTGCGGCTGAATATCTCTGATCCCGCGTGCCGGAGCACGGCTGTGACCTCGCTGCGCCTCGGTCGCAACGGCGGTACCCGTCTTCGCGACTGGGTCGAAACGGAGCTGGGTCTGACGCTGGGCATCGGCCTTGGCATGGCAGAGCCGGGTGACCCCGCACGGGACGCATATTTCAGGTTGGGGCATATGGGCCATGTGAACGGTCAGATGATTATGGGGTTGCTGGGCGGCATGCAGGCAGGGATGCATAATCTAGGTATCGCTCACGGACGCGGGGCGCTGGATGCCGCAGCAGAGGTGATCAGCGGGGCCTAACCGCGCCGCGCCTCAACATAGCTGATCGCGCGGTTGACGCACCATCCGGTGGCGGCCACGGCGATCAGCCCCCATAGGGACCAGAGCACCACGAAAATCCATGCGATATTGACGCCGAACATCACAATACATGCTTTGGTGAAGTCAGGTGCACTGCCTCTTGCGTTGTTCATCTGCTACCTCTTGAGCTGAGACACCAAAGTTAGCGCGCAAACTCGTTACGTCAGCCTTTTTCTGCGTTGGCCAGCGCGCCGGGCAAGGCTGCGGCCAGTACATCCAGCATCTCGGGTGTGCCGCAGCTGATGCGGATGCAGCGGTTTTGTGGTGCAACGAATGGCATGCGCACAAAGATGCCGCGCGTGATCAGCCCGTCTAGGACGGCCTTGGCAAACGTACTGTCGCGGCCGCAGTCTATGGTCACAAAATTCGCTGCCGAGGGCAGAGGCATGAGGCCGTTGTCCTGAGCGATCTGTGCTATCCGCGTGCGGGCTTGCGCGATCTGCTGCTGAATATTCTTCAGGTAAGTCTGATCTCCAAGAGCCGCTAAAGCACCGGCCTGCGCCGCGCGGTTCATGCCGAAATGGTTGCGAACCTTGTGGAAAGACTCGATCAGGTCTGGGTGCCCGATGGCATAGCCCACACGCGCGCCAGCCAGCCCGTAGACCTTGGAGAACGTGCGCATCCGCACCACGCGCGGATCATCTGCTGGCAGCGGAAGAGCCGTCCCTTCGGGCGCGCACTCCACGTAGGCTTCGTCGAGAACCAACAGTGTGCTTTCGGGCAATAATTCCATCGCAGCCGCAATATAGGCACCGCGATGATGGCTGCCCATCGGATTGTCAGGATTGGCCAGATATACCAGCTTGGCGTCCACTTCGGCAGCCTTGGCAAAAAGACTTGCAGGGTCTTCGTGGTCATTCACATAGGGAACCGTATGCAGTGTGCCACCAAATCCGGCCACATGGTAATTGAAGGTCGGGTATGCGCCCGCCGAGGTGACAACCGCATCACCGCTTTGCACCGTGAGCCGCACCAGATAGCCCAAAAGCCCGTCGATACCTTCGCCGACCATAATACTGGCAGGCGTGCAGCGATGATGCGCGGCAAGTGCGGTGCGCAAATCATGGCTCTCCGGGTCGCCGTACATCCATTGCGGGGTCTCTGCCATTGCCTGCACGGCACGGGGCGAGGGGCCAAAGACGTTCTCGTTTGCCCCCAGTCGTGCATCGAACGCCTGACCTCGCACGCGTTCTTGGTTTTCCGGCCCGACGAAAGGGACTGTTGCGGGCAACGATTGGGCGAGCGGGGTGAGGCGTACATGTGTCATGAAGCTCAGTTAATGCAGGGCCTACGGGGAGGGCAAGCCTTGTAAATGCATCAATTTCTAGATATATAAGAATGGTTCTCATAAATGAGAGGCTGACCATGGCCAAACTCACACGACGTGGTTTTATCGGAACGGCAGCAGCCGCAGGGGCACTGCGTGGTGCAGGGGTTTCAGTAGCGCGGCCGCAAATGCGCCGCATCCTAACGCTGGTCTATGACAAGAGCCTTGGTATGATGCGCGCGGTCGAACGGCTTGTCCCGAAGTAAGTAAGTGCCGCCACGTTTTTGTGGCAGGTAGGGCAGGCATCTGTTTGGCTATGCGCAAAGCATACCGGAGGAAAGCCCATGTCCCGCGTTTCAGTTACCTACAAAGACCACATTGCCCACGTGCGCCTGACCCGCGCGGATAAAATGAACGCAGTGGATCAGGATATGATCAGCGCCATCATTGCGGCGGGCGAGGAGGTTGCTGCCTCAAAAGCGCGCGCCGTGATCGTATCGGGCGAGGGCAAGGCGTTTTGCGCAGGTATCGATATTTCCGGCCTTTCCGGCATGATCGGCAAAAATCCTGCCGAGTTGTTGATGCCGCGCACCCATGGCGATGGTACTACAAATCAGTGGCAAGAAGTGGCGATGATATGGTCGCGGATGGACATTCCTGTGATCGCCGCGGTGCATGGCGTGTGCTTCGGCGCGGGCCTTCAGATCGCACTGGGCGCGGATATTCGTATTGCTTCACCGGATGCGCAGTTTGCTGTGATGGAAATGAAGTGGGGCATCTTGCCTGATATGGGTGGCATGGTTTTGCTACCGAAACTGGTGCGCACGGATGTGCTACGCAAGCTGACCTACACAGCGGCGCCGATCAGCGCCGAGCAGGCAGAGCGTTGGGGTCTGGTGACAGAATTGGCTGACGATCCGTTTGCCGCAGCACAGACTTTGGCCGAGACGATTGCGGGCAAAAGCCCGTCCGCTATCTGTGCGGCGAAGCGTTTGATTGCGGTGGCCGAAACCGCAGATGCAAAGACCGTGCTGGATGCAGAATCGCGTGAGCAGGTGGATCTGCTTGGTAAACCACATCAAATGGAAGTTATTGCCGCAAGCTTTGCCAAGCGCCCAGCCGTCTTCGACTAACGAATGCGTTGCGGGGCAGGGGCAAACCCTGCCGCTGCGTAGCTTAGCGCAGGAATTTGCGGCGCGCTTCTACGGCGATATTGTAGCGCAACTCAAGGCTGCTGACCGTTGCCATCTGCTTGGCACGGACCTCTTCGGTCTTGAGGGTTGCGTAGATTTTGAGCGCGGCATCCAGCTCTTTGCGGATCGCGAATTCTTCCGGCACCACGCCCGCTTCAGCCATGATCCGCATCCCGGTTGAGAGGGCGGCTTGCTCGCCCGTCTCGATCGCTTGTTCGGGAAGCGGTTTGCCTTCCCCCCTCAGCCCAGACAGAACGCCAGAGGCACGGGCCTTGGCGATCTGGGATTCAATGAGGCGGGCAAAACTACGCATTCCTTAGTTTAGCCGATTTCTGCCAGCCGGTCCAAAGCGGCCTGCAATTGGCCCGCCTCTTCCTGCCGAGCGGCCAGACTGGCTTGGGCTTCCTCAACAACTTCCGGCGGGGCGGAGGCCGCGAATTTGGGGTTGTTTAAACGCCCGTTCAGACCACCAATTTCCTTGGCCAGCTTATCGAGCGATTTTTGCAGGCGGGCTTTTTCCTCTGCAATGTCGATCAAGCCTTCAAGGGGCAGACCAAAGGTCGCGCCAGCTGCAGCAATGGCCACGGTGCCTTTCGGGAAGCCATCCGCCTTTTCAAGGCTGTCCACCCGTGCAAGGCGCTTGATCATCGTCTCGTTGTTGTCCCAAGCGGCCTGCGCAGCGGCATCCATGCCTGTCACTATCATTGGCACTTTGAGGCCCGCGGGCACATGCATCTGGGCACGCGCAGAGCGGATGTTTTCGATCAATGAGATTACCCAGTTCAGTTCGCGGTCGGCAGCTTCGTCCATTAGATCGGCCGTGGTGTATGTGGGCCAGTCAGCATGGATAAGCTGTTTGCCGCGTGTGGCGGTCTCGCCCCAAAGCTCTTCGGTGATGAAGGGCATGATGGGGTGCAGCAGGATCAGACATTGATCTAGCACCCAAGCCATTGTTTCGCGCGTCTCAGTCGCGACAGGGCCTTTGCCGTCATCGTCTTGCAACAGTGGCTTGGACAGCTCTACGTACCAGTCACAGACCTTGCCCCACACAAAAGCATAGAGAGCGCTGGCGGCATCATTAAAACGGTAGGTGTCGAGGGCGGCATCGACTTCTTCGCGCACCCGTGCGGTTTCACCGATGATCCATTTGTTAAGCGTTGCTTTGGGCGCGGGCATAGCTGCGGGTGTGTCCTGGAACACGCCATTCATTTCGGCGAAACGGTGCGCGTTCCAGATTTTGGTCCCGAAATTGCGGTAACCTGCAATCCGTGCCGCATCCAGTTTCAGCGCTCCACCAAGCGACGCCATCGCCGCATTGGTAAATCGCAGCGCATCCGCACCGTATTCGTCAATGATCTCAAGCGGATCAATCACATTACCTACAGATTTCGACATCTTCTTGCCCTTGGCATCGCGCACGAGGCCGTGAAGGTAGACTGTATCGAAGGGGATTTTGCCCGTAGTATCGAGCTGCATCATCATCATCCGCGCCACCCAGAAGAACAGGATGTCTTGACCGGTGATCAGATCGGAGGTCGGGAAGTACTTGTTCAGCGCGTCCGTCTCTTCAGGCCAGCCAAGCGTACCGATGGGCCAGAGGCCAGAAGAGAACCACGTGTCGAGCACGTCGGGATCACGCCAGACGGGGAAGACGATTTCGGTCGGGTCCTGGCTGAAGGAGTATTTGCCAAGGCTCTCGGACAGTGCGTGCATCGCTTCGGCGCGGGTCGACACTTCGATCACGCGCGCATGGTTGAGCGGCGTGGGCAGGGCAGCGGTGAAATCACTAAAACCGTCACTGGCCGCGTCAAAGTTGGCCGCACATTGCACGTGATCGCCGCCTTCAGGCAGGGATTGATCCATCAAAAGGCGCGAGATTTCGACGAGATCCATCGCTCCGTCGCCTTCGTCATCGACATAGCCGGCAGCTTTGAGGTCCAGACCGTACCAAACCGGGATTTGGTGGCCCCACCAAAGCTGGCGCGAGATGCACCAAGGCTCGATGTTGTCGAGCCAGTTGTAGTACACTTTCTCGCCGCTCTCGGGCATGATTTTCACATCGCCATTGCGGACCGCATCAAGGGCGGGGCCAACGATCTGGTCGGTGTCCACGAACCACTGATCGGTCAGCGTCGGCTCGATCACAACCTTGGAACGGTCACCAAAGGGCTGCATGATCGGTTTGTTTTCGACGTAAGGGATGAAGGCGGGCTCTTCGCCGTCCTCGTCGCCCGCTTTGGGGTTTGGCACCATTACGGCGAGGCCTTCGGCGTTGATGTCAGCCACAACGCGTTTGCGCGCTTCGAACCGGTCGAGACCGCGGTATTCTTCTGGCACAAGGTTCATCGCGGCGATAATCGCCTCGTCGAATTCCTGCTCGCCATTGGCGATGGCTTGGGCAACCGCGGCTTCTTCGGCGTAGGGGCGACCGTCAGCGCGCATGGCGGCTTTGGTGTCCATCAGGCTATAGAGCGGGATGCCACCGCGCTTTGCGACTTGGTAGTCGTTGAAGTCATGCGCACCGGTGATTTTCACTGCGCCTGAGCCGAATTCCTTGTCAGGATATTCGTCTGTGATGATCGGGATCAGGCGGCGATGCTCTTTGGGGCCAACAGGGATTTCGCAGAGTTTGCCTACGATTGGCGCGTAACGCTCATCTGAGGGGTGAACGGCGACAGCGCCATCGCCAAGCATCGTTTCAGGACGCGTGGTGGCGATGGCGATATAATCGCGCGTCTCGCGGAGGGTCTCGTTCCCGTCCTCGTCTTTTTCGATGTACTCATACGTGGCGCCACCCGCGAGCGGGTATTTGAAGTGCCACATGTGGCCGGGGACTTCGATGTTTTCCACTTCGAGATCAGAGATCGCCGTCTCGAAGCGCGGGTCCCAGTTTACAAGGCGTTTGCCGCGATAGATTTTGCCCTCGTTGTACATCTGTACGAAGACTTTGATCACGGCGTCATGGAAATTGGGAGAATTTTCGTGACCAAAACGGGTGTCACCGGGGGCGCCCGACATGGTGAAAGCGTTGCGCGACCAGTCACACGAGGATCCGAGGCGTTTGAGTTGGCCTACAATGGTGTCGGCGGTCTGCTCTTTATAGGCCCATGCTTGTTCTAGGAATTCCGTGCGGGTGAGATCAGTGCGTTTGATGCCTTCTTTGGCGAGCTGGTTTTCCACTGCCAATTGAAGGGCGATGCCTGCGTGGTCCTGGCCAGGCTGCCAGAGCGTGTCGAAGCCGCGCATGCGGTGCCAGCGCGTCAGGATATCCTGAAGCGTGTTGTTGAAGGCGTGGCCCACGTGCAGGGAGCCGTTAACGTTGGGCGGCGGGATCATGACGCAGTAGGTCTCGTCGCGGCTGGCGTTTGCGCCTGCTTTAAAAGCGCCGGCCTGTTCCCAAGCGGCGTAGAGGCGTGCTTCGGCCTCGGTTGCGTCGAAGTTTTTTTCCAGTGCCATGATGGTGGCTCCCGTCTTGTGCATTTGACTTTGATGTAACGGAGGACGGGCCAAAGGGGAAGGGTGTGCGGCGCTCCTGCGGGCCTTTGGCCGCAGAACGCCCCGCCCGCCCTCCCGCAGGGCGTTGATACGTGACGACATCACTAGACAACCGGTGCAGGACCGCTAAGTTTCCCCTCAATGAATGGGACGACCACCGAGGAGTAAGGTCATGGAAAAATTCGGCAAAAGCCAACCGATCAAACGGGTTGAAGATGTGCGCTTCCTGACTGGCGCTGGGCGGTACGTGGATGATATCGCGCCCAAGGAGGCATTACATGCTTTTGTGTTCCGTTCGTCGGTGGCGCATGGGTTGATCACAGAGCTGGATGTGAGCGACGCTGCGACCGCCGACGGTGTGCATCTTGTGTTTACCTGCGCGGACATGGAAGCCGCAGGGGTGAATATCGCCATTGGTGGTGCGATCCTGAAAAACCGTGACGGCAGCGATGGAGCTTCTCCGCTGCGGCCAATGTTGGCCAAAGGTAAAGTACGTTTTGTCGGTGAACCTGTGGCGATGGTTGTGGCTGACACCTATGAGCAGGCGCGCGATGCAGCCGAGCTGATAATGTTTGAAGTGGACGAACTGCCTGCCGCCATGGCGATGGCGCGTGGCGGTGAGACGCTTCACGAAGAATCGGTAGACAATTGCGCCTTTGACTGGGGCATGGGCGACGAGCAAGCCACCGAAGCTGCGTTCAAGTCGGCAGCCAAGACTGTAGAGCTTGAGGTCGGCGACAACCGCATCATCGTCAACTCGATCGAGCCCCGCGGCTGTTTTGCCGAATGGGACGGGACGCGTCTGCATCTGGCCAACAACGGGCAGGGGGTCTGGGTTCACAAGGGCAATCTGGTGAAGGCTTTTGGTCTGGACGAAAGCGCTGTGCGCGTGACCAACCCTGATACTGGTGGTGCCTTCGGAATGAAGGCGATGGCTTACCCTGAGCATTTCCTTGTTAGCCACGCAGCCCGCGCATTGGGCAAGCCTGTGCGCTGGATGTCAGAGCGTACCGAAGCGATGCTCAGCGATAACGGCGGACGGGATCTTGTCTCGGTGGCTGAGCTGGCCTTTGACGAGAACAATAAGATCACTGCATATCGTGTGCGGACCAAGTGTAATCTGGGCGCCTATAACAGCCAGTTTGGCCAGCCGATCCAGACGACTTTGTTTTCCCGGGTGCTGATGGGTGTCTATGATGTGCAGACCACGTGGTTGCAAGTGGAGGGCTACTACACCAACACCGTACAGGTCGATGCCTACCGCGGGGCAGGCCGGCCAGAGGCGATTTATGTGTTGGAGCGTGTCATGGACCGCGCCGCGCGTGAGCTGGGCGTGGACCCGTGGGAGCTGCGCCGGATCAACTTTATCAAGCCTGACCAATTCCCTTATGCGACTGCCACGGGCGAGACGTATGACGTGGGTGATTTCAACAAGGTGCTTACCCGCGGTGCGAGCCAAGCGGATGCGGCCGGTTTTGCAGCGCGTCGCAAAGCGGATGCTGCAAAAGGTCTGCTGCGCGGTCAGGGCGTGTGTTACTATATCGAAAGCATCTTGGGCGATCCAAGCGAGGGAGCGAAGGTCAACTTCCTTGAGGACGGCACTGTTGAAATTCTAGTGGGGACGCAATCGGGCGGGCAGGGGCATGAAACCGTCTATGCCACGTTCCTGAGCGACCAGACAGGCATCCCGCCAGAAAACATCCGCGTTATTCAGGGTGACAGTGACCTCATTGCCAAGGGCGGTGGTACCGGCGGCTCCCGCTCTGTAACAACGCAGAACAACGCGACATTGGCGACAGTGGACAAGTTGGTTGATGCCTTCACAGCCTTCCTGTCAGAAGAGATGGGCGTACCGGCCTCCGAGATCAGCTTTGATGATGACCGCTTCCGTGCCGAGGGTTCCAACCTGACGCCGACCATGCTGGAAGTGGCCGATATGGCGCGCGACAAGGGGCGCGATGATCTGATGACTCATCACGAACGCGCGACACTGCCTGCGCGCAGTTTCCCCAACGGGGTGCATGTTTGCGAGGTGGTGATAGATCCCGAAACTGGTATCGTCACAACAGACCGCTACACGGTGGTTGATGACTTTGGTAATCTTATCAACCCGTTACTGGCAGAGGGGCAGGTGCACGGCGGTGTGGTCCAAGGTATCGGGCAAGCCCTGCAGGAACGTGTTGTCTACGATGAAGACGGCCAGCTGCTCACAGCATCGTTTATGGACTATGCGATGCCACGTGCGATGGATGTTCCATACATTTCGTTTACCAGTGAGCCTGTACCCTCGACGGCGAACATCATGGGTATGAAGGGCTGCGGCGAGGCTGGCACAGTCGGCGCACTGGCCGCGGTCTCGAATGCGGTGCAGGATGCGCTGTGGGATCACGGGGTGCGGCAGGCGGATATGCCCTTCACACCGCACAAGGTTTGGGAGTTGCTGCAAGGTGAGGCCATCGCTGCAGAGTGAACATAAAGACACGTTTCTGATGCGGCTTTTTGGCCGCCTCTGGCGCCGTCCGCCAACCGATTTCGGGCCGCGGCGCGGTCAACAGATTCATCTCGTTATTCTTGATGGCACAATGTCGACCCTTGATCCGGGGTGCGAGACGAACGCAGGGCTTACTTACCATCTGACGCAGGAAATGCGCAGTCAGATATCGGTATATTATGAACCGGGATTGCAATGGGATGACTGGTTATCTTTGCGCGACGTAATTGTCGGGCGCGGTATCAACCGGCAGATCAAGCGGGCGTACGGCTATCTTGCGTCGCGCTACCATCCCGGTGACCAGATATTTTTGATGGGCTATTCGCGTGGCGCCTATGCTGTGCGCTCTCTGGCGGGGGTGATTGCCCGCGTTGGTTTGCTCACCCAAGAGCACGCGACAGAGCGAAACGTCAGGCAGGTCTACAGGCTGTATGAGCGCAGGCTTCAAGGCAAAGCGGCGCACGCCTTCAGCAAGGCCTATTGCCACGATGAAGTGCCGATCGAGATGGTCGGCGTCTGGGATACAGTGAAATCACTCGGCATCAACGCGCCTGGTCTATGGCGGCTGAGTGCAGCGCGACATGCCTTCCACAGTCATGAGCTAAGCGCGTGTGTAAAACGCGGCTGTCATGCGCTGGCGCTAAACGAGAACCGCGTCGTTTACAGCCCGGTGATGTGGGAGTGCAATGACGAGCGGCCCGATCAGGTCCGACAGGTATGGTTCCGTGGCAGCCACGGAGACGTGGGCGGCCAGCTTGGTGGACGTGATTTTGCAAGGCCACTTTCCAACATACCGTTGGTCTGGATGCTGGAGCAGGCTCAGGGGATGGGGTTGCCCATGCCTGATCGCTGGCAACAACGTTTTCAGCAAGACCCCACGGCGCGCTCCATCGGCACTTGGGCGGGGTGGGGCAAGGTGTTTATCCTGAGACGCAAGCGAGTGGTCGGGGCGGACCCGTCAGAGCGCTTGCATGAAACTGTTGATGAAGTGTCCAGTCGAAAACCCGCATTTGCCGCTGCTGGGTCATAGATTCGCCGTTTGAAGGGAGTACGGCTTGGCCGACTTTCAAGGGGATATATGATCATGCGGACCTTTGGTTTTTTTGCGCTTACAGTGGCATTGGTTTGTGCAACGCCCTTGCAGGCGCAGCCTGTCAGCTGGGGCATGGCACAATGCAGTGCGCTGATGGATGTGATGGAGGATCACGTCTCCGGCCAGCCGCAAAAGGGCTATCTGGCGCATGCTGCCGAGGCCATGTTTGTGGCCGCCGAGACGCAATCGCGCGTCGACGGCCGCAATCCGGACGAGTTGACCCGCGTTCATGCCGATAAACACGATGATTGGGTCGCCATGGGCTATACTATGGCGTTCAAGGCTGAATTCCGTGACTGGATCGATTTTTGTCGGTCACTGGCGCGTTCATACGATGTGCCGCTTGATGCAAGCATGTTGCATTAAGGCTTAGCCTATCTTCATCACAATACAGGTCGTTGATCCGGTGGCATAAAGCTTGCCATCTTCCACGCCCCTGATCTCTCCGTGTGATACGCCGGTTGAACGGCCAACGTGGTCGGCCACGCCGATGCAGTCGACGGCCATGCCCAGCGGGATCGAGCGCAGGATATTCACCTTGTATTCGAGCGTCGTATAGACCGATCCGCGCGGTACCAGTGTCATCACAGCGCAAGCCATCGCACTGTCGAGCAGCGTGCCGTACCAACCACCGTGCACGGTGCCCATTGGGTTGGTTACGTTGAATTCCGGCGTGCCGCGAAAGACGCAGCGGCCTGCCTCGACGCTATGCAAGCGGTAGCCCATCGTCCCGCCGATAGGGGGGCCGGAGTTGGAGCCGTCCAGAATTTTCTGCATGAATTCAAGCCCGGACAGCTTAAGTGCTTCGGACTGGCTCAGAAGTTCATCGGGTGAGGAGGCAAGGCGTGGCATGGGCAGCTCCGGCTAAAAAAATTTGCTCAGCCTAGAGCCGCCAAATGCTGTGGCGCAAGGTGTTACGCCACGTTCAAAAGGGTCGATTGCGGTGTCACACCCAACGCGCGGCAAACATCGCGGGTCAGATCAGGACGGTTGAGCGTGTAGAAGTGGAGCGCATCCACGCCTTCTTCCACCAGTTCGCTGCACAATTCAGTGCAAAGCGAGGTCGATAGCAGCTCGGTCCGGCCATCACGCTCTGCCGCGCGGTAAGCTTCGTCCATCCACGCGGGGATTGTGGTGCCACAGGCTGTGGCGAACTTGCGGGCAGAGGTCCAGTTGGTGATCGGCAGGATGCCCGGCACAATGGGCTTGTCGATACCCGCTGCTGCACATTGATCGCGGAAGCGCAGGAAGCTTTCGGCCTCAAAGAAGAACTGCGTGATCGCCTCATCCGCACCAGCATCAAACTTACGCTTTAAGTACTGGATATTGGCGTGCTGGCTCACCGCGTCGGGGTGGGATTCTGGGTAGGCGCCGACACGGATGGTGAATTTGTCCAGCAGGGCCAGTGCCTCGATCAGCTCAACAGAGTTGGCAAAGCCTTCGGGGTGAGGGGTAAAGCGGGTGTCACCTTGTTGCGGATCGCCGCGCAGGGCAACGATATCCGTGACGCCTGCTGCGTGGAATTTCTCGGCCACTTCCATTGTTTCAGCCACGCTGGCACCAACACATGTTAGGTGTGCTGAGACGGGGAGGCCGGAGGTGCGGTGCAGCACGGCGGCGGAATCGTGTGTCAGATCACGGGTGGTGCCGCCGGCGCCATAGGTGACAGAGAAAAACCGTGGCGCAAGTGGGGCGAGCGCCTGCGCTGTGTCCCAGAGTTTGAATGCGGCATCGACGGATTTCGGCGGGAAGACCTCGAAAGAAACGGCTGGGGTTGTCATGGCTGGCATCCTTATTGATTTCACCTCTTGTCGCATAGCGTGTCATATGAGACAAATTCATAACTTTCATCATCAACATGAGTTCCACCTCATAAGGTATTTTTCAATGCACATCGAGTTTCGCCACCTGCGCACCATCCAAGCCATCCACCGTGCAGGCGGTTTGGCGCGGGCCGCTGAGATGATGAATATCACCCAGTCCGCGCTGAGCCATCAGGTCAAAGGGCTTGAGGATCAGGCAGGGGTCGAGCTGTTCGTGCGCCGCTCCAAACCGCTGAAACTGTCGCCCGCAGGCCAACGACTGCTCAAACTGGCAGAGCAGGTTTTGCCCCAGGTCGCGGCCCTGCAAGATGAATTCAGCGGTTTGCGCGATGGCAGTACTGGACGGATGCACATCGCAATCGAATGTCACGCCTGTTTTGAATGGCTGTTTCCGGTGCTTGAGCAGTTCCGCCGCAGCTTTAGCGATGTGGACGTGGACATCCGCCCCGGTTTGGCCTTTGACGCGCTGCCAGCGTTGCTGCGCGAAGAGGTGGATCTGGTGGTCTCTTCCGATCCCGAAGAGATTGCAGGCGTCGAGTTTATCGAATTGTTCGATTACAAGGCGGTCTTTGTGGCTGCCAGCACCCATCCGCTTGCCCAGAAACCCTTTATCGAAGCAGAGGACTTTCGCGGTCAGACCCTGATCACCTATCCGGTAGAGCGGTCGCGTCTGGACGTGTTCAGCCAGCTTTTGATTCCGGCCAAGGTTGAGCCTGCTGTGATCCGGCAGGTAGAGCTTACGGCGGTGATCTTGCTGCTGGTCGCTTCTAATCGTGGGGTGTCGGTGTTGCCCGACTGGGTGGTGCGAGAGGTGAAATACTCCTCTGACTACGTCACGCGGCCACTGACCGAGAAGGGCATCACCCGCAGGCTCTATGCCGCGATCCGGTCGGATGACCGCGAAAAGCCCTTCATGCAAGAGCTATTGGAATTGGCGGGTAAAGAGGCGCGCAAGTTGCAGTCGGTGTGAGACGAAGTGGTTGGTTTTCCGCTTTGCAAACTTCGCTGCCATTCGCTGTGGATACACCAACAGCAGCTTTTACAGCGTATTTATTCGGAGTAAGGAAAATTACCCATATCCTCCGCAATCGACCTTGAGATTGTCAGAACTTTCTTGTCGGTCGTTGAGGCCGCAGTTTGAAATCAGCCGCTGTGTAGATGAACAAAACGCCTACCGCTGTCAGTGAACAAATCAAACGGCTTGAGGATACTCTCGGTAACGGGTCCCGGAGCGCAGAAATCAAGGAACATCCCGTTTGGTTGTGTTGGGCAAGATTGAATTTTGCGAAACCAACTACTGGCAGGGTTAGCGACATTGGATGACGCACATAACCTCGTTCTCAATTCCGCGGCGGGTGCGTCCCGTTACCAGGCGGTTGAGGCTGATTTTTGCCAAGCTTTTCTACCGGTCTCGATCTCAGATGGGCTTGTATGGTCAAAGTCGATCACGACATTTTCCCTAATTCTAACCATTTTTTGCTCATTACTGGTTCGGATTCTGACCCGACTATGCTGAGTGAAACTCGGATAGCTTTGGGCGAACTTTGCGCGATTGAGGGCAAATCCTAGTAGATAATTTGAGGTAATCTATGTCCGTTTTGGGCCGTTTGTGTCATGCTGAGTCCAGAGCTGTTCAGCGAAGGTTGTAGCTGCGCAATGGCCCAGCTCGCTGCACTGCCGAAAGTAGGGCCGCATTTTCCGGCTACTATCTGTCAGTTTCGGTACTATCATTGTCGTTTTGCTCAGCGGATCCTTTTTCGATACGTTAGAGGACGCAAAAACATGTCTGTGGGGCTTGACCCAATCCGCCTGTAACGTTGTCTGAAAAAGATAGAAATCAAATTTTCCGTCAGTATAAAAACCAGAAAGCCTGTACCTGGAATGCCAAACAATAATCCAAACTACGACGCGGTCGAAGACCCAAGGATAGGTGGACTTTCGGCTTGGCTGGTTCAGGAGGGGATTCTCGGCAGTCCTCAAATCGATATGCTTGAAGCATATTGCCAGAAGCTTGTGGCGCTGGGCGCACCCCTAATTAGAGCCCATGTTACGATGAACGCGCTGCACCCAGTTTATGGCGGCGTTGGCTTTGATTGGCTTAATAGTGCAGGCTCGGTGCGGCATGAGTATGAACACGCTAACCAATCCGGTGACGTTTGGCGTGTCAGTCCTTTTTATTACATGCTGTCCCATGGGTTGTCGAACTATCGTGAACGGCTTTGCGAAACGAACGACCCCAGTCGCTTCGCCTTGCTAAACGAGATGAAGGCCGTGGGGGCGACTGACTATTTTGCTGCCGCCGTTGCATTTAGCGGATGGGAAGAAGGAACCCCTGTGGCATTAGAAGATGGAATTGAGGGGGTAATGATGTCCTGGATGTCTCATGCCGCCGAAGGTTTTTCAGAACAGGATATCGGTCTGATCAGGGCTACCTTTCCGGTACTGTGCCTTGCCCTAAAATCTGGATCGAACCGGAAAATGGCAGAGGATCTTTTGGGGGTCTATTTGGGGCGCGACGCCGGTCAGCGAGTGCTCTCAGGGGAAATTCAGCGCGGCTCATCTCATTGGATTGACGCAGTAATTTGTTATTTTGATCTGGCGGACTTTACGAGCATGTCTCAGCAGATCGAGGGCGAAGCTTTACTTGCGCTGCTTAACGACTATTTCGGCACGGTTGTAGAACAGATCGAGGCAAATGGTGGAAATGTTCTGAAGTTCATGGGCGATGGATTGCTGGCGATCTTTGACCGGCACCATCTTTCCGACGCCCCACAGCGTGCTCTGAGAATGACAGAGGCGCTGGAACATGAAATGGCTAACTGCAGTCAGGCGCGCGCAGCCAATGGTTTGCCGACGCTGGAGTACACAATGGCGGTCCATGCTGGACCAGTTCTTTATGGCAACATGGGCGGCGACGAGCGCCTGGATTTCACTGTGATCGGCCCGGAAGTGAATCTGGCGGCCCGGATTTCAGCGATGCACCGATCTTTGGGGCAGCGCATTGTAATTTCAGAAGCGGTTGCCCGAGATGTGTCCTATACCGAGTTCGGCCTTATTTCTTTGGGGCGTTACATGTTGCGTGGCGTCGACCAACCGCAAGAATTATTCACCATTTTTAGGGACTGAGTGCCAAAGGCGATTAACCGCAGCCATGGGCCGGCCGTGTCAGCCCCAAACCGCCTGCTTGTCCATTGAATACCGCAGTGCGGAAGGTTGCTCGGAGCCCTTTGGAGGCATGGTTTTGGTGCGGGAAGCCAGTGTAATACGGGGTGATTTAGCAGTTCGTGACACAGAACGTCGGTAGCTTAACGTAATCAATGGTGAAGCTGTGCTGACTTATGGTCAGATCGCAGACGACGAAGGAATTGCGCGAACACAAGTATTGCAGACCGGGATGCAAGGGCCTGACAGTAGCCATGCCGCATTCCCCTGTGAAAGATTTATTGCTTATCTCGCAGGGTCCTGGGGGTGAGGAAGTGCACAACCGCCGAATGTTTCATCCTTTTGAGAAGGTTGAAACAATCGCCCGGCTGTGCACCCCTCTGGCACCTATACCCGAAGATCAGCCGATCAGAGGAGGAAATCGCTCTCTAGCAGGCTGAACGTTCCTGCCACGTTGATTTGCATATCGGGGGTTCTATTGCCATCGGTATCTACCTGAATAGACAGTCCAAAGGGCCTCTCCACATAGCGCAGTGATGCATCGCCGCCGCCCGAAAATCCGCCTGTGCCGCTGTACTCAAGCTCACCCAGAACAAGCCCGGAAAAGTCAAACTTATCAACACCGCTTTCGAAGTCATTGATAATATCGAGTGGAGCCCCGAATGCGCTGTCGCTTACCTCGTCGAAAACGAAGGTATCCGCGCCTGACCCGCCAAACATGCGATCCTCGTTGGCGCCGCCATCCAGCGTGTCGTCGCCCGCGCCGCCATACATCCTGTCGCTGCCCCCGTCGCCCTCAAGCACATCATCGCCGGTTTCGCCGAACATGACGTCGCTGTCAGCGCCGCCGGAAAGCGCATCATTATCGGCACCGCCAAACAAAACATCATTGCCCGCATCGCCGGCCAAGGTGTCATCGCCGGAATCGGCGCGCAGCGTGTCGTTGTTGGCGCCGCCTTCCATAGAGTCATTGCCGCTTCCGCCGAAGAGGTTGTCGTTGCCGCTTCCGCCAAAGATCAGGTCGTCGCCGGAATCGCCACGCAGGGTGTCGTTATTGTCACCGCCTTCGATGTTATCATCGCCAGAGCCACCCAAAACGATGTCTTCGCCAACGTCGCCCTTCAGGGTGTCATCACCGCCGCCGCCAAACACCCGGTCGTTGTCGGCACCCCCGTTTAAGTCGTCGTCGCCGCTGCCGCCGCGCAGAATGTCATTGCCGGCGCCCCCTAATACTTCACCCGCGACGCTGCCTGCATCAATGCTGGTATAGGCATCCGCGTTGCCGCCAAGTGAGATGGAACCGCTCATCAAACCCTGGTTGAAAATCCGGTCGACGCCATTGTTACCAATATAGGAAAAAGTGCCAGCATTTCCAGTGTTTCCCAGCTCCCCGCCCAAAATCTCGCCTGTGTTTCGCACAATGGAAACGCCGGTGTTACTGGCATTTTGAATGGCGGTCGTTCCGGACGAGATCACGCCACTGTTGATGATTTGAGAAAAACCGTTTGTATTGAGGACGAGGAAAATCGCAGGAAAATCCATCGCGGTCATCACGCCGGCGTTTATGATGTCGTAGTTGACAGGGCTTGTTGCAGAAGACGCCGCTCTTAGATCAAGGGCGGTAATACCACCGGTGATCGTGCCGCTGTTTGAAATTTTGACGGAGCCCGCTACATTTGCGACGATGCCAGAACCATCGGTCAGGATCGTGCCCGTCTCTCCGATAAGCACTAGGAGATCATCTACGGGTTGCGCATTGATGCCGAATCCGAAACCGATAATCGCGCCGTTCAGCAAAAGTGAACTGGAGCCCTGCATGACGAGCGGACCGCTAAAGACCTGAAGCGAACCGGCTGCGCCGATGATTCCGCGTTCACCATCAAGGAGGGTTTGGGAGGAGGTAAAAGTGGAGTTAATGTTAAAATTTGCCATGTGAGATTTTTTCTTTCAGAATTGGGGCCGATACAGACCCGAAAATGATGTAATAGGAAAAGATTGCTTAACCCGTCCCCAGTTACTGCGGGTCTCACCATTCAAGAGGCGTCAATTTTGCAAACAGGTCAAGCCTCTAACGTGCACGCGTCGACATTCTTCTTGGTTTTTCCACGTTTGACTACTATAGATTGAATATATATTATCCAGCGATAAAATATATGGCCTGACACTGGCAAAAAGCTTTTGGAATCAAACGGAAGTATTCGTACCCGAAATCTGGACCAAACCGATCTTGCAAGTTGCAGTTGAGACCGCGCGCACACGGTGCGCGCAGAAAATGGATCAAGGAGATATCGGAGAGGCGCGGGCGCAATGATTGTCGGCGCGCCGGAGGGCCTTGTAATGCAGAAGGGCTGGCGTTTTTTGTTATGCTAGGGCGGTATACTGTGCCGCCATCGTATCTGTGTTAATCGGCAAAATGAAGGAGTGGTCCCGCGCCACGGGGGGCAGCGCGGGGTTTGAGGTTTAGATAACCTTCACGATGGCCTTGCCGGTGTTGCCACCTGTCAGCAGCTTGATGAAAGCTTCGGGCGCGTTCTCAAGACCTTCGGTGATGTCTTCTTGTACTTTGACCGAACCATCGGCGATCATCGGGCCAACAGCCTTGTGGAAGTCGCCCATGCGGTCCCAGTGGTTGGAGATGATAAAGCCGTTCACGCTCAGGAAGTTGACGAGGATCGTGCGCCACAGCTTCGGGGCGGTGAGGGTCTTCTCAATCGCATCAGCACCAAGGCCACCTTCATTGTACCATGCGATCATTCCGCAAATCGGGATGCGGCCGAAGGGGTTCATCAGGGGCATCACTGCCTCAAGAACCTTGCCACCGACGTTTTCAAAGTAGATGTCGATGCCTTTTGGGCAGGCGGCCTTGATCTCTTTGCGCAGGGCGTCGGCGCTATCGAATGCGTAGTGGTCGATGCATTCGTCAAAGCCGAAGTGCTCTTTCGCCAATTTGCATTTCTCTGGGCCACCGGCGATGCCGACGGTCCGCAGACCCATGGATTTTGCGATTTGGCCAACCATTGAGCCAACAGGCCCAGTAGCCGCCGCAACAACCAGTGTTTCGCCCGCTTTTGGTTTGCCCAGTTCGGTCAGGCCGTACCAACCTGTGAGGCCCGGCATGCCAAGCACGCCCAGTGCGTAGGTGATCGGCGCGGCGTTAGGGTCGATCTTGGCCAGACCAGCGGCAGGCGCAACAGAATGCGTGGCCCAGCCGAAGCCACCCATCACGAAATCGCCAACCTCAAAGCCTTTAGCGTTGGAGGCGATGATCTCACCGACAGAGCCACCTTCCATTTTACCATCGACCGGAATGTTGGCAGCGTAGGATTTCGCATCGTCCATCCGTCCGCGCATGTAGGGGTCAAGCGACATGTAATGCACGCGGACCAGTACTTCGCCTTCGCCGGGCGTGGGAATGGCGGCCTCTTCGAGGCGGAAGTTCTCAGGCGTCGGCGCGCCGTTGGGGCGGCTGGCGAGTACAATCTGTTTCATCATTTCGGTCATAGGGTCCTCCATTTGATTCTGTTCACGGTAGTCTCAGTTGATGAAGGCACAAGCGACACGCTGCGTCACGGCCTATTGGCTTTCTGCGTGTCACGTCCTAAGAGGGCGCTGATCCACTCAGAAAAGGCCGCGATGACATGGTAGGCAGTGCAAATCTCAACATTATGATCAAGGCCGCGCGCAGAGCTGGTCGCGCTCTGGTGAAGGACTTCCGCGAAGTCGAGAACCTTCAGGTTTCCATGAAAGGTGCAGGCGACTTTGTGAGTCGTGCCGACATCAACGCCGAGAAGCTGCTTAAAGACGAGCTGCGCAGCGCACGCCCGACCTATGGCTGGATAGCCGAAGAGGGTGGCGCAGAAGAAGGCGAAGACCCCACACGCCGCTGGATCGTTGACCCGCTGGACGGGACCACGAACTTCTTGCATGGCTTGCCCCATTGGGCGGTTTCCATCGCGCTTGAGCATAAAGGTCAGGTTGTCGCTGGTGTGGTCTTTGATGCCGCCAAGGACGAGATGTTCTTTGCCGAAAAAGGCGCCGGTGCATGGCTGAACGAAAGCCGCCTGCGGGTGTCGGGCCGTCACAAGATGATCGAATCGATCTTTGCCACAGGCATCCCTTTCGGGGGCCGTTCCGATCTGCCTACCACTTTGCAGGATCTGGCGCGTCTGGCCCCTGCTTGTGCGGGTATCCGTCGTTGGGGCTCTGCTGCGCTTGATCTTGCTTACGTGGCTGCTGGCCGCTATGACGGCTTCTGGGAACGTCGCCTGAACGCATGGGATCTTGCCGCAGGCGTGATCATTGTGCGTGAGGCCGGTGGTCTGGTTGAGCCGATCAATCCGCAAGGTGACATTCTGGCAAACGGTGAGATCATCGCGTCCAACGAGGCGATCTTTACAGGCTTCTCCAAGATCGTTCGCGGCTAGGTATCGCCTCTGTCGGAGGGATGGTTAACGCCATCCGTCCAACGAACCGGCTCATGCTCCCACGTGTTGACGCCCTCAATACAGCCAAGGTTGATCCCGCATTGTGCGGGGTCTGCGCGGCGCTGGTGGTATAGATAGATGCCACAGGTCTTGCAGAAATAGTGTTTCGCGGTGTGGGTGCCCCAGCTGTACAGCTGTAAGTGATCAGCGCCCTTGGTGACCACGACACTACTGGTGGTCGCTGTAACCGCCGCTGCCTGACGCCTTTTGCAGAATGAACAGGTGCAGCGCGCTGCATCCGACAACCCGAAAGGCAGACTTGCGCGCAGGGCAGTGGCCCCGCAATGGCAGCTTGCCGTGATCTCAAGGCTCATTTACGTTTTACCTTCGGGATCGAGCTTGGCACGGCATACTTTGCCTCGGGGTGGGGCGGCTGGCCATGGGTTGCGCGCCAGAAATCTGGACCGCCACGGCGCAGCCAAAGCGGGAGGGTGAGGATAATGCCAGCAACAAAGCCGCCTGCATGGGCCCAGTAGGCCACGCCGCCAGTGTCTGGCGTCGCACCAATGCCACCAATAAATTGCATGCCAAACCACACCATCAGCATGATCCACGACGGGATCGAGATGATGCGGAAGATAATGATGAAGATCAGAAGAATATCAACTTTTGCCTTCGGGAAAAGCAGCAGATAGCTGCCCATCACACCTGCAATCGCGCCCGATGCGCCCACTGTAGGCACAAGAGAGTTAGGATCAGCCACGACGTGGGCCAGTCCGGACAAGGTACCGGTAGCAAGATAGAAGGCGAGAAACGGCAGATGGCCCATCTCATCCTCAACGTTATCGCCGAAGATCCACAAAAACAGCATATTGCCCGCAATATGCATAAAGCCACCGTGCAAAAACTGTGAGGTGAGCAAGGCGGTGTAGCCATCTGCCTCCATTATGCGGCGCGGGAGCAAGGCCCAGTCATAGTAGAACTGGGCCATGGCGTTCTCATCACCAGAGATGGGCAGCAAGCTGAGGAAAATCCCGATGTTCGCCGCTATCAGCGCGTACGTCACGTAAGGAACGCGGCCAGAGGGGTTATGATCACGGATTGGAAACATCGACGGTTACGTTCTGCCATTCCGGATGGAGCGTCAAGAGGCGCTTGGCCCACAGCACGGAGTTGAGTTCATTGGAAAAATGCAGGGATGGGGGAGGTGCTGCGCGCAGGGAAGACCTGCGCGCAGCATTGGATCAGGATGCGGCGCCAAGCAGGGCCGCGTTGCCACCTGATGCAGTGGTATCTACGCAGACGTGGCGTTCTTGCCGGACGCGGGCTGTATCGGGCAGACCACGCAGCAACGGGATGATCGGACCTGTGCGTTTTGCCAGCGCCTGTTCATATCTGCGGGCCGTGTCGATATCGCCCCACCACAGGACGCCGCCATAGGCGGGACCGCCGGTAAGGTCCTCTGGCGGGATTGCACCTGCGACGGTGACCGCGACGCCGCCCAAAGCCTCGACCGCGCGCTTTTGCGCATCAGCTGTGTCGGCGGTGGGGCCAAGGCACAGGATCGCGGATCGCGGCAGCGTGGACAAACGGTTGCTTTCGCCGGTGGGGCCGGGCAGCGACTGGGTGTCGGTAAAGCCTTCCTTCTGCTCAGGCACAGCAGGCAGGGTGCCCGACTTCTCCCATGCGGGGGATACCTCTGCCAGATCAGGGGCGGAGAAGCGCGGCAAATAGTTCGGGCCACCCGCTTTGGGGCCAGTGCCCGAAAGGCCTTCGCCCCCAAAGGGCTGTGATCCCACAATCGCACCAATCTGGTTGCGGTTGATGTAGATGTTGCCCGCTTCGATCCTCTCGGAGACATGCTGCACCCGGTCGTCAATACGCGTGTGCAGGCCGAAGGTCAGGCCATAACCTGTGCCGTTGATCGCATCAATCACCTTGTCCAACTCGCGGGATTTGAAGGTCGCAATATGCAGCACGGGGCCGAAGATTTCACGCTCCAGATCACCGATGCCTGCCACGCGCAGGATGGTCGGCGCAATGTAGGTGCCGGTGTCAGGGGTTGGCATCTCTGCAATCAGGCGGCCTGCCGCGCGGGCTGCGTCGACATGCGTTGCAATGCCTTGGCGCGCCATCTCGTCGATAACAGGGCCAACATCAGTGCTAAGAAGCCAAGGGTCGCCCATTTTTAACGACTGCATTGCGCCTGTGAGCATTTTCAAGAAAGGCTCGGCAATGTCTTCCTGCACGTAAAGGCAGCGCAGAGCAGAACAGCGCTGGCCTGCGGATTGGAATGCACTCTCGATGATGGATTGCACGGCCTGCTCGGGCAAGGCTGTGCTGTCGACGATCATAGCGTTTAGTCCACCCGTCTCTGCAATCAGCGGGGTGCCAGGGGCGCAGTGATCAGCCATGGCGCTGCGGATGCGCAGGGCGGTGGTGGTGGAGCCAGTGAAGGCCACACTGCCGATGCGCGCGTCCGATGTGACAGCCGCCCCAATGTCGCCGCCACCGGGCAGTAGTTGCAGCGCTGTCATAGGAACGCCTGCTTCATGAAGGACCTGAATTGCCAGATAGGCAATCAGCGGTGTTTGCTCGGCCGGCTTAGCCAGTACAGCGTTACCAGCGGCAAGGGCCGCACTGATCTGGCCAAGGAAAATCGCAAACGGGAAGTTCCATGGAGAGATACAGGTGAACACACCTACCGGAGGCGTGTTGGTCGCTTGGGCTGCGTAATAGCGCAAGAAATCAACGCCTTCGCGCAGTTCTGCCACGCAATCGGGCAGGCTTTTGCCCGCTTCACGCGTGAGCAAGGCAAAGATCTCGCCATAGCGTTCTTCGTAGATGTCAGCGGCGCGCAGCAGAGCCGCACAGCGATCATCCAGTGGTGCGTCCCAACGGGCGGCCGCGTCCAGTGCCTTTGCCACATCCGCGGGTGTCGCATTGCGTACCGTGCCGGGGCTGCTGAGACCCGCAGGGTTCTGCACAGGCTCTGGGGTGCTGCCTTTGGCCCCCCCCGCAACCAGCGGAGCGGCAGTCCACGTGTGATCCGCGAACGGCGCGCGGGCGGCGTCGATGGCGGTCAAGGTAGGGGTGTGGTTGAGGTCAAATCCGCGTGCATTTGCCCGCATCGGGCGGAAAATTTCGGGGCCTGTGGGAATGTAGGGAACGCTGTCTTGCAGCTTTGCAAAGGGGTCGGCTGCGACTTCTTCTGGGGCCACGTCTTCGTCCACGATCTGGTTGACGAAGCTGGAGTTCGCGCCGTTTTCCAGCAAGCGGCGCACGAGATAGGCCAGCAGGTCTTTGTGTGCGCCAACGGGGGCGTAGATACGGCAGTGGCTGCCGTGGTTTTTCAGTACGATTTTGTGCAGCGTCTCGCCCATGCCGTGCAGACGTTGGAATTCGTAGGTCTCTTTGTCCTGCCCCATGTGCAGCACGGCGGCGACCGTGTGGGCGTTGTGGGTGGCGAATTGTGGATAGATGCGGTCGGTCATGCCCAACAGCTTGCGTGCGTTCGAGATATAGCTGACGTCGGTCGCCGCTTTGCGTGTGAACACCGGAAAGCCGTCCACGCCCTCGACCTGCGCGCGCTTGATCTCTGTGTCCCAATAGGCGCCTTTGACCAAACGCACCATGATGCGGCGGTCGTTGATTTGCGCCATTTCATAGAGCGCGTCGATCACGTCAGCGGCGCGGGGGCCATAGGCCTGTACCACTATGCCAAAGCCATCCCAACCGGCCAGTGCAGGCTCAGCCATGACAGCGTCGATCACATTAAGCGAGAGGCTAAGGCGGTCGGCCTCTTCGGCGTCCACGTTCAGGCCCATGCCAGCGGATTTCGCTAGCAGGCACAGCGCGCGCAGGCGTGGCACCAGATCGGTCATCACAGCCGCTTCCTGCGCCACTTCATAGCGGGGGTGTAGGGCCGACAGCTTGACCGAAATGCCGGGGTTTTTGCGGATATCGTCATGAGTACAGCCGCGCGCGATGGAAGAGATCGCATCGGAATAGCTTAGGTGGTAGCGGCGCGCGTCGGCTTCGGTGCGCGCAGCTTCGCCCAGCATGTCATAGGAATATGTAAAGCCTTTGGCCTCCATCCCTGCGGCGCGTTTCATGGCGCCTTTGATGTCTTCGCCCAGCACGAACTGGCGGCCCATTTCCTTCATGGCACGGGCCACAGCGGTACGGATCACCGGCTCCCCCAGACGTTTGATGGCGGCGCGCAGGTGGCGCACGGGGCCGGGCTGTTCATCATCCAGCACACGCCCTGTCAGCATGAGCGCCCAAGTTGACGCGTTCACCATCGTTGAGGTGGAATGCCCCATGTGGCGGCCCCAGTCAGACGGCGCAATCTTATCCTCGATCAGCGCGTCCATCGTATCTGGATCTGGCACACGCAGCAGTGCTTCGGCCAGACACATCAGGGCAACGCCCTCATCTGTGGAAAGACCGTATTCGGCCAGAAAGACCTCCATCATGCCGGGGGCAGTGGCGCCGCGGATATCACGGACGAGGCCTGCAGCCGTGTCGCTGATCGCGGCACGGTCGGCATCGCTCAGCGCGGCTGTCTGGATCAATGTCGCCAGAACGCTATCGGCGTCCCGATATGTGCCGGTATCAATAGATGCGCGCAGAGAAAGAGAGGTATCACGTGCCATTTGGTCGCTCCATGCATGGTTTTGCCTAGCATAGCGCAAGCTGTGCAGGCATATTGACTGAAGATGTCCCATACGCTGGGCGAAATGCTTTATTTAGGGCGAGAAATATGGCGCAAAACACTTTGGAGCTCGACCAGTTCGATCAGGCGATTCTCAGCACACTGGCTGAGGACGGGCGCATAAGCATTACGGACCTCGCAAAGCGGATCGGCTTGTCCAAGTCCCCCACTCAGGCACGGTTGCGCAGGCTTGAGGAAAATCGTGTTATTTTGGGTTACCGCGCGATGCTGAACCCGATCCGTCTGGGCCTGGATCATGTCGCCTTTGTTGAAGTGCGGCTGACCGACACGCGCGAAAGCGCGCTGACTGCGTTCAACAACGCCGTGGCGAAGGTGCCGCAGATCGAACAGGCCCATATGATTGCGGGTAACTTTGATTATCTGCTAAAAGTACGGACCCGCGACATGGCAAGCTACCGTGCGTTTTTGGGCGATACAATTTCGGCGCTGCCGCATGTCGGGTCGACCTCGACCTATGTCGCGATGGAGGCGGTGAAAGAAGTGATGTTGTCAGAAGGGACTTGACGTAGCGTCGTCTTGCGCCACTTTTGTTGGCATGCGTAACCTTCTTGCTCTTACCCTGATCGCCAGTCCTGCTTTTTCGTCCTTTGCTTTTGCGCAGGACTGCCCTGCGCCCGCCGACGTGGGCGTTGAGTTGGAAGGCCTCTTTGGACAGGCGCGGGAAGCTGAGGATTTTAAGCAGGGGCGTTCGGTGTCGGACGCGATGTGGCAGGTCTGGTTGCGTGCTCCCGACGAAGCGGCGCAGGCGGTGTTGGATCGCGGCATGGCTGCGCGCGGCAGCTTTGACTTTGCAGGAGCGCACCGCGAATTCACCCGCCTCATCGACTATTGCCCTGACTATGCCGAGGGCTGGAACCAGCGCGCCTATATCAGTTTTCTGCGCGAGGATTACGAGGCGGCGCTCAGCGATCTGGATCGTGCGCTGACCTTGCAACCGCGCCACGTGGCGGCGCAATCGGGCAGGGGGCTTACGTTGATGAACATGGGCCGCACCGCTGAGGCACGCGCGCAAATGCTACTGGCGGTGGCGAACAATCCATGGCTCTCCGAGGCAGCTTTGTTGGCCAAAGGCGCACCTCTGGGTCCTGTAGGTGAGGATATCTGAAAACAGCGCCGCTTCGCCCATTTACACTGCGGAGCGGCAAGCTATTGTACCGCGCAAGGGGCAACCCTGCACGTGCGGGCGTGATGGAATGGTAGACATACCAGACTTAAAATCTGTTGGGCGTATGCCCGTGTGGGTTCGACTCCCACCGCCCGCACCATTTTTAAATCACTACCCTTCAGATAGTCTAAGGCCTTGAAGGGTAAGGTAGTATTTAGAGTTCGAACACCTTCTTTTCGATCATATTCCACAGGGCTGGCAAAAACCAACCTAAGGACGACCCGCTTCAGTGTGCAATTGGCTTTCTCCCATATTTTATAGGGGCTTGATAGAAAGTGCATGGCGAGTTCGAACATTTCGTCGAAGGAACGCTCCGGGAAGGTCATTCGATCAATTTCTGCTTCCATTTTTGCGGTCTCGGACTGTAGCTCGTTTGCCTTTGCTTCGTATGCAGTAGCGACCGCGTCGCTTTGAGTTTGAACTGCGCGGTTAAGAACGTTTGAACTCTCTTTCTTAAGCTGAGTGACGCGCTGCCTCTGTCTGCTGGTTTCTTGTTTGGCCCATGCCCCCCTGCGATCCCAAGCATCGCGAAAGACAGCCTCGGCCAGGTCTAGCGTTGCTGGTGATGGCTCGATTGACTGTAAAAGCGTTTCGAACTGACGTTCAAGCCGGTCACGAGGAACTGACTTTCCTTTTTGTGAACATGACCGATACTGACAGAGGTAGTAGGGATAGCGCACTCCGGTACCGCTTCGCGACCAACAAGAGGTCAGTTTTCTGCCGCACGTCGCGCATTTGACAAAGCCCCGTAGGGGGAACTCAAAGTCGATGTCTTTCCGTGCGGGAGCGACAGCGGTAGAATTGAGGCGGTCTTGATTTATCAAATAGGTTTCGTAGGTAATGAGCGGTTCATGCACAGCTCTGGTAAATGGAATGTTCCGCTCTGGCCTTTCTAAATGGCCCGCGTACAACAAATTGGTCAGAAACTGCCTCACGCGATCAAATCTGACCTCGGTACCTCTGTAGTCCTTCGGGAACTCGTTCTTGGAATCTAGAAACCGCTTAACTTCGGCTTGGGATTGAAAACGACCGGTTGCAAAACCGTTGAGCGCCTCTGCTAGGATCGAAGCCACAGGCTCTGTGCGTACCAGTACCTTGCCCTCTGATCCGCGTCTGTAATACTCGTAGCCAACAGGGGCCGAAAACGTCCAATAGCCTGTCTGAAGGCGTGCGATGACCCTGTCTCGGGAACGTTCCTTGTTTTTGCCAACCTCCAATTCTCCCAACAACACGCGAAGCTTCAGTTCGAACACCGAATGTGCTTCGTCGGACATCTTGAACTTTGGGCTTTCAAGGCGGGCACCCGCTGCAACGATTTGCTTATGCAAATCGCTATAAACCGAAACGTCGCGCGCAAACCGATCAATATCATCGACCACTACGACAATTTTCTCGGACCGATGCGCCTTGAGGTATCGAACCAACGCTTTCGTGCCAGTACGTTCTCCTTCCGTGCCCGAAACAACGTCGCTAAAGACCTGTGCTACTTCATATCCGTTCGCTTCCGCGTATACGCGGCAACTTTGTTCCTGACTGGATAAACCAGAGCCTTCATTGACCTGTTTGATCGATGACACACGGACGTAGATCGCGCATTTCTGTGATGGGCCTTTTTGAGCTTTTTCTAACATAACTTATTTAATCCTTTAGAAATGAGCAGCGGGCGACGCCCGTTGCTCGGATAAAGTTTTTACTTTTAGAGGGGGAGATTAAGCAGCCTTTGCAAAATGTTGTTCAACGGTTTGCAGGACAACCGCGTCCAGACCATCTGGCACTTGACGGAATTGGGTCGGATGCACGCCATACCCCAAATCGATGAAACCAGAGATGAGAACCCAGAGTGCCCCAAGGAACTCTTGTTGCTCCTTGGGAAGCAACCCAAATTCTTTGAGCCGATCTTCATATTGGGTGAGATTGGGTAGGTGGTTGCGACCATTTTCGTCGTCGTGACGAAATGGGACGACATTGGGAACGTTTGCTGGATTTGACATGTTCGAACTCTCCTTATGTTTTGGCTTCGAATTCTCTCAGTTGAAATTCGAGGAACACCATCAGGTTAGTTCGGAAGTTAAGTGTCTGAAAAGGATATAGTAAATGACATCATCTAAATAAAAAGGCACATCTTATGAATATGAAAATAGCACAACTTGAGGGTTCGAGCTCAATGCACACTGTCTAGGTGGAAACGTGAAAAAAAATAGCACATCTTTAGGTTTGGAAAATAGCACAACTGCCGTTCTAGAACTTGGCGCTGTCATTCTCCGTGACATCCGAAATCAAGATAATCGCTAACCTTTTGAATGCCGATTCTCAATTCGGCCCAAACCAATATCCAGCGACTAACTCGGACGCTGAGGTGCGGTCCGTCGAAGGATATATTTGTGGTGATCAACCGTCAGATACAAGTTCATTCACGGCCCAAAACTGCCGTTCATGTGAAACACGTCTAATGACCACTTCCAGCCCAAAGCGGACATGGCCGAACGACATCTTGGGCGGAGAGCGGCCATTCGCTGCAAGTGCGCGCTGGTCGTGCCCAAATGCAAAAGCTGACATCCAAGTGAGCTTTACACGAGAGTTTTCTGTGCCATACACAAAATAGCTTACCGCTACTCCTTGGGAAACCAGCTACAGGCGCGGCCAATATTTAGATGGTCAGATTTCAGGGCAGAATTTCAACAGGAGACTGATAAGATGACCGATACATCAGAAAACGAAACCCCGCCCGCAGGCCCGCCGTGGATTCAACCCGACATTCAACAGAAAATCGAATGGCGCGATGGCGATGTCGTCGTTTCGGTGCCCCTGAAAAGCGGCACAACATGGACGATGAATATCGTTCACCAGTTGGTAACCGGTGGGACCTCTGATTTTCAAGATATATACGAGGAAGTGCCGTGGATCGAATTCCTGGGCTTCCCTGAGCAGCCCCATCAGGATGTTGTTGACCGTGTGAGCGCGATGCCTGCCAATGTCCGCCGTGCCTTCAAGACGCATTCCCCGCCTCCCGCCGTGCCATTTCAGGCGGCTGGGTCGGGCAAGGACGTGAAGTATGTCGTCGTGTTTCGTAACCCGGAAGAGGCGTTCGTGTCATTCTGGCCATTCGTTAACAAGCATTCGGACGATTGGTTCGGCCTGTGGGGTATGCCACGCGAGGCTATGTGCCGATCGGACTTCCCATCGTTCTATTCCGATGTCATTGACGCGAATGGCATGCAGGGTGCTGTGTTTGGCTTTCTGGCCGCGTGGTGGCCGCTGCGCAATGAACCGAACGTCATGTTCCTCCACTATGCGGACATGAAAAAGGACCACGAAGGATCGGTGCGGAAGATAGCCGACTTCATTGGTGAAGCGCCAAGCGAAGATCAGTGGGCGAACATCCTTGAATACACGTCGTTCCCGTGGATGAAGCAGAACGAGAGAAAGTTTGAAGCGAACACCGCTGGAAAGGTCCCGATCCTCAAGTCTGGCGCGATGATGCGTCAGGGCGAAGTTGGGAAGGCAAAGGCAGACGGCATGACATCCGAAATTTCGCAACACCTACGCGAAGTGGGCAGCCAGATCTGTCCCGACGCTGACGCCGTGAAATGGCTTTATGAAGGCGGAAAACTTCCCGGATAGGTTTCGCTTACTCGCTTTGATGAACTCCAAGGATGCGGATCCGGTCTTGATCGAGAGCTGGGTCTGCATCATCCAGGACAGCACGGCCAACGCACCGGTTCTTCAAGGTCTCCATGACAAATCAGGAGCGGCGAATGGCCGCTTCGACGTGGCACACCTCAGCAATGGAAAGTCGTGTTCGATGGCGGCTCAGGGCCGTGAGCCACAATAGATTATTGGTATGGTAGCAGTGTTACCGCAGGGCAGAGAACAGCAGGCCCGGGCCTGCGCCCTACGCGGCATCCGCCTTGTTCGTCCTGCTGTCCGTGGCCCCAGCCCAGCACGCGCGCCTCCACAGAAGGTATCAATTGACTGCCCGCTATTTGCGCACTGCGCCCGCAAATCAAATTGGGAAATTGAAGAAAGCGGACGCTCGGGACTGTGA
>NZ_JBALVJ010000034.1:0-42221 GCF_036961165.1 Sulfitobacter sp. | reverse complement strand
CTTTGGCTAAAGACTAAAGTGTTGCGTCGACCCGTTGAAATCGCTGCACTAAGCTCATTCACGACGGCGTCCAGCTTCGCAAAGACCTGCTTGGTCTGTTCCGTTATATCAGCCCCGAGATCATCAGGGACCTGTCCGGCAAGAAATGCGATGTCACCAATGCAGACAGCTTGGCTCATGCGGGGGCCGGGGTTCAGCCGTTTCAGGGTCATTGCTATATCCATTTTAATCGTTGTCGGTTGTTGTTGATCCGGCGCCAGCGCGGGAGCTTTCGGACGATGGAACTGTTGTGCGCATAGCCAGTGAAGTAAGCGCGGTAACCGTCTCTGCCGAGATATTGGGGGCTTTGACACTTTTCGGCGTCTGGGGTTTGCCGAACCGTGCAGTTAGCGTGATGGGCACCTGAAGCCCATCAAGCGCGGTTACCGCTTGCTCAAGAACCTCGGCTCCACCGTCCAGACCTGCTGATCCACCTGTCCACGCGATGTCAAACAGCATGTCGGTTGCTGCGGCTACCCCCGCGAGAAACGGGATCAGTAGAACGGGGTGATCCACTTTCCCGATCTGGAGTGAGGACCCAACTTTGATCCCTTCGGGAAGCCCCGCATAATCGCAAAGCGTCGCCCCCAAAGCGATTGGGCAAAGTGCGCGCCCCGCCGGAGCCTGCCACGCACCATGCGCTACGGTCGGGCACAAATCGCTCCATGGTCGGCCCTGCGCCTGATCAAGATGCGCAAAGAGATGCCTTGGCCCGTTGATGCCATGCTGAACCAGCCATGCGGCAGCAAACCCCGCCTCTTCGGCCAGGCCCCAATTCATTCCAGCGCCACGTGCGGCTTTCATGCACAAGGACGCGACCTCGTTGCGCGAGAGGGCTGCCGAATGGCCATCTTTAATGCAAGGTGTGGAACCCCCACGCGTCTGATCATGTGCTGCAGTCGTCATTGCGCAATCTCCTTTTCCATCTCGTCTGGGAAAGGTGCGCCTTGAAACAAGTTGATGCGGACCCAGCGATCTGATCTGGGATCGAACCGTGTCGCGCCAAAGAATGATAGTTTGCAGCGCAACAGATCGATGGGCAGCATGTCCGCTGCGATCAAGTTGTCGTGGACCTCTGCGAAGGGATGGTTCTGCGCGATTTGAACACGTCTTATCATATAGCGATGCTCTGGATGAGCCAGCAGGACGGCTGCGACAGGTTCATCGCCATCCCGCTCCTGCAAGGTCGTGTCCAACTCCGCTGCTAGGCGAGCAATACACAAGGGCTGCTCTAACGTCGCTCCGTCTTCGGTCGCGCGTTCGCCCAATCGAGGTTCAAGTTTTTCTTCCGACACGTACCAAAAACGCGCGATGTTTTCGGGGGTCGTAAAGTCGACGGACAGCGCCCAGCCATAGTTTTGCTTTAAGATGCCGCGCATTTCCCGAACACACATCGCGCCATTAATACGGAACGAAGGGGCCTCATCTGCGCCCATGCAACCGGCAAGGTCATCGACCAGATCGCCATGCGGTTCCAGCATGATGGATAGCAACGCCTCCTGGCCTTCGAAAGACAGGGCATCGGCACTCCAGCGCCACAGCGCATCCCAAGGGCGCGGTTGATCGAAATTCCAAACGTCCACCGACTCTGACAACAGCCGCAAATCATCACGCAGTGCTGCCAGTTTGGGCACCTGCACCGGATGCTGTGAGGTCCATACTGCAGCGTTCTGGATTGCAGCATCAAGGGCCGCACGCAGTCCCATGATGGCCGCTGGTGTTGCATCTGCTTGCGCACGCACACGAGCCAATGCTTCCTCTCGGGCCATCATCCAATTGTTCAGCAAAACGGGGTGACGCACGATAAAGGGTGCCATGCCCAATCCGGTTGAATTGCCAACACCAAGGGTGCGGCGCAGGTCTCGATCAAGACGAACCGCACGATCACCCCCTTTAACCGCCGCCATGTGTTCTACGATATCGACCGTAAATGCGCGGATGAGCCAGACCGTCAGCATTTCCACTTGGAAAGGCGCTGCCAGTTCAGGACGGTCAGCAATGTCAGCGCGGTCGGCAGCGCCAAATTTCCCTGAGCCGTACACAGCAGTCGTGCGCATCAGATATCCGGTATCCGCAATTTCGGCAGGGTCAGGTTGATGACCTTGCGACAAAGCTGAGACCACGTGGTGAAACAAGCGGACGGACCGGTTGGCACGGGCCAGCGTCAGTTCACGCGTGGTGATCCGGCCTGCTTCCTGAAGCGGAACATTAGCACGCAAGCGGGTAATATCGGCGTCTGTCGGTTCACCGTCAAAAAGGGTAAAGGTGGCATCCCAAGCGGTGGCAATCACCCGATCAGAGCGCATGTCATCGGGGAGGTCATGAGCAAAAGCCACAAGGCTGTAGGTGCGTTCGCCGCAGCGCGTGCGGTAGACCGCATGGCCGCGACCCATGGCATCGACCTCCCAAACGGGGCGATCCACTTTCCAGTTTTCGCGGTGCAAGCGGCGCAACATCGTACGCAAGAAAGACAGGCGGGTCGGGTGGCTGCATCCCATCCGTTCAAGGTGCATGACCTCGGACGCGGGGCGGCGGAACGGCGCGGTGTGTGAGGTCGCAGTATGAGCAGATTGGGACATCGTCGGTACTCCAGTCGGTCAAAGTTGCAAAGGCGTGGCAGGCTCAAGACCCGCCACGCCGTATCGTCAGGCTTGGACTGTCTTTGCTTCGCGTCCCAGCATTAAAGTGATGCGCAGCGCATCCCAAAGCGATGGTAGCAAGATTAGCGATACTGGCACTGCTGTCACCACGATAAAGCTTTGCAGCTTGCCGATGCCCCCTGCCCCTGTCGAGATCAGGATCAGCGCCATGACACCCATCGTGATACCCCAAAATGCACGCAGGCTGCTGGAAGGCTCACCCTCAGACATCGTAGATGCGATCACGTAGCTCATTGAGTCGCTTGTGGTGGCGACGAAACACATCGTCAGCGCTAGAAACAGAACCGAGAGGATCAACCCCATTGGCATGGCCTGAGTGATTGCCAGCAGGCCGGCAGGCAAGTTGAACCCTTCGAAGGGACCGGAAATGATACCGGGCTGTGCAATTTCGAAGAAAATACCGGACCCGCCGATGATCGTGAACCAGAAGTTGGTGATAATCGGTGCGACGATGGACAGCATGATGATAATCTGGCGGATCGAACGGCCACGGCTGATGCGCGCGATAAAGATCGCCATCAGGGGTCCGTAACCCATGAACCAACCCCAGAAGAACACGGTCCACCAACCCAACCAGCCGGGATCGCCGAACACACCTGCATCTCCGCGGTAAAGCGTCATATCAAAGAAGTGCGTCAGATAAATTTTCATACCCCCAAAGAACCCCGAGAAAATATCGGTGGTGGGGCCTGCGATAAGCATGAACACCAAAAGCGCGATAGCAAGGATCACGTTGATCCGCGACAAAAGCTGAATGCCTTTGGCCAAGCCCGTGATTGCCGAAATTGTATAGATCCCGACAAGCGCCATGACGGCGACGGCCTGAGTTGCGAAGTTGTCTGGAATACCTGTGAGTGCATTCAGCCCGTAGGACATCTGCAACCCAAGAAAACCGATTGGTCCAACGGTGCCCGCAACCACGGCGATGACACAGGACGCGTCTGCAATCAAACCAATCGGCCCGTGCAGCGCACGATCTCCGAACAGCGGATACAGCAGGGTGCGTGGTGCCAAAGGCAGGCCCTTGTCGTAATGGTAATGCATTAGCATCACAGTAGTCAAAGATCCGAGGATGGCCCAAGCCAGAAAGCCCCAGTGCACGAAGCTTTGGGCAAGAGCCGCATTTGCGCGCGCTGTCGTATCACCTGAAAGATCGCCAAAAACCGGAGGGGTGGAAAGGAAATGCGCGATGGGCTCACCCGCCGCCCAGAACACGCCACCCCCTGCAAGCAGGGTACACATGATCATTGAACCCCAGCTGAACATTTTGAATTCCGGCAAGGCCAGCCCGCCCATCACGGTTTTGCTTCCTGGCAGAACGCACAGCAGAAGACCGATCAAGAATGTCGCAAGCAAAAGAACCTGCCAATACAGGCCAAAATATCGTGCGGAAAAACCGAAACTGGCGTCGACGAGCCCGGACAGCCCATCAATATCGAATAGCGCATAAGCGCAGAAAAGTGCAATAAACCCTCCCGTTATCGCAAAAAGCGCCTTATCTATCATGCCGGATGGCGGCTTTGTCTGTGTAGTTGTTGTGGTCACTTGCGTTCCTCCCAGAACTTTTGTGCCCCGCGCCTTATTCGGCGGCGCGGTCTGATTTGGTTGGGGGCGCAGCCTGCGCCCCGAAGCTTTTCTCGAAGAAGGCGTGCCAGTTGTTACCCATCACGCCATCTGTTGTTGCCTCGTCCAACCCGGCAGCGCGCAAACCTGCACGAAGCCCTGCCAGATCGCGGTTGTCGTGGAACCAGTCGGGCATCGCAGGAAAGCCTGCGTTAGCCGCATTGCCTTCCCCGTAATCAATCGTCTTGGTCCAGCGCCCGACACGCATCCATTCAACGATGCTGTCCGGCTGGTCCTGACAAAGATCTGTGCCGATCCCAACTCCCTTTGGACCGACCAGTTCAACTGCACGTGCAGCCATGTCGCACCACGATTGCAAAGTGCAACCACTGCCGTCTTTCAGGTGATGCGGATAGACCGACAATCCCAGAAACCCGCTGCTTTCCCCAAGCGCGCGCAACAGATCATCCGATTTATTGCGTAGCGCTGCGTGCCAACTCGCGGGATTGGCATGGCTTATGGTGATAGGCCGTGTCGAATGCTCGATTGCCTCGAACGTGGAACGCTCACCTGAATGGCTCATGTCGACCACAAGCCCGACGCGGTTCATCTCTGCCACCACAGCGCGCCCCATCCGCGTGAGGCCAGTATCCTCATCCTCGTAACACCCCGAGGCCAGCAGCGACTGGTTGTTATACGTCAGCTGCATGAACCGCAGACCCAGCGTATGCATGATCTCGACCAGCCCGATGTCATCCTCGATGCACGACGGGTTTTGCGAACCAAAGAAGATCGCCGTGCGCCCGGTATCGCGGGCCAGTTGCACATCAGCAGCGGTGCGGCCCGGAAAAATCAGAACGGGATACTGCTCAAACCAGCGGTTCCATTTTTCGATGATCAGGACTGTTTCGCGAAACGTCTCGTGGTACGTGATCGTGACGTGAACTGCATCGAGACCGCCATCGCGCATCTGGCGGAAAATCTTTTCCGACCAGTTGGCATATTGAAGACCGTCGATAATAAAGCTCATTCTGGCTCTCCTGCGGACACATAGGCAGTTTTGACGGATGTGTAGAATTCAGCCGCATAGGACCCCTGTTCGCGCGGCCCATAGCTGGAGGCACCACGACCACCGAACGGCACGTGGTAATCCGTGCCCGCCGTCGGCAGGTTCACCATAACGCAGCCTGCGCGCATGTTTGCGCGGAAATGACTGGCCCGCGACAAGGACCGCGTCATGATGCCCGCCGTCAAACCGAACTGCGTATCATTGGCAATCGCCAGCGCTTCGGCATAGCTGACTGCTTTTTGCACACAAGTGATAGGGGCAAACATCTCTTCACTGTTGATCTGCATGTCATTGCGGGTATTCTCAAAAATGGCGGGAGCCATGTAATAACCGTCCGTTGCCCGCTCCAGCCGCTCACCACCACAGAGCAGCTCTGCACCTTCGGACTTCCCCGTCTCGATGTACTCAAGGTTCTGGGACAGCTGGCCTTCGCTGACGACCGGACCGATCTGGGTTCCGTCCTCAAGCGCGTGACCAACTTTCAAAGCCTGCGCTGCGGCAACCAGCTTTTCAACAAACACATCATGTACCGAAGCATGCACGATCAGGCGGCTGGCAGCGGTGCATTTCTGTCCTGTGCCACCAAAAGTCGACCCAGCAGCATGAACAACCGCCAGATCAAGATCCGCGTCGTCCATCACAATTAGCGGGTTCTTCGATCCCATTTCCATCTGAACTTTGGTCATGTTCGCGATTGCGGCAGCAGCGATGCCGCGGCCGACAGGTACGGACCCTGTAAAGCTGATCGCATCAACCTGCTTGCTCTCCACTAGGCGCTGCCCCACATCGCGGCCCGCACCGGAGACGAGGTTGAACAGACCTTTGGGGATATCCTGACGGGAGATGATCTCGGTCAACGCTACAGCGCTGGCAGGCGTGACATTCGCAGGTTTCCAGACGACCGCATTGCCAAAGGCCAACGCCGGCGCGATCTTCCAGGCAGGTGTCGCAACAGGAAAATTCCATGGGCTGATAATGGCGACAACACCAACAGGTTCGCGGCGCACGTCGATCTCAATGCCGGGGCGCACGCTTTCGGCCAGATCACCGTGCTGGCGCAGGACCTCGGCCGCGAAGTAGGTAAAGAACTGACCAGCGCGATAGACTTCACCCTTGCCCTCGGCCAACGGCTTGCCCTCTTCGCGTGACAACAGCCGTCCAATTTCCTCCGCGCGCGCCATCATTTCTGTGCCAATTGCCATCAGAACATCATGACGCTTTTGAATACCGGCTGCCCACCAAACTGGTTGCGCAAGCCGTGCCGCTGCAAGGGCTTCGTCCAAAAGGGATGCATCGGCCTGCGCATAAAGCCCGATCAGATCAGACGTGTCGGATGGACTGCGGTTCTCGATGTGTGATGCGCCGTCTGTCCAAGTGCCGTCGATATAAATTTGGGTGCGTTCGGTCATAGTCATCTCCAGATTGCCTTAGCGTCACCTAGACTTATTCAACCGATTCAGTCATTCTTTAAAAACTGAATAAAATTACAGGTTTTCTGAATGTCGCTAAAGCTGGAGATGCTGCGGGTCTTTCGAACGGTCGCCGAGACGGGCACGCTAGCCGCCGCGGCGATAGAGCTGAGCCGCACGCCCTCGGCGATTTCTATGACCCTCACGCAACTTGCCGACGACATCGGAGGGCCACTGTTCGAGACTGACCGTAAAAGCCGCCTGACGCCGCTGGGTCAGTTGGTACTGGAAGAGAGCCATAGGGCCATAGACGCTTTCGATAAAAGCACTCAGGCCATCCGGCGTCACGCCATCTCGACAACAGGGATTGTGCGCATTGCTGCGGTGCCTTCGGCAACAGTGTCGTTGCTACCAGATGTGATCGAGGTTTTTCGCAAAACCCATCCGGACGTTCGCATCGAGATCAGTGATGTCGATACCCCAGCTGTGCGCCGTCGCTTTCAGCGTGATGAGGCTGATATCGGGATCGTCTCCGCCCGTCCGGGTGAAACATCAGAGGGAGACCTAATTTTGTGTGACGATCTGGGCATCGTTTGCGCAGAAGGCGGGCCGATCCATACTGCGCATTTGGCTGCGGGCGGCTCATCTGACTGGAGTTTACTGGCGCATGAGCCCATTATCGCGAACCCGCTGTGCCGCCTTGTCAACGATCCATTGGTAGAAACGCTGATGGCGAACAGCACGTTGGAGGCGCGTAATACAACGGCAATCCTATCTTTCGTCCGTCGTGGTTTCGGCGTGAGTATTTTACCATTTGATGCAGTTAGAAGCCAGCCGGATGGAATCGAATTCTTCGTACCATCAAACCCGATCTGTCGCCGCGAGTTGAGAAAAATAAGGCCTGATAACGATTTCCAAAGCGATGCTATTGAGGCTTTCTGGCGCCTATTGAGCGATACTTAAGAAGCCTAGTTTTAGGGAACATAGCTCACTGTAATGCTCAAAGAACACCCAGACATGGGCACTTGATAAAGGACTACCAACTATACAACATTTTCGGCATGTCACCTAAAGCTGATGGGATAGAGGCATAGATTGCAGGCCCCATTAGGGTCAGCGGTCAAAACCACACGAACGGACCAGACGCATCATTGCCCTGACAGATGCGCAATTCTGATCAAAAACGTCTTGCTGGGCGTGAGCTATTCGAGGATGGCCTTTCGCTCTACTACCCAAGATCGGCAAGCTGTGCTCGAAGCGGACGTTGGCTGCTTTAGCGCGAATGTCTGACAAGGACTGTCGCATTCATGAGTTCAAGCTGTCCTCCGACTTTGACGATCATCATACGCGGAAGCATGCCTGCGGAAAATCCGCGTCTTGCCGTGGGCTATTGATGCATCCTAACGTTCCTTTGATACAATCTCGCAGGAATTGCCGATGCCCGCTTTTACCCGCCGTTCTTTCCTAGCCCTCAGTGTTGCAAGCCTCTCAGCTTGCGCAGCCAAGGCCCCTCACTCTCCATCTGGATCGCGGTCCATCCCCCTTCACCCAAACGAGACCCCAGCATTGCGCGCGTCGATCAACCATTGGGCCGATCATTACGAAATTCCACGTAGCCTTGTGCACCGGCTAGCCATCCGTGAAAGCACCCACAATCCCGCCGCCCGCAATGGCCCTTACTACGGATTACTTCAAATCCTGCCGCAAACGGCACGCACCATGGGCTTCCGCGGGCAACCGCATGACTTGCTTGAGGCGGACACCAACCTGAAATTTGCGGGCAAGTACCTGCGCGGTGCGTGGCTCGTGTCTGACGGAGATGAGGCCACTGCCATCGGCTGGTATGCGCGCGGTTACTATTATGAGGCCAAGAAGCGCGGCATGCTGGTAGAGACCAGCCTGAGGTCTGGCTGAGCCACAATAGAGGGCTGTTGATCGGTCAGCGCAGACCATATTTCCGATCGCTCCTTGTGAACATCCCTGCCCCGCCCAATCTGCGTGAAGTACCGTTTGTCTGCCGGACGTCCGGCAGGTGCAGCTACGGTTGCGCAGGGCGCATCATGACATTCTTTCTCTTTTGTTTAGCAGGCTTGGTAGGTCTTTTGTTTGGTGGCACCTTGCTGGTCCAAGGTGCTGTGAGCATTACCGCGCGCCTTGGCGTCTCTCCCCTGCTGATCGGTGTGGTGCTGGTGGGATTCGGGACCTCCACGCCAGAACTTCTCACCAGCTTGAATGCCGCCCTAGCTGGCGCGCCGGGGATTGCCACAGGCAACGTGGTCGGCAGCAACATTGCCAACATACTGCTGATCCTTGGCCTAACGGCGCTGGTCCGGCCTGCGCTGCTGGACCGTCAGATGATGGTGCTGGATGGTGGCGCCATGGTGCTGGTCACGCTGACAGCAGTGCCCATGCTGCTGTCAGGGATAGTCGGGCGCATTGATGGCGCGATCCTTTGCGCAGCACTAACGGTCTATCTTATCGTACGCCTGCGCACAGGCGGTGAAGTCGACGACGTTGTAGACCTTGAAGCCCCCTCGCCATTGCAGCGCGCCTTGGTGATCTTTGCCGCCGGTCTGGCTGTGACATTGATCAGTGCGCACCTTCTGGTCCTCGGCGCGGTTGGCTTTGCCCGCCAGCTCGACATTTCCGAAGCCATGATCGGTGTGACCATCGTTGCTATCGGCACTTCCCTGCCAGAGTTGGTGACTTCTTTGATTGCAGCACGCAAAGGTCAAAGCGACCTCGCTATTGGCAACATCCTTGGCAGCAACATCTTTAACATCTCCGGCATTCTAGGTCTAACCGCCCTAATCCACCCTCTGGAAGTCCCTGCGTCTATTTACGGCTATGACCAATGGATCATGGTTGCCGCCACATTGGCATTGATGATCGCGGGCCTTGTCTGGGGACGCCTTTCACGGCTCACTGGTGGAGTGTTTCTGCTGGCCTACGGGGGGGGGTACATCGCAACACTTGTGCGATCCCTTTAAAACGAAAAAAGCCCCGCAGTCTCCTGCGGGGCCTTCATAATTCTCGTCGACAGCTTACTCTTCTTCGAGCGCTTCGATAGACTTCTGCAGCTCATCCTTGGAGACTTCCTTGTCGGAAACTGTCGCCAGACCAAAGATGTGATCCACAACCTTATCTTCGAAGATAGGAGCGCGCATCTGCTGCTGCATCTGCTGGTTTTGCTGCACGAATTCAAAGAACTGGCGTTCCTGACCGGGATACTGACGCGCCTGGTTCATAATCGCTTGCGTCATCTCGGCGTCAGTCACCTCAACTTCGGCTTTCTGGCCAAGCTCGGCAAGCAACAGGCCCAGACGCACGCGGCGTGCGGCAAGCTTCTTGTGCTCGTCTGTGGTTTCGATCTCGGGGTGATCGTGGCCCTGAACCTCAGGGTTGTCTTCGTGCCAAAGCTGGTGCGCGATCTGGCCCGCTTCAGCATCCAGCAGGGATGGCGGCAGGTCGAAATCAACCAGCTTGTCCAGCGCGTCCAGCAGGCCGCGCTTCATCACAGCGCGCGACGCACCTGTGTATTCTGATTCCAGACGCTCACCGATCTGAACTTTCAGCGCAGCAAGGTCTTCGGCGCCGAACTTCTTCGCCATCTCGTCGTTGATCTCGGCTGCGACAGGTTCTTTCACTTCTTTGATCGTGCAAGAGAACACAGCCTCTTTGCCCGCCAGATGCTCTGCCTGATACTCATCGGGGAAATTGACGGTCACGTCTTTTTCTTCGTCAACTTTCACGCCAACCAGCTGCTCTTCAAAGCCGGGGATGAAGGAGTTGGAGCCCAGCACCAGCGGGTAATCTTCCGCGGAACCGCCTTCAAACGCTTCGCCGTCAACCTTGCCGAGGAAATCCATCACAACCTGATCGCCGTCTTTGGCTTTCGAGCCTTTCTTGCGTGCTTTGAAGTCTTGTGCGGTTTCGGCCAGCGACGCGAGCGCTTCGTCGATCGACGAAGCGTCTGCCTTCACAACCATTTTCTCCAGCTTGATGGAGCTCAGCTCAACTTCAGGGATCTCTGGCAGTTTTTCGTAGGCCATATTGACCTCGACATCTTCGCCTTCTTTCCAGTCTTCGTTGGTCATCTTCACATCAGGCTGCATCGCAGGACGGTCACCGGAAATCTCGAAGTGCTCGTTCATGGCACCATCGATGGCTTCTTGCATGGCTTCGCCCAGAATGCGCGGGCCAAACTGCTTTTTCAGCAGCGCCATAGGCACTTTGCCCTTGCGGAAGCCCTTCATCTCGACTTCGGGCTGTGCTTCTTTCAGCTTCTCGCTCACCTTCACTTCCAGCTCGGCGGCTGTCAGTGTGATGGAATAGCCGCGTTTCAGACCTTCGTTCAGCGTCTCTTTGACCTGCATGTGTGCTCCATAGAGTTTGGCCGCGCTTTTGCACGCGGGGCAGAAAATTTGTGCTCTTCTATTGGCGGGGGCCGTTGTGTGCAAGCACCGTTTCACCCCTGCCAAAGGTCAAGCGCGCCAGATTACATCCCCAGCGCTTCTTTATACATGTCCATCACCGCTTCTTCTTCAGCGATGTCATCTGGCTCACGCTTGCGCAGGGCGATTACCTTGCGCAGAATCTTTGTGTCATAGCCACGTGATTTCGCCTCGGCCATCACTTCTTTTTGCTGCTCGGCGAGGTCCTTCTTTTCGGAGTCCAGACGCTCGATCCGCTCAACGAACTGGCGCAACTCGTTTGCTGTAACGCGGTAGTTTGCATCACCTGCGTCCTCAACGGGCGCGGGGTTTGTGCTGAATTCGCTCATGTGCTGCTCCTTGTAGTGCAGGGGGGCTACTGTGTAGGGCGCCTTGCTAACCTGCCCCCCGCGCCCCTGCAAGGTGCTCTTGCCGCGCGCGGCGGATTATCCTATGGCTCGCGCATGGAAAATTCTGGCTCCTCCCTGTTCGAAGCGCTCATCTGGGCAGGCAGTGCGATTTCGCTGCTTGGTCTACTGGGCCTTGTTTATTGCATCATACGCGTGAGCCGCGCCAAACGCGCGCAACTGGATGACGAAAGCATGCGTGCCCTGCTCAAGAAAGTTGTCCCGATCAACCTTGGGGCGCTGTTTCTGTCCGTCATCGGCTTGATGACTGTGATCATCGGCATTTTTCTAGGCTAACTCGGGTGTCGCGCCTTCTGGACAGCCCTTCACCTGCGCTATAGGTTACGGCCATGGATATCAGACAACTTACCCCCCGCTATTTCGTCGCCCCGCAGATTTCGCCGGAGGATATGGCCGCCTATAAAGAAGCGGGCATCACGCGAATCCTGTGCAACCGTCCGGATGAGGAAGTGCCGCCCTCGCTAGGCGCCGACGCCATTAAGGCTGCCGCCGAAGCAGCTGGGCTTGAGTTTGCAGTCCAGCCCCTAACCCATTCAACGATGACCGAAGAAAACGTGATGCGAAACCGCCAGATTGGCCTCGATAAAGAGGGGGTCACGCTGGCCTATTGCGCGTCAGGCACAAGGTCCAGCATTGCTTGGGCACTTGGCCAAGGCGGTTTGCAGTCTGCGGACGATATCATCAAAGCTGCGCATTCAGCAGGCTATGATCTGGAAAACATGCGTGGCTATCTGCAGCAGCACGAAAGCTAAAACAGCAACACGCTGACTTGCAGACCTTCTACCAGCCTGCCTGCTTTTGCGACGAGTCTTCGGCGGCGTCCTCTTCCTGCGCTTTCAAACGTGCCATTTGCGCATCTGCCTCCTTTGCCGCAGCGTCCATGTCTGGCATTTCCGGCAAGTCATCCATATCGCCAAAGATATCGACATCCGCCATCTCTGGGAGCGCATACGTATCTTCTGCAGGCTGCAAACGCCGTTCATTCGCCGAGGTAGCGCCAGAGGTTACGTTTGGCAGGTCTAATTCTTCACGGTCCGAGGCGCGCCTGCGTGGCTCTGTATACTGCTTGGCTTGTTTCTGTTCGACCTGAAGGGCGCGCATACCTTCGATCTGGCCCAGCGTACCTCGGCTGATTGCGCGCCCGCTCGCATCAATGATCAGCGCGTGGGCCATGGTGGAAAGGTTGAGATCAAGCACTTCACCTGCTTTGAGCGCTCTGACCTGTTGCAACGGCATTTTGAAGCGCGTCAGAGCGATTGTCAGCTCTGCGTGCAGCCCCAGAACATTTTGCCCCAGCGTCAACATTGGCGCAGCGGGACTGGTGACCTCCCCTGTCTCTTCCTTCTCGGAAGCGATGTGTCGTGGCTGCGGCAAGATCAATGTCAGTTTGCCCACGCGCGCGCCTGCCGCCATGTCCAGCGTCATCTCGATGACCTGATAATCATTGGCGTCCAACGCCAATTTGGCCTGACGTGGTGACTGTGCCCATACGCCGAACCGGTATCCCTTCAACAGCGTGGCATCGGCCTCTTCCTCGGGCATGAGGGCGGCATTGCGCATTAACAATTCGATAAAGGGCGCACAAAGAGCAGCATCGGTTGTGGTATGGCCCCGCGGCGCTTCGCCCTCAGGTAAGGGATGAATTTTACCCATGGTTTGTTGCTGGATCAACCCTGCTACCAGAACATGATCCAGCACCGCCGCCGCGACCTGTGTGCCCGGGCCGTCCATCAACAAGATGAGCGAGGTCCCCTCCAGACAAGCCGTCATGTCATCCGCACCGCAAGTCTTGCGGGTAACCCCCAGCGCACTAAGGGCCAAAGACATCAACTGATCACCCTGCTTTGCCGCGGTTAACCGCAAGGCGCGCGCCAAAGACATTTCCCGCGCGGCATGTGCCTCACGACCTGAACGCGCCTTGCGCTGTACCAGTGATGTCATCTGCTCCGCGCTCATATCAGTCGCTGTCCCATGCCCTGTGCCCGGACGCTACCGAAGGTGCCAACGTACTGTTACGGCCGCACCTTTCTGGCGTCTCGGCTTTTGTCGTACAGGGGAATGGTTACCAGCATCTTTATGCCGACAATAATCGTTGCGCGCCGACTTGGGGCGTTATCCTGACAAGCTGCACCTCAAAGCTGCCGCCGGTTTCCTTTTGAACATAGCGGACTTCGCCGCCCAGACGGGTGATAATCTCACGGCAGATCGCAAGGCCCAGCCCCGCACCTTCGCCTTCTCCTCGTCCCAGACGGGCAAATTTCTCAAAGATCAGGCTCTGTGAGACTGTCGGGATGCCGCTGCCATTGTCGGTAAACGCGACGATCAAATCTTCTTCTTGCTGGCGCACAGCGATGGTCAAAACCGGACTGGCTGCGTCGCAATATTTAATCGCATTTGTCACAAGATTGATGAAAACCTGCGCCAACCTGTCGGCGTCAGTGAACAAGTCCACCTCTTCTGCACGCAGCTTGCGCTTGATCTCCACTCGCCGCGATGAAGACGCTTGTGCCGTTGTCACCGCCTGATCAATAATATCGCGCAAATTCACCTGACGTGCATTGAGCGAAACCTCACCGTTCTCCAACACCGAAAGATCCAGTAGATCATCCAGCAATCGCGTTAGACGAATGGCCTCGGAATGGATAATCGAGGCATAGCGGCTTTTCTCTGCCGAACTTAGTTCCTCAACATCGCGTAATATTTCCGAGAAGGACCGGATTGAGGTCATCGGCGTGCGCAGTTCATGGCTGATCTGGCTCAGAAAGTTGTCCTTTTGCAAAGAAAGCTGCATGAGTTTCTCATTGGCTTGGCTCAATTCCCGCGCAGTTTCGGTCAGCTGACGCGATTTCGTCTCAAGCTGGCTGGAATATTCAAGGATTTGTGCGGATTCGTCCGCCACCGCCATCAGGTCTTCGACAGAAATTGCCTGGCCGCCAATGATCTGGCTGATCATCGCGTTGGCCGTGGCCGCCCCGACCGAAGCGGCCAATTCCCGCTCCAGCGCTTGTACAAATTCAGGCGTCGGCACAGGTGGCCCGCCCACGCGGCCCTGCTGCAAGGCCTGCGCCACAAAGAAAGCCTGCGCTTCGGTTGCGCCCAGAATACGCTGGGACATGATCATCAGATCTTCTGCCCCGCCCTCAGAGGCTGACCACCCCCGCGCCGGTCCAGATGAGTGATCAAAAACATTCACGTATTGTGCGCCCTGCAAACGCTCCAACGGCGTGGGAAAGCTAAAGATCGAGACAACAAAGAAGAATAGAGTATTAAGCGACAGGCTCCACCAGACCGCATGCACCACCGGATCAAGGTCGGTGATTCCGAACAATGCTTCGGGCCGCAGCAGGCCCAACCCCAACAGACCGTGATCGAACACCGCAGCAGAAAGCGCCGCGTCAGGGCCAAAGCTAGGCAGCAGCATTGTGTAAAGCCAGATCACAAAACCCACGCTTAAGCCCGCTACAGCACCGATGCGCGTAGCTCCGCGCCAAAAGATGCCACCCAGCAAGGCAGGCAAAAACTGTGCCACGCCACCGAAAGAAATCAGACCAATCGCCGCCAGCGCCCCGGAGCCGCCGGAAGCGCGGTAATACAGATACCCCAGCGAGATGATCAGCAAGATTGACAGCCGCCGCGCGCGGATCACCACATCACGCACATCCCCCGATTGCTGGGCACCCGTCTCACCCAGCTTAAGCCAGAGCGGCATAACAATGTGGTTGGACATCATCGTGCTAAGCGCAAGTGTGGCCACGATAACCATTGACGTCGCCGAAGAGAAACCGCCCAAAAATGCCAGCATCGCCAGACCGTTCTGGCCTTGGCTCAGTGGGACGGTCAAAACATATAAGTCGGGGTTGGTACCTGCGGGCATCAGCTCCAACCCGACGACCGCGATGGGCACCACGAAAAGGCTCATCGCCATAAGATAGAGCGGGAAAGCCCAGCTTGCGATTTGCAGATGCCGCTCGTCATCATTCTCGACGACCATGACCTGAAACATCCGCGGCAAGCAGACAAGCGCCGCAGCAGACAACACAATCAATGCCGTCCAACGCCCGCCACCTGTGTGCCAAGTGGCGATCTGTGATGCGTCAATCCGCTCTAGCGTCTGTGAGACGCCGCCGGACAGGCCCCAGACCACGAAAACGCCCACGGCCAGCAGCGCGACCAATTTGACCACTGCCTCGACCGCGACAGCGATAACAACGCCGTGGTGACGCTCATTCGCGTTGAGATTTCGGGTCCCGAAGAGCACGGTAAACAGGGCCAGACCCGCCGCCACCCAAAAGGCTGCGTTCTCGGTGATCTGCGCCTCTTGTCCGCTGCTGGTCTCATGGCTGGCAAAGATGGAGACGGACAGGGTAACTGACTGCAATTGCAATGCAATATAAGGTGTCACCCCGACGACAGCCATGACGGTCACCATAACGGCCAATAGGTTGGACTTCCCATAACGGGCCGAAATCAGATCAGCCACGGAGGTGACCCTTTGCGCGCGCCCGATCCGTACCAACCGGCGCAACACCCACCACCAGCCGATCATCACCAATGATGGCCCGAGGTAGATCGTGACATACTCAAGGCCGGATCGCGCCGCATATCCCACCGCGCCGTAGAACGTCCATGCAGTGCAATAGATCGACAAGGATAAAGTGTAGACCAGCGGCGAGCGTAACAGCCAACCGCCGCGACCACGCAAAGCAGCGCGTTCAGCTAGAAACGCCACAAGGAACAGACCAGCGACATAAACGAGACAGACCGCGATCAGCAGGTTCAGCGTCACCATCAGTCAGGTGACCTAACTGCATCGGCATCAATCCTGTCACGGGTCTTGCGCCACAACGCGAAAGACGCGGTTATCGCAAGTAACCAGACCGAAAACACATACCATAGCGCAGTAGAAAGCGCGATTGGCTCCGCGCCGTCGTCGCCGTTCGGCCACATAGCAGGGATGACAACCCACAACAGCGCACCTAGAAACGGCAACATCCGCAGCGCATCCATAATCCTGCGCAGCCGGTAGCTACGCCTCTCCAGAAACAGGCGCCCTTCAGGCATCAGTTCACACGGCCGACTGTCAACTCCCGCACAGCAGTGAGCATTTCATCATTCGCAAACGGTTTGGTCATGAAGCGGCTGACCCCTGCTTGCAGGGCCATCTCGCGATCCCGAGCTTGCCCGCGTGCGGTCAGCATCAGTACTGGCATGCCCGCAAGACTGTCATCACAGCGCAATTCGGCAAGGATCTCAAAACCAGTCTTTCCCGGTAACATGACATCCAATATCACCAGATCCGGCCGCGCGGTGCGTATCACATCCGCCGCGTTTCCGCCATTCGCCAACGTTTCCACTCGCCAGCCGTCACGGCCCAGCAGAAATCTGATCGCTTCGGCGATGTTGGCTTCATCCTCCACCAACACAACATGTTTGCTCATGCAAACCTCCTCCCCCGTCTGCACAGCAGCGTGTCTGATCTAACGTCAGTTACACAGCTGTGGCTGGCGTAGAGGATGCACCGTTCCGCAGGCCGAGTCAAAACCTATGCCGCGCAAGCCCGGAAGAGAGCTTAGCCTTTCATGATAGAAGGTTCACGCCGCGCATAACACTTGTCCTGCGGACAGATCCGGCAGGTTGCACCCACGGCGCGCACTGGCTGGCTCGCATCTCCCGCTGGCGCGGGCAAAAGAAGCATCACACCGCGCGCAGGGACAGGGACGTTATAGTCATGGGCGGGTGCAAGTTCGGTCGTAGCAAAGGCATCAAATTGCATCTGCCCTCGCCCTAGCTGCCCCACCCGCTCGCGCAGGACCACTCCGGGGGCTGCAAGCGCGGCAAACAAGGGCCAAAGCGGACAGCAACTGTCGAAACGCGGCACCGAAAAACCGTCGACTGATTTGCGGAAAATTACGGTGCCAGAGCGGTCACAGACAACCAGCCCTGCCCCCAATGACGGCAAAGCCGCAAGGCGGCGCAGCATGACGGCAACCGGCACAGCGAACTGCCGCGCAAGCGCAACCGGACTGGCACCCTGCGAATCGACCGCTGACTGCACATCCTCAAGCGCCAATAATTGCGCATCGTCGCGCACCTGCTCCAGCACCCCTCGCAGAATGAACAAAGCAGCCTCAGATAAAGCAGGCCCCTGCCCGCGCAACACGTCCTCAATCCTGACAGTGGCGCTTTGCACCTCCAGTTGCGGAAAGTGATAGTCCTGCGCAGCGAGATAGGCCTCTACTTCTTCTTGAGGAGATTTTCCGCCGGTCGTGGTGCCTTTTCCCTGCTCTAGATAGCCGACCAGTGATTGCGCACTTTGGGCAAGCCTGCGGCTATCCGCATCAAGGTTGTTGTGGAAACGGTCCTGCCACTCACGCTCCAGTCCCGCATCACCAGCAAGGATTTCAGCGGTCGAGCGGACGGCGGCGGCGGTGGTCAGCAACTCATGCATTGAATCTGCCAGATAGGGATCATGCGCCATCCGGTCGCTTAGGCTTTCGACCGTGCGCTCAAGGGCCGCGACACGCCGCTGGCTGGCTGCAAGGGCCTCGGCCCAACCCGGAAAGCGGCCCGCAAATGCCTCCGCCAGCTGTGCGTCCTGAGCTGTCAGATTGGCGGCCTGTGCAGCCTCACCAAGCACGCCCAAAAGCGCCGCTTCAGCCCCTTCGGTCAGCGCCTGTGGCTCTACCTCAAGCGCACCGGCAATATCGAGCAAGAGCTTGCCGCCGATTCTGCGACGGTTATGCTCAATTAAGTTCAGGTAGCTTGCGGAAATGCCGATGGTACGGGCCAGATCGGCCTGCTTTATCCCCTGCATCACCCGTCGTTCACGAATACGACTGCCTGTCAGGCTTTCACGTGCCATGGTGGTCTGGCGCGCTATTTGCGTCCGAAATCAGTAGCTTTCTGCGCTGCAACATCACTAACTTTACACCTTTCGCAAATCTCATGTTCATTTATTTACAAATAAATTCATTCAATCAAGGCCCTTATTGCGAGCGACCCCTCCCACCCCGATACTGCATTTGCACGGTTTACGTGCCGGCGCCAACACTCGGGAGAAAGTGTGGTGCCTGTTTCAACACTTTCGGGAGGACTTCATGTCAATCTTTAATCCGACACGTCGCGGTCTGATCAAAACCGGCGCATTCGCCGGTGCCGGTCTTGCACTGCCAACATATCTGCGCGCCGACGCGCATGCCGGTTACACCAACGCCCCACAAGGCGACACAGTCACACTGGGCTTCAACGTGCCACAGTCCGGCCCCTACGCGGATGAAGGCGCCGACGAGCTACGCGCATTCGAGCTGGCTGTCGAGCACCTGAACGGCGAAGGCGATGGCGGCATGCTACAAACCTTCAGCTCCAAAGTGCTGGACGGTACGGGCATTTTGGGCAAGAAAGTCCAGTTCGTGACAGGTGACACCCAGACCAAGTCTGACGCCGCACGCGCATCTGCCAAGTCGATGATCGAAAAAGACGGCGCGGTGATGATCTCCGGTGGTTCGTCTTCCGGCGTTGCCGTGGCTGTTCAGGCTCTGTGCCAAGAAGCCGGCATCATCTTTATGGCGGGTCTGACCCACGCCAACGACACAACAGGTAAAGACAAGCGGGCCAACGGCTTCCGCCACTTCTTCAACTCTTACATGTCCGGTGCGGCCCTCGCGCCAATCCTTGTCAACGAATATGGCGCGGATCGCAAAGCCTACCACCTGACTGCAGACTACAACTGGGGCTACACCACAGAAGAAGCCGTGCGTTCCTCTACCGAGGCGTTGGGCTGGGAAACTGTCAACGCAGTGAAAACACCGCTGACACAGACAGACTTCTCTGCGTATATCGCACCTGTTTTGCAATCTGGCGCAGATGTGCTGGTTCTGAACCACTACGGCGGAAACATGGTCAACTCACTGACCAACGCTGTGCAGTTCGGCCTGCGCGACAAGATGGTCAACGGCAAGAAGTTCGAGATCGTTGTGCCGCTCTACTCCGAGCTGATGGCTCGTGGTGCGGGTGCCAACATCAAAGGCATCATCGGCTCGCAGAACTGGGACTGGTCACTCGAAGACAAACTGGGCGCGCGCTACACCGGAACCAACGCCTTCGTTCAGTCCTTCGGTACAAAGTACGGCTTCCCACCATCGCAGGCGGCGCACACATGCTACGTGCAAACACTGCTTTATGCGGATGCGGTTACACGCGGTAAATCCTTCAACCCATGCTCCGTCGCAGAAGCGCTGGCAGGGTTTGAATTCGACGGTCTGGGCAACGGCCCGACACTTTACCGTGCCGACGACCACCAGTGCTTCAAAGACGTTCTGGTCGTGAAGGGTAAAGAGAACCCCGACAACCAGTACGATCTGGTTGAAATCGTCGAAGTGACACCAACCGCGCAGGTCACATACGCACCTGACCACCCGCAGTTTGCCGGTGGTTCACTGGGAACATGCAACCCGGGCGCTTAATCGCCTGATTACCGTGCGGGGCGGGCCATGTGCCTGCCCTGCACCACCACCGATTTTCTATTTATTAGCCCGCAAATCCGCCAAACGCCCTTGGGCGCGCAGCATTCGTGACAGATGGGACGGACCATGGACGCAATTCTCCTTCAAATTCTCAACGGCCTCGACAAAGGATCTGCCTACGCGCTGATTGCTTTGGGCCTGACGTTGATTTTCGGCACGCTGGGGGTGGTAAACTTCGCCCACGGCGCGCTGTTCATGATCGGTGCCTTCTGCGCCGTGACCTTCACCAATCTGCTGACGCTGAGCCACATCGTCATTGACGACACGCGCAAGGATTTTCTGGGCAATCCGATGAAGGTCGAAGTGCCTTACATCTATGATTGGTTCGGACAAGAGACAGGCGATGCGCTTATTGACTGGGCGGTGCCGCTGTCGATCCTGTTCGCTATTCCTGTGATGGTCGCCATCGGCTTCATCATGGAGCGCGGGCTGATCAAGCACTTCTACAAGCGCCCCCATGCGGACCAGATCCTTGTGACCTTCGGTCTGGCAATCGTGATGGCAGAAATTATCAAATACTACTATGGAGCCAACCCGATCCCGACACCCGCCCCCGCGGCCTTTGCCGGATCGTACGACTTTGGAGCGCTGCTTGGATATGATCCCAACACGATCATCTACCCCTACTGGCGCTTGATCTACTTCGCCTTCGCAGCCGTTGTAATCGGTGCCGTGTTTGCCTTTTTGCAGTTCACCACCTTCGGCATGGTTGTGCGGGCCGGCATGGCCGACCGTGAGACAGTGGGCCTGCTGGGCATCAATATCGACAAACGCTTTACCATCATGTTCGGCATTGCTGCTGCGGTGGCAGGGCTTGCCGGTGTGATGTACGCGCCGATCAACTCGCCCAACTATAACATGGGCATGGACTTTCTGGTGCTGAGCTTTGTTGTGGTGGTTGTTGGCGGCATGGGCTCTTTGCCCGGTGCGGTGCTGGCGGGCTTCCTTCTGGGCATCCTTGAAAGCTTTGCCTCGATGTCTGTGGTGCTGGATATCATTCCGGGCATCAACCAGATCATCATCTATCTTGTTGCGATCATCATTTTGCTGACGCGTCCCCGTGGCCTGATGGGCCGCAAAGGCGTGATGGAGGACTAAACCATGCTCGGACTGACAAAACGCGATGCGGGGCTGCTGGTGATCGTTGCCATTCTCTGCCTCTTTGCTCCCTTCCTTTTGAACCCCTTTCCTGAAGGCTCTGCCATGGCGCAGTTCAACGCGGGCTATCCCGACTTGATGCAGCGTCTGGTGATCTTTGGCATCTTTGCCATCGGCTTTAACATCCTGTTTGGCCTGACGGGCTATCTCAGCTTTGGCCATGCTGCCTTTCTGGGTGTCGGTTCCTACGCCGCGATCTGGATGATGAAGCTGCTGACGATGAACATCATTCCGGCGATCTTCATCTCGGTTCTTGTTGCGGGCCTGTTCTCGCTGCTGGTGGGGTGGATTTCACTGCGCCGCTCGGGCATCTACTTCTCTATCCTGACGCTGGCCTTTGCCCAGATGTCTTATGCGCTGGCCTATTCGGTTTTGACCCCTATCACCGGTGGTGAAACCGGCCTTCAGCCAAAATTCTCTGATCCACGCATCCTCGACGCAATTCCAGCCGACGGCCGGACACCACAAGCCAACCTGTTCGGACTGGAGATGAAGTCCACCAGCGAGTGGGCTGTGGGCGACTGGGTGTTCACCTTCAACGTGGGCTACTACGTGGCCGCGCTGATCATGCTGGTCGTTTTCTACCTGTCGATCCGCATCTTCCGCTCTCCCTTCGGCATGATGCTGCGGGCTGTAAAGTCCAACCAGCAGCGGATGAACTACACCGGTCTCAACTCAAAGCCCTATACACTCGCGGCCTTTGTGATCTCTGGCATGTACGCCGGTCTGGCCGGCGGTCTGCTGGTGGCCATGGACACACAGGTGGGTGCAGAGCGCATGTTCTGGACAGCCTCTGGCGAGGTGGTGTTGATGACCATCCTTGGCGGTGCAGGCACCTTGATCGGTCCGGTACTCGGTGCAGGTTTCATCAAGTACATGGAAAACATCGTCTCCAAGATCAACAAATCCGTGCTTGAGCAGTGGTTTGCCTTCCTTCCCGACGGGATCGAAGATCTGCTGATCACACTGGTCTACCCCTTCGTGGGCAAAGGCTGGCACCTTACGCTGGGTCTGTTGTTCATGCTTGTTGTGATCTTCCTGCCCGGTGGTCTGGTCGAAGGTGGTCAGCGTATTGGCAAACTCTTCCGCCGTAAAAAAGCTGATCCGAAATCGCCTGACGGCAAAACCACACCTGCTGAATAAGGAGCGCATGACATGGGTATTCTCGAAGTTAAAAACGTCAACAAGCGCTTCGGCGGGTTGCAAGCGCTGGGGAACGTAAACCTCAGCATTGCAGAAAACACCGTCCACGCGATCATTGGCCCCAATGGCGCTGGCAAATCCACCCTGCTCAACTGTCTGGTGGGTAAGCTAATCCCCGACACCGGTTCTGTCATGTTTGACGGCCAATCGGTGCTGGGCCGCAAGCCTTACCAGATCAACCAGATGGGCATCTCCCGCGTGTTTCAGACGCCAGAAATCTTTGGCGATCTGAACGTGATGGAGAACATGTTGATCCCCTGCTTTGCCAAACGGGACGGCGCCTTTAGCCTGCATGCCCTCGGCAGCATCGACTCCGAACAGGACGTGGTCGAAAAGGCCAAGAAGATGCTGGAGGACATGAACCTCTATGACAAACGTGACATGCACGCATCGTCCATGTCACGCGGTGACAAGCGTCGTCTAGAAATCGCCATGTGCCTAAGCCAGGAGCCGCGCCTGCTGCTGCTGGATGAACCCACAGCCGGTATGGCTCGTGCGGACACCAACAACACCATCGACCTGCTCAAGCAGATCAAGGAAGAGCGTGACATCACCATCGCCATCATCGAGCATGACATGCACGTGGTATTTTCCTTGGCCGAGCGGATCACCGTGTTGGCCCAAGGCACGCCTCTGGTTGAAGATACGCCCGACAACATCAAGGGCCACCCAAAAGTGAAAGAAGCCTATCTCGGGGAGACGCAGGAAGTTTAATCCACCTGCCCTACCCGTATCCAAAGGACACATGACATGACCACTCAAACAACAAATATGAACGCCAGCCACGCCGCTTCGGCCCCCGCCTTTCTGTCGGTCTGGGACATCCACGCCTCCTACGGCGAAAGCTATATCGTCCAAGGCGTCAGCTTTAACGTGCATGAGGGCGAGATTCTTGCGCTTCTGGGCCGTAATGGCGCGGGTAAAACATCAACCCTGCGCACCATTGCGCAGATTGGTGATCCGCAGCTGACCCATGGCGAAGTCTGGCTTGACCACCAACCGCTTCACAAGATGAAAAGCTATGAAGCATCTGCCGCCGGTCTGGCGCTGGTGCCAGAAGATCGCCGCATCATCGCGGGCCTGACCGTCGAGGAAAATCTAAAGCTGGCTCAAATCGCGCCGCCCATCGGCTGGTCTCTGGAGCGTGTGTATGAGCTGTTTCCCCGTTTGGGAGAGCGCAAAAAGCAGGAAGGCACCACGCTTTCTGGTGGGGAGCAGCAAATGCTCGCCATCGCGCGCGCCCTATGCCGCGACATCAAGGTGCTGCTGCTGGATGAGCCTTATGAGGGTCTGGCCCCTGTTATTGTCGACGAGATCGAAAAGATGCTTTCGATCATCAAGGCACAGGGTATCACGACAATTTTGGTTGAGCAGAACGCCGTGCGTGCCCTGAAACTGGCTGACCGCGCTGTGATCCTTGATACGGGCGGAGTTGTGTTTGACGGGACAGCGCAAGAAGTGCTTGAGAACGAAGCGCTTCGTGCAGAATACCTCGCGATTTGACGCAACGCGCTGCATTTGCAGTGAGATGAACATGGAATTGACCCGCTTTGGCGGGTTTTTTCTTATATGCTGGTTCACGGACGCGGGTCACGCGCTTGCCCGCAAACTTCAAGGCACAAACAAGTGCGTCTCTGGCTCTGCCAACAAGCCTGACATATCCATCAGTGGGTCGGCAGCTATTCTTGGACGGGCTCAAGCTGCGTGCGAAGCGCGGTCTTCAGGACTTTTCCGTAGTTGTTCTTTGGCAGCTCCGGCATCCGGATATAGCGCTTGGGCCGCTTGAAGCGGGCGATATTTTCCAGACACAAGGCATCCAATTCAGCCTCGGGCGCTTCACCTACAACAAATGCCACCACTTCTTCGCCCCAGTCAGCATGCTGTGCGCCTACAACAGACGCTTCGCTGATCTCTGGATGGCGCAGCAGCACTTCTTCAACCTCTCTCGGATAGACATTGGAACCGCCCGTAATAATCACATCCTTGGAACGATCCTGAAGCGTCAGATAGCCGACCGCATCCAGATGCCCGATGTCACCGGTCATGAGCCAGCCGTCTTTCAACGTCTTGGCGGTTGCTGCTGGGTTGTTCCAGTAACCGAGCATCACCGGTGCACCGCGCACCATGATTTCACCCGACTGACCATCAGGCAGAGGCGCGCCCTGAGCATCGCCAATCTGGACCTCCACCACGGATTGCGCCCGCCCGACCGAGCCGAGTCGCGCCCGCCAGTCAGGATTGTTGCGGTCAGCCACATCGTGACGCGGCAGTGCAGTGATCGTCATTGGGCACTCCCCCTGTCCGTAAATTTGCACGAAAACCGGCCCGAAATGATCAACCGCCGCTATGATATCAGCAGTATACATCGGCCCGCCTGCATAGACTATCGTGCGCAGCCCCTCTCCCGAACGCTTTGCCGCTATCGCCCCATCCGTCAGCCGCTTAACCATCGTGGGGGCCGCGAACATGTGACACCTGCCGAACTCTGCGGCCAGATCAAGGATTTCAGCGATCCCAAAGCCACCCGACTTAGGGATCACATGCCGCGCGGCGGCCTGCACGTGAACGAAGTTGTAAAGTCCGGCACCATGGCTCAGCGGTGCAGCATAGATCGCAGCATCCTGCGCGCTCACACTGTCCACATCCATGCCATAGCTCAGCGACATCGCCATCAGCATGCCATGCGTGATCATCACGCCCTTCGGCGTGCCGGTGGTGCCCGACGTATAGAACAGCCACGCGATATCACCAGCAGCGCGCGGAGCAATCTGCGTGCCCTGCGATGCAAAGAGAGATCGGGGCGCACTACAGTCACAGGGCGCGTTTGCCGCCTTCAGCTTTGTGTGATGCACAAGGTCTGTCAGGCACAGCACGGCACCGCTGTCTTGCAAGATATACACAGCCTCGCGTCCATGCAGCTTTGCGTTAACAGGCACAGCAACAGCCCCCGCAAAAAGCACGCCGTAAAGCCCCAGCAACCAATCAGGGTGGTTGTCCATAAAAATACCGATACGGTCTCCGGCACGAATGCCGCGCGCCAACAGCCCCGCCGCCAAGCGGGCGGCGTTGTCGTGAAACGTGCCATAATCGCAAATCTCACCTGCGCCGTAGAATAGCGCGGGCCGCGCTGGATGTGCCGTGGCGGTGCGGGCCAGCCAGTTTGCTATGTTCATATCGATGCTCCCGTTGTGCGTTTTACGAAGGGTAAAGTCGCGCCTTTCAATGCGCCTGTCCATGCCATATAAGCGCCTCCAAAGGGTGCGCCAGACGCGCCCGCCCCCTTCGCAACGGTCGAGGAACCATATGACAAAAAATACACATGATGCCGACGTCGCGTTTATCCGCGCTTTGGCCGAGCTGCTGAACGAAAACGACCTGACAGAGATTCAGGTTAAGCGTGATTATGCCGAGGATGACAGCCTGAACGTGCGCGTCTCCCGCAAACCACCCCAGCAGATCATGGCGCCACAGGCCATGCACGCAGCGCCAGCGCCAATGGCATCTCCTGCGCCTGCCGCTTTGGCAGCGCCTGATGCGACAACAGGCAATGCTGATCCGTCTTCTGATCCCGGTGCCGTTTCCTCGCCCATGGTGGGAACTGTCTATACCTCGCCAGAGCCCGGTGCCCCTGCCTTTATCGCTGTGGGCAAGCAAGTTGCCGAAGGCGACACGCTGATCATTGTGGAAGCCATGAAAACCATGAACCACATTCCCGCGCCCCGCGCAGGTACCATAAAACGCATTCTGGTCGAAGACGGTGCAGCCGTCGAATTTGGTTCACCGCTTGTGATCCTCGAATAAGGGGACCCGACATGTTCAACAAAATCCTTGTCGCCAACCGCGGTGAGATTGCTCTGCGCGTCATCCGTGCCGCGCGCGAAATGGGCATTGCCTCGGTCGCGGTTCACTCCACTGCCGACAGTGACGCCATGCACGTGCGCATGGCGGATGAAAGCGTGTGCATTGGCCCGCCGTCATCCCAGCAATCCTATCTGTCGATTCCCGCGATCATCGCTGCCTGTGAAATCACCGGCGCCGAAGCAATCCACCCCGGCTATGGTTTCCTTTCCGAAAATGCCGGTTTTGTGCAGATCGTCGAAGATCACGGCCTGACCTTCATCGGCCCCACAGCCGAACACATCCGTATCATGGGCGACAAGATCACCGCCAAGGATACGATGAAAGCTCTTGGTGTGCCTTGTGTACCCGGCTCTGACGGTGGCGTCGCCACGTTGGAGGATGCCAAGCGTATCGGAGAAGAGGTCGGCTATCCCGTGATCATCAAAGCCACCGCAGGTGGTGGTGGCAAGGGCATGAAAGTCGCCCAATCCGCCAAAGACATGGAAAAAGCCTACCAGACCGCACGGGCCGAGGGTAAATCGAACTTCGGCAACGACGAAGTCTACATCGAGAAATACCTCACCACACCGCGCCACATCGAAATTCAGGTGTTTGGCGATGGCAAAGGCAAAGCGGTCCATCTGGGTGAGCGGGATTGCTCGCTCCAGCGGCGCCACCAGAAGGTGTTCGAGGAAGCCCCTGGCCCCTCCATCACACCCGAAGAACGTGCGCGCATCGGTAAAGTTTGCTCGGATGCGGTTTCCAACATCAACTACATCGGTGCCGGCACGATCGAGTTTCTTTATGAGAACGGCGAGTTCTATTTCATTGAAATGAACACCCGTCTTCAGGTGGAACATCCCGTGACCGAAGCCATCTTTGGCGTCGATCTGGTGCGTGAGCAGATTCGCGTAGCCTCTGGCCTGCCGATGTCGTGGGAACAGGACGATTTGCAGATCAATGGCCACGCCATCGAAGTGCGCATCAACGCGGAAAAGCTACCCAACTTTGCGCCCTGCCCCGGCAAGATCACGCAATACCATGCCCCCGGCGGCTTGGGTGTGCGGATGGATAGCGCGCTGTATGACGGCTATAAAATTCCGCCCTATTACGACAGCCTGATTGGCAAACTCATCGTACATGGCCGCGATCGGCCAGAGGCGCTTGCCCGTCTCAACCGGGCTTTGGGTGAACTGATCGTGGACGGTGTGGACACAACTGTGCCCCTCTTCCATGCGCTGCTACAAGAGGCCGACATCCACTCTGGTGGATATAACATCCACTGGCTGGAGCATTGGCTGGAAACAAACCTCGGGGATGCCTGAGACCCATGGGGGAACTGACACCGGAGCTTTTGCTGCACGGCTATAGCGTCGGCATCTTCCCCATGAGCGAAAGCCGCGACGATCCAGAGATTTTCTGGGTCGATCCGCAGCGTCGTGGAATCCTGCCGCTGGACGGATTCCATATTTCCCGCTCTCTCGCGCGTGCGATGCGGCGCAGCAGGTGGGCCATCACAACTGACCACGATTTTACTGGCGTGCTGGATGGCTGTGCAGATCGCCCTGATACATGGATAAATGCTGAAATCCGCGCGCTGTATATCGCGCTGTATGAACGTGGTCAGGCGCATTCAGTCGAGGTGTGGGAGGACGGCGCGCTGGTTGGCGGGGTCTATGGCGTGGTCCTTGGGGCTGCGTTCTTTGGGGAAAGCATGTTTTCGCGCCGGACAAACGCGTCGAAAATTGCCCTTGCCTGTCTGGTGGATCGTTTGCGTCAGGGGGGATTTTCCTTGTTTGACACGCAGTTCATCACTGATCATCTTGCCTCACTGGGCGGGATCGAGATCAGTCGGGTGCGATATCATGCCAAGCTTGCCGATGCGAAAGAACGTACCGCGTCTTTCACAGCAGCGGCGGATGCCAACCCTCAGGACGTGATGCAACGCATGACCCAGATATCATAGCGCTGATGCTCCATCGCGTTCAACGCGGGGGCAGAGGCGATCATCCAGCCTGAAAATACAGTACCAGCGCGGCCGGTCTCTGACACTTCCATCTCGGCGTAGGCGTCACCGGAAGGGTTGCCTTGAGGGTAGCGACATTCGTTCAGAACAATTTTAAGTGGGCCAATACTGGCCACCTGACCGTTTGGAATGGACAGATCAATGGTGGTGCCGGACGTCTTGTCCAATGCACGCAGGATCGCGCCCTTGCCGTTGCTGGTCTGTTCAGCCGCGGCAGTACTGGCGCAGAGCGCCAGCATAAGTGCCAGTTTGCGCATCACTCGGGGCTCCACGCCTCATAGTCACCGCGGTCGGCAGGGTGTTCGCGGCGGATCGACCCGCTAGGCGCATAGGCCAACATGGTGCCGGTCAGGTTTTCCTGATGCGGCTTTTCCCATTCTTTATGGACCAATGGCCTGTCTGTCGGCAGTTCGTCCCAGGTCCGGTGCAGCCAGCCGTGCCAGTCAGGATTCACCCGGCTCGCCTCAATCTCACCGTTGAAAATCACCCAACGTTTGCTGTCATCGCTGTTGCGATAATAGATGTTACCCTGAGCATCTTCGCCCACCTTTTCACCCTTACGCCAAGTGAAAAGCTGTGTGTTGAGCGTCTGACCGTTCCACCAAGTGAATGCGCTCAAAACTTTGCTGAGAATACCCATGCGAGACTCCTGTTATACTTGTTCGGGTTATGGCTATAAATTCGGTGAAGGTCCAGCCATCTGATTGTGCGGTTAGCGATCCCGTGAAATCCGCGCGGCCAGCCGAACCGGAGCGGAACAAATCACAAAGTAGTGGCCATCAAGATCAGTATCCCCGCCCCACCCACCAGTCGCCGTCGCCGGCGCATTTGGCCATTCTGTCAGACTTGCCCCTTCGGGGATCGTCTATTTGTGCAAGTGATCCAATGCAAACGGTGTATCTTGGGCACTTTCAGGGCGTTCTACCACCTTATCGCGGCAAGGTTCTATGAGGCTTCCGCCTTCTACTTGTTTACTGGCGGAAATTTGGCCTCAAAATCCTTTTGCCACATCAAACAGGTGCCAACTCCTCGCCCCAAAGCAATAGAAGTAAGCAAAGCTGGACCAACCAAAGCCCAAATTTGTTTCGGACCCCACCGTCAACTATTCGAGGCGACCGCGGTGACCTCGATCTCGATCCGGTATTTCGGGTCGATCAAGCCACATTCAATCATCGTCGCTGCAGGCGGGTTGGCGCCGAAAGTCTGCGCAAGGATTGGCCAACAAGGTTCAAATTCCGTGCGGTCGGGCAGCATATAAGTCACGCGAACCACCTGATCCATGCTGCTGCCTGCCTGTTTGAGCGCGTCCTTGATGATGCGCAGGGCGTCGCGGCATTGGGCGGTAACGTCATCACCCTGCCCTACAGTACCTGCCACATGCACAAATCCACCCGCCACAACAGCGCGGCAATAGCCCAACTTGGCCTCGAATTCGCCACCAGAAGAAATACGTTTCATATCAGTCCTTTCCACGAAAAAAGGCAGACCCAAAAGCCTGCCTTTCAAGATACGGTTACATGCACAGTTCAGCCAGCTGTTGCTGGCTCTTTTTCCGCTTCGGCATAAATCATCAGCGGCGCCGCGTCAGAATTCACAGCTTCTTCGTTCACAACCACTTCCGTCACGCTATCCAGACCCGGCAGCTCGAACATTGTGTCGAGCAGGATGTCTTCGAGGATAGAGCGCAGACCGCGTGCGCCAGTCTTGCGCAGTATGGCGCGTTTGGCGATGGCCTGGAGCGCGTCGTCGGTAAAGGTCAGCTGGGTGTCCTCAAGCTCAAACAAGCGTTGGTATTGCTTGATCAATGCGTTCTTCGGCTGCGTCAGGATTGTGACCAGCGCATCCTCGTCCAGATCTTCTAAAGTTGCCAGCACAGGAAGGCGGCCAACAAATTCAGGGATCAAGCCGAACTTCAGCAGATCTTCAGGCTCAAGTTCGGTAAAGATTTCGCCCACACCGCGCGCGTCATTGTCCCGCACATCGGCACCAAAGCCCATGGCAGAGCCCTTGCCCCGTGCCGCGATGATCTTGTCCAGACCAGCAAAAGCGCCGCCGCAGATGAACAGGATATTCGTGGTGTCCACTTGCAGGAATTCCTGCTGTGGATGCTTGCGCCCGCCCTGCGGCGGTACACTTGCCACAGTGCCTTCCATGAGCTTGAGCAGCGCCTGCTGCACGCCCTCACCCGAAACGTCACGGGTGATGGAAGGATTTTCCGATTTGCGCGTAATTTTATCTACTTCGTCGATGTAGACGATGCCGCGCTGCGCACGCTCCACATTATATTCGGACGATTGCAGCAGCTTGAGAATGATGTTTTCAACGTCTTCACCAACATAACCCGCCTCGGTTAGCGTGGTCGCATCCGCCATGGTGAACGGCACGTCCAGAATCCGCGCCAGCGTTTGTGCCAGCAACGTCTTGCCGCAGCCTGTTGGACCCATCAGCAAAATGTTAGATTTCGCCAATTCGATATCGCCGCCCTTTTCGGCGTGATTAAGGCGTTTGTAGTGGTTGTGGACCGCCACAGACAGGACCCGCTTCGCGGTTGCCTGACCGATAACGTAGTCATCCAGAACGCTACAGATGTCCTTGGGCGTCGGGACACCATCTGTCGCTTTTAGGCCGGAAGCCTTTGTTTCTTCACGGATAATATCCATGCACAGCTCGACACATTCATCGCAGATGAACACGGTTGGCCCTGCAATGAGCTTGCGTACCTCATGCTGACTCTTACCGCAGAAGCTGCAATAGAGTGTGTTTTTGCTGTCGCCACTGGTTGAATTGGCCATGTGAGCCCTTTCAGGTCTAAAGCTTGGATGTGCGCACCTGAAACAGGTAGCACTATACGAATTGCCTTTAACTCTAAGTCACACACTCCGGTCCTGCAATCGCGAAAACCGGAGTGCGCGACGTTGTGTCTTACTTGCCCTTTTTGGGCTTTTTGGCACTGGCGTCGTCAGATTTGCCGCGATTTTCCACGATCTCGTCGATGTGGCCCCATTCTTTTGCCTCTTCGGGGGTCATCCACTTGTCCCGGTCCAGTGCGGTTTGCACTGTGTCATAATCCTGGCCCGAGTGCTTGATATACAACTGGTACATCCGCTCGCGGGTCTGTTCGATGTGACGTGCGGAGATCAGGATATCCTCTGCAACCCCTTGGGATCCGCCGGAAGGCTGGTGGATCATCACTTCGGAGTTGGGCAGCGCGAACCGCAGGCCCTTTTCGCCGCCAATCGCGATGACCGACCCCATAGAGGCCGCCATGCCGCAGATCAGTGTCGAAACTTTGGGACGGATGTACTGCATGGTATCATAGATCGACAGGCCCGCAGAAACCTCGCCACCGGGCGAGTTGATGTACATGCTGATTTCCTTGGCGGGGTTCTCGGCCTCAAGGTGCAGAAGCTGTGCGACGATAAGGTGGCTCATCCCGCTGTGAATCGGGCCGTTGATAAATATGATCCGCTCCTTCAGCAGGCGCGAGAAGATATCATAGGCGCGCTCGCCGCGGCTGGTCTGCTCTACCACCATGGGTACAAGGTTCATGTAGGTCGCTACGGGATCGTGCATATGCTCTGCCTTCGATTGGAGTTGAGCGGGACCATACCCGCACAAGCGTTTACACAAGATTAGTCGCCGTAGGGGGGAGCTTCAAGGGGGGCTGACGCCCGATCACATGTCCGGTTGATCCGCCCCGCCCCTGCACTATCTCGCTGGGCATGGATATGACATCTTCCCTCTTCCCGCCCAGCGCTGCCGCCGCCCATGCGCGGTTGGCCGATTTTGCGCCCAGCGCAGGCGTGCAATACGCCCAAAAGCGCAACTTTGATCTGGGGGCAGGTGCGCATACCTATGTCTCGATCCTATCGCCCTATCTGCGGATGAAAATTTTGGACGAGGTGGACGTGTCTCGTGCGGTTCTGGCGCACACGGACAGGAAAGAAGCCGAAAAATTTCTGATGGAGGTCTGGTGGCGCACCTATTGGAAAGGCTGGATGGAACAGCGTCCCGCCATCTGGACCGACATCCGCGATGATCTGACCCGCCTGCAGAACGAGGTGCAAACCCAAAGCGGACTACGCCAGCGCTGGCAGGCTGCGTGTTTAGGTCAGACCGGGATCGTGCCATTTGACACTTGGGCACAGGAACTGGCCGCCACAGGGTATCTGCATAACCATGCGCGCATGTGGTTCGCATCTATCTGGATTTTCACGTTGGGTTTGCCGTGGCAGTTGGGGGCCGATTTCTTTTTGCGCCACCTTCTGGACGGTGATGTGGCTCTAAACACGCTCAGCTGGCGCTGGGTGGCCGGTATCCAGACGCAAGGAAAGACCTATCTGGCAGACGCCTCCAACATTGCGAAGTTCACGGATGGACGGTTTGTGGGAGTTCAGGGGCTGGCCCAAGACGCTTTCTGGATTGCACCGCCCTTGCCACCTGAGAGGCAAGACATTCCAGCACTTACCGCCTACTCTGGACAACCTACAGACCGTGTGGGTGTGCTTTTACATTCCGATGATCTTATCCCGCCTGATGTCTTGGTTAGGTCCGGCTTCACTCCCGTCAGCACCGCGTATCTAGATGGCACCGCCGCGCAGAGCCCGTGGAAAAGCTCCCCTTTGGTAGCGAACTTTCGCACGGCGTTGATGCACGATGTGGCGCCTCATGCGAACGTGCTCTATGGCCCCGAGGCTCTAGTGCAGTGGGCAAAAACCCACCGGCTAGACCACATCGTTACACCCCATGCGCCAGTGGGCAGTCTGCGCGACTCATTAGGTCGCGCTAGCACTTCCCTGTCTGTCCCAATATTCGAGGTAAGGCGCGCGGTTGATACTGCCGCATGGCCGCGCGCCACCGCAGGTTTTTTTAAATTCCGCCAACACATCCCCGACTTTCTGGATCAATTTGTTCGTGCCTGAAGGCTCTTCTACCTGTTATGGAGGGAATCCTGCAAATGTTCCGCCTTCATGATAGCGTAATCGCGGCGTCACAAATCTGTGACGGAATCGGCGCAGAAGGCATCCAACCTATCAGCGAGCGGAGCAAGCAATGACACGCAAAGAAATCCTCAACGACCCGTCCATCGGTAACAAGGCCGAAGCTTATGAGGCGTTTGATGACATCCCGACGAACCCGAACCTCAGCCGCACCATCGGTGAGGTTGTGGCGGCGCGCTATTCACGTCGCGATATGTTCAAAGGCGCGCTGGCGGTGACAACCACAACAGCGCTCTTTGGTACCTCCGCTATGATCGCGCCTAGGCAGGCCGCCGCGACCGGCACCTCGCGTTATAACTTCACCGAGCTTGAGTGGGGCAATGATACGATGCACCACGTGGCCGAAGGCTATGACGCCGAGATCCTGTTGCGCTGGGGCGATCCGATCACCGCTGACGCGCCAGAGTTCGACGTGATGAACCAGACAGCCGCGGCACAGCTGCAACAGTTTGGCTATAACAACGACTATGTGGGCTTCACCCCTCTGAACGACACAGGCACACGCGGCCTGCTTTGTGTGAACCACGAATACACCAACGAAGAAGTCATGTTTCCCGGTTTGGGCCGTCAGGATCGCGACGCATTCAAAGGCTTGACGCCAGAACTGATCGACATCGAAATGGCCGCCCACGGTGGCACCGTCGTCGAGATCGAGAAAGAGCCAACAGGCGAATGGCGCGTTGAGCGTAACGGCAAGTACAACCGCCGTATCACGCCGCTGAGCACCAAGATGACAATCTCTGGCCCAGCGGCAGGTCACGCTCGCATGAAAACCAACGCCGATCCCGAAGCCAGGACCATCATCGGCACGCTGAACAACTGTGCTGGCGGCATGACCCCTTGGGGCACCTACCTGATGGCCGAAGAGAACTTCCACGGCTACTTCTGGACTTCCAAGCTGGATGGTGAGGGCAAACCCGATCTGAGCACCCTGCCCGCCGCAGACGTCGCACGTCACAACCGCTATGGCGTGCCGGGCATGTGGTACGCTTGGGGCACCACCCATGACCGCTTTGACATCGACAAAGAACCCAACGAGCCTAACCGCTATGGCTGGATCTCAGAGGTTGACCCGCGCAACCCCGATGCGATGCCAGTCAAACACACCGCTCTTGGCCGCTTCCGCCATGAGGGCTGTGAGACGACGCAAGCTGCCGATGGCCGCCTTGTGGTCTATTCGGGCGACGACAACCGCTTTGACTACCAGTACAAGTACGTCTCCAACGGCAAAGTCTCGGACGATATGGCCGCAAACTCCAAGCTGCTGAGCGATGGCACCCTGTTTGTTGCGCGCTTTGACGAAGACGGCACGATTGTCTGGCTGCCGCTGGTCCATGGCAAAGGCCCTCTGACAGCCGAGAACGGCTTTAACGATCAGGGTGACGTGATGATCGACACGCGCCTTGCCGCTGACCTGCTGGGCGCCACCCCGATGGACCGTCTTGAGGATGCCCAGCCGCACGGTGACGGCTCTGTCTATCTGATGCTGACCAACAAGCTCCAAACGCAAGCCGGACGCTGTGGATGCGGCCAACCCGCGCCCCGAAAGCTCATTTGGTCACATCATCGAGATCAAGGAAGACGGCGGCGATCACGGAGCGCCGAAAGGCACTTGGTCGATCCTTGTGAAATGCGGTGATCCCTCCGTGGCCGAAGTGGGCGCGCTGTGGAACCCCGAGACATCGGAAAACGGATGGTTCGGCTCGCCGGATAATGCCGCGATTGATGCCGATGGTCGGCTTTGGGTGTCAACCGATCAGGGCCGCAACTGGGGCAAGACCGGCAAATCCGACGGGCTTTATGCGGTGGAAACGGAAGGCGAAGCGCGCGGTACATCCAAGCTGTTCTTCCGCTGCCCCGTGGGCGGTGAGATGTGCGGCCCCTACTTCACCGATGATCAGGAAACGCTCTTTGTCGCTGTGCAGCACCCCGGCACAGACGGCACCAAGGATCTTGTCGGGTTCGAGCGGAACTCGACCTTCGAAGATCCAGCGACCCGCTGGCCAGATTTTGACCCAGCCATGCCACCGCGGCCTGCTGTGGTCGTGGTCACCAAACAGGGCGGCGGCAAGATCGCGGTTTAAATCCTCATTTCCAAGAGACATTTCAGCACAGTTTTTGACCCCGCCTTATTTAGCGGGGTCACATTCATTATGACTACAATTTATGGTACAATTTTGGGATGAGCCGTTAGCCTTCTGCGCCTCCCCCCGAACGGATGTCCGCACCGGTTAACACAGTGCACCTTTGAGACCGTAAACGGTGATCACAGACAGTTACCGCAACACCCAGAACGTCAGACGGTTTTTCAAGATCCAGATCGGGCCGGAGTTCAAATTCAACCGCCCCTTTATGGCGTGGCTGAAAAAGAACAGCGGCCTGACCTTTGGTGATGCGGTGGTGGCTTACCGCACCTTTTTCTGAGCGCCTACTTGGCTGTCAGGCACGCTGCCAGATCGTCCGCAAACCGGCGCAGCATGGCGGCGTAGTGTTCTTCACCATTCCCCATCGGATCAAGCTCGGCCAAGCGCGTGTCCTGCCCTTCCGTGACAGTGCGCAGCAGGGATGTGTTTTCCTGAGGCGAGGTAAAGGCGCAGGCGACGGGATGCTTGGCTAACTCATCGCGCAGTGCTTTGAGGCTGGCAGGCCCGGGGGTGCGGCCATCACCGGGAATGACAAATGCTTTTGCCTGCATCCCGAAGGAAGCCTCGAAATACTGCGTGCCATCGTGCAGCACGATGAAGGGGGTATCATGCAGCGGCGCCAGCAGCGTGTTGATATCTTTCACGGCTGCGCCGACCTCCTCGCTCAGCGCGGTCCAGTTGTTCATGTAGGTCTGAGCATTGTCTGGGTCTATCTGCGCCAGCGTCTGCGCGACCACACCAGCCCAGTGCACGGCGTTGTCCGGTGAAAGCCAGCCGTGCGGGTCAACATCGCCGTGGTGCTCATGCCCGTGCGCAGCATCATGGTCGTGGCCTTCCTCGTGCTCGTGACCCTCTTCATGGTCATGGCCCTCTTCATTTCCTGCGTCCTCGTCATGGTGCTCCTCATACCCGCGTTCATCGCCGTGTTCATCTTCGTGCATGGCGTGTCCGCCCAAAATGCCCGCCGCACGCAATTCCAATCCCTTGGTTTTGGGATGTTCCATCAGCGTCAGACGTGCGGCATTGCCAGAAAGGGTGTCCAGCGGCTCTTCCAGCCAATGGGTAAGCCCGGGACCAACCCATACGACCAGATCGGCATTGCGCAAAGCGCGCGCTTCTGACGGGCGCATGGCGTAGCTGTGGGGCGAAGCACTAGTGGGGATAATAAGCAACGGGCTACCCACCCCTTCCATCACCTGCGCCACCAAAGAACGGATCGGCGCGATGTCGGCCACCACGCGCGGGGCCTCCTGTGCAGCCAGCTGTGTCGAAGTCAGGCAAAGAGCGGCAAGCAGAGGGCGCATACGGAGAATCCTTTTGATTAGTTTCGGGGCCTTGCTACTCGTAATGTTATAACATATCAATTCCGAAATTAGTGAACAGCGGAGACCTGTCCCATGTCTGATCCCATCGGCTTTCAATGTCGCGATCACAGTGCGTGCATGCAGACCATGCTCGCACAGGCGCAAAACCACTGTGAGGTAGCTGGCCTACGCCTGACCCCCGTCCGCCGCCGCACGCTTGAGATTCTACTGGCCGAGCATCGTGCGCTAGGGGCCTATGATGTGCTAGCCCGGTTATCCGCAGATGGCATGGGCACGCAGCCGCCCGTTGCATACCGTGCGCTGGATTTTCTGGTCAAAGCGGGGTTCGCCCATAAGATCGAAGCGCTGAACGCCTACACCGCCTGCGTGCAACCCGGTCACAGCCATACACCCGCCTTCCTGATCTGCCGCAATTGCGAGACCGTGGCAGAGGCCGACACCGCCCCCGCAGAAGGTCGGCTTGGTGATGCCGCACGCGCTGCCGGCTTTGTGATTGAGCACATGGTGGTCGAAGCCACAGGCCTGTGTCCTGATTGCGCCGGAGCCGCCGCATGAATACATTGATCGAGACACACAACCTACGCCTCGCTTACGGCGGCCGCACCGTTTTGCACGATGTGAACATCAAAATTGATCGGGGCGAGATCGTCACCATCGTAGGACCAAACGGATCGGGAAAATCCTCACTGCTGCGCGCACTGATAGGCGCGATACGCCCCCTAGAGGGAACGGTGAAGCGCGCGGCGGGCCTGCGCATCGGTTATGTGCCTCAGTCTCTCGCGATTGATGCCACCCTGCCCCTTACAGTTTCACGGTTTCTCAATCTGCCGGTACGGATCAGCGATAAAGTTGCGGCCGCAGCGCTTGTGGACGCAGGCGTGGCGGATCTGGGCCAGCGCCAGCTTGGCGCGCTGTCCGGAGGGCAGTTCCAAAGAGTGCTGCTGGCCCGCGCCTTGCTGCAACAACCTGATATTCTGATCCTCGATGAAGCCACCCAAGGGCTGGACCAGCCCGGTTCGGCGAAATTCTACCAGCAAATTGACGCTGTGCGCCGGACCCGTGGGTGTGCGGTGTTGATGGTCAGCCACGATCTGCATGTGGTCATGGCCGCCTCTGATCGCGTTTTGTGCCTGAATGGCCATGTTTGCTGTGAAGGCACGCCGCAGGTGGTCGCAGATGCGCCTGAATACCGCGCGCTGTTTGGCACGGGCACGCAAGGCGCGCTTGCGCTGTACCGGCATGACCATGACCACAGTCATTCCCACGACCACGAGCCGCATAAACACGAGGAGCCTGTAGCATGATAGATGATTTCATCCTCCGCGCGGCGCTTGCCGGTCTTGGTGTCGCTTTGGCAGCCGCCCCTCTGGGCTGCTTTGTCGTTTGGCGGCGCATGGCCTATTTCGGGGATGCCACCAGCCACGCCGCGATCCTTGGCGTGGCACTTGCACTCGCGACTGACTTGCCTGTGTTTGCAGGTGTTCTCGCCGTCGCTCTGGCAATGGCGCTGATCATAAGCACGCTGGCGGACCGGCAGGTAAGCTCTGACGCGCTGCTGGGAGTACTGGCGCATTCGGCGCTCGCGCTTGGACTGGTGGCGGTGTCCTTCATCGACGGAGTGCAGGTCGATCTCGAAAGCTATCTGTTTGGCGAGATTCTGGCCGTGACGACACACGATGTGGTGGTGATCTGGACGGGCGCAGGTCTGGTGCTGGCGCTTCTTGTCTGGCGCTGGCAGGCGCTGCTGACCTCAACCCTCTCGGCTGATCTGGCCACGGCCAGCGGCATTTCACCTAGACGAGAACAGCTGTTCCTTACGCTGGCGCTGGCATTGACGGTAGCAGTGGCGATCAAAGTGGTCGGTGCCCTTCTGATCGCTGCGATGCTGATCATTCCTGCTGCCACAGCGCGCCCCTTTGCCCGCACGCCAGAGGCGATGGCCGCCTACGCCCTTGCCGCAGGAAGTATTGCAGCCTTGGGTGGTCTGTTCGGTGCTTTCGCCTTTGACACGCCGGCAGGTCCCAGCATTGTCACGATGGCCGCCGCGCTTTTTGCGCTCAGCGCGGCCCTATCACCGCTTCTGCGCCGCGCAGAGCAGTGAACAGCATCCCCCAAAGCTCTTTCAAAAGGTGAGCTTCGGGGGGGGGACGCCTGATATATCAGGTAACTTTTGAACGGACCTTGTACTTATCCTGATCCCAAAGATCGTTATTCATCACATCGGCAATGATCTTGACCGCAGCAGTAATATCCGCCGCGTCCAGATACATCGGCGTGAACCCAAAGCGCATGATGTCTGGCGCACGGAAGTCCCCTATCACCCCGCGATCAATCACCGCCTGCATCGCGGCATAGCCATCGTGGAAGCGGAAAGAGACCTGAGAGCCGCGCACAGCGCTGTCACGCGGGCTGGCCAGAGTGAGCGTAGGTACATCGCGCTCCACCTCGGCAATGAACTGTTCTTGTAGCGCGATGGATGCTGCCCGCAGCTCTGCCATGTCCACATCAGCCCAAAGGTCCATCGCCACTTCCAGCGCCGTCAGCTGGATCACTGGCGGTGTGCCCACACGCATCCGCTCAATCCCCGACCCTGCCTTGTAGTTGAGATCAAAGGCAAAGGGCTGACGGTGCCCTAACCAGCCACTCAGCGCGGGTTTAATCGTTTCTGCCAGATCGGGGCGCACGTAGATAAACGCAGGCGCGCCCGGTCCGCCGTTGAGGTATTTATAGGTACAACCGATGGCAAATTCACAGTTGGAGCCGGAAAGATCAACTTCGAGCGCGCCTGCCGAATGGGCTAAGTCCCACAGCATCACCGCGCCCTTGGCATGCGCCACCTCTGTCATCGCCTTCATGTCGTGCATGCGGCCGGTGCGGTAGTCCACTTGAGTCAGCATCAGCACTGCAACGCTTTCATCCACCGCGCCTGCCACGTCTTCGGGGGCCACGGTACGCAGTTCATACCCCTGCTCCAACAATCCGACGAGGCCTTCGGCCATGTAAAGGTCAGAGGGGAAGTTGCCGGTATCGCTGAGGATCACGCGGCGCTCTGGCACCATCTTGATCGCTGCGGCCAGCGCCTGAAACACCTTCAGCGACAGCGTGTCGCCCATCACAACAGAGCCTTCTGGCGCGCCCACGATCCGCGCCACCTGATTGCCAACGCGCGCTGGCTGATCCATCCACCCCGCCCCGTTCCACCCGCGAATGAGCATCTCGCCCCACTCATCAGTGAGCATGCTCTGCACCCGTGCGGCGACAGCCTTTGGCATCGGGCCTAGCGAGTTGCCATCAAGGTAGATCACGCCTTCCGGCAAGATAAACGCTTCTTTTCTCAGGATATTGGACACTTACAGCGCTCCTCTTACATTCCATAATTCGGGAAACAGTTCTACTTCGAGCATCTTACGCAAGTAGGCCACGCCCGCCGTACCACCAGTGCCGCGTTTGAACCCGATGATCCGCTCGACCGTGGTCACGTGGTTAAAGCGCCAGCGGCGGAAGTAGTCCTCAAGATCAACCAGCTTTTCCGCCAACTCATAGAGGTCCCAATGGGCGCGCGGATCCTCGTAGACGCGCTGCCAAAGGTCTTGCACGGCGCGGTCAGCGGTCCAGTCCGCCTGCCCCGGCTCTCCGGCCAACGGAGCGTGCTCAAAACGCGTACATAGCAACGATATCGCCACCTGATAGAGACTGGGCTGGGCCAGCTCTCCTTGCAGCCGCGCGTAAGCCTCTTCGCGATGCTTGTGCAGCTTCATCAGAGCGCTGTTGCGGTTGCCGAGAATGAACTCAACCAGCCGGTACTGATGCGACTGGAAACCGGATGAGTTGCCCAGACTGGGCCGAAAGGCAGTGTATTCGCTGGGGGTCATGGTGCGCAGCACGTCCCAGGCCGAATTAAGCTGTTCGAAAATGCGTGCAACGCGGCTGAGCATCTTGAAGGCGGTGGGCAGCTCCCCCTGCAACATGGATGCGCGCGCGGCCTCCAGCTCATGTATCGCCAGCCGCATCCAAAGCTCAGATGTCTGGTGCTGCACGATAAAGAGCATCTCGTCATGGGCATCCGACAACGGGTGCTGCGCGTTCAGGATCGGATCAAGGCCAAGGTAGTCCCCGTAGGACATGTCCTTGGAGAAATCCATTTTAGCGCCCTCGGCAGCCTTCTCGAAATCACTCATCCCACGTGCCTTTTGCAATTGTTTGAGGGTGATCTATCATGCCTAAAGCCATCAGACCAATGATCAAACGGGGGGCTTAAGGCAAAAGCACCCGAACGCCGGTCATGGCAGCGATGACGGCAACATCCTCGTCATATGCATCGCTCATGTCCTCGACCACGTCATCGGTCCACCCCGGCATATCGAGCTCTTCCTCGACCTCATCCTCGATCGCGTATTTATCCAGAAATGCGGCTATGGCGCGGCGCTTTTGATGCTCCGTCATGGCCGGGTGGTCTTTGAGATACGCGCGGAAACGTTTCATGCCTTCGGTGCTCATAATAGAGCTTAGAAGATCAAACCCGCCGATGATCTTCTGGTCGTCGGATAAGCCTGCCATCTGGCGGATGATATGCGCCCAGATCATAGGCGAATCCTCATTGCACCAGACCGTGATCGGCACATTCGGGACAGCTTCGCGTAGCAAGCCAATGGTTTCGGACCACACAACATCGCGCGGATCGCGCCCCCCCCAGAAAGCCTCTACATCCTGATTGTCGGATTTGTTGTACAGAATCGGCAGCAAACTCGCTGGGTTACGGATGCCCATGAAAATCTCGACGTCGTCACCCTCGAAAATCTGCGCCATACGCATCATGCGCACAGGTGCCGCGGGATAGAACATGCCCTGCTGGAACGCGGACTTCGGCGTGCGGAAAAAGTTGGCGTCCGACAGGATCACCCGCTGCGCCTCACCCTCATCCAGAATCGCATCCATCAACACATCGCGCGCCATCTCAGATGCTGGTGCACTGGCCATTGCATTAAGCGTTTCGCGCAGAATTCCGCGATACCTCGTGTGTCCGGGCACCAAGGTCCCCTTCGCCGCAAAGTCATCCGCATTGCGCAACAGGCACTTCACTAGCCTGTCTTCTTCCGTGAAATGCACGCCTGTATGTAACACCAGTTTCATATTTTACCGCCCATTTGTTTCTTTTCGTGATAGCGTTGTCTATCAGAGCTGTAAAACCTGCAAAAGGATCATAAAAGCCTCTTGCGCGATCTGCGCATTCGCATTAGACGACCGCCCAGTGCCCCTATAGCTCAGCTGGTAGAGCAACTGATTTGTAATCAGTAGGTCCGCGGTTCGAGTCCGTGTGGGGGCACCATTTTTGGTTTAAATTCAATAGTTTACGTGATTTTTGAATTTAGTAAAATTTGCCGAAAAAATCCGGAAGCTTATCG
>NZ_JBALVJ010000157.1:0-3779 GCF_036961165.1 Sulfitobacter sp. | reverse complement strand
CGAAGGGCCCCTTTTTTCGCCGCGACTTGGCCCATTATTGCTCTGCGATTGACATGGATGCGTTTTGGCTTCATCGGTAGCAACAAGTTCCGCACTTGGTTTGCAGAATGGCTTTGCATTACCAGCATGGATAGTAACATATGTTCTGGTCAAGCTATGCTGTTGCTGCTTTTACATGTCTTGTAGATTTTGTTCTCTAAAATATTTTTCAATCTCGTCCCTGTTAAGAAGGTGCAGAAGTTTTGCTGAGAAGCAGCCGGTTCGCTTGGCCCTCACATCAGCACCAAGATGAAGGATTGGGCATTCTTCAGAGGAATGCCGTATGAAGCAGCAAAATCGTGCAATTCAACTGATGATAAGCGCCATTTTTTGCTTTTCGATTATGGATGTAGCGGTCAAGGCACTGGCACCCAGCGTTGGCGTTCTTCCAGCCCTTTGGGCGCGTTATGCTGGACAGATGCTGTTGGTTCTTGTTCTGGTCCTGCCGCGTCTCAAACAGGTGGTACGCACGCGATATCCGCGCCTGCAGCTCTTGCGGTCAATACTGCTGATGAGCGCGACCGCATTCTTTTTTACCGGTTTGAGTTTTATACCCCTGACAGACGCCGCCGCGCTGATGTCGACAAACCCCGTTCTTATCACCCTGGGAGCTGCGATCTTTCTTGGCGAGCCTCTTGGTCTACGACGCGTTGCGGGGATCGCAGTGGCGTTGGTGGGAGCCATGATTGTCATGCGCCCTGGCAGCGATGTCTTCAACCTGTCCGCATTGTTACCACTGGCGGCCGCCGCATGCTACTCCGGTTACGCATTGCTAACCCGGCGTGTTGGAGCCGACGAAGATGTATGGACGTCGCTCTTTTACACTGGACTGGTAGGAACCGTTTTGCTCAGCCTTGCGGTTCCCTTCCAATGGCAATCTCCAGACATGGCTGGTTTTGCCTTGATGATCGTCATCGCGCTGGCCGGAACGATTGGACAACTGGCCTTGATCCGGGCGTTTTCGCAAGGTGAAGCGGCGATGTTGGCACCCTATTCCTATTCAGGGCTGGCATTTGCGGCGTTCTGGGGGTTCGTGTTTTTCGCGGAAATACCAGATTTCTGGACAGTCTTCGGCAGTTGTGTGATCGCGGGAGCAGGGCTTTATGTCTGGCACCGCGAAACCTACAAAAAGGCTAAAACGCTTAGCGGCGATTGACGGCCCCAAGCTGTTCTTCACGCAAATCACGCTTAATGGCTGCTGTTCCAGCCCAAAGCTGCCGTTTAAGTGCGGCGCAGCATCCCTAATGCCTAACATTCTATGAAGGGGTTTTCTCTCCTTTGTTGCCTCGAATTCCCTCTCTGATCGCTTTCTGGGACAGACATTACATTGCGACGGAACTATAGGCAACGATATCGCCCGCATTCAGTGCGGAGTCCCAGGACAAGGGGGCGGCTTTGCTGCACAGATCCCCCGCCCGCATGAACCTCAACGTGCTCACCCCTGTAGAAGGATCACCAACGAGTGGTAGACGACCAATGACGGAACAAAGCGAACTGAGCAGCCACACTTGAGTGGCCCAAATTGGGAGTTAGTGCATGATTGGCCTTTGGTCCATCGATACGATGGCCCCAGAGCACGTTGATCTGGGCCTCACCTTACCCCTGGCCCTTTTCGCAACGCAGGCTTTTCGATTGAAGTGTCTTGAAGGGTGGGCGTTGCACTTGAGCCGTTCTGATTTACGGGTTTTTTAAATATCAAAAATATCCCGTCGATGGGGGTCAGATGCTTAAAGTCGCAAAGAGAAAAATTACCCGTATGAGCATTAGTGCTAGGTTTGGATTGTCCCGCATCACCTCAGCGAGGTTCCAACCTTCAAGGTTCTTGGAGCTAATGACCTTTCGATCTTGCCCCTTACTGTCGTCAGGCGGATTGATGTGGATCATGGCGGTAGTGACGCATAGGGGTGAGAATAAACGAGAGAAGGAGATCAACATGCGCACATCTATCTGGAGTATCATGGGTTCGGGACTACTGACCGTAGGGTTAGTGGCCTGTACTGAAGAGCTATCAATGCCCGACCGTACTGAAGGTGCAGCGTTCTTTGCAGACAACTGCGTGTCTTGCCATGGAGTGCGGGGGCATGGTGACGGTCCCCTTGCGGCTGGGTTGCCAACGACACCTTCGAATTTAGCCACTCTGAGCCGCCGTAACGGCGGCACCTTTCCGGATGCGCGGGCGCTGAGTTATATCTACGGCGATCCTATGCAAGCGCACCTTGCGCGTGTCATGCCGCAATTTGGTGGTGCGATGGCAGAGGATTTAGTTCCTGTGGAATTCGACGGAATTATGACGCCTACGCCACGCGTGCTGGCTGGGCTGCTCGCCTATCTCGAAAGCATTCAGGAGTAGATATCCTGCGCCCGTATTGACGCATAGCGTCAATACGGGCGCAGGATATCAATGGGGGAAGACCCTATTCTGGAGATCAGATGCAACGCTTACCGGCTAAGAAGCCAGGGGCACCTCACAAACTTTATATTATAGTAAGAAGAGTTTCGGCGGGTGGTCGGCACGTCTTGGAATGTAAAAGCATCAAAAACACACGATGGGGCTACCAATGGGGCCACACAATACTCACCTGCAATAAGCTATTGTATTATATATATTTTTATAAATTAAATGGTGCCAGGGGCGGAATCGAACCACCGACACGAGGATTTTCAATCCATCCAAACAAAAGACTAATTCAAACCCGCCACTTACGTTTCTACAACGCTACTGGCTTAGTTGCATTGAGTGTGACAGAATCTGGACCGGTCGGACAGGGAACTGCAGATCCGAGCTCATCTGGGACCTTGGCGGCGCATGCAGCATTCAACGCTTAGGGCGGAAAAGAGTAGATAAAGCTCACAGAGAGCGGCAGCGGCAAACCTATAACCCCGACTAGGTACACGCTAGGGTCGGGCAAAAGTTGAAGCCGCACCGACCCCAATTAACCAACCACCAAGATGGGCTTCCCATGCCAATCCACCGCTCATAACAAAAGAAAGGATAACGTTCGCAACAGCTAGGGCCAGGACCGAGCTTAAAACGGGGGTCACTGGGAGATTCGATTGCTGGCGCATGTAATAGTCCCATGCTTGCCAAACACCGAGCAATCCAAAAACAGCCCCAGATGCGCCTATCATGGGAGCACTGCTCGTCGAAATTATCCCGAAGGCTGCAGCACCTCCGATCGCTGAAAAGAAGAGGATAAAAATAGTCTTTCTCGCCCCTACGCGGCCAGCAACAGTCTTACCCAGCGCGAGCAAGACAACACTATTCATTAGGAGGTGTACAATACCTCCATGTAGGAAAGCGTATGTAATAAACATCGTGACGATTTGCCCTGAAAATATTGGCGCTACGTCGTTAGCAAACAGCGGTTGCCAAAAGGCCCCATACGTGAACGCAATCCAACGCCACTCAGGTGTTCCAATCACACCAGCGTCTGCGGCGCTGAGCGTGAACTCAACCAATGCAATCACCCCGACGATCCACCAAAGAAAAGCTGGGGCACCAACTTTCTGGTCGCGGTTATGTTTACGATTGGATGATCTTAGATTTGTTCTGGGACGCATACGTAGCCGTTTAGTCCAACACCAAGACAGTGAGAAGGATAAATTCGTTGCACCGACATCAATGACGACTAAACGTGTCAGTTGCTTGCGGGCCTCTACCATAGCGCGGGGGGGCTGCGCGTTGATGTCTGAAGTGGTCCTGCTTTTTAGGACAGTTTTGCGGCTTGGCTAAGATGCAT
>NZ_JBALVJ010000001.1:0-247161 GCF_036961165.1 Sulfitobacter sp. | reverse complement strand
GGCCGCGTGAGTTCTACGACCGCACCCCGCTAAAAATGGGGGGATTACCGCGCCATTGACGCATCACGCAGCGAATGACCGCAAAGAGCCCATAGAGACGGATGCTGCAATTTGCACCAATGGAAGCGTCGCGACTGAAGCGGCCACTGCCTTTCGGAAGAGCGGCCCACTTCGGCCATTCTCAACCAACTCCAACTGTTACGGATTGCCTTCGCTGTCTTTCCCTCAATGTGCAGCATTTTGACAGGCTCATTGGTGGTCTGGAGAGAAACTCTCCGTTCTCTCCACCTGCGTAGGTCCGCCTTCGTCCTCGAGCCTGATCGTATTCACGCGGGCAAGATGTTGTGATTCAACCTAAACAGATTTCCCGGGTCGTATTTTCCCTTAATCACCGAAAGCCTCTTCGCGTTGTCGCCATACGCGCCCGACATATGATCGGCTTCGTCTTCAGGCATGAAATTCACGTATGCACTGCCCGTCGAATAAGGTTTCATCTTATCATAGAGCGCACGCGCCCAGGCTATACATTCACTGTCTTTTTTTGGATCTCCCCATCGCGTGTGCACATTCATGATGAAATGTGATGACCGCTGAGGATAGGCCGTGTCATCCGCATTCACACGTGCCATTGCTCCTCCCATGTGGGCAACGAAGACTTCGCTGGCGGCGTCAGGCAGACTGGCAATGCCTTCAAGCAGCCCTGCAACTGCGTCGGATGGTAGCGATTCAAAATCATGGCTCTTCCAATAGTTGCGCGCTCCGGGTGCCAACAGCGGATCAAACGCGGCTTGCCAATCAACGAAAGTATGAGGTGATACGACATCCGCAATCGGGCTGCCCAGCGCGCGCAAATCAGCCATGGCTTTTTCACCATCATCCATTGGTCCCGAATAGCATGTGGCAAAGATCAGAACTTCGCGCCCATGCCATTTCTCGGGCAGGAACGGCAGCGGTGGAGCTTTGCGCAGTACCGCCCAGACAGTCAATTCGTCAGGAGCCGTATCCGCGATTTTGGCAAACGCCGCCAGCAAAGCCGGAGCCTCTTCGATCGGATGAACGATCAGGCCAGAGAGCACCTCTGGACCCAATGGATGCAACTGGAATTCGAACGAGGTAACGACGCCAAAGTTGCCGCCACCTCCGCGGATCGCCCAGAAAAGATCGGGATTACTGGTCGCGGACGCAGTGATGATTGCCCCGTCCGCTGTGACAACCTCGGCTGACAGCAGATTGTCGATGGTCATTCCAAATTTGCGAGTTGTCCACCCAAATCCCCCACCGAGGGCCAAACCGGCAATGCCCGTTGTGGAGTTTATCCCAGTTGGCACCACCAATGCATGGGCCTGCGTTTCGCGGTCTACGTCGCCAAGCACTGCACCGGGTTCAACACGCGCTGTTTTTGTCTGCGGGTCCACATGAACGGACCGCATATGCGACAGGTCAAGCAGGACTGCACCATCAGCAACGGCGTGACCCGCAATCTGATGTCCACCGGATTTCACCGACATCACCAGCCCGGCCTCACGGACAAAGTTTACTGCCTTCTGCACATCGCTGGCGCCCATGGCCCTGATCACGCATCCCGGATGGCGATCGACCATGCTGTTCCAGATGGTGCGCGCTTCGTCATATTCCGGGGTTCCTTGAAAATGAACCGCACCTCTGAGGGACACGCTGAGCGCGTCCAATGTGTCTCGATCGACTGCAACCGCGCTACCGTCGAATGTAATTATATCAAACATGAGTTTTGGCCTTCCATTATGAGGTAAGGCTTCTTGGGAGGGCTGCCTCGGAAAACTGGCAAAGTACCTCATTTCACCTGTTCCCGATGACGAGGCAAAAAATATTAACTATCAATTACTTAAAACAAAGACTCAGGCGAAAATACCAGGGTCGATCCGATCCACAGGGGTTATGACATCTGCGGGAATATTCAAACGCTCGGCCGCTTTTCGCAAGCACTCTTCGTCGGGTGCTTCGTAGAGACAGTAGGTTTTGCGCTTGTCCGCGCTGAGAAATGAGAAAATCCACTCAACGCCAACTTCGTCGTTAATTTCCTTAATGTGAGCCTTGACGTCATCGCTCATTTTTAGCTGTTCAGCAAAACGCCTTTCAATAATGTACCTTGGCATTGTTCCCCCCTGCATAAGTGTTCGGGACTTAACTCGCTCTCTCCTCAAGCTTCGACTTAAGAGCTATCATACCCATTTTTTGCGCAATTGCCAAGGATTCAGCTTCGAGATGAAAAGCACGTTTCGCATCCTGCTTTCGACCGCGTTGACGCAAGCAGGACGCATAGGCGGCCTTGCTGTGTGCAATCCATGGCGGTGACGCCATGGCAGTGTCGATTTCAATGGCCTTTTCAAACATTTGGCCCGACCTGTCCCAATCACCCAACAGCGCAGCCAGATTGCCCAATCGGCGCGCGCCGGACCCCAGACAGACTGTGGTGGCCCCGGTAGTTATTGTCAGATTTTCGTATGGAGCCAACAAGTCATAGATCGCCGCTGCGTGGTTCAGATTCCCGACCTCCACACAGATGTCGGCGAGATAAGACAGGGTCGTTGAATACATGGCATCCGGTGACAGCGAAAAAACTGTTTCTACAAGCTCATTCAGGATCCGTTCGGCAGGTTCCTTGTAGCCCAGCTCAGCTGCGATGATGCCAAATCCGGGTTTCCACGTGACGTCCTCAGGACTCTCTGACATCACCCGTTTGATAATCGGAGCAACTTCGTGCAGGCGGCTTTGCTCGCGCCTGATCGTGAACATCTGTACTCCGAAAACCCCTTCGACGTGTTCGCCGTGGGTCTGACGACCAATTTTCACAGCTTCGTTGGCGTATATCTCGGCATGTTCAAATTTGCCGTCAAGAATGGCAACCATCGCCCGGGCGTGCATCTGGACCCAGTAAAGTTGAAGGTGATTGTCCTTTGTTGAAATTTCCGTCAACGCCTCCAGAGATTGGTCCATCAACTGGCGATTGGCCATTTCAGCACCAACAAACAGGCTCAATGTCAGATTTCGCCCTTGGTCAATATTGCCAAGTTTTTCTGCAACCTCGTGCATGGCCTTGAGGTTTTTACGCCAATCGCGAATTTCACTTTCCTGCCTTGCAATGAATGGTGCTCCATAGCGCGTCATCATCACTGAGAATTGGGATTTATGATCACCCAGTTTTGCAGCCAGTTCCATACTCTGCTGACCATAGAAAGCGCCTTCCGAAAACTCGCCAATAAACATGTACGCGCGGGCTAGTTGGCTCATCAATTTGCATCGGTGGACTTCGTCGTTGTCCGACAATTCTTCCAAGACGACCAGACAAAGCTTAATGGCTTCGTTATGGCGCTCTCCCGACATCATACACGAGTCAGCAAAGTGGTGAACCGCATCGGCAGCAAGTTCTAAATTGCCGATTTTGCGCGCCCCTTCGGCGGATTCCTTAAGCATAGCGATACCGTTCGCCAGTTGACCGACGCTATCGTAACTTCTTCCAACCAGGATTTTGCCGGTGATCACTTCAACGCTGATGGCATCCCCCAAATTGCACGCCGCATTGAGCGTTTCTTGCGCGTTGGCCATAGCCTCGAGACTTGCCGAACGCGAAAGTGCCATTTCGGTGGCGGACCGCCAACGCTCAAAGGCCGCACGCCAGTCATGTGCCTCGGTCAGGTGCCGCGCAACCAGCTCCGGGCGCCTTTCAATTTCAGCGGACCGCAGTCGCAGCAGCGCTCTTGCGACGCATGCGTGTTGTATCTTGCGGGTCGATGCCAACATGGACTGATAGGCGGTGTCTCGGATGAGCGCATGCCGAAAGACAAAGTGTCCCCGGCTGTGTCCACTCTCGAATATCAGCCCCGATTTGCAAAGCTCTTCGAGACAGCTCGGGATGTCGGCTGCGCTGCCCTCCATCGCAGCCATTAACAAAGAAGGCTCAAAATCACGGCCTATCACCGAACCGACCAAGGCCACTTGCTTGGCGTCGTGTGAAACCGCATCGAGGCGCGCCATCAAGGTGCCTTTCAGCGATGACGGAATATTGACTTTGCCTTGGCCGCCAGACGCAATAATCGCACGGGTCAGTTCCTCGACAAAAAGCGGCACTCCGTCGGTCTTTTCAATAATCAGCTCGACCAAGTCTTCAACTGGATCTTTGCCGGAAATGTTGCGGACCAGATCCGCAACATGATCGGAATCAAACCGGTGCAATTGTAGCGTTTGAACATTCGCATCACCTTCGTCTTGATCCAGATCCCAACCGGGGCGATGCGCAATCAAAATCATCAGAGGCAGATCAGCGCAAATGGCCTTAAAGCGATCCAAGAGTGCATTGGTCGATGGGTCGATCCAATGGGCATCTTCAACGAAAAGTATGACCGGACACACACTTGACCGGGTTTTCACTGTATTTATGAGCGTAAGTATTGTGAGGTCCCGTTGCTCTTGCGGCGACAAGCTGAGTATTTTTTGCGCAACATGGCTAAGTGGTGCAACCAGTGCCGCAAAGATCGGCAGAACTTGTTCGACGTCCAGTCCTTGCCTCGTTTCGAGCATGGCACGCACACGCTCGAGTACCTGATCATCATCGAAATCAGGCTGAACGGCCGCATCTTGCGAAATCCGTTCAGCAACAGGATGAAACGGGCTACTGGTCAGGTATGGGGAACAGTTCAATCTTATGATGTCGGCATTGTCTGTAATCGCAACATCGGCCAAGAATTCTTCGGTCAGCCGGGATTTGCCAATACCGGCTTCGCCAGCGAGCAAAACAACTTCACCTTTGCCACTTTGCGCCCGTCGCCAAGCCCGCTGGAGAATTCCCGTCTCCAATTTTCGACCAACCAGTTCACTAATTGCATCTTTGCGGTGGGAAGCCTGAAATCTGCTGTCTGCACTTCGCTCGGCTATCACCTGCAACAGCTTGCGTGGTGCGTCAAAACCCTTCAGTTTGACCGGGCCAAGCGACGAAAACTCGAATATCTGATGCAAGCTGGCGTCAGTTTCCTCTTTTGGTAAGACAATAGAATTGGGCGCGGCGTGCTCTTGAATCCGTGCTGCGAGATTGAGTATCGGGCCGGTCATGGCTGCTTGTTCGAAAGAATTTTCGCCGACAATGTCCCCAACGACGACATCCCCACTTGCAATACCCACACGAGCGGCCAAAAACTCTCCATTCGGCGTTTGCAGCTCTTTGACACGTTGCACCGCTTCCAGTCCGGCCTTCACTGCGCGGATAGCGTGATCTTCATAGGCTCGCGGCCACCCAAAAAAGACGAGCAGCCCGTCGCCAAGGTGTTTGGCAACATAACCGCCGTAACGGGTAACAGCACCTGCAACTGTATCTTGATACCTTTGCAGCAAGACACGCATGTCTTCAGGATCATAGCGATTGGTCAGCGCAGTCGAGCCCACAAGGTCAGCGAAAAATACTGTAAGATGACGGCGTTCGGCAACCGCGATCGTGTTCGTGGTCGATGTCGTGGGGGCTACAGTGTCTGTTATGCCGTCCGGCTTCGGCGCATGAGGCGGCGTAACAGCACCGGCGACGTCGATGAACAGCTCTTGAACGGCAGCCAAGATTATCTTGCGATGACCAAAACTTACTCCAAGATCCTTCAGGTCGTCATTGGTCAAAAGAGGTAAGACCCGGTCATCGACATCATTTCGGGCAAACGTGTCAACGTACTGATCTAAACCCAGTTCACTTAGCCATATGCCGATTTCAAATGCCATACCAAGGATCATGGTAGGTTATCGAAGTTCAATCAAGGTGACGCTTCAATCCGGATCACAATTAAACAGCGTTCGATGCCAACGCTTGCTGGTACTGCAAACCGCCCGATGCGTATCTTATCTCGCACCCGCAGCGAAGGTCCGCCTCTCTAATTGGGTGTCTGGGTCAAGCTCATTTTCCTTCTTTTGGTTGTTGAGGGATCGTTTGTCCGGGTCACGCTTCTCTTCGCAGTCTGGTTTGGCGTTCGAAGTGCGCCGCTGCATGCATGTGTCGGAATGGAAGTGGAGAGCCCCGCTTTCCGGCGCGCTTCAAATTGCGCAGCAGACATTTTCGGCTTCGTCCACGCACCTCGTCCGGATTGGACGATCCCGTCAGGTTAGGTGGTAGGCTAGTTGTTCATGCCCTGCCTCCAACTTGTTCCTGACGGAATTCACTGCCGTCGATCCACATACGGTGAAGCAAAACGGCAAGTTTGCGGGCAACGGCAACAACAACGCGTCGGCGACCCTTGGTGCGCATCAATCGCATGCCCCAAGATTTGATCTGTGACCCTGCCATCGTTCGCATTAGCAATGCGTTGGCGGCGGCATAAAGAGTCGCACGAACATTTCGGTCTCCTGCTTTAGATATTCGGCCGGGGTTGTCGTGCTCTCCCGACTGAAAGCGCCTTGGCGTGAGGCCAAAATGCGCAGCTACAGTGCGTGAACGTTTGAACCGGGTAGGCAATCATCGATTGCCGCATTGAATGTGAGTGCTGCAATTGAGCCTACGCCCGGAACCGTTATCATGCGCATGCAAACCTCATCTTGAGATGCCGCTCGCTTCACGTTTCGATCAAGTTCTAAATAATGCTGGAACAGGACCACCCGCGCATCAAGCAGTGGAATGATCGCATGTGCAAGAACGCCATCCATCTCGATCATAGGCCGCACCAAAGCATCGAAAGATGCCGTGCTTTACCGTTCGGGGCAATCGAATTCCAAAGATTTTCAACAGCCCCCGAACCTCGTTAGCCAGATCCATCGTCTTCTTGAGCAAAGCTTTTCGCGTACTCAACAACGCCCGCAGTCCATGGGCCTCACGGCTCTTCATATGAACGGGGCTGAACCAGCCTGTCCATAAGATTTGGGCAATGCCCTTTGCATCCGTCTTGTCAGTTTTGTTTCGCATCGCAGACAAGGCGGCACTCACCTGTCGTGCTTCCATGCATACGACGTCAAAGCCTGATGATTGTAAACCAAAGTACAGATGCTGACTTAAAGCACCAGCTTCGAAACCAATGCGTTCGACGGGGTGTTCAAAAGCTTCCAGGCAGTCGGCGATGTCCTCGATTTCACATGGCAGCTCTCGTTCAAGGCAAACCTTGCCCTTGCTGTCGACGATGCACAGCGCACACGACCGAAGCGATATATCTAATCCAACATAATATTCCATTTTCTGTCTCCCTTGTTCACAGCTATGCTGTGATCCTATCGGGAGCTCGACCAAAGTGCAGGGTCAGCCCAATTACGCATGCTTCCCGCCCTACGTGCTTGATTGTTGTTCGCCGATCCACTCAAAGACACGGACCGTCAAGATTTCACCAGAAGCCTTGCAACTTCCGCTTTGTCGATCACAACTGCCGAAAACCCTATAACACCCTTCACGCTATAGACCTTTGTCAGACTATGATCCAAAATCAGGCCCTTTACACGATCCGTGGATGATCCATATTTTCGTGCTGCATCCACGATACTGATCAGGGAATCCCATTTCGGAGACGACCGGAACGACGTAAAGAATGCCAGCCAGTGTTGGATCGTTGCTTCCGTGAACCTTGGACGTGCCTTTTCGCCTCCCTCCCCCGGTTTCAGAATGCCTGCGCGGATGAGTGTCTCCATTTGCGAACGCGTCATGCCCAATCGCTTCTGTGCCGCTGAGAATGTGACCGCCCCGCTCGCTTGCTCAAGGATCTCCTGCGCTTCGACCGCGCTGAATAGCACCTCGAAATCGGGCAAATCTGCTTCGGTGATGATCCCGGAATCAGTCAGAATATGGCGTAGTCGCTTCGGATGCAGGTTGTGTGTCTTCGCCGCTGTCCTGATCGAGTGCAGACGCCTTATGTAAGAACGTAGTCGAGCGCCTGATCGCCGGCCCCCAAAGGGCCAATTTTCGAGAATGTGCTGCCGTAAAATAGCACGGAGCGGTTCCAATTCGGGCCCGCTACCTGCACCGCGCTTCAGCCAGTCGTAGATGCGGCCATATCGGGCTTGTGGGCGATCTTGGGGCTGTCCGAGCGCTCGTCTCAGGGTTTCGAAATATGCTGTGATTTCCGTGGGACCACTATCCAGAAATCGAAATCCGACTGATGTCGCCACGGCCAGCTCGGCGCCAGATATCCCGCCGAGTATCGCGTATTTTCCATAGATCTGCGAAATGCCCAGCATCTCGCAAGTTGCCCCCAGAGCATCGATTGGAAAGCGGCTTGCCCATCCGTCAAGTATATCACCTGCCAGCCTGCGCGCGACATGTTCCTCATACAGCCCCCCCTCAGCCACCAGTTGATCTAAGGACCCTTCGCCAATCTCGGGTAACCAGAGCGACCACGTATCGGAGAATTCATGCTGGACAGTATTTTCTGGTGCGGAGATCAACGACAGCCTGTGGATGGGACATACACGCGCTGACGCAAGCGACCACAGGATACGACCATATGCCCCAAGCGCCGTATCAGGCGTCAACTCGGGACCTTTATCTTCGCGAAAGCACGCTGGGCAAATGCGGCTACGTCCTCTTAGAAGGTTACGCATCCCAAGTTCATGCCCCATGCACCTATATGTTGAGATTCCCGTTGGGATGAATGCATGCTGGGTCAGATCATCGAGTGTGACGCCACCGAGAGCGGCAAGCGTGTTGAAGGTTTTTTGATCACCATTCAGAAAGCCTGCCATCGAATGCTCGGCGTCCATCAAGAGTTCTGTAATGCTTGGAATCCCGTTAGCCGCAGCCAAACGCGATGCAAAAGACGCCACGGTCTCATCCGCATAAAGAGCAACTGTGTTCTGTAGTCTCATAGCGGCATCCCTAAAACGGCGAGCGATCGCAGTCTCAGAGGTGCGCCAAAGAAAAAGGGATGCCACAAGGGCACCCTGAGGTTCGCATAACCAGGCTCATTAGTTTACCGCTCGTTATTATTTTATGCCTGCGGCTTGGTTAGCGTCAGGGGGCAAGCTCACCTGCCCCTTGTCTGGTTGTCTGTGTTGCGAGAACGTAACACGCGAAACTGGCATTTCGTCAGATTCAGAAAATTCCTATTATAGTTTTTTTCCTTCATTTATTCGACAAAAGTCCTCCACAAACCTCTTTTTTCTTGGCACCCTATTTCGCTGAATTTTAAAATTCAGCGAAATTACGGGTTCTGACACTTAGCTACAGCCGGATGTCCCCCCGCAGGTGTTGCACTTCATGCAGGTGCCGTTGCGCACCAGCGTATAGTTGCCGCACTCACCACAGGCTTCGCCCTCATATCCTTGCATCTTAGCTTTGACGCGGGCGTCCATGGAAACTGTTGTGGACGAGATGGCTGTCGTGCTGGCCACCGCTGTTGCAATACCGCCATCCCCCTCAGGGATCAGGGAAGAGATCGCCTGCACGGCCGCCGACTGGCCGCCCTGAAGCACGGTAAGGTTCTGCGGCACACGATTGCGCAAGTAGCCCTGCGATGTGATTTGGCGCAGCACCTCAAGAGACTTGGCAGCTGCGTCTTCGGTCATCTTAGACACATTCGCCACGCCTTCTTCCTCGCCACGGCCCAGCGTGTCGAATGTGGCGCCCTGAGGCTGCACATGCGCCAAGTCTGTGCGATCAAGATAGCTCACCGCCAGTTCGCGGAAGATGTAGTCAAGGATCGACGTCGCCGATTTGATGCTGTCATTGCCTTGGACCATGCCCGCAGGCTCAAATTTGGTGAAGGTGAAGGCATCGACGAATTCTTCTAGTGGTACGCCGTATTGAAGACCAACTGAGACTGCGATGGCAAAGTTGTTCATCATTGCACGAAAGCCAGCGCCCTCTTTGTGCATGTCGATGAAAATCTCGCCCAAGGAGCCGTCTTCGTACTCGCCCGTGCGCAGGTACACTTTGTGCCCGCCCACATTGGCCTTCTGGGTATAGCCCTTGCGACGCTGTGGCATCTTCTCGCGGTGCGACTTGATGATCTCTTTGACAATCACTTTCTCGACGATTTTCTCGGCCAGAACGACAGCTTTCTCGTGCATTGATCCGCTCTCAAGGATCTCTGCTGCTTCGTCATCATCTTCAACCAGCGATGCTGCCAGAGGCTGGCTTAGTTTCGAGCCGTCACGATAAAGCGCGTTGGCTTTGATGCCCAACGACCATGACAGCTCATAAGCCTTCTGGCAGTCCTCGATCGTCGCATCATTCGGCATGTTGATCGTTTTGGAGATCGCACCCGAGATAAACGACTGGGCCGCAGCCATCATGTAGATGTGGCTGTTGACCGACAGATAACGCTTGCCCATTTTACCACAGGGGTTGGCGCAATCGAAGATATTATAGTGCTCTTCCTTGAGGTGCGGCGCGCCTTCCAGCGTCATCGTACCGCAGACGTGGTCGTTGGCCGCATCCACATCTCTTTTGGTGAAGCCGAGAGACTTGAGCAGATCGAACGTAGGATCGTTCAGCTTTTCAGCCGGGATTCCAAGCACTTGAGTGCAGAAATTTTCGCCAAGCGTCCACTGGTTGAAGACAAAGCGGATATCGAAGGCCGAGGCCAGCGCGCCGTCCACTTTGGCCAGCTCATTGGGGCCAAAACCGTGGCCCATCAGCGTGGTGTGGTTGATGCCAGGGGCGTTACCGATTGTGCCATGACCTACAGCGTAGCGGACGATCTCTTCGATCTGGGCAGAGCCGTAGCCGAGCTTTTCAAGCGCAGCTGGAACCGATTGGTTGATGATCTTAAAATATCCGCCACCGGCCAGTTTCTTGAACTTGACCAGCGCAAAGTCAGGCTCGATCCCTGTGGTGTCGCAGTCCATGACCAGACCGATGGTGCCTGTCGGCGCGATCACGGATGTCTGAGCGTTGCGGTAGCCATGCTTTTCACCCAGCTTCAGCGCTTCGTCCCATGTGGACATTGCAACGTCGACCAGCCCTGCTTGTGGGCAATTCGCGTGATCCAGCGGCAGCGGCTTGATCGCGAGTTTTTCGTAACCAGTGCTTTCGCCGTAGGCAGCATTGCGGTGGTTACGAATGACCCGCAGCATGTGTTTGCTGTTCTTGGCATAGCCCGGGAAGGCACCCAGTTCTCCCGCCATCTCGGCGGACGTGGCATAGGCAACGCCTGTCATGATCGCAGTCAGCGCACCACACAGCGCACGGCCCTCGTCGCTGTCATAGCTGTAGCCCATGTTCATCAACAGGCCGCCGATGTTGGCATAGCCAAGGCCCAGTGTGCGAAAGTCATAGGAACGCTGTGCAATTTCCTTGGATGGGAACTGCGCCATCATCACAGATATTTCCAGCGTCACAGTCCACAAACGTGAGGCGTGCATATAGTCTTCGACCAGAAACTCGCCATCCTTCAGGAAGGTCAGCAGGTTCATCGAGGCGAGGTTACAGGCCGTATCGTCGAGGAACATATATTCGGAGCACGGGTTGGAGCCGCGGATCGCGCCGTCTTCTGGGCATGTGTGCCAGTCGTTGACCGTGTCGTGGTACTGGATACCCGGATCAGCACAGGCCCACGCAGCATGGCCAACCTGATCCCAAAGATCGCGGGCGCGGATGGTCTTTGAGACCTTGCCGCTCACACGGTCGAGCAGTTCCCAATCGCCGTCTGCCTCAACCGCCTTCAGGAAGGCATCGGTGACTCGGATAGAGTTGTTGGAGTTCTGGCCGGAGACAGAGTTATAGGCCTCTGAGTCCCAGTCAGTGTCATAGGTCGGGAATTCAATCGACGTATGGCCCTGCTTGGCGTAGTCCAGCACACGCTTGACGTAAGTTTCTGGGATGGCAACCTTTTTGGCCGCACGGATCGCGTCCTTAAGCTGCTCGTTCTTGGCCGGATCATAGGCATCCGCCTCCAAACCGTCCCAACCAGAGATGGCTTTGAAGATCAGGTTGAGCTTCTGCTCGTGCATTTTTGAGCCTGCAACAATGGAGGCAACCTTTTGCTCTTCGAGCACCTTCCAGTTGATGAAATCCTCAATATCAGGGTGGTCCGCATCGACGATGACCATCTTGGCCGCGCGGCGGGTTGTACCTCCGGATTTGATCGCGCCCGCAGCGCGGTCTCCGATTTTCAGGAAACCCATCAGACCAGAGGACTTACCGCCGCCTGACAGCTTCTCACCTGCCCCGCGCAGGCTGGAGAAGTTTGTGCCAGTGCCGGAGCCGTATTTAAACAGGCGCGCTTCACGCACCCAAAGGTCCATGATGCCGCCATCGCCGACCAGATCGTCAGCAACTGACTGAATGAAACAAGCGTGCGGCTGGGGATGCTCGTAGCTGGAGGTAGAGCGTGTCAGCTTGCCCGACTTGTGGTCCACATAATAGTGGCCCTGCGCAGGACCATCGATGCCGTAAGCCCAGTGCAGACCAGTGTTAAACCATTGGGGGGAGTTCGGAGCAGCGCGCTGGGAGGCCAGCATATGACGCATCTCATCATAGTAGGTGCGCGCGTCTTCTTCAGTCGTGAAATAGCCACCCTTCCAGCCCCAGTAGGTCCATGCGCCGGCCAGACGGTCAAAGACCTGCTTGGAAGACGTCTCACCGCCCATTTCGGTGCCTTCAACGGGGACAGAGCGCCACAGGAACTCGGGCACGCCCTTTTCCTTTACCCGTTTCGATTCGGCTGGCACACCGGCTTTGCGGAAATATTTTTGTGCGATGACGTCCGACGCAACCTGGCTCCAGGATTTTGGCACTTCGACATTGTCGAGATGGAACACGATGGAACCATCCGGATTACGGATTTCCGATACCGTGTGAATGAAATCCAGTTCCGCGTAAGCGTCTTGCCCTAGAGTGGTAAATTTACGTTCAATTTTCATCGCGCTGCCCCATTTTCCAGCGTTACCATTTCCAGACGCGCATACCGCTCGCCCACCTCATCGCTTTGCAGCAAAGCAAAGCTTCTATCCCAGCGAGCGTGCAAAACACCCCGAAGCGACCGAAAAAACCGTCATGTAAGACCGTTTGCCTGTACTTTGCTGCGCGGCGGCCCGTCGTAGCGTTTAACCACTACATATTGTGGCGACGCCGTCAGCCCGCACAAACTGGCGTATCTACCCTTGTCCGGTCAACGATTTTATTCGCGAGAAATTCACATTTTGACGGTTGACGCATTGTGCATCCGTCTCCGCGATAGCGACCGCGCGATTAACTTATGAGGCTCGGCAAAAAGGTTAATTTTTGAGACTGCTAAAAAATGCTTTAAAACAGCACGACTAACCCGAACACCCCCCGCTGACGGCGCGAGGACGGTGGTTGAGATCACCCGCCGGCCCTCTAAGAGATTCGGCTGCATCTTTTTTAAGCCGCCCTGAGTCAAATTCGCTTTGTCGGCGAATGTGGTAACATTTTTGGCACAGAAAAATCACCACAGGTTGCGAATTAGGCACCATGACACGCCCTCAAGTACTAGATGTAGGGAAAATCACCCGCCTGCCGCCATAGATTGGATAAATGCGATTCTTGTCAGGATTGTCCGGAAGGCCTGACCCTGAAAACACTTGTGGCCCCTTCGCTATTCACCAAGGAGCCACATGAGTTCTAAGACTTTTAGAATGGTCGGGGCGAGATGATTCGAACATCCGACCCCCTGTACCCAAAACAGGTGCGCTACCAGGCTGCGCCACGCCCCGACTGTCGCCTCTTTAGCGAAGCCAATCAGGATTGAAAAGGCAAAATGCACCCCTAGTGCGATCTATTTTAATTGTCAGCAATTCCAAGGCTCAGAGGTGCTGATAAATGCCGGATGGCGCAGCACATCGCCAACCTTAATTCCAAGTCGCCGCGCCAACCCGCCATTAATTTCCAGCACGCCAATCAACATGTCAGGACCGCCAGAGATCGGCGTTTCGTCCAGCGGTTGCGCACGGTGATGAATATGCCGGATCACACCGAAGCCGTCCAAAAACAGCATATCGAGTTCAATCAGGGTGTTTCGCATCCAAAAGCTCATAAGCTGGGGGCGCTGGTAAACGAAAAGCATCCCGCTGCTGAGCGGCAAGTGCTCGACATGCATCAGACCGCGCGCGCGGCTGGTTTCATCTGCGGCCAATTCGACGTTGAAGGCCGCAGTGCCAAAACTGCCTTTGATGGTCGCACGGTCCGTGGGGCAGGCAGGTAGCGGCGTTTTAGCAGCGAAGGGCCCTGCCCCAGCCAGAAGCATAGTTACTCCGGCAATGAACCTTCGTCTGTTGTAATCACTGTTTCCCATGCGCGTACCTCTGCTGCCATGCGGCCACGTTTGCCGCTTATGACGCGCATTGCAATGGCTTCTCCGGGGGCAAGATCCGACAATCCGGACTGGCGCAAGACATCTATATGCACAAAGACGTCTTCGCTGCTGCCAAAGACATTGGCGAACCCGAATCCCTTTGCCTTATCGAACCACTTGATCCGTGCCGCCAACAACGGGCTGCGCGCGATCTCTTCATGATCAAGCTCTGCAATGTCAGGCAAATTGGGCGCGAGCCCTTTTGGCGGTGAGATAGACACAACAGACGCCGCTTGCACGCCACGCTCGGTCTTGTGGGCAAGCAGTTCTATCCGCGCCCCGTCCGCGACCGAGCTCTGACCAAAGTTGCGCAGCACGTTCACATGCAGCAGGATATCATCGCCGCCACCGTCAGCGAGGACGAAGCCGAACCCCTTTACAGGATCAAACCATTTCACCGTACCCAGCACGGTCTCCGGTAGCGTGTTCTCATCGTCCGTCTGTGTCATAGTAACAATACCGTCTTTCAAATTTATCTTCGGAGCGGAGCATTCTCCAATGCCAAAAAACAAGCGGCAATACTGGTACGGTTACGGGTTAAGTCTGGTGATTTCCCATTTTGCGTCAACTGCCGCACGGCGCCACTGAAACCTATTGTGCAGGCGGGCGTCTCCGTCTGCCCAGAATTCAAGCTCAAGCGGTACCAGCCGGAAGCCTCCCCAATAAGGTGGTCGCACCGGATCGTCTCCGTGTTTCTCCGCTGCCTCCTCCAATGCACGCTCTAGTGCATCGCGGCTTTCCAACGGTTGCGACTGGTTAGAAGCCCAAGCCCCCAGACGGCTTTTGAGCGAGCGGGACGCGTAATACACATCTGCTTTCTCGCCATCTTCACGGGTGATCAGACCGCGCGCGCGCACTTGACGTCGCAAGGATTTCCAGTGGATAACAAAGGCGGCTTTTCCAGCAAAATCAAGCTCTTGCGACTTTGCGCTGCCAAAGTTCGTGTAGAAGACAAACGCACCGTCTTCGATGTCTTTGAGCAGCACAACGCGCGCATTTGGCATCCCGCTGGCATCAACCGTGCTCAGCGACATTGCGTTGGCATCGTTGATCTCTTCCTTGGTCGCTTCTGCCAGCCAATCACGGGTTATGGCGAAAGGATCATCGCCTGCGAAAATTCCGTCACGATCTGTCACTGGCTCATCCTTTTCCGTGAAAAGAGGAACATTGCCGTCTCTCCACAACTATCTTGTCTAATTCTGACTATTGCAGGCGGCGAACAAGCGTCGTCTGCATGCCGTACTACCACAATTCTATCATCGTGATCTGCTGTGCAACCCAAAACACGATATGACGCACCCTCACTTGATGGTCCCTTGGCAATGGCGTAGACCGAGGGGAACAGATTTTGAACGGAGAATACACGCATGTCGAACAACCTTATGGCAGGCAAGCGGGGGTTGATCATGGGATTGGCCAACGACAAATCAATTGCCTGGGGCATTGCCAAGCAACTGGCCGATGCCGGCGCAGAGCTTGCCTTCTCCTATCAGGGTGACGCGCTGAAAAAGCGGGTGGTTCCTTTGGCCGCGCAGCTGGGCTCTGACATTGTGCTGCCGTGCGACGTGGGTGACGAAGCCTCTATTGATGCGCTGTTTGAGGGGCTGGCCCAAAAGTGGGACACGCTCGACTTCATCGTTCACGCCATCGGCTTTTCGGACAAGAACGAACTGCGCGGTCGCTACGTCGACACCAGCCGCTCCAACTTCGCGCTTTCCATGGATATCTCGGTCTACTCTTTCACCGCCGTTGTGCAGCGTGCGGAAAAGATGATGAAGAACGGCGGTTCTTGCCTGACCCTCACCTACTACGGTGCCGAGAAAGTAATGCCTCATTACAACGTCATGGGCGTAGCAAAAGCCGCACTTGAAGCGTCCGTGCAATATCTGGCCGAAGATCTTGGCAAGGACGGCATCCGCGTGAACGCCATTTCCGCCGGTCCGATCAAGACGCTGGCCGCTTCCGGCATCGGTGATTTCCGCTACATTATGAAGTGGAATGAATACAACTCTCCGCTGCGCCGCAATGTGACCATCGACGAGGTCGGCAAATCAGCGCTGTATCTGCTTTCCGATCTGGGCTCCGGCACAACAGGAGAGAACCTGCACGTTGACGCAGGCTATCACGTTGTGGGCATGAAGGCAGTTGATGCGCCAGACATCGCCAAAGGCTAACATTTTCCCGAAGGGCTGCCTGCGATGACACTCGACCATCTTCTCGCCTTTAACGCCGTGCTGATTATATCGATCCTCAGCCCCGGCGCGGCGTTTCTGATGGCCGTGCGCAGTTCTGTCGCCAACGGGCGGCGGGCATTGCGACGGGTCTGGGGCTAGGCGTGATGGCCAGTCTCTGGACCCTAGCCGCCCTGCTGGGCATGGATGTGGTGTTTTCGCTGTTTCCATGGGCCTTTGCAGTGCTCAAGATTGGCGGCGCAATCTATCTAATCTATCTGGCGATCAAGACATGGCGCAGCGCGAACGTACCGCTTGGTGCTGCGCCCAAGGCACAAGGCTGCGCTTTCATTGATGGCTTTCTGGTAAATCTGGGCAACCCGAAGTCAGTCCTTTTTGCCGCTGCTGTGCTGGTTGTTATCTTTCCACCGAACCTTTCGAGTGGCGAGATTGCATTCATCACGCTCAATCACCTGACTTTGGGAATCCTGTTCTACACGGCCTGCGCTTTTATTCTTACAGCGCCTGTCGCCCGCGCCCGCTTTTTGCGCGCCAAATCCGTAATTGACCGCACTGCCGCCCTGCTTTTGGGTGGCTTGGGCCTGAAACTTCTGCTGCAAAGGTAACCCCATGTCAGATACCCGCCTCCCCCATGAAAAAGGCTTTCACATCAGCTGGGACCAGATCCACCGCGATAGCCGCGCGTTGGCTTGGCGGCTTGACGGCAAGGGCCCTGACGATGGGGCATGGCGTGCTGTGGTGGCCATCACCCGCGGCGGCATGGCGCCTGCGATGATCGTCGCACGCGAGCTCGACATTCGCACGGTTGATACGATCTCGGTGGTTTCATACCATTCCGGCGGCGGCAAAGCAGATGAGCGCCGCGAGGCCCGTGTCCTGAAATCCCCCGATACAGAGATGATGGGCGACGGCACCGGCATTCTGATCGTCGACGATCTGGTTGATAGCGGCAAGACGCTTGAACTAGTGCGCAGCCTTTACCCCAACGCCCATTTTGCCACGGTCTATGCCAAACCCGCAGGAGAACCGATGGTCGACACCTTCATCACAGGCGTTTCCCAAGACACGTGGATTTTCTTCCCGTGGGACATGGCGCTGCAATACGTAGAACCCTACCGCGGCAAAGACTGACAGCCTCTATACACCTTAAGCCCGATCTATCTTCCTCCAGCATTTGGACATCCCGATGACGCTCCCTCGCACAGCCACCACCTTTTCGCCCCCCGTGATGGAGGCCCGCCGCTGGCTGGAGGGCGTGAATTTTACGGACGCGCGTCCGCTGATCAACGTGAGCCAAGCCGCTCCGGTAGAGCCGCCGCACCCTGACATGCGCCGCGCGATGGCTGATGCAGTGCTGAATGACGATTCCGTGCATCTCTACGGACCGGTTCTGGGCCTGCCCGAACTGCGGGAGGAACTGGCAGCGCGCACAAGCCGGATTTACGATGGCAAGGTTGATGCGTCTCAGGTTGCCCTCACTTCCGGCTGTAACGAGGCCTTTGCTGCAGCGATCTCGGCACTGTGTGCCGAAGGCGACGAGGTGATCGTGCCCGTACCGTGGTACTTCAACCACAAGATGTGGCTGGATATGGCCGGTGCAAAGGCTGTGCCGCTGATCTGTGAAGACGACATGATGCCCGACCCGTGGGATGCAGCGAAACTCATCACACCGCGCACCCGTGCGATTGTGTTGGTGACGCCCAACAATCCGACAGGCGCTGAATACCCTGATGATCTGATCTCTGCCTTCTATGACATCGCCAAATCGCGCGGCATCGCACTGATTGTGGATGAGACCTACCGCGATTTCCACGCTGGTTCCGGCCTGCCCCACAGCCTGTTCAAACGCCCCGATTGGGAGCAGACGCTGATTCACCTGTACTCCTTTTCAAAGGCCTACCGTCTAACCGGACACCGCCTTGGTGCCATTATTGCGTCAGCCGAGCGGCTCGCCGAGGTGGAGAAGTTCCTTGATACCGTCACCATCTGCCCCAGTCAGGTCGGCCAGCATGCGGCACTGTGGGGGATGCAGAACCTTGACGCATGGCTCTCGGGCGAGCGGGATGAAATTCTGGCCCGCCGTGCTGCCATAACCAAGCATATGCCAACTCTCACGGCAAAAGGCTGGAAGCTGTTGGGGCTGGGCGGCTATTTTGCCTATGTGCAACATCCCTTTGCGGCCGGCAGCGGCGAGCTTGCGCCGATTTTGGTCCACGAAGCTGGCGTTTTGTGCCTGCCAGGGACGATGTTTTACCCCGAAGACACCCGTGCCGGCGACAAAGAGCTGCGCATCGCTTTTGCCAATCTAAACGCCGCAGGAATCGCGACACTGTTCGAACGGCTCGAGGCACTTGATCTACCGCTAAGATAGCAGCCTCTTGCCCCTCTGGGGCCAAGCCCTTAGACAGTCCCAAACAGCTTTTGGGGGCACCTGTCATGGCCAAGAAATCAAGCTTCGGCAAAACCGCAATGTGGATCCTTATGGCTCTGCTCTTTTTGGGTTTGGGCGGCTTCGGCGCGGTGAACCTCAGCGGCAACATTCGCACCATCGGATCCGTGGGCGACAAGCCCATCGCGGTAGACACCTACGCGCGCCAGATGCAGAAAGAGCTTAACGCGATCAGCCGCCAGACCGGCAGCAACATGAGCTTTGCACAAGCCCATCAGTTGGGTCTGGACCGCGCCGTTCTGCAACGCCTGCTGCGTGACCGCGCCTTGGACCACGAAGCCACACAGATAGGACTGTCGATCGGGGATGAGGTGTTGCGTGAGCGTATCCTCAATATTCCTTCATTTCAGGGTATCGACGGCAAGTTTGACCGCGACGGGTATGCGCAATCGCTGCGTTCTGCCGGCCTGAACGAAGCTGACTTCGAGACAAGCCTGCGCGAAGAAACTGCACGTCAACTTCTGCAAGGCGCGATCCTGAGCGGCATCGAAATGCCCGCCGCCTATGCCGAAACGCTTGTGGGATATATCAGCGAAACACGTGATTTCACGTGGGTCCTGCTCGACGAGACATCGCTTGAGAAACCGCTGGAAGAAGCAGATGAGGCGACGCTTAAGGCCTATTTCGAAGCCAATTCAGAAAACTTCGTCCTGCCAGCAACCAAAAAGATCACCTACGCATGGCTCAACCCGACAGACATTATCGACGAGGTGGAAATGCCGGAAGAAGATCTGCGCGCAGAATACGAATCCCGCGCCGATCAGTACATCCAGCCAGAGCGGCGTCTGGTCGAACGGTTGGTCTTTGCAGATCAGGAAGCGGCCGATCATGCCGCAGCAGCGCTTGAAGTTGGCGGCACCACCTTCGAGGCGCTAGTCGCGGAACGCGATCTGCAACTAACAGATGTGGACATGGGCGATGTGGATCAAGCTGAACTCGGCGCTGCCGGAGAAGCCGTGTTTGCCGCCGAGATTGGCAGCGTCGCTGGCCCCGCCCCCACAGGCCTTGGCCCTGCCCTGTTTCGGGTTAATGCCATCCTGCCCGCACAAAATGTGAGCTTTGAAGAGGCCGAGCCAGAATTGCGCGATGCGCTTGCCGCTGACCGTGCCGTCCGCATTGTCGAAGCTCAGGCCGAAGATTTCGACGACCGCCTTGCCGGCGGTGCGACACTCGAAGAACTGGCACAGCAGACAGACATGGTTCTGGGTCAGATCGAATGGACAGTAGACAGCAGCGACGACATCGCCGCCTACGAAGGCTTCCGCGAAGCCGCAGCCACCGTAGCCGAGGGTAACTTCCCCAAGGTTGAACAGCTAGGCGATGGCGGCATCTTTGCACTGCGTCTGGACGAAGCCCTGCCCGAGCGCCCTGCAACCTATGCAGACGTGACAGAAGAAGTGGCAGAGCGCTGGCGTGCAGACGCGATTGTGCAACAGCTACGCACCCTCGCCGATACGGCCAAGACAGAAGCCGAGGCAGGCGTCACATGGCCAGTGCAGGGTCTGACCCAGCGTGAGGAGATGACGCAGACGCGCAATGCCTTCCTGCCAGCCACACCCGTCGGCTTCACGGCCGAAGTGTTTGATATGGAAGTCGGAGATATCCGTATTCTGGAAGGCAACGACACCGTTGTGCTGGTCAAGCTGGATGCGATCACCCCAGCGGACAAAGACAACAGCGAGGCGCAAGCACTTATTGCCGGCCTGCGCGAGCAGCAAAACGAGGCGCTGGCGCGTGGTTTGTTCGATTTCTTCTCCGAAGATACCCTGCTGCGTGCGGGTCAGAACATTGATTCACGTGCTGTGAACGCCGTGAATGTGAGCTTCCAGTAAAATGAACCTGACACCCGATTTTGACAGCTTCGCGGCCCGCTATGCGGCGGGTTACCATCAGGTCGTTTACACCCGACTGGCCGCCGATCTGGATACCCCTGTTTCGCTTATGCTCAAGCTTGGAGGCGCTGCAGAAAACGCCTTTATGCTGGAATCTGTCACTGGTGGTGAGGTGCGCGGCCGCTATTCAATTATCGGGATGAAGCCAGACCTGATCTGGCGCTGTCGCGGGACCACTTCCGAGGTGAACCGCGCGGCACGCTATGATCCCGATGCCTATACACCGATTGATGGCAACCCGCTGGACGCCCTGCGCGGTCTCATCGCGGAAAGCAAAATAGACATCCCCGACGATCTTCCGCAAGCGGCAGCCGGCCTTTTTGGCTATCTGGGTTATGACATGATCCGTCTGGTTGAGCGTCTGCCCAACATCAATCCCGATACGCTTGGCTTGCCCGATGCGGTCATGCTGCGCCCTTCGGTGGTTGCCGTGCTGGACGGCGTGAAGGGTGAGGTAACCGTTGTCTCCCCCGCTTGGGTGACAGAAGGTCAAAGCGCCCGCGCAGCCTACGCACAAGCAGCCGAGCGCGTCATGGACGCCTTGCGCGACCTTGAACGCAGCCCCGCAGGCACCTCCCGCGATCTGGGCGATGCTACCCCTACCGCAGAGCCGGTGAGCAATTTCACCAAGGACGCCTACAAAGAGGCCGTGCTCAAGGCTCAGGAATATATCAAGGCCGGTGACATCTTTCAGGTTGTCCCTTCCCAACGCTGGGCACAGGAATTCCGCCAACCACCCTTTGCGCTCTACCGCTCGCTGCGTCGCACTAATCCGTCGCCGTTTATGTTCTATTTCAACTTCGGCGGCTTCCATGTGGTGGGTGCCAGCCCCGAAATCCTTGTCCGCGTGTTCGGTCAGGAAATCACCATCCGCCCCATCGCAGGCACCCGTCCGCGTGGCGCTACCCCAGAGGAAGACCGCGCTTTGGAAGCCGATCTGATGGCCGACAAAAAAGAGCTGGCTGAGCATCTGATGCTGTTCGATCTGGGCCGCAACGATGTGGGCCGCGTGGCGAAGATTGGCACAGTGCGCCCCACCGAAGAATTCATCGTCGAGCGGTACTCACACGTCATGCACATCGTCTCGAACGTGGTGGGTGAGCTGCGCGATGATTGTGATGCGCTCGATGCCTTCTTTGCCGGCATGCCTGCCGGCACAGTGTCAGGCGCGCCCAAAGTCCGCGCGATGGAAATAATCGACGAGCTGGAGCCTGAAAAACGCGGTGTCTATGGGGGCGGTGTCGGCTATTTCAGCGCGGGCGGCGACATGGACATGTGCATAGCCTTGCGCACAGCGGTCGTGAAAGATCAGATGCTGTACATTCAGGCTGGTGGCGGCGTTGTCTATGACAGCGATCCAGAGGCGGAATATATGGAAACCGTGCATAAATCCGGCGCGATCCGCCGCGCGGCCGAAGACGCCTCGCGGTTTAATGGCAGCGGCAACGGTTAATTCCTTTGGGCCCGAGAGGTAGCGAAACCTCGTTTCGGGCCTACTCTGCCAATCCTATGCAAAGCTGCGAGCCTCAGGTTAGGATATAGTTCACTGCTTCAAGAGGCTTTGGCGCAGGACGATCAAGTGCTTCGGATACGGAGATTTCGATCACCCGACACATTGAAACAAGCGGCAACCCGTTTTGGACATTGCGAAACGGCAGCTCAAGCTCATTGGTCACAGCCTGCAGTCCAAAAAACACGTAAGCGACCGCTGCCGCAAATATTGGAGCGAACCCGCCCGTGGATTCGATAAGCGCAAAAGGCAACAGCACACAATACAGATAGGTCGTCCGACGGATGAGCAATGAGTGTACGAAGGGTAGCGGCGTTGTAAGAATACGTTCACACCCAGCTTGTGCGAGAGCCAACGAAGACAATGTCTTTGATATAGCGATCTGACCAAAGCCACTGATCACCTCTTGCTCAGTCAATTGGCCAATTTGTTCCGCCATAGACCTGAGCGCTGCATCTGCAGGGTTTTGATGTGAGAGCATTGCAGCAGCATTCTCCGCTCCAATCCAATCAACAATATCATCCTCCACATCAACGTCTCGCAGAAATCCGGGGTGAAGATGGGCAAATGCAACGGCGCAAGACAGGATCTCGGCACGATCAGTTCCCTTGGCTACAAAGATCCACATATGTCGGCCCAAATTGCGCACATCTGCAATCATTGAACCCCAGAGCTTCCGCGCCTCCCACCAACGATCATAGGCCGCGTTATTTCGAAATCCGAGAAACAGAGAAAGCGCTACGCCAAATATCCCCATCGCAGCGATCGAAATATGGGGGAGCGCGATGAAGTAAGCATCAAGCAAAAGCACAATTGCAGTCAAAAGTGCTATTCCAAGAATTTTACCTATGATTTTTGGTACAATGGATCCCTGCGTGAGAACGAAAAGATGCAGTGGTGATGGGTGTTCCCGGACAATCATTTGCGTGTGCTTTCTAGGTGATTTGTCATTGGCACAAACTCAATTGCGACTTCCAAAAAAATGTTGGGAGGTTCCCGACGCTAAGCCCTGTATATGCTTCAAACACAAGTCGGCAACAGCAGGCTTCTTGGTCATTGAGAGACACTGTTCGTAAGCGTACATTCGTAGAACGCGAGATTGCGGCTGGCTGCACTCCTGTTCTCAACATCAGTCATCGGCGCGCCTCGGGCCAAACACCTGCTTTGCTATCTTAACAGTTCATCGCCATCACTGCGCGAGCAAGACCGCCGACACAGGTGCCAGCGCAACCGAACTTGCGCGCTCGGCCAAACCCCATACCAGCAGCGCCTCGATCGTTTCCGGACGTAGACGACCGAGCATGATGACACCGCCCTCCTGCCCCGCCTTGAACGCGGCCTGATCCAGAAAGCGGCGGATGACGCGGGGCTGCTGGCCCTCTGCGTCAAAATCACGGAAGACCGGCGCGGCTGGCACACCCTCTTTGACGGCCAGTTTCGGCATCGAGTTAAGGCCACGGTTCTGCGTAACCAGACCGTGCCCGCTGGCCAGCAAGATACGGGTGACCTGATCGGCCACTTCGCGGCTGCTTTGCAGCCCCTCGCCTGTGCCTTCCAGCACACCAACGATCTCAGGCATCCCGTTGAGCGCTACGCTTATGGAGACTTCAGCATCTGATGGCCGCGCACCTTGTGGCAGGTTAACCATCGCCAAGACGTCAAAACCTTCTGCACGGTAGCGCTCAACCCGTTTGGCGGCGTCCACAAGGGTCACGTCCACGGCAAAGCTGACCGGATATGGAAAACTCGACAAGGCGGGCAGTCCGATTTCGGCAGCGTCCAAATCAGCGCCAGTGTCCATCAAGACGATACCCATCAGCGGCTTGCCCTCGGGATTCTCGAAGGGCTGTGCGTAGCGACGGATCGGCGCCGCATCGACTGGATCATTCGAAGCCGTCTGGGTCAAGGTTTCAACACTGCCTCCCTGCTCATCGCGGGTAATAAGGCTATTCGCCGGCGTCCCGATGCGAGGCAGCACCGGCGTTCCAAGCGTCACTGCCTGATCACCCCGCGCGGGCAAGACACGTGGCTTTGGCGCGGTCGGTGTTTCGGCTTCGGAGGCCTGCTCGGCGGTTTGGGTTTCTGACGGCTCTTGCGTTTGCGGCGGAACAACAACCACAACCACCTCCTCGGCGGGATCGGCCTGAGGCTCTACAGCCTCATTGGCTTCGGCCTGTGTTGTGACATCCGCATCCACACTGTCATCGGGGATCATCGGCGCAAGGGCTTGCGGATTGGGTAGAACGGGGGATTCGGCATCGGGCTGCACGCTCACAATTGTCGGCAGCGGTCGTGGCTTTGTCAGGCTGGCAGCACCACCGGTTTGTGGCTGTGGAAGCGCTGCGGGAACTTGTGGAGTGGCGTCCGTCTGGCCGTTCTCAAGCGTTGGCAAGGGCCGCGGCTGAAGCGCTAGCGCTGCTGTCTCGGTCGTAGGGGCGGTCACTGGCGCGCCGTCAAGCGGTGCTTCGGTGATACCCTCCCCCAGATCGGTTGCCATCTGCGGTGGCAAGGCAGCGGCGACTGGTTCGTTCGGCAATTCTTCGCTGGCGGGCGCGCGAAGGCTCGCCTGTGGCTGTACCGGAGCGCTGCCGGTCTCGTACGTGATTGTTACACGCGGCTGTTCAACAGGTGCTTCCGGCACGGCAACTGTCTCTGCAGTCCCAAGCTCTGGTGCTGGACGTGGTTCAATAGGGACCAAAACAGACACCACGCCTGCCACACCCAAACTGAACACTGCGCCCAATCCAATACCGCTCAAAATGCCCTGTGCCATAGCTGTTGCACCCTTGTCCTGTTATTCCGCATCTCTGGCATTCCGGATATTATGCTCCGGTTATTGCAAAATGCGGCGGCCCTGCCCCTTGACGATTGCGCCCAAGACTGACCATCTACCAACGACACCTATACCCCGTCTCTATGCGCCTTCTCTAGTCCTAATACGAAGTTTCCCCAAGATGCTCCTGTTGATCGATAACTATGACAGCTTCACCTACAATCTCGTGCACTATCTGGGTGCGCTGGGTGCGCAGATGGAAATCAGGCGTAATGACACGCTGAGCGTTGAGGAAGCGATGGAGATGCGCCCTTCTGGCATCGTCCTCAGTCCCGGTCCATGCGACCCTGCGCAGGCTGGTATCTGCCTTGGCTTGACCAAGGCCGCCGCAAAGGCTGGGGTTCCACTGTTGGGGGTCTGCCTCGGCCATCAGACCATCGGCGAAGCTTTTGGCGGGCGTGTTGTGCGCGCAAACGAGATTGTGCACGGCAAGCTTGGCGTGATGCATCACACCAACAAAGGTCTGTTTGCGGGCCTGCCCAACCCTTTTTCCGCGACCCGTTATCACTCCTTGATCGTTGAGCGGGCAACCCTGCCCGACTGTCTGGAAATTACGGCAGAGCTGGAAGATGGCACCATCATGGGCCTGCAACACCGCGAACTGCCGATCCACAGCGTACAGTTCCATCCTGAATCTATCCACTCCGAACACGGCCACGCGCTGCTGGAGAACTTCCTCAAGGAGGTCAAAGAACCCGCATGAGCGAACGCCTCAAACCCCTCATTGATGCGGCTGCCAACGGCCCGTTGACCCGCAAACAGGCCGAAGAGGCCTTTGAAATCCTCTTTACCGGCGAAGCAACGCCCAGCCAGATCGGCGGTTTTCTCATGGCGCTGCGCACCCGCGGCGAGACTGTGGACGAATACACTGCCGCCGCCGCTGTAATGCGCGCCAAGTGCAACCCCGTGCATGCGCCCGAAGGCGCAATGGATATTGTAGGCACAGGCGGTGACGGCAAAGGCACGCTCAACATCTCCACCGCCACGGCCTTTGTCGTGGCAGGTGTCGGCGTGGTTGTGGCAAAACACGGCAACCGCAATCTCAGCTCCAAATCGGGCGCGGCGGATGCGCTGGGGCAGATGGGTCTGAAAACCATGGTTGGCCCGAAGATCGTAGAGCAAGCGCTGAATGAAGCCGGTATCGGTTTTATGATGGCGCCGATGCATCATCCGGCGATTGCACATGTTATGCCCACCCGTGCCGAGCTTGGCACGCGGACGATATTCAACATCCTTGGCCCCCTGACCAACCCTGCCGGCGTCAAACGACAACTGACCGGCACCTACACGCGTGAGCTGACGCGCCCGATGGCCGAAACGCTCAAACTGCTTGGGTCAGAGGCCGCATGGCTTGTCCACGGCTCGGACGGCACAGACGAGCTGACCATCACCGGCATCAGTTGGGTCAGCGCGCTGCGCAAAGATGGCGCCATCGACGAGATAGAGATTCATCCCGAAGACGCAGGCCTGCCAGTCCACCCGTTTGAGAGCATCGTCGGCGGCACACCAGAAGAGAACGCCGTGGCCTTCAACGCGTTGCTGGATGGGACCCCATCGGCCTACCGTGATGCGGTTTTGCTTAATTCGGCCGCTGCGCTGGTCATCGCGGATGCCGCGCCGGACCTGCGCGCAGGCGTCGAGATGGCCCGCACTAGCATCGATTCCGGTGCCGCGCGCGACAAGATCACCGCCGTGGCACGCATCACACAAGCGGGCTGATGTTTAGTCTGGCCCACCTCGGCGCTTGGGGTGAGTTGCCGTTCTTTACACAAGAATTGCCTGCAATTGAGGCCGCGCTGCGCGCAGAGACACGCCAGTTCTTGCCCCCCGCCCCCCTTGTTTTCGACGCACTTGAGCGGGTGCAGCCTGATGACGTGCGGGTCGTCATCCTTGGTCAGGACCCCTACCACACACCAGGCAAAGCCCACGGCCTTGCCTTTTCAATCACTGCCGACTTTGGCGGGCGGCTGGATAGCCTTGGTAATATCTTCAAGGAATTGCACAGCGATCTCGGCATCACCCGCACGCGAACCGAACTGGATGACTGGGCCGATCAGGGGGTATTGCTACTGAATACCATCCTGACGGTGCCGCAAGGGGTGGCAAAGGGCCACGCAAAGCTAGGCTGGCAAACCCTGACAGAGCAGGTATTCGCAAAGCTGGCTAGGCAACCCTGTGCCTATCTGTTGTGGGGTGCTCCTGCAAATAAGGCCGCGGCCCGCGTCGATCAAACTACGAATTTCAAGCTTGAAACCGCCCACCCTTCCCCGCTGTCAGCACATCGCGGGTTCTTGGGTTCTCAGCCTTTCAGCCGCTGTAATGCATGGTTGCGTAGCCAAGGGCGTGGGTCCATAAACTGGGGCGATCCGGAGGCCGTATGACACAAACAATCCTAGACAAAATCAAAGCCTACAAGCTTGAAGAAATCGCCGCTGACAAGGCCGCTCTGCCATTGAAAGAATTGGAGGCGAAAGCCGCCAACGCGCCGCCGGTACGCCCATTTGCCAAAGCGCTTTTTGACGCTTCGATCGAAAATTACGGCCTGATTGCTGAAATCAAGAAAGCCAGCCCGTCCAAGGGCCTTATCCGCGCCGATTTCGAGCCTGCCGCGCTGGCGAAGGCTTATGAGGACGGTGGCGCGACTTGCCTGTCGGTCCTGACCGACACTCCCAGTTTTCAGGGCGCGAAAGAATTTCTGGTAGAAGCCCGAGAAGCCTGCGATCTGCCCATCCTGCGCAAGGATTTCATGTATGACACCTATCAGGTCGCCGAAGCGCGCAGCCTTGGCGCCGACTGTATCTTGATCATCATGGCGTCGGTCTCGGATGCGCAAGCCGCCGAGTTGGAAGATGCTGCCACCCACTACGGTATGGACGCGCTGATCGAGACTCATAACGCCGAAGAGTTGGGGCGCGCGCTTACATTGAAATCCCGCATGATCGGGATCAACAACCGCAATCTCAACACGTTCGAGACCTCGCTGGACACGACGCGCACCCTCTCAAAGCTGATCCCCGGTGAGCGGTTGATTGTTTGTGAAAGCGGGCTGAACACGCCTGCGGATCTGGCTGATATGGCCCGCTACGGCGCGCGCACTTTCCTTATTGGCGAAAGCCTAATGCGGCAGGAAGACGTGGCCGCAGCCACGCGCCACCTGCTTGCCGATCCGCTGCGCGCGGGGGGTATGTAATGGCGCTCACCCATTTTGATGGAGACGGCCATGCGCATATGGTTGATGTGTCCGACAAAGCCGCAACCGCGCGCATAGCCACCGCAGAAAATCACATCAAGATGAAGCGTGAAACCTTTGATATAATTACCGAAGGGCGCGCTAAGAAGGGTGACGTTTTGGGCGTTGCGCGGCTTGCAGGCATTATGGCGGCCAAGAAGACTTCCGATCTCATTCCGCTGTGTCACCCGCTGCCGATCACTTCGGTTTCGGTTGATCTGGTGCCTGACGCGGACCTGCCCGGCATCCGGATAACTGCCACCGTCAAGACGACTGGCCAGACCGGTGTGGAGATGGAGGCGCTGACAGCGGCTTCGGTCGCGGCGCTGACCGTTTATGACATGAGCAAAGCCGTGGACAAGGGCATGGAAATCAGCGGCCTGCGCGTCACTTTGAAAGACGGCGGCAAATCGGGCCGTCACGAAGCGCTATGATCAGCGTCCCTGAGGCGCTGGATAACCTCTTTGCGCTGACTTCCGTGATGCCGGTCGAGCATGTCGCCCTGCGTCATGCGAACGGCCGCGTTCTGTCCCGTGAAGTCACAGCGCAACGCACCCAGCCCCCGTTTGCCGCCTCCTCAATGGACGGCTACGCCCTGCGCCGCGCAGAAGTTGAGCTGGATGCGATGTTCAAAGTCGTTGGCGAAGCAGCTGCCGGCCACCGGTATGAAGGGTCGCTGCGCGCCGGACAGGCCGTGCGTATCTTCACAGGTGCGCCGGTACCAGATGGCGCGGATTTCGTAGTTATCCAAGAGGACGTCACTCGCCGTGGTGATCTGATTACCTTGGGCTACAAAATCGGTAGCAAAGACAATATCCGCCCCGCTGGCGGTGACTTTGTCGAAGGGACACCGCTTAGCGCGCCGCGCCGCCTGCGCCCTGCGGACATCGCGTTGCTGGCCGCAATGAACATCGCCAGCGTTCCGGTCTATGTGAAACCGGTCGTTGCCATCATCGCAACCGGAGACGAGCTGGTCCAACCGGGTGAGTCTCCGGGACCGGACCAGATCATCGCCTCCAACACCTATGGCCTGGCAGCCACGCTGGAAGAGCTTGGTGCCACTGCGCGGCTGATGCCCATTGCCCGCGACAACGCAGCCTCGCTCAAGCGCAGCTTCGAGCTGGCGCAGGGGGCAGATCTGATCATCACGATTGGCGGCGCCTCTGTCGGAGATCACGATCTGGTTGCCCCTGTCGCAGCAGAACTTGGCATGCAACAGTCTTTCTACAAGGTTGCCATGCGACCCGGCAAACCGCTGATGGCGGGACGGCTTGAGAATACAGCAATGGTAGGCCTGCCCGGAAATCCGGTCTCTGCCATGGTATGTGGCTGCATTTTCGTGGCCCCCATGATCCGCGCGATGCTGGGGTTGGGCCAACAGCCAGCCCCCGAACGCCTGATGCCTCTGGCGGCAGACATTCCCGCCAATGGCCCCCGAGAGCATTATATGCGCGCTAATCTGGTCAACGGCATGGTCACAGCAGCCTCCCGTCAGGACAGTTCGTTGCTGAGCGTTTTGGCTACGGCATCGGCGCTGATGGTGCGCCCGCCCAATGATCCGGCACAGCCGACCGGTGCGATGGTTCGCATTATCGACCTTTGAAAGAGTTGACACAAAACAAGAACGTCCCTAGAACAAAATGAGATAAAAAGGGGCAAGGACCGCGTTATGCTGACCAAAAAACAACTCGATCTGCTGGCATTCATCCACAAACGGGTACAGCGTGATGGCGTTCCACCCAGTTTTGACGAAATGAAAGAGGCGCTTGATCTGCGGTCCAAATCGGGCATCCACCGCCTGATCACAGCGCTGGAGGAACGCGGGTTTATCCGCCGCCTCGCGCACCGCGCTCGCGCCCTCGAGATTGTGAAACTCCCCGACAGCATGACCGGTGCCGGCTTTACGCCACGCATAATTGACGGCGATCTCCCCGATGGGCCACCGCCCGCTAAGGCCTTGCCCGTGACAACCATTGAGGCGACAGAGCTTCCTGTGATGGGAAAAATCGCCGCTGGTGTCCCTATTGAAGCGATCAACCAACGCTCGCATGGGGTGACCGTACCTAATGCCATGCTTGCCGGTGCCGGTACACATTACGCGCTTGAAGTTAAAGGCGATTCGATGATCGAGGCGGGGATCAATGATGGCGATGTCGTCGTGATCCGCGAAACTTCTGTGGCCGATGACGGTGACATTGTTGTGGCTTTGGTTGATGACCATGAGGCCACGCTCAAGCGGTTCAAACGTAAGGGCAGCGCCATCGCTCTCGAAGCGGCGAACCCTATGTATGAGACACGCGTATTCCATGCCGATCAGGTAAAGGTTCAGGGTCGTCTGGTCGGGTTGATCCGCTCTTACTAGCGCTGGCTAGTTGGCTTTTCACCGCGCGTGGTATTCCCCGCGCGGTTTCTCCTCTGGCCACTGCGTCCAAAGCCGCTCACCTGCTGCGGCGCGCGCTGTTCTGATGGTCATCGCGCCCTGCTCCCCAAAAACATAGGCGACTGCCCCCGTATGGCGGAGGCTTTCTGGGTCATGCAGAGTACACGGCAGATCGCTTTGCTCCAAAGACACTGAACTGACGACAATCTGCCCTTTCCTGCATCCGCTAAAAGCCGCAGCCGCGCGCTTGCCAGAGATATGGATAAAGGTGTCGCCTTGCTGCCAACGGCGCGCGGCGGTGTACTGGTCCTCTCCATCACCATCATTTTCCAACCAGTTGCGCGCGACAAACCCTGCTCCTCGCTCTTTGCTCAGGGCGCGCCCCTGCGGTGTCATCACGCCCACCAGCGTGCAGCTATCCGACACCAGAACGTCCGGCCGCGGCGCACCGGACCAGATCACAAAAGAAGCCGCCATGGCGACGGCACCACCCCATCGCAATCGCCCGCGCCACAGCAGCAGTGTCAGGAATCCCATCGCCAGCAACGGCAGCACCCAGCTCCCCGGCCCGACCACATAGGTCCGCGCTTGCGGTAGATCGGCAATGAAGTGGGCTACATAGAGGATCCATCGAACCCCGATGCTCATCCCCCACAGCCCCACCGCGTCAAGCCCCAGCGGGGCAAGCACAACCGCCACCACGGCTGCCGGAATGACCAATACCCCCATCAGCGGTACCGAGACGAGGTTCGCCAGCAAGCCATACTGTGCAATTGCGTTGAAATGCGCCGCCGCAATGGGCGCCGTGGAAAAACCTGCCACTGCCGAAGACACTACGACCGCCAGAACAGGTTGCAGCCAACGCGGCCCTAGGGGGATCTGCCCATCCCGCATCCAGCCAAAAACCGCAACCAACGCGATGGTGGCTGCAAATGACATCTGAAAACCCGGCCCCATAAGCGCCTCCGGCCTGAGGATCAGCACAATCGTGGCAGCAATTGCCACCCCGCGCAGGCTGATCGCGCGCCGTCCGATCATCAGCGCAAAAAGCGCCACGGCCACCATGATAAAGGCCCGCTGGGTGGCTACATTGCCGCCCGACAACGCCAGATATCCAGCGGCCGCGATCAAGGCACCACCCGCTGCAATGCTGCGTGCCGACACCCGAAGCGCCACCGGTGGCACCAAGGCAAAAGTCAGTCGCAAGGCGGCAAACACCACCCCTGACATCAGGCCCATGTGCAACCCCGAGATCGCCAACAGATGCGCCAGATTGCTCGCGCGCAGAGCGTCGAGAGCAGCCTGACTGATGGCAGACCGATCTCCCGTTGTGATAGCCGCGGCGAACCCGCCAACGTCTCTGCCCAGCACCTACTGAATACGGGCAGAAGCCGCCATGCGCAGCTTGAATACACCAAGCCCCCCCCCTGCGGCTCAGCCACGCCCATGAGCGGCGTGTGAGCATAGCCGACGGCCCCGAGCCGCACAAACCATGCATGGCGCTGAAAATCAAAGCCTCCCGGCTCTACCGGTCCTGAAGGCGGCGACAGATGCCCTGTCAGCATAACCCGCAAACCGGGTTCGGCTGCGATATCGACCGAACGGTCACCATGCAAAGACAGGCGCACCCGTTGTGGCGTGCGCCCGGGTGGCACCCAGTCTAACACCACATCGTCCAGCGTCAGGCGCAGTGCATCGGACTGGCTGCGGTCGATCGCGATGATCCGCCCCTCAACCGCGCCGTAGTAGCGGAAATCCAGCACAGGCCCGGCAACCGAATGCGCCCTGCCCGCCGCAAGCAATACGCCGACACTGACAAGCATACCTGCCACCGCGAAAGGACGCACAGGCTCAGGCAGGAGCCGCGCCAGCAAGTGAAAAAAGCCCGACAGCAGCCAGATGGACCGCCGAAGGTTCGAATCCCAAGGAAAATAACCACCTATCCCGAAAGCCAGACATACAGGCACCCAGCCGAATAACGTCCCCCGCTCGGCGCGCATTTTTTCCGCGAAGGCAGATGCCGCGCCCATTACTTGCCCCCGTTCGCTGCACTGGATAGATAGACGGAAACTTTATGCGGCGGTTGGTTACCAAACGGTAAACATGACCAAAGTATGAACAGCATGACTGCCAGAAAATACCCCCCGAAAGGACCGCCCATGTGCTCTGAAATCGTCACCCGTTTCGCCCCTTCCCCTACGGGTTTTCTGCACATCGGCGGCGCACGCACAGCCCTGTTCAACTGGCTTTATGCCCGTGGTCGGGGCGGTAAGTTCCTGTTGCGGATCGAGGACACGGACCGCGCACGCTATACGCCCGAAGCGACCGAGGCGATCTTGCAAGGGCTCGCATGGCTGGGCCTGGATCATGACGGTGACGTCGTAAGCCAGCACGAGATGGCCGCGCGTCACGTCGAAGTGGCCCATGCCCTCCTTGAAAAAGGCGCCGCATTCAAATGCTTTGCCACACAAGAAGAAATAGAGGCCTTCCGTGAGGCCGCCCGCGCCGAAGGCCGCAGCACGCTGTATCGCTCACCTTGGCGCGATGCCGACCCGGCAACCTATCCAGATGCGCCTTTTGTAGTCCGCATCAAGGCGCCCGATGGCGGCCAGACCGTGATCCGCGATCAGGTGCAGGGCAACGTAACGATTGATAACGCCCAGCTTGATGACATGATCCTGCTGCGCTCTGACGGGTCGCCCGTTTATATGCTGGCCGTGGTGGTGGATGATCATGACATGGGCGTTACTCACGTGATCCGCGGCGATGACCACCTCAATAACGCAGCGCGCCAGATGATGATTTATCACGGCATGGGCTGGGATGTTCCCGTTTGGGCGCACATCCCACTAATCCACGGCAGCGACGGCAAAAAGCTCAGCAAACGCCATGGCGCGTTGGGCGCGCAGGAATATCAGGTAATGGGCTACCCCGCTGCGGGCATGCGCAACTATCTCGCGCGCCTTGGTTGGAGCCATGGCGACGACGAGTTTTTCAGCGATGCGCAGGCCAAAGAATGGTTCGACATTGACGGCATCCGCAAAAGCCCCGCACAGTTCGATCTGAAGAAGCTTGAAAACATCTGCGGCCAACATATTGCCATTGCAGATGATGCCGCACTGCGGCGCGAGATCGAAGATTATTTGAAAGCCGCCGGTCAAAGTCCCCTAACGTCAGAACAGGCCGACGGTTTGGAAAAAGCCATGTACTGCCTCAAAGAACGCGCCAAGACATTGCCGGAACTTCTTGAAAAAGGTCAATTTATTCTGGCCAGCCGTCCGATCCAGCAAGATGAGAAAGCGGCCAAGGCGCTGGATTCGGTATCCCGTGGTATACTGGGAGAATTGACGCCGCATCTGCAAGATGTTAGCTGGGAGCGACAAACGCTCGAAGACGTATTGAACGGTTTCGCGGCTGCCAAGGGTACGAAATTCGGCGCTCTCGCGGGGCCGCTACGTGCAGCCCTTGCTGGCCGCGCTGTGACTCCTTCGGTGTTTGATATGATGCTGGTGCTGGGCCACGACGAGACCTTGGCCCGCCTGACGGACGCTGCATCCTGAGACAGTATAAATCTGTCTTTAAGGGTGTCAGAGGTAAGAACAAAAAAGGATGCGTCGGCACGGGCTGGCGCATCTCCGGGTGCGCGCGTGTATCCGTAGCCAACCTAGAAGGGGAAACGCATGGCCGAAAGTACCAAATCCGCAACCTTGACCATTGGAGATAAGACCATCGAACTGCCGATGTTCTCTCCCACCTCCGGCCCTGATGTGATCGACATCCGCAAGCTTTACAGCCAAGCGGGCGTGTTCACTTATGATCCCGGCTTTACTTCTACAGCGTCTTGCGACAGCACGATCACCTTTATCGACGGCGACGAAGGTATCTTGACGCACCGCGGCTATCCCATCGGGGAACTGGCCGAAAAATCCCATTATCTCGAAGTCTGCTACCTTTTGCTTTACGGTGAGCTGCCCTCCCCCAAAGAGCTTGAAGATTTCGAGGACCGTGTGACCAATCACACGATGATCCACGAACAGATGATCAACTTCTTCCGTGGCTTCCGCCGCGATGCACACCCGATGGCCGTGATGGTTGGTGTTGTGGGCGCGATGTCCGCATTCTACCACGACTCAACAGACATCAACGACGAATGGCAGCGCGAAGTTGCGTCCATCCGTCTGATCGCAAAGATGCCGACAATCGCAGCGATGGCGTTCAAATATACAATCGGCCAACCGTTCGTATATCCGCGCAACGATCTGGACTATGCGTCCAACTTCCTGCGCATGTGCTTTGCCGTTCCCGCAGAAGACTACGTGGTTGATCCTATCCTGAGCCGCGCGATGGACCGTATCTTTACGCTGCACGCAGATCACGAACAGAACGCGTCGACCTCTACAGTGCGTCTTGCCTCGTCTTCGGGCGCGAACCCCTTTGCGTGTATCGCAGCCGGTATTGCCTGCCTTTGGGGCCCTGCCCACGGTGGTGCGAACCAAGCCTGCCTTGAGATGCTCAAAGAGATCGGCACACCGGACCGCATCCCAGAGTTCATCGCACGCGCAAAGGACAAGAATGACCCGTTCCGCCTGATGGGCTTTGGTCACCGCGTCTACAAAAACTTCGATCCCCGCGCGACTGTGATGAAGCAGTCTGCGGATGAAGTGCTTGAACTGATGGGTGTCGAAAACAACCCGATCCTTCAAGTCGCCAAGGAACTGGAAAAGCAGGCTCTAGAAGATCCGTATTTCGCAGACAAGAAGTTGTTCCCGAACGTCGACTTCTACTCTGGCATCATCCTTGAAGCGATGGGCTTCCCCACGTCGATGTTCACGCCGATCTTTGCGCTTGCGCGTACCGTTGGCTGGATTTCGCAGTGGAAGGAACAGCTCAACGATCCACAGCTGAAAATTGGCCGTCCACGCCAACTTTATCAAGGTGAAGATGTCCGCGCCTACGTGGATATCGAAAAGCGCTAAACCGCACCTGTAAGACAATCGCCCCCGGAAGCAGATAGCCTCCGGGGGCTTTTTTATGTGTGGCGTAATTTTGGCCGAAATATGGCACGCTGTCTTGAGGCAATATCTGGCCTCGACCACCGCCTTCTCTTTATTTCCTCCTGCCACTTCCTCGCTCGACCTACCCAAAACCCCAGTATTTTTGCTTAATCTCTGCTCCGAATCGGAGCCGGTTCGGGCTGCCCTTTGGTTTCCAAGCCATCAAAACTTCGATTAGCTTCGGCAGATTACAGCCGACCAAGACACCGGAACCGGAGCAAAAAATCGGAAAAGGCGGCGAAATTAAGGCATTGTTTCGGGGCTGTATACAATAGTTAACAGAACCTTGACCGGTGGCTGGAACACTGCGTAGTCATAGTCAAACAACCTCGCACAAGGGATTTATTGCTATGTTGATGTTACTAGGACTTGCGCTGCCGATGGCTATCTTGGGTTTTGCAGTTAATGACTCGGATAATGATGATGAGGATACTGTTGAGCTGACTGGCACCGAAGAAGCCGACCGTTTTGAAGGGGAAGAAGGAAACGATTTCCTTGACGGCATGGCCGGCGATGACGTGATGAACGGGCGTGCTGGTAACGACACTATCTTTGGCCGCGACGGTGACGACGTGCTTCAAGGCGAAGACGGCGACGACATGCTTTGCTCCGGCGATGGTGAGGACATTATCACTGGCAACCGCGGCCAGGACCTGATCGAGGGTCAAGGCGGTGATGACTGGGTATCAGGCGACTATGGCTGGGATACAGTGCGCGGTGACGAAGGCAACGACACAGTGCTTGGTGGTCGCGGTACAGATGACGTGCGTGGCGGCGAAGGTGACGACATAGTCTTCGGTGGTATCATTGACGGCATTCCGCTTGATCTCGAAGAGATGGTTGACCTGCGCGGTGGCGACTCGCTCAGCGATTTGAACGGTGGCATCGACCTGCGCGATGACAGCATGGGCAATGTGCTGGGCGGCGGCGAAGGTGACGACCAACTTATCGTAGGCTCTTTGGACATTGCCAACGGCAACGAAGGAAACGACACTTTCCACATCATGTCCGAGCAGTCTGACCCAGATGCGGGTGCGACCATCCGGGGCTTCAACAGCGCCGAAGATGCGATCACCATAATCGTTGATGACACATCAGCAGACTACGATGTGACGGTCACAGACGAAGGCGATGACGTCATCATCCGTATGGGCGACAATGTGCTTGCCACTATTCCGAACCGCGCCGGTGAAGTATCGATCGAAGACATCACCTTGATTGCGGAAAATACTGTGGAAGCGTTGTTCGATCCAAATGCTGCGGCAGCCTAATCCTTTAAGCTGCAGGGAGGCCGGATGCACCCGGCCTCCTGACTAAATAAAGCGCCAGCTTCATAGGAGCACCCCCCATGGCACATTCCCAACTGGATACAACCACCCACTACGAATGGGCCAAGGCTAAGAGCCTGCTGCCCAGCAAAGCACACTGCGAGAGAGGCCTCAAAGGCGCGCTGATACCCGACGCCCGAGGCGAGACAGATCACATCGCTGTGGTCTATGACGAGGGCGAAGCACCTCCTGAGATTACGATCAACAAAGTCTCTGTGTCGGTTCATACGGTCTTGGCAAACGGCGTGGCAGTGGCCGTCATCGCCAGCGCCAATGGCAAAGCGCCTAACGTCTCTGATGTCTTGCTCGTAGAGCGCTGGGTCCTTAGCTGACACCCCTTATTGCTAGCAAAAACAAAAGGCCGCTGCTCATTCCGAGCAGCGGCCTTTTGCGTTATGAACGCCTAACGTGCGAGGCGATCAGCGCCCTTCAAACGCTGCGGCGCGCTTTTCGGTGAAGGCAAGTACGCCTTCTTTGAAGTCCCGCGTCTTACCGCATTTACCCTGCTCTTTCGCTTCGAGCGTCAGCTGCTCTTCCAGCGTGTTGTTCCAGCTGTCGCGGATCACCTCTTTGACCGCTGCATAAGCTGCTGTCGGACCTGCCGCCAGCTGGGCGGCCTTGGCGCGCCAATGGGCCTGAAACAAGTGATCCTCCACCGCTTCCCAGATCATGCCCCATTCATCCGCCTGACGCGCCGAGATCTTGTCAGCAAAGAGTGCCGCGCCCATAGCCTTGGCCATCCCCATTTGACGGGGCAAAGTATAAGTGCCGCCAGCATCGGGTATCAGGCCAATGCGGGTGAAAGCCTGCAAAAAATAGGCGCTCTCGGTGGCAAAAACCACATCGGTCGCCAACGCCAGATTGGCCCCGGCCCCTGCAGCCGCACCGTTGACAGCTGCAATGGTTGGCACAGGGCAGTTAATGATCGCGCGCAGCATGGGTGCATATTCGTCGCGCAGCGTCCGCTCCAGATCGATCGACGCACCAGTGGCGCGATCGCCCAGATCCTGACCCGAGCAGAACGCCTTGCCAGCGCCGGTGATCACAATCACACGGGCATCCCTGCCGCCACGGGTAAATGCATGCTCGATCTCGGCGCGCATCTGCGTGGTCAGCGCATTGTACTTGTCCGCACGGTTCATCGTTATGACGGCCATGCCATCGTTCAGCTCATAAGTGATTGTCTGGTAGTCCATGGCACCCTCATATCTATCTATGTCACGCGTAGTGATAGCATAGGCTTCTAAGACTGCCATACCGACGGGACGTTACTTATTCAGGATATCACGGAGTCTTTGCGCCTCAACATCGCTGAGCTCTTCGTCTTGTGGCGCTTTTGCACGGCTGCGGCCGCGCACATAGAGCATGCCAACCCCACCTGCGAGCAGCAGCATCATCGGCCCTGCGCCCCACAAAATCCAGTTAGCACCACCCCGTGTCGGGTTCAGCAGAACATATTCACCGTAGCGCGCGACAATAAATTCCACGGCCTCTGTGTCACTGTCCCCCTGGACCAACCGCTCGCGCAGCAGCAAGCGCAGGTCTTTGGCAAGCGATGCGTTGCTTTCATCGATACTCTCGTTGCGGCAGACCAGACAGCGCAGACCCTTGGACAGCTCACGCGCGCGTTGCTCGAGCACCGGATCAGAGAGGACCTCATCAGGCTCAACCGCGGCCAACGGGCTGGCGAGCAACATCAGCATCAGGACAAGACGCTTCATTCCGCTGGTACCTGCGAATCCGCCCGATTACGCGCGCCAACGGCCACACGGAAGCGCCGGTCAAGCAAGCTAAAGATGCCACCAAGCGCCATCAGTCCGCAGCCGATCCAGATCCATGTGGTCATCGCTTTCACATAGGTACGCACCGCCCAGCCGCCGCCCACCTGCTCATCCCCGATAACAAGGTAGAGATCACGTTTGGCGTTCTGGTGGATCGCCGCTTCGGTCGTCGGCATCTGGGCCACTGGATAGAACCGCTTTTCCGGCGCCAGTGTCGCGATGAACTTGCCGTCCTGCACAACGTCAATCACCGCCGTTGTGGAGACATAGTTTGGCCCGTTGTCTTTGGTCACGCTGCGCAGGGTCATCTCATAGCCATAAACTTCGAACGGCACATCAATCTGCGCCACACGGATGTCCTCGACTGTCCAGGCATAGATGCCCGCAATCCCCATAATCGTGATGCCAAGCCCCGCATGCGCCGTCGCTTTGCCCCAATCTGCACCGGGCAGACGGAACAAGCGGCGCAGACGGTTCGGCCCGCGCCCTGTGCGCTGCAACAGATCAACTGCAACGCCCATCAGCACCCAAGCGCCAAGGAACATGCCCACAGGCCCAATCAAGCTCCGACCCGTTTGCATGGCCCAAGCCAGCCCACCAATCGCCAAAGCCACTACGAACACATAGCGCAAAGGATAAAGCGCACGTTTCAGGCTCGCGCGTTTCCATGCCATAGAAGAACCAACAGGCAACGCCAGCCCCAGCAACACCATAAACGGTGTGAACGCCGCATCGAAAAATGGCGGGCCAACGCTTAGCTTGCGGTCAAAGAACATCTCGGCCAGCAGCGGCCACATGGTGCCGACAAAAACGACAAAGCATGCGACAGCCAAAAGCAAGTTGTTCACTACTAATGCACTCTCCCGCGAAACAAGGCCAAAGACGCCTTTCGCTTCCATCGCACCTGCGCGCAGGGAATACAGAATCAATGCCCCGCCCATGAAGAATGCCATGATACCCAGAATAAATATCCCGCGATCCGGGTCGTTGGCGAACGCATGAACTGATGTCAGCAAGCCTGAGCGGACGATAAACGTCCCGATCAGCGAAAAGCCGAAGGCAAGTATCGCCAGAAGTATCGTCCAGCTTTTCAAAGCTTCACGCTTCTCCACCACAATGGCCGAGTGCAGCAGTGCTGCCGCCAACAACCACGGCATGAAGCTTGCGTTTTCCACCGGATCCCAGAACCAGAAACCGCCCCAACCAAGCTCATAATAGGCCCACCAAGAGCCCAGAGCGATGCCGATTGTCAGGAATATCCAAGCGGCAAGCGTCCACGGCCGGACCCAACGCCCCCATGCCGCATCTACACGCCCCTCAATCAGCGCGGCCACAGCAAAGCTGAACGCCATGCTCAGCCCCACATAGCCGAGGTAAAGAAACGGCGGGTGGAACGCCAAACCCGGATCCTGCAGCAGGGGATTGAGATCTTGGCCGTCAAACGGCGGCACTGCCAAGCGGTCAAACGGGTTTGATGTCAGCAGAATGAACGCTATGAACGCCACCCCGATTGAGGCCTGAACACTCAACACGCGGGCGCGCAAACTGGCCGGAAGCTGCCCGCCGAACCACGCAGCCATTGCACCGAACAGCGCCACAATCAGTACCCACAGCAGCATAGAGCCTTCGTGGTTGCCCCATGTCCCACTGAATTTATAAAGCATCGGCTTCATCGAATGGCTGTTGGCCACAACCACAGCAAGGCTGAAGTCAGACGTGATAAAGGCCCACATCAGCGCTCCGAATGACGCCGCGATCAAAAGGAACTGTATCCCAGCCGCGGGTTCAGCCACGGCCATCCAGCCGGGCCAGCCTTTGGCTGCCCCGATCATGGGCACTATCATTTGAACGAGTGCGACGCCAAAGGCGAGTAGCAGGGCGAAATGTCCGAGTTCTGTAATCATACGGGCAATATACGCCCTCCGCGCAGTCGTTCCAATCACAATCGGAGGGTCATAGAGCCGCAGGCGCTTACCGCGCAGACCACCATGCCTGCAACGCCGGATTCTCATCGCTGCGCAGCGCTTGCGCAGCAAGGCGCGCGTCGGATTCGACGCCTGCTACCCCGACAGCATCAGCGCGCAGTTTTCCGATCATCTCGATATTCTCGACCACCTGAGGGACATGCTTGATCGTATTGACGATGCTGGTCTGGAATTCCTGCGTTTTGACCTGATTACGTGCACCGAAATAGAAAGAGACGATGACCCCCAACAGCCACCATAGCGGCTCCGGCACCAGCGCGATGCCCTGCATACGCTGCGCAAACCAGAGGGGCGCCACCATGGCGGACACGAACAACCCCAAAGTCCCTAAAGCCAGCGCAGGACGTGGAAGCCGGTTTACCCCATCCATAAAGCGGTCAAACCCACCTTTCGCAGGCGCACGAAATTCCTGCCTGTATTGATCCATCGCTTGCCCCTGAACAACAGCAACGCGCGCCGCTGCGGTCTCAGCGTTTTCACGAAACACCTCGACAGTATCACGCAAAACATTGCGATTATTCCCGAAGACGACGCCGAAGAGACGCTCGATCATACCCATGGTGCTGTCCTCGCTTTGAATTGTGCCGTCGTCATGTGATAGCTTGGTGCAATGAACTCCTCTGCCCGCTTGATCCAGCCCCCTTTGCCGCCTGCCCGCGTGCGGGCATACTTACGGCTGGCTGTGCGTCTGTCTGCGATGCGGAAGTAATAGTTACGTGGCGCAATGCCGTAAGCATTCACCATCTCCTCGGGTCCGGCCTCAAATGCTGCACGCACCGCAGATAGGCTTTGCGGCCCCAATGCCCCGTCCACTGCGATTTCAAAGCTCATATCGACCAGAAGCTGCTGCAGAATTTTCACCGCATTGCTGCCCGCGTTCACATACATATCAAACACCGTGGCCTGTAGCGGTTGCGGCAACTCCGCGATCAGGGGGCGGTTGAAGTAATGCTCAAGGAATATCTGCACTGCTTGTGCGCGGGTAAGCGCGCGCACATCGGCGGAGGTGATGCTACCATCCCGATCCAGATCCAGCCCCAGACGTCGCATGGTGTGGATCGTCACACCAAAATTGGTTGCCCCTCCCGGATCATCGAGATCGTTCACATACCCGCCTTCGCGGTCGACAATTTCTTGGGCAATCTGCCTGACAGTGCTCATGTCTTTCCCCTCACAATCTAAGGGAAATCAAGCCTGAAACAGGTTAACGCCGGCTAACCTGTGCGTGCGGTCTTAGCTGTCAGGCTCTTTGTAAACGCCTTGCGCCTTGAGCGCATCCACGACCTCTCTTGGCATGTAGGTCTCATCATGTCGTGCAAGTATTTCAGTGGCTTGGAAGACCCCGTTGATGTAGCGCCCCGTTCCAACCATACCCTCGTTTTCACCAAACAGATCGGGCAACACCCCAGCGTAGACCACTGGAACGCTCGCTCCGCCATCGGTTACTGAAAATCTGATCTGCTCCCCCTCACCGCGTTTGAGCGTGCCTTCCTCAACCAGCCCGCCAATGCGGAAGACTTCAGTCGGTGAAGGCGGCTCTGCCATCACCTGACTGGGCGCGCGGAAGAAGTTGATCCCGTCCCGCATGCCGTAGCCGATCAAGGCGGTCGAGCCAATCAGCGCGACAACTGCCACGGCAATCAGCTGGATACGGCGCTGTTTTTTCAGACTTTTCATGCGGGCCTCACAAGATCAGGGGAACAGAGGCGCCATCATAAGCCCCTCGGTCTCATTAATATCTAACATCAGATTGGCGTTTTGCAACGCTTGGCCTGACGACCCTTTGGTCAAGTTATCAAGGGCCGCGACCACAATCGCGCGGCCCTCGATGCGGTCACCGGTCACCCCGATATGGCAAAAGTTAGAGCCACGGATGTGCCGTGTCGACGGCGCCTCACCGAAGGGCAGAACATCAATGAACGGCTCGTCCACATAGGCAGCTTTCAACGCGCTGTGAATGGCGTGCGGATCACCTTTGACGTAAATTGTCGCAAGAATTCCACGGTTTGCAGGCATCAGGTGCGGTGTAAATTGCACTTTGACGGGACGCCCTGCAAGCGCGGAAAACTCCTGATCGAACTCTCCCAGATGGCGGTGCGTGCCGCCCAAAGCGTAGGCGTGATAGCCCTCGGACAGCTCTGCATGCAGCAAATTTTCCTTAAGCGCGCGGCCAGCACCGGACACAGCGCACTTGAGATCAAGGATGATGTCATCCAGGTCAATCAGGCCGGCTGTGATCAATGGCCGCAGGGCAAACTGCCCCGTGGCGGCGTTGCAGCCTGTGCCAGCGACCAAACGCGCCGCTTTAATCTCTTCTCGGTAGAACTCGGTCAGGCCATAGACAGCCTCCTCCTGCTGCTCCAACGCAGCATGCGGATTGCCATACCAACGCTGGTATTCTTCGGGATCGCGCAGCCGGAAATCGGCTGAAAGGTCAACGATCTTGAGGTCCTTCGGCAGCTGCGCAATCACCTCTTGCGAGGTTTTATGCGGCAGCGCACAAAAGCACAGATCAATCTGGGAGAAGTCGATTTCTTCCATCGTCACCAGATCGGGCAGATCAAGGTGGCGCAGGTGCGGGAACACCGATGCCATGCTTTTCCCCGCTTTGGAATTCCCTCCCAAAGCCTTTATTTTCATGAAAGAGTGACCAGCGATCAGCCGGATCAACTCAGCTCCAGTATAGCCAGAAGCCCCAAGAATCGCGATGTTATATGTCATGTCTGTCGTCCGTAAATGAGAGGATATCGTGCAATTGGCAGCTTCAGGCTGCAGTAAACGAAATCGGTCGTCGGAGGAACTGGGTAGCACGGTCGCTGACTCGTTTAGGATCGCCGGTGGTCAGGAACCCCGCCTGCCCGCTACCAAGCTTATCAGGATGCCGACCAAGGTAGTGGGCGAGGCTCTCGGCGACCAGATCAGCCTGACTGAACACCGACACATCCGCGCCCAGCGCATCCTGAAACGTGTCCTTCATCAGCGGATAATGGGTACAGCCGAGGATGGCCGCGTCAGGCTTTGGCATCTTGCGTTTGAGCGCGTCAACATGGCTGCGCACCAATGCTTCGGCAAGGATCATATCCCCGTCCTCGATAGCATCGACAACACCGCCACAGGCCTGTGCCTCGACATCAACCCCGATGGCACGAAACGCCAGCTCACGTTGGAAGGCACGGGTGGCAACGGTGGCAGGTGTCGCAAAAAGCGCCACATGATGAACCGCAACTTCGCGCGGCGGAGAGTTGTCGCCCCATTCCCGCTCAGTCAGCGCCTCAATGAGCGGCACAAACACGCCCAACACCCGCTTGTCCGACGGCACCCAGCCCTCTTGCATACGCCGCAAGGCAGCAGCCGAGGCCGTGTTGCAGGCGAGCACAACAAGATCGCAGCCCGCATCAAACAGGCGTTGGGTCGCGGCCACGGTCAAATCATAGATATCGTCGGCATTGCGCACGCCATAGGGCGCATGGGCGCTATCAGCGAGATAGATAAACTCTTGATCCGGCAGGCGCGCCTGCACGGCTTCCCAGATCGTTAACCCACCCAAACCGCTGTCAAAAATACCTACCGCCATGCGCCTTACCGGCTGCGATGCCGGTCCTCAAAATCATATCCCGCCGCGAAACATTCGGGCGGTTCTGGAGCAAGTTCATACGTGGCTTTACGCAGGAAATCCATCATCGCTTTTGCATCACCGGCCATGGGCTCCAAAATATCGCGGCCCAGTGGTTTTCCGATAACAACCCGCACAGGTGTGTCCACGCGTTTGTTGAATTCCTTGATAAGCAGCCCCATGCGCAGAGTAACATGCAGATGGCTGGCAATCTGGAACATCCGGCTGGTTTGGCCGTCGAAGTAGATCGGCAATATCGTGGCATCGGATTTCGCGATCATACGCGCCGTGAAGCTACGCCAGTTGGGGTCCATCGGCCGCGAGAACGGCTTTGCCGCCGTACTGACCGTGCCCCCGGGGAAGATACCAATCGCCCCGCCCTGCCCCAAATAATCGAGCGCTGTGCGCCGTGTCTTCAGGTTCAGCGCAAGCGCCTCTTTAGTTTGCTCAAAGCTGATCGGCAGCAGGTTACGCTGCAAATCCGGCGCGCGGGCAAAAACCGAATTGGCCATGATCTTGAAATCAGGACGCGTGCTCGACAGCAAGTGCCCCATCATCAGCCCGTCCAAAATGCCGTAGGGATGGTTGGCGATCATGATTAGCGGACGATCTTGCGGTATATTGGCAAGTGCTCCGCCCACAACATCAAGCGTCAGACCGTAACGCGCCACCATCACGTCAAAGAAGTTGCCCCCCCGCGCCAGATCATCCTCATAGCCACGCGCACGCTTGATGAGAGAAATCCGGCCGGTGGAGTTTTCCATTAGCCGGATCATGGCCTTGCCACCACGGGTCTCGGCGGACCAGGCATAGCTAAGATCACGGATCGTAAGCGGGGACTGGATCACTCCCATATCAGGCTCCTTCTCCCCCGCTTTATCCGTGCCATGTTACAGCGTTATGACGCTATTCTGCCGCCTTTGCCAGCGGCGCTCCACCCGCGCGGATCACGCTCAACAGCTCTTCGCGACGCTTGGCTGCTTTCGCCTCATTGGCCTGTTTTACCGGACCAAACCCACGGATCTGAAGCGGCAAAACGGCCAGCGCCACGATGGCTTCACGCGTGTCGGCGTCCAGCTTGGGCAGGACAGCGCGCATATCACCTTCATATTGCTTGATCAAAGAGCGTTCCATCTTACGCTCGGCGGTGTAGCCGAAGATATCCAGCGGCGTACCGCGCAGACGTTTCATCTTTGCCATCATGCGCAAGGGCCGCTCAAGCCATGGACCAAACTCCCGCTTCAACGGGCGCCCGTTCGGACCCACCTTGGAGAGAAGCGGCGGAGCAAGGTTGAAGGACATCTTGAAATCGCCCTCAAACTCGGCCTGCGCCTTTTCACGGCTGCTTAGCAGCAGGCGCGCGACCTCGTATTCGTCCTTATAGGACAGCAGTTTGTGATACCCTTCAGCCACCGCCTCACGCACAGCGATGTCAGTTACACCGTCAAGCATTTTAGCATAGCGTTTGGCTAGCCCCGCCCCCTGATAAGCCGCCAAGTGATCACGGCGGAACTCAATCTTTTCATCCAGCGTCTTGGGCAACGAGATCACATTAGGCGCCAGCACCGCAGCCGCTTCGGCCGGAAACAGAACTGCCCAGCGCCCGATCTCGAACGCCCTCAGGTTTCGCTCCACTGCAGCGCCGTTAAGACGGATCGCATCAAGAACAGCATCCAATGACAGCGGGATCAATCCGCGCTGCCAAGCACCACCAAAGATCATCATGTTAGAATAGATGCTGTCGCCTAGTGTCGTCTTAGCAAGGTCCGACGCATCAAACATCGACAGCTTGTCTTTGATCCGCGCCTCAAGCGCCAGTTCCAGCCGGTCATAAGGCATCTGGAATTCGGTATCGCGGGTGAACTCGCCCGTGATGATCTGATGGCTGTTCACCACGGCACCCGTGCGCCCTGTTGAGGTCAGGCCCAGCGTCTTATTGCCCGCAGAGACAACCAGATCGCCACCAATTAACGCGTCACACTCGCCTGTGGCTACACGGATTGCGCTGATGTCTTCTGGCCGCTCGGCAAGGCGGCAGTGGATGCTCACTGCACCACCCTTTTGCGCAAGCCCCGCCATCTCCATCATGCCGGCACCTTTGCCGTCAATCTGCGCGGCCTGTGCAAGCACGGCACCAATGGTTACAACGCCAGTACCGCCAACGCCGGTGATCACCACGTTATAGGTGCCGTCGATTTCTGGCAGTTTTGGCACAGGCAGATCAGGGATTTTCACCTCAGTGGTTGCTTCCTTGCGCACTTTGGCGCCTTCCAGCGTGACGAAAGACGGGCAGAACCCGTTCACGCAGGAGAAATCCTTGTTGCAGGAGGATTGGTCGATCGCGCGTTTGCGCCCCAGTTCGGTTTCGGCGGGCACGATCGAGACGCAGTTGGATTGCACACCACAATCGCCGCAGCCTTCGCAAACGTCCGTATTGATGAACATCCGCTTGTCCGGATCAGGGAACAGCCCCCGCTTGCGGCGGCGGCGTTTTTCGGCAGCACAGGTCTGGATGTAGACGATGGCGCTGACGCCCTCGACCTTCGCCAGCCGCTCTTGCACCGATTGCAACTCGGCACGTTCATGGGTGGGCGTGCCCTTGAACGCCGCAAAATCCACATCCTCTTTCTCGTCATAGACGACTTCGAGGGTCTTGATCCCCATGGCCTTCAGCTCAGCCACAATACGCGGCGCATTCAGATCGCCCTCGTTATGTTGCCCGCCTGTCATGGCTACCGCATCGTTAAAGAGAATTTTGTAGGTGATATTCGTACTCGCCGCGATGGCAGCACGGATCGCCTGAACACCGGAGTGGTTATAGGTGCCATCGCCTAGGTTCTGGAACACATGCGGCGTGTTTGAGAACGGCGCCTCACCGATCCAATTGGCACCTTCTGCCCCCATGTGGGTAAAGCCGTATGTCTCACGGTCCATCCATTGCACCATGAAGTGGCAGCCAATGCCCGCATAAGCACGGCTGCCTTCAGGCACTTTGGTGGAGGAGTTGTGCGGACAGCCTGAGCAGAAATAGGGCAACCGGCCGGCAAGCTCTTCGGTGTTGTCTGCGCGTCTTGCCTCGGCCAGATCAGACAGGCCAGCGCGAATGCCATCCGTGCCGCGCCCCTCATCACACAGGACATTCCCCAGCTTTTCAGCAATATCCACAGGATCAAGCGCCCAAGCAGCCGAGAAGAACTCCTTCCCCGCCTTGGTCCCACCAAAGACGCGCACATGATCGCGGGTATCAAACAGCGCTTCTTTGATCTGTACTTCGATAAGCTTGCGCTTTTCCTCAATCACGATGATCAGGTCCAGCCCGTCGGCCCATTCCTTAAAACCGCGCATGTTGAGCGGCCAAGTCTGGCCGACCTTATATGTCGTGATGCCCAGCCGCTCGGCCTCTGCGGCGTCAATGTTGAGCAGTGACATGGCATGCACCAGATCAAGATAATTCTTGCCCGCGGCAACGAAACCAATCTTGGCGCCCAGCTTACCCCAGACGCGCTTGTCGATGCCGTTTGCATAGGCAAAAGCCTCTGCTGCATAGCGTTTGTGATCAATTAGACGCCTTTCTTGATCGATCCGGTCATCCACCAGACGAATGTTCAAACCGCCCTCGGGCATCGGGAAGTCTGGCGTGACGAACTTCAGGCGGTGAGGGTCTCCGTCTACGACCGAAGTCACCTCGACCGTGTCCTTCATCGTCTTGAGGCCAACCCAGACCCCTGCGAACCGCGACAACGCCCAGCCGTACAGGCTGTAATCCAGTATCTCCTGCACACCAGCCGGTGACAGCACCGGCATATATGCGTCCACCATCGCAAAGTCGGATTGGTGCAACACGGTGGAGGATTCGCCCGTGTGATCATCGCCCATGGCCATCACAACGCCGCCATGCTTGGAGCTGCCCGCCATATTGGCGTGACGCATCACATCGCCAGATCTGTCCACGCCCGGCCCCTTGCCGTACCAAAGGCCAAAGACACCGTCGTACTTGCCCTCACCACGGACTTCGGCCTGCTGCGCACCCCAAAGGGCGGTCGCTGCCAAATCCTCGTTCAAGCCCGGTTGGAAGGTGACGTTATACTCAGTCAGCTGCTTTTCAGCGCGCGCCATCTGCATGTCCACCGCCCCCAGCGGCGAACCACGGTAGCCCGTCACCAGACCAGCGGCATTCAATCCAGCCGCGCGATCCCTCGCCGCCTGCATCATCATCGCCCGCACCAGTGCCTGTGTGCCATTCAGCAAGACAGGGCTTTTGCTCAGGTCCAAGCGATCATTGAGTGAAATTTTTTGCGTTGTCATGGTAACCCTCCCAAGAAACCGGCAGACCGACAGCCTGCACTAACATGCATAATCACCACACACGATAGGTCATATTTACTGACCTGTATAGCATGTAATGCAATTTCTATTTTTTCCCCTAAGGTTTGGACTGTGTCCGGCGGCTATCTTCCGGTATGAGAGCCAACAACCGAGAGGAATGAAGATGGATTGGGACAAGCTGAGAATTTTTCACGCGGTGGCTGACGCGGGCTCGCTGACCCATGCTGGTGACAAATTAAACCTGTCGCAATCAGCCGTCAGCCGCCAAGTTCGCGGTCTAGAAGAACAGCTTAACACAAATCTGTTCCACCGGCATGCCCGCGGCCTGATTCTCACCGAACAGGGAGAGCTGCTGTTCGACGCTACGCGCGCCATGTCAAAGCGCCTTGATGCTGCATCAGCTCGTATCCGCGACAGCGAAGAAGAGGTGTTCGGCGAACTTCGCGTAACCACCACGACTGGCTTTGGCACTCTGTGGCTCGCACCGCGTCTATCCAAACTCTATGACAAATATCCCGACCTCAAAGTTGACCTCATGCTAGAAGAGCGTGTGCTGGATCTACCCATGCGCGAGGCAGATGTTGCCATCCGCCTCAAGGAACCCTCACAGGCGGATCTTGTACGCAAAAGACTGATGACCGTGCGCATGTGCCTGTACGCCAGCCCCGCCTACCTTAAGGCCAACGGCACACCCGAGCGGATCGAAGACATCGCCGATTATCGGTTGATCTGCCAAAGTATAGCTAGCGATCAGGTGGGGGCCGGCCTCAACCTCATTCAGCAACTCATGATGTATGATGTGAAGTCTTTGCTGACGGTAAATAACTATTTTGGCGTGCTTCAGGGGGTGCTGAACAATCTGGGTATTGGGGTTCTGCCTGACTACCTTACACAGGACTTCCCCGATCTGGTGCGCGTCCTTCCCGAGGTGGAGTCAGCCGAAGTTCCCGTCTTCCTCGCCTACCCCGAAGAGCTACGCCAATCAAAACGCGTCGCCGCCTTTAAGGATTTTGTTCAGGATGAGATTATCTCTTATCGCAGACAGCTAAGAGAGAGCTAATCACTAGCGGACCCAAGCTATGCATTCAGCGCATAACGGGCATGTCTTAACTGTTTAGAATTTGCCTTGAATGTGGGCAACCTGCATCTTAATTGACCCGTACAAGGATGGAGCCGCAACGCGCGACTCGCCTTATACCTCCCTGTTGGACTTGGCCGGGCCTCTGTGCCCGGTCTTTTTTTTGCCCGCTGCGTTGTCCAACTTGGACCCTACGGAAAGATTCCCCTACTTGTGAATGCCAACAGCGGCTGAATCGCCCTTCCCCCCTGCACGCTCCTGCCATAAGAGAGAGGCCAAGTTTTATCGCCTTCGGGGAGCGCCACCATGTCAGAGCCAGCCATCACCCAGGATATCATCTCGGCCCACGGGCTAAGCGAGAGCGAGTATCAGACAATTCTGGATCTGATCGGACGCACGCCCAGCTTTACAGAGCTTGGGATTTTCTCGGCCATGTGGAACGAGCATTGTTCTTATAAATCCTCCAAGAAATGGCTCCGCACCCTGCCGACGACCGGCCCGCAGGTTATCTGCGGCCCTGGCGAAAACGCAGGCGTGGTAGATATCGGTGACGGTCAGGCTGTCGTCTTCAAGATGGAAAGCCACAACCACCCTTCCTACATTGAGCCCTACCAAGGTGCCGCCACAGGCGTAGGTGGCATTCTGCGCGATGTCTTTACAATGGGCGCCCGCCCCATCGCCGCTATGAACAGCCTTAGCTTTGGTGAACCTGCCCATCACAAAACCACGCAACTGGTGCACGGCGTCGTCGCTGGTGTTGGCGGCTATGGCAACTGCTTTGGCGTGCCCTGCGTGGGCGGCGAAGTCCGCTTTGACAAAGCCTATAACGGCAACTGCCTTGTGAACGCATTTGCTGCAGGCCTAGCGGACACAGACAAGATTTTCTATTCAGCCGCCTCCGGTGTCGGCATGCCGGTTGTGTATCTGGGTGCCAAGACAGGCCGTGACGGCGTCGGCGGCGCGACAATGGCCTCTGCCGAATTCGACGACACAATTGAGGAAAAGCGCCCCACCGTGCAGGTTGGCGACCCTTTCACCGAAAAACGCCTGATGGAAGCCACGCTTGAGCTGATGGCAACCGGTGCCGTGATCTCAATTCAGGACATGGGCGCGGCAGGTCTGACCTGTTCCGCCGTGGAAATGGGCGACAAGGGCAACCTTGGCGTAATCCTTGATCTTGAAAAAGTGCCGACGCGCGAAGTGAACATGACAGCCTATGAGATGATGTTGTCAGAATCCCAAGAACGCATGCTGATGGTGCTGCGCCCCGAGCTGGAAGCCCAAGCCAAAGCTGTGTTCGACAAATGGGACCTTGATTTCGCCATCGTGGGTGAGACAATCGCCGAAGACCGGTTCCTAATCCGCCTTAACGGTGAGATCAAAGCCGATCTGCCGCTCAAGGCCCTTTCCGGCACCGCGCCCGAATATGACCGCCCATGGGTTGAGACGCCAAAGGCAGATGCGCTGACCAATGCTCCAACGGTTGATCCGATCGAAGGCCTGAAGGCCCTGATCGGCTCCCCCAACTATGCAAGCAAAGCATGGGTATATGAGCAATATGACACCATGGTCATGGCAGACAGCGCCCGCACGCCCGGTTGGGGTGCTGGCATCGTGCGCGTACATGGCACTGATAAATCGCTGGCTTTCACCTCTGACGTGACGCCGCGCTATGTTAAAGCCAACCCAGTTGAGGGCGGCAAACAGGCCGTGGCCGAAGCCTACCGGAACCTTACCGCTGTGGGCGCCACGCCACTTGCCACCACTGACAACCTCAACTTCGGCAACCCTGAAAAGCCGCAGATCATGGGCCAATTCGTGGGCGCCATCAAAGGCATCGGCGAAGCGGTCTCTGCCCTTGGCATGCCCATCGTTTCCGGCAATGTCTCTCTATACAACGAGACAGACGGCTCTGCGATCCTGCCAACGCCGACAATCGGGGCCGTTGGTCTGATCAAAGCATCCGCTGACACCATCGGTTTTGACGTCCAAACCGGCCACGTGGCGCTGCTACTGGGTGAGACGAAGGGTCATCTCGGCCAATCCGCCCTGCTCGCGGAAGCCTTTAATCGCAACGAAGGTGACGCACCGCCTGTCGATCTGGCGACCGAAGCCGCGCACGGCGATTTCATCCGCGCAAACCATGCCTCTATTGCGGCATGTACTGATCTGTCCGACGGGGGCCTTGCCCTTGCCGCGTTCGAGATGGCCAGCCACGCAGGCCTTGGCCTGACGATGGAGATCGCTGAAACAGGCGCGCTGTTTGGTGAGGATCAGGCGCGCTACCTTATCGCTGCCACGCCGGAAGCGGCCGACGCACTGATCGCCGCGGCTGAGAAGGCGGGCCTTCCACTGGCGCGCATCGGCGCATTTGGCGGCGACGCCCTCACATTCGGCGAAGCATCGGCCCCTCTGGCGGAACTAACCGAGATTTATGTAGGCGGCTTTGCAAAAGTCGTAGCCTAAGCAGCCCTAAAAGTATCAAGGGGGGCTGCGGCCCCCTTATTCGTTCCCGATCATCTGCATCAACCGCGTTTTCTCTCCCACGTCATCGGGCTTCGAGATTGCGGCAGCCAGTGCCTCAAGTGACGCAATTGAATGGCCAGCGCGAAAACTGTCCACATGCGGCAGCATCGCACGAATGCCCGCCGCCTTTGGCGCAAACCCGTCCCAACGCAATAACGGATTAAGCCAGATCACCCGACGCGCCGAAAGATGTAAACGCTGCATTTGCCGCGCCAGCGCAGCGGGGTCGTCACGGTCCAGCCCGTCGGTGATCAGCAGTACCACCGCGCCCTGCCCCAACACCCTCCGCGACCAATCGCGGTTGAACGCCTCAATGCTTTTACCGATCCGCGTCCCGCCTTCCCAATCCTGCGCCTGAGCGCCGGCCGCCTTCAGCGCCGCATCCACATCGCGGGTGCGCAGATGGCGGGTTATATTAGTCAGCTTCGTGCCAAAGGTAAAGGCGTGGACCTGCGCCCAGCCCGCGCCGCGTTCATTCGCCACCGCATGCAGAAAGTGCAGGATAATGCGGCTGTACTGACTCATTGAGCCTGAGATATCGCAGAGCACCACCAGATTAGGCCAGCGGACTTTGGGCTTTTTCAACGCAAGTCTGTCCATTTCTCCGCCGCGCCGCAATGCCGTGCGCAAAGAGCGCGCTGCGTCCACCCGCCCCTGACCAAAACTGGCAGCGCTTCTGCGCGAGGGCAGCGGCTTGATCGGCAGGCTCAGCCGCGCGAGCATCCGTTTCGCTTCGGCCACTTCTGCAAGGCTCATCAATTCGAAATCCAGCGTCTTGAGCCGTTCGGTGCCGGACATGGTCAGCGAGGCGTCCACTTCAATCAGCGCGTCCTCCTCGGGCGGCTTCTCTTGCTCGTCACGCGGTGGCGCCTCAGCCCCGTCCAGCAACGCTTCGGCAGCGCGCTTTTCCGCCGCTTGCGCGGGGCGCTCTTCCTGCACACCGCGAATGGCTGGCAACATGGCTGCCATCATATGCTCCAGATACCGCGGATCGCGCCAATAGAGACGAAAGAGCTGCGCATAGATACGCGCATGTTCAGGGCGGTTCACGAAACAGGCCTGAAGCGTATAGAAAAAGTCGCGCTTGTCTGTGAAGCCAGCCGCCTGCACAGCCTTAATGGCGTCAATAATGCGACCCGACCCGATGGGTAGCCCCGCCCGCCTTAACGCACGGGCGAAATGGGTGATGTTGCCCGCAAGCCTTGGATTGTCCGGCAGCTCAAGGGGGATGTGTTCAACCATCAGCGCGCCCTGTCATGATGAAGGACCGCATCATGCGTCAAGGCTGGCCTTTGCTTCATCCAGCAGCCGTTTCGCTTCAGAGCCTTGCAGCTTTGCGATGTCGTCTTGATACTTCAGCACTGCGCCCAGCGTATCCGCAATCACCTCAGGGCTGAGCGTCAGCACATCAAGGGCCAGCAGGCATTTCGCCCAATCAATGGTTTCCGCCACACCGGGCTTCTTGAACAGGTCTTCTGTTCGCAGGCGTTGAACGAAAGCCACCACTTCACGGCTTAGGGCGGTGGCCGCTTCAGGGGCACGGGCCTGCAATATCTCCATTTCCCGATCAAAATCGGGGTAGTCCACCCAGTGGTAAAGGCAGCGGCGCTTAAGCGCATCATGCACTTCGCGGGTCCGGTTCGAAGTCAGGATCACGATTGGCGGCTCGGGCGCTTTGATGGTGCCCATCTCGGGGATGGTGACCTGAAAATCGCTCAACGCTTCCAGTAGGAAGGCCTCAAACGGGGCGTCCGTGCGGTCAAGTTCGTCGATCAGCAATACCGGCGCGCCATTCTCATCCGGGCGCAGCGCCTGAAGCAAGGGCCGCTCGATTAGAAATTCTTCACTAAAAAGCTCGGCGTTGAGCGCTTTGCGGTCAGCGGTTCCAGAAGCTTCGGCGGTACGAATAGCCACCATTTGCGCGGCGAAGTTCCATTCATAAACCGCCGAAGACGCATCCAGCCCCTCATAGCATTGCAAACGGATCAAGCGCTTACCCATTGCCGCCGCAAGCGCCTTGGCGATCTCTGTCTTCCCAACGCCGGCTTCCCCCTCAAGGAACAAGGGACGGCCGAGTTTCAGACTGAGGAACACAACAGTCCCAAGCGCGCGGCTACAGACATAGCCTTGATCAGCCAGCATCGTTTGAACTGCATCTATGGATGAAATATCGGCCACCTGTCGCTCCCCGGCTGTGATCGCCTTACAAGGCCATTGCATTGCTCAAGGGTCAAGACACCTTTGGTAGATATGTCACGCCACACCCCTTGCCCCATAGCAAAGATTGACGTGATTCGCCCAAGATGGCATCCTGCGAGCGAGCAAAAATGAGGTTGCGGGCCATGTAGGCACCGCGATCCGGTAACGAGGCGTACATGTTGAACCCGAAATTAGGCGCGGCAGCACCGAAAGGAGCTGGCCATGGCGAATGACCTGAGCATCACAGCAGTGACCTGCGTCAAGAATGAAGGGCCTTTCCTGCTGGAATGGATTGCCTTTCATGAATGCATTGGCGTCACGGATTTCCTATTTTACTCCAATGATTGCGATGACGGCACAGATACCCTTCTGGATGCGCTGGCAGAGCTGGGACATGTCCAGCACCTGCCGAACCCCGCCGAGGGGCGCAATTACCAGATGGAAGCCCTTAAAGACGCCAAGAAGCAGGAGGTCGTGCAGGATGCCGATTGGGTCTGGGTCGCAGATGTAGACGAATTCCCCAACATCCATGTGGGTGATCACAGCTTTGCCGCGTTGATCGAAGCCTGCGGCGACCCGCAGAGCATCAGCCTCAACTTTCAATTCTTCGCTAACGACGATGTGGATGCTTTTGAGGACCGTCCGGTGATCGAACAATTCACCCGCAGCCACAATCCCGACATCTGGTGCGGCGAGGCCGCGATCGAGGTGAAGTCACTGGTCCGGCAGGATTTCCCGCTCCAGTACTTTGGCGCGCACCGCCCCTTCTTCCAGCCCAAGGTGAAGAAGAAAAAACGCCCCAGCTGGACGGACGGATCGGGCCGCACCGTGCCGCACCGTTTTTTGGTGGCAGCGAACCCGCGCCGCATCCGCCGCTTTCCAGCCGCAGGGGCGCGGACATTTGCCACGCTGAACCACTACGCCCTGCGCAGCCTCGACAGCTATCTGGTCAAGAACGACCGTGGCGATGTAAACCGCGAAAACCGTGCTTTCGATGACACCTACTGGCGGGAACGGAATGATCCAGCGTGGGAGGATACTTCGATCCACCGCTACCTGCCCGCCCTGCGCAAGCAGATCGACAAGCTTAAGGCGCAGGGCGATATCGCCCCGCTGCACGCGGCTTGCGTGACTGCCCACAAAGCGCGTCGCGATGCACTGCTGGAGCAGAAAGAATACCAAGACATGCAAAAACACCTACGTGCTGCGTCCAAACTGCCGCCGCAGGAAGAAGCCATGTTGCGTGACCTTGGCCTGCTAGAGGACACCCAGTGAGCAGTTTGAAAGTCGTCAATCTGGGCCTGCCAAAGACCGGCACAACCTCGTTGGCCCGGGCGCTGAAAATCGCAGGTTTCCGCGTGGCCGATCACCGCATCCGCCCCCGCCAGACCGAAACACCCGCGCTCAAGGACGCCTTCGTGGCCGATCTGCTGTACAAGGGATATTTCCAAAGCGGCAATCCGGCGGAGTTGTTCGAGGACTTCACGGCCCTAACCGAGCTGAGCTGCTTGCGAAAAGGTAAATCGCTTTGGCCGCAGATGGACTTTGCCCTGATTGATGCGATCCGCACGCATCATCCCGAAGTGCGCTTTCTTGCGTCGCGGCGTGACAGTTGGGACGTATCACAGTCTATGCTGGCGTGGTCAGATCTGGGCACAGACCGCCTACCCGCCTCCGACATTCCGGGCCTGCCCGAAGGTTACGGTGAAACAACCCGCGAGCGCATTCAGTGGATTGATGGTCACTACGCTCATTTATCCGCCATCTTCGCGGGTGATCCCGCCTATCTCGAATATAATGTGACTGATACAGGCGCGCATGAAGCCGTCGCCGACCACCTTAGCGTTGATCTGCCGTGGTGGGGACAAGCGAACGCCAATTCCGAACATAAGGCGAGCTGATGCGCATTTACCTCCATATCGGTCTCGAAGAAGCCAGTGCCGCGCGGGTCCAGTCCGTTCTGTCCGACAAGCGCGAGCATTTGCTGCGCAAGGGCGTTCTTTACGCCCGCAGCCCCGGCAATAAAAATCACGTCCGCCTATTCATGGCCGCCACCGATCCGGGCCATGTGGACCCGCTGCGGTTCAATCGTGGCTATATCACGCCCCAGAAACAGGCCACCCTACGCGAAGCGGTTGTGGATGATCTGGCCCGCGAGGTGGAACAGCACAAACCCGACGTTCTGATTGTCTCTTGCTCACAGCTTGGCAGAGGTCTGCGCTCGATCTCCGAGCTGGAACGCTTGCGGGCCATGTTGGCACCGCTCTCTGAGGATATTGAAGTGGTTGCGCACGTGGATTTGCCAACCCGTATGCTGGCGCGCACTTACGCGGCGCAGATCCTTGAAGGCCGCGGGCTAAGCTTGCAGGCGGAACTTGATCTGGCCGGTAGTGAAAACTGGTGGCAGGCGGCGCTAGACAGCGCCCCACAAATCGATCCAGCAGCCGGTGTCTTTGCTGAAACCCAAGCCCCCAACCATTGGCTTGACCTGCCTACGTTGGTCACCTTCTGGGAAGGTGCCTTCGGGACAGGCAAGGTGCATTTACACAGCTATGATGAGGACCGGTTCGCATCAGAGGATGTGATTGACGACATAACGCGCGCCTTCGGCATTGAAGGTAACATTGGCAAGACCGAATCTATTGCCTTGCCCGCGCCGACGCCTGAGGCAGCACTCAGCCGGGGTCACCAGCTCAATGCGCTTATCCTAAAAGTACTGGCAAGCCGCCAGCGGATTCTGCCGCGCCAGCTTTGGCGCAGTTTTGTTCAGGATGTTGCGGTGGATGGAGCGCCCCTTGATCTCGCCGCCCTACACCCGATCACCAGACACTTTGCGCCCGGCCTCAAGTCATTGCTCAAAGACCACGCTGGCCTGAGTGCCGACACCTTCAAGGCCCCGCGCGCCAAGGGCAGCTGGACCGAAGCTGATCCGCAATTCGGCTACCGCCCGTCACAATATCTGCTGGGTTTCATGTGGCGCATCGACAAGGCCACCCGCGAAGAACAGCAAAAGCGTGCCGCTGATCTGGCGCGATTGGCCAGCACTGTCGCGGGCACACCAGAGGCACCGCTTACCGATGCCGCCCCACGCAGCGAAGAAGACGCCCCCGACGCCCTAAGCGCAACAGCGCGCAAACTGATGCCCCCGCTGGCCGTCCAAAACTTTGAAGAGCTGCGCACGTCGCCATTCGCCCCGCATAACCGGATGGGATCAGTCAACGAGGAAGAGCTGGCCGCAGCCTACTCCCCCATCACGCCGCGCGTTCTACCCTATGGCAACTCCGGCAACGTCATCGTTGGTTGCATGAAGAACGAAGCCCCTTACATCGTGGAATGGGTCGCCTATCACCGCGCCATGGGCGTCGATAATTTCCTAATTTATACAAACGGTTGCGAGGACGGCACCTCTGAAATTCTTGACCGGCTGCAAGAGATGGGCGTACTCCAGCATCGCAACAACGATGGCTGGGAGGGCAACTCACCCCAACAATACGCGCTGAACTGCTCGCTCGAAGAACCTGTGATCAAGAATGCCGAATGGATCGTCCACATCGACGTGGACGAATTCATGAACGTGCGCTGCGGCAATGGCACCTTGCAGGACTTCATCGCCGCTGTGCCAGACGCTACCAATGTTGCCATGACCTGGCGCATGTTCGGTCACAACGGCATTACCAAGCTCAACGATGACTTTGTCATTGACCAATTCGACACCTGCGCACCAAAATACTGCCCCAAGCCGCACACTGTCTGGGGTTTCAAAACGATGTTCAAAAACATCGGCGCCTACGAGAAAATCTCGTGCCATCGTCCAAACAAACTGGATGAAGCCTTTGAGAACAAGGTGAAATGGGTCAACGGCTCGGGCAAGGATATGACGCGCGAAGTGGTCAAGAACGGCTGGCGATCCTCCAAAAAATCTATCGGGTATGACCTGCTGCAGCTTAACCACTACGCCCTGCGCTCAGCCGAAAGCTTCTTGATCAAGCGGCAGCGCGGTCGGGCCTTGCACGTGGACCGTTCTATCGGGATCAACTACTGGATCCGCATGGATTGGTCGGACTACCGCGACATCACGATCAAGCGTAACACCCCCCGCCTCAAGCAAGAGTATGACCGGCTGATGCAAGACGATATCCTGCGCGGTTGGCACGAAAAGGGTCTAGACTGGCACCGCGCCAAGGCCGTAGAGCTGCACCAGAACCCCGAATTTGCTGATCTCTACAAAGAAGCGCTTGCCGTAAAGTTAACCGAGACAGAGCGCGTGGCCTTCGCGCTTGCATTGGATATGGAGAGCTAGACGATGGAAGATCAAGCCACCCGTGATCCCTATGTCATGTCCAGAGGCATGAAATTCCCTAACGACGGGCATTTCATCGCGGAAAAGTTGGCCGCAGCTCTGCGTGAAAACCGCTATGAAGCACGAGAGGCGCAATGCGCTCTGCGCCTTGTGCGCGACGAAGACACGGTGGTTGAGTTAGGCGCAGGTATCGGCTTTATGTCCACGCTGGTGGCGACCCGATGCAACATCAAAAACGTCTTCGCCTTTGAGGCCAATCCGTCCCTGATCCCCTATATTGAATCCGTCCATGCTGCCAACGGGCTGCCCAACGCCCATGTCACCCACGGACAGCTAGGCAAGCGCAACAGCAGCACAAAATTCTATGTGCGGGATTATTTTCCTGCATCCTCAATGACCTCGCTAGAGAGCGACACTGAGGCGAACACGCAAACGGTGAAGGTCGACGTGCTTAATGCGTCCCACGTATTCAAGGAAATCCAACCCAACATCCTGATCGCCGATATTGAGGGCGCAGAAGCCACCCTGTTGCCGCATCTGGATCTCACTGGCCTGCGCGGCGCCATGATCAAGCTGCATCCCCAACACATCGGCCCCGAAGGCGTGAATGCCGTGTTCCGCACGATGTTGGACACCGGCCTTGCCTATTACCCGCGCGGCTCGACCCATAAGGTCGTCTGCTTCCGGCGTGCTTGGTAGGATGACGCATCTTGCCATCCTCTGCGTGCGAAACGAGGCCGCGTTTTTGCTCGAATGGCTCGCCCATCAGCGTGCCGTCGGGTTCGAACATTTTCTGGTGTTTTCAAACGACTGTCAGGACGGCACCGACGCCATGCTGGATCGCCTCGAAGAGCTGGGCCACCTCATTCACCTCCGAAATACCGGCCCCTACGACAAGGGGGGCATTCAATTCACCGCGCTGAAAAAGGCGGCCAAACACCCTGTGGTTCAGCAGGCAGACTGGATTTTGCCACTGGATGTAGATGAATTCGTCAACATCCACTGCGGCAATCACACGCTGGCCGCCTTGCATGACGCTATCCCCGATGCGACGGCGATCACTCTGACATGGCGCCTGTTCGGCGCGAATGCTCAAGTCCGCTATGCTGATGAACCGGTGCTGGATACCTTTACCCAAGCTGCCCCCGCTGTGATGTACTGGCCATGGCGCGCGGCCATGTTTAAAACCCTCTACCGCAATGACGGTACTTACAAAAAACCTGGCGTGCACCGCCCCCGCAATCCCGACGACACCAAGTTGGCGCAAGCGCGCTGGTTTGATGGTAACGGCGCCCCCCTACCAGATTCTTTTGTAAACAAACGTATTTTTTCCAACTTCGGACAAGACAATTATGGTCTGGTCCAGCTCAACCATTATCCACTTGGTGCCATGGAAAGCTTTGTTCTCAAGGCGGATCGTGGTCGCGCAGTTCACAGCGACAACCTGTTGGGGCTCGATTACTGGGTGGAGCGAAATTTCAACACGGATGAGGACACCACGATCCAGAGCCTTGCCGACCCACGCGCGGCCGAACTGGCAGCCCTCAAAGCAGATCCTGTGCTGTCCAAACTTCATACCGCTGCTGTCGAGTGGCGCAGTGCCCGTTTTGAAGCCTTGTTGCAGCAAGAGCCATTTCGCGCGCTATTTGGTCGCCTGATGATGGCCGCGCCCTCCCAGCCAGTACCGTTGAAGGCCGCGAAATTCATGGTCCACTACGCCAATCTTGCACGCAAGTAGGTCTTAAACCCGCCCCAATGTGACGCGCATTTTCCGCAATTTGGCCCTATTGCCTAGATATACTGCATCCTGAACCTGTGTGCACCACACGCCACACGGGACAGATTGAGGACGCGCACATGGCCGATGAGAGCCTGAACTTCCAGACGTCGCTTGCTGGAATGAAGAAATCCGACTGGCTGGCAGCAATTGAAGAGCTGTGTGACGAAGATGGCTATTTTGAGCAATTGGGCAAGCGCCACTATGCCGCCTTTATCGAAAGATCGCCAATCTTGCTGGTCACCTTCGAAACCCTTCAGGGCATTCCGGCGTTGTCATCACTGGCCCAACCGCTTGGCTGGGAAATGATGCAGCAAAATGGCTGGTCCAGCCTGTGCATCGCGTCGAATGGTGACACGTGGTTTCGTGACCGCACTGTTTACGGCTTCTTTGACCGGCTGATTGACGACGGTTTCTTTGATGAGTTCGAACAGGTGATTTTTTATGGCGCAGGCCCGTGCGGTTATGCGGCTGCTGCGTTTTCTGTTGCGGCCCCCGGCGCGCGCGTGCTGGCTGTCCAGCCACAGGCCACACTTGATCCGCGCATGACCGAATGGGATGACCGGTTCAAGCCGATGCGGCGCGAAGACTTCACTTCCCGCTACGGCTATGCGCCCGATATGCTTGACGGGGCGACGGCGGCTTATGTCGCCTATGATCCGCGCCAACAGCTCGACGCGATGCATGCCGCTTTGTTCACCCGCCCCAATACCCACAAGCTGCGATTGCCTCACATGGGTGATGCGATCCAGACCGACCTGCTGGAAATGGAACAATTGGGGCCCCTCTTGTTAGCCATCTCCGAGGAAACTCTGGACGATCTAGGCTTTGCCCGCATGATGCGCGCCCGCAGGACCCATCCGCCCTATCTGCGCAACCTGCTGGCCGCTCTGGACGCGGACGGACGCGAAACGTTCGCGCTGGCGCTCGCGCGGAATGTCACCTCGCGTATGAATGCCCCCCGCTTTGCCCGCCGTTTGACGGCTGCACAAACAGACGCGACGCAATCCGATTCCCACAGTGACGATGAACCTTCTTCTGACACCTGATTGCCCCGACCTCAGGCCAGTTTTTGCCGAAAGCCTATAGCGTGGGCTTCCGCCCCGTGCTAGCACGCGGGCCATGATACAAAAGCTCACGATCCGTCGTCCCGATGATTGGCACCTGCACCTGCGCGATGGCGATATGCTACGCGCCGTGCTGCCACATACGTCCCGCAACTTCGCCCGCGCGATCATCATGCCTAATCTGGTGCCACCGGTGGTGACTGCCGCCGATGCCCGCGCCTACCGCGATCGCATCGTCGCCGCGATACCTAAGGGCGACGATTTCACGCCCCTGATGACGCTGTATCTTACCGAAGACACCGATCCTGCCGACGTCGCTGCCGCTTACGCCGAAGGGCTGATCACTGCGGTCAAACTATATCCTGCCGGTGCCACAACGAATTCGGCCTCAGGTGTGAGCGACTTTGCCAAGGTCGCTTCAGTGCTAGAAAAAATGGCCGGGATTGGCCTGCCCCTTTGCACCCACGGCGAGGTTACTGACGCCTCTGTTGATATCTTTGACCGCGAAGCCGTGTTCATCGATCGTGTCCTCGACCCGATCCGCCGCGCCCATCCAGAACTGCGCGTGATCATGGAGCATATCACCACATCAAACGCAGTCGATTACGTGCGTGCCAACGACAAGAACCTCGGCGCGACAATTACCACGCACCATCTGGTGATCAACCGCAACCACATCCTCGCTGGCGGCATCAAACCCCATTACTACTGCCTGCCTGTGGCCAAACGCGAAGAGCACCGCCTAGCTCTGCGTGCAGCCGCAACATCCGGCGATGCAAGGTTTTTCATCGGGACTGATTCCGCACCCCACACCGATGAAAACAAACTGCTGCCTTGCGGCTGTGCGGGCTGCTTTACCGCCCCCAACACCATGTCGATCCTTGCCGAAGTGTTCGAGCAGGAAGGCGCGCTGGACAAGCTTGAAGCCTTCACTTCCCTGAACGGCCCAGCCTTCTATGGCCTGCCTGCGAACGAAGATACCGTGACGCTGGTGCGCGAAGAGGCACAATTTCCGCCGAACATCGACACGCCCGAAGGTCCCGTGACCGTCTTTGACCCGCAGATGACCCTTCACTGGACTGCCTGACCTTAAAGAACCGAATAATCCCACTCCGACGCCTGCTCCGAAGGACCCATATTCATGATCCCCACCACATATCCCGATCCTTCCGAGATCGCCCGCCTCACCGCACGTATGCTGCTAGAGATCGGGGCGGTGAACTTTAACACCGAAACGCCCTACACATTGGCGTCCGGCTTGCCCTCACCCAGCTACATCGATTGCCGCAAGCTGATCTCATATCCGCGCATCCGCACTACCTTGATGGATTTCCTGACCATCACCGTGATGCGCAACGTGGGCTTTGAAGCATTTGACAACATCGCCGGTGGCGAAACTGCAGGCATCCCCTTCGCTGCACTCGTGGCCGAACGGATGGCCCTGCCCATGACCTACGTGCGTAAAAAGCCTAAAGGTTATGGCCGCAACGCGCGCATCGAAGGCGACATGAGTGAAGGTCAACGCGTGCTGCTCATCGAAGATTTGACCACCGACGGCGGATCCAAGCTCAGCTTCGTGGATGCGATTCGTGAAACCGGCGCCACCTGCGGCCATACAGCCGTTATCTTCTATTACGACATCTTCCCGGAGACCAAAAAGACACTGGGAGATCACGGTGTTGAACTGCATCACCTGTGCACATGGTGGGACGTTCTGACCGAAGCCAAGGCACAGCAGGCCTTCCCTGACGCCACGCTCGCAGAGGTGGAAAAATTTCTAAAGTCTCCCCGTGAATGGCAGGAAGCCCGCAAAGGCTAAAACCACAGGTTGACGAGTGCGCACCATTCATCGCAAGATGTGGTGCGCGCATTTCCTCCACAAGTTATCCACAGAAAACATACAGTTTGCGCGCCCGCATCCCCTTCGTTATGGAAAGAAACGGGGTAAATCGGGGTAGAACATGAACGAGATTTCGTCACTGAACACGACCGGCGTCGCCGTGCAGGCGGCCGAGACCATGCCGCACTCCATCGAAGCCGAACAACAGCTTCTGGGTGCGATCCTGACAAACAATGACGTTTATGACCGCGTGGCGTCCGTTATCGGGCCGCGGCATTTCTATGACCCCGTGCACGCGCGCATCTTCGAGATTGCCGCCGCGCGTATCGCCAAAAACAACCTCGCCAGCCCTGTGACGCTCAAGGCGTTCATGGAAGACGACGAGGGTCTCAAGGAACTCGGCGGTCCGGCTTATCTGGCCCGTCTGGCCGGTGCAGCGATCTCCGCCTTTGCGGTGCGTGACTATGCGCAGATGATCTATGATCTGGCCGTGCGCCGCGATCTGATTGCCCTTGGCCGCGACATCGCCGCCAAAGCCGCAACCGTCAATGTCGCGAACGAACCGCGCGAGCAAATTGTCGAGGCTGAACAGCAGCTCTACAAACTGGCCGAACAAGGTCAGGTCGAAAGCGGATTTCAAAGTTTTCTCAAGGCGGTAACAGACGCGGTTAACGTGGCGAACGCCGCCTACCAACGCGACGGGGGGTTGTCCGGCGTCTCAACTGGCCTGATCGACATGGACAAGAAACTGGGCGGTTTGCATCGCTCTGACCTTCTGATCCTTGCTGGTCGTCCCTCGATGGGCAAAACCTCTCTGGCCACCAACATCGCGTTCAACGTCGCTAAAGCCTATAAGCGCGGCACGCTGCCCGATGGCAGCGAAGGTGCAATTGATGGCGGCGTTGTTGGCTTCTACAGCTTGGAGATGAGCGCCGAGCAGCTTGCCGCGCGTATCCTTTCCGAAGCCTCCGAGATCCCTTCCCAACAGATCCGCTCGGGCGACATGACAGAACCTGAATTCCGCCGTTTCGTGGATGCAGCCAAGTCGCTTGAGGCTTGCCCGCTTTATATCGACGACACGCCTGCCCTGCCTATCTCTCAGTTGGCAGCCCGTGCACGCCGCCTGAAACGGACGCATGGCCTTGACGTGCTCATCATCGACTACCTCCAGCTGGTGCGCGGCACCGGCAAGAGCGAGAACCGCGTAAACGAAATTTCCGAGATCACCATGGGCCTGAAGGCCATCGCCAAAGAACTCGATATTCCGGTGATCGCCCTGTCACAGCTTTCCCGTCAGGTGGAAAACCGCGAAGACAAACGCCCACAGCTCTCTGACCTTCGTGAATCCGGCTCGATCGAACAGGATGCGGACGTGGTTATGTTCGTGTTCCGCGAAGAATACTACAAAGAGCGTGAGAAGCCCGGCGATCACGAGCTGGACAAAATGGCGATCTGGCAAGAAGAGATGGAGCGCCTGCACGCACGTGCCGAAGTGGTTATCGGTAAGCAGCGTCACGGTCCCATCGGAACGGTCGAGCTAAGCTTTGAAGGTCGCTTCACGCGCTTTGGCAACCTCGTCAAACCGTGGCAACAAGAAGAAAAAGAGCCAGAATATTAAGGTCGGTGGACAACTCTGTGAACAAAATTTCCTGACTAGGTAATTCTGGTTGCAGTTCAAAATCTTGCGAAACAGCCCTCACGTGTACACAACTTTGCCGTGAAAGGGCTTTCAATGATTGTTATGCGCGTTGACATCGCCCGCACAAGTCACTTTCCACGCAGACAAGAGAGCCGCGACAATACGATCTGAGCAAGAAAAAAGGGGCCGCGCAATCTGCACGGCCCCCCTTCCATTCTAGTGCTCTTTTCAATCTTATTGAGGCGCTTTTGTCTCGTAGACCAAGCCTTTGGCAGTGCCTTTGGCGAAGCCGTTCCAATAATTGTGGTCAGCTTTTGGGGTGCCGTCCTCGTTCATGGACCAGACCCCATCGTTCGAGTTCTCGACCAACTCAAGGTAGTCACCAGCCGCCTCGTCGCCTTTCAGACGCTCGTCTAGCCACGCGGTCACGAAATGCTGCGCGATGTTGTTCATGCGCGCGGTGTTCCAGACCGGATCGGTATAGTGCTCGGAGATGTCAAAGCCCTTGTCTTCGTTGAAATAGAAGCTCTCGGTCGGCGCAGGCATCGGCGCGCCCGAGTTGTGGCCACCGTTGGTGTAGGTCAGCAGCGCGGTTTCCACACTGCTTACGTTCTCCCAAATCGCCCGCACACCTTTTTCGTAAAGCGATACATCATCCTGGGAGCCTGCTATGAACAGCATCGGGATATTCACACCTGCAAGGCCCGCTGCATCCCAAAAACCCGTATTCATGCCCCATGGGCCAAAGGCCACGGCGGTTTTGATGCGCGGATCGGGCAGCGCGTTGTGCGTGTCAGAACCGGCCTGATGAATGCCCAGCGTTCCGTGTGGACCGCCCCAGCTATAGCCGACCGACGCTTCGGTCACACCACCCCCAGCCGTGATGATCGCGCCATAACCGCCCATGGAATAACCGATTAGGCCAGTATTATCAGCGTCATAAAGACCGGCAAACTCGCCGCCTTCAGCGGCCTTGCCTACCATTTCTTCAAGTACAAATAGCTGGTCAAGCGACCGGTTCACCAGCGTTGAGCCAAACGCAGCCTGCGTCCGGTACGTGCTGTCCGTGTGGTCGATCGATGCCACAACATAGCCTTTCGAGGCCAAATTCTCGGCCAGATGAGACAGCAAGAAGCGGTTACCGGGATAGCCGTGGCTGATCAGGACCAGCGGATAGGGCGTATCGGCCGCTGCAGGAGCAGCATCGCGCATGGCACGCCCCGTGAGCTTCACCTCGGTTGTGCCGTCACGCAGATAGGCCTTCAACTCGGTGGAGCCAGTGGCCCCTTCTGCCGCCGGATACCACATCTCAACCGTCAATGGGCGGTCATAGCGCGGCATTTCTGCAGGCATATCAGCGGCGGGGTCAACAGCCAGAATGTCGATCTGGTTCGGGTTGACCATATCCAACTGGCGCACCCCGACAGGCAGCTCTCCATAGGCTGACAGCGCAGGCGCACTTGGCAGCTGTGTGTCAATCGGGTTCGCAATCGCGCCCCCCGCAGCAGCCATCAAAGCCGCCGGTAAGAGCATTTTCACTACAGCATTCATTTTAGTCTCCTCCTCGTTGCAATCACCTTAAAGAGGATGAATTACCTCGGAAGTTTTAGTTCATCTTACGTAACGTCCTTTTGCAGAGTGAAACACCTCACAGCCTACTTCGTGATTGGACAGACGCGCAGCCACTCATCAAACTAAGGCAATGCGAAGCCTGCTGATATTCTTGATCGTTGCCCTTCTACCGCCTCAGCTTTGGGCGCGCGAAGTGGATGTAGAACTGGTACTTGCTGTTGATGTCTCGCGCTCCATGTCACCCGCCGAGCTTGAGCTGCAAAGGCGCGGCTATGCCGAAGCGCTTGATTCTGCCGAAGTGATGGAAGCCATCAAGAACGGACTGCTGGGCCGGATCGCGCTTACTTATGTTGAGTGGGCAGGTGTCGACAGCCATCGTGTGATTGTCCCTTGGACAGAAATATCAACGCCCGAAGAGGCGCAACAGGTCGTCGCCCTGATTGATGCCTATTATGATGACAGCCTGCGGCACACCTCCATTTCCTCGGCGCTCTACTATGCCGCTGACAGCTTTGAGACGAACGGATTTGAGGGGTTGCGGCGCGTCATCGACATTTCTGGCGACGGCCCCAATAACATGGGTCCGCCTGTACAAGCGGCCCGCGATGAGGCCCTCTCACGGCGCATCACGATCAATGGCCTGCCGATCATGACCCGCGATACGATGAGCGCGCTTTGGGGCATCCCCGATCTGGATGTCTATTATTCCCGCTGTGTTATCGGCGGGGCCGGCTCTTTTGTGCTGCCCGTGTTTGGTTGGGATGACTTTCCCGCCGCCGTCAAACGCAAGATGGTTCTGGAAATCGCAGCCCTTCCCCCGACCGCCCCTCCAGCAGAAGAAGTGATTAAGGTGCAATACCAAGCACCCTATGACTGCCTCGTCGGTGAGAAGAAATGGGAAAGAAATCGCGGCTATTGGCAGATTCCGTAACGCAGCGCTGCGCATGGCCTTGACGCGGACGGCAAGACTGTCAAAACCTGCCGCATGAGCACTGCAACACTGACCATTAATCTTGATGCGATTGCATCTAACTGGCGCGCCCTCAGACAGATCGCGCAGACCGAAACCGGCGCCGTCGTCAAAGCAGACGCTTACGGGCTGGGCGCGGAACGCGTGGCGCGGCATTTGGCGGCGCAAGGCGAACGCCAGTTTTTTGTCGCCGTAGCCGAAGAAGGTGTCGCCTTGCGCCGCGCCCTTGGGTCCGGCCCTTCCATCTCTGTTTTTTCGGGGCATATGGAGGGCGACGCCGACGTGATTAGGGGCGCCAACCTCACCCCAATGATCAATTCACTGGACCAAATGCTGCGCCACGTCGAAGCGCTGCCCGGCCATCCGTTCGGGTTACAACTTGATAGCGGGATGAACCGGCTGGGCATGGAGCCGGCGGAGTGGTCTGCCCTGCGGGACATCGCACTGGCGCAAAATCCTACCCTAATCATGTCCCACCTTGCTTGCGCGGATGAACCTGACCACGCGATGAACGAAGCACAGCGCGCGGTGTTCGAAGACATGACCAACGGGATTGACGTGCCGCGCTCGCTTTCAGCGACGGGCGGCATCCTGTTGGGGCCGGATTACCACTACGATCTGGTGCGACCCGGTGTGGGTCTTTACGGCGGCTTGCCGTTTATTGACGCGGCTCCCGTAGTGACGTTGGATATTCCGGTTGTGCAAGTGCGCCATGTTGCGGTTGGAGAGACTGTCGGCTACGCAAACGGTTGGACGGCCAAGCGCCCATCACAGGTTGCCACGATCTCGGCCGGTTACGCGGACGGACTGATCCGCGCAATGGGAGCGCAGGCAAAAATGCATGCTGGCGATATTGCAGTGCCTGTCATCGGCCGTGTTTCGATGGACTTGATCACTGTCGATGTCACTGATCTGCCTAACGCCCCCAAAAGCCTTCAGTTGCTTGGATTGCACCAGTCAGTGGATACCGTGGCGGATTTTGCAGGCACCATCGGCTATGAAATCCTCACCAGCCTTGGTGGGCGGTACAATCGCGTCTGGCGCACATGAAGCTGCTGCGCATTGCCAATCTCGCGCTGCTGGTACTTTACCCAATCGCGTGGTTCGCCCCTCTGATGCGCGCAGGTCTGTTGCCGCTTTTTGGGCTCAGCGAGATTTCGGTGATGACCGGCATTCAATCGCTTTGGGCATCGGACATTTTTCTGGCCCTTATCGTGACCATCTTCGCGCTCTTTGCCCCCTACCTCAAAACAATCGGCCTTGCGCTGATCCACTTTGACTTGCTCAGCCCGCGCGTCGAAAAAGTGCTCGAAATTATGGGCAAGCTGGCGATGACAGATATTTTTTTGATTGCACTGTATATCACCTTGTCAAAAGGAATCGGTATCGGCCGGATCGAAGTGGCATGGGGCCTGTATCTTTTTACCTTCTGCATCATAGCTTCCCTGCTCATAAGCTTGAAAACACAACAATTATCATCTCCAAAGCCGGATTAAGTGTCTTTACGGGGACAATAGCGCGGGTTCTAACGCGTTCATGGTTAAATTTCCCTTTGCAAGGCTGCGTGGGGGGATTACCCATTATAGGCGCGCGTTTAAGCGATTTCTTGCTTATTCTCCGCCTTAAGGACCGGTCATGCAAAACCTGAAAGCCATCGGCTTTTTCATTCAGTACTTGATGCAGCGTTTGGCGCTGTTGTTTTTCGCTGCCTGCGCGGCAGCGTTGACCACTGCGACCATCATGGCGGCCTTGGGGTTCTGGGCATGGATCGACGTGCCATTGAGCTACGCCGGAGCGACAGTTGAAAACGCAGGCATGTATTTTCAGATCGCAGCAACGGTTCTGGCGGCTTGCATTTGCTTTTTCTTGCCAGCCAATGCGCGCATCATGCAACTTGAGAATTCGCACCGCAACTTCAGCGTGTCCATGGATGATGTTGCGCGCGCTTATGGCGCAGTGCACGCCGCTGACCGTGGCCGCACGTTCAAGCTCAGTTCAGAATTCGATGCGGTACGCGAGCGTCTGGCCTATCTGCGCGATCACCCTGATCTGAGCACGCTTGAGCCTGCCCTGCTGGAAGCCGCCGCTCAAATGAGCCACATCAGCCGCGAGCTGGCTGAGGTCTACTCGGACGAAAAGATCGGCCGCGCACGTGAGTTCCTCAAGCAGCGTCAGGAAGAGATCAGCCTGTTCAACAGCCGTCTGGATCAAGCGAAATCGATTTCGACTGAGATGAAGCACTGGCTGCATGAGGTCGAAATGGAGGAAAGCGTTGCCGCCGCACAGCTGGCACGTCTGTCCGAAGAAATGAACGAAATCCTGCCGCAACTGGGTCGTGAAACAACCCTGCAGATTGCGGCTGTGGAACCGGATGACGAGGCGCCGCTTGATAGCACCGCTTTGGACAATAGCGTTTACGAACTGCCTAAAGCGGCGGAATAAGCGCTGGCCTGACCTTTGTCACGACACGCAGACAGGCCGTGACAGACCCGTCGTATTCGCACTGCGCACACCCTTTTCCCATTGATCCCGACTGCCGCCCAAGGCACTAACACGCCATGGCAAAAGCAATCACGACCTTCTCCTGCACAAAGTGCGCCGCGACCTATCCTAAGTGGTCCGGCCGCTGCGATAACTGCGGCGAATGGAACTCTATCCAAGAAGACAAAGGTATCAGCGCAGGCCCCCCGTCCAAATCACTAGGCGCGCGGCGTGGCAGCTCGATGCAACTGATGGATCTGGCGACCGAAGAAGCCCCCCCTCCTCGGACGCTCAGCGGTCTGGGCGAACTGGACCGCGTGCTGGGCGGCGGGCTGGTGGCAGCTTCGGCCATTCTGGTTGGCGGTGATCCCGGTATCGGGAAATCCACTCTATTATTGCAAGCCGCTGCCGCCTTTGCCAATCAAGGGCTCAAGGTTGTCTATATCTCGGGGGAGGAAGCCTCGGCACAGGTGCGCATGCGCGCGCTGCGTCTAGGCCTGTCCGACGCCAGCGTGCGGCTTGGCGCTGAAACCAATCTACGCAACATCCTCACCACGCTGGACAAAGAGCGCCCAGAACTGGCGATCATCGATTCCATCCAGACAATGTGGGCCGATAACGTGGAAAGCGCGCCGGGGTCGGTCTCCCAAGTACGTGCTGCCAGCCACGAGTTGACGTCCTTTGCCAAACGCACCGGCACTTCAGTCGTGCTGGTCGGCCACGTGACCAAGGAAGGCCAGATCGCTGGCCCTCGCGTGGTTGAACACATGGTAGACACCGTCCTTTATTTCGAAGGTGAGCGCGGCCACCCCTTCCGCATCCTACGCTCGGTCAAGAACCGCTTTGGCCCCGCCGACGAAATCGGCGTGTTTGAGATGACAGGCCGCGGGTTGGCCGAGGTGACAAACCCCTCTGCCCTGTTCCTGTCCGAACGCGGAGCACCATCAGCCGGCTCGGTTGTTTTCGCCGGCATCGAGGGCACGCGCCCCGTGCTGGTCGAGATTCAGGCCCTTGTGGCTCCTTCCCCCCATTCGCAGGCACGCCGCACGGTTGTCGGCTGGGACGGTGGACGTCTGGCAATGATTTTGGCGGTGCTTGAAGCACGCTGCGGGATTCCTTTTGCAGGGCTTGATGTCTACCTAAACGTGGCTGGCGGGATGAAAATCACTGAACCAGCCGCCGATCTAGCTGTAGCTTGCGCGCTTTTGAGCGCACGCGAGGATGCGGCACTGCCTGCAGAAACTGTGGTTTTTGGGGAGCTTAGCCTCTCGGGCGCGCTGCGTCCTGCGACGCAGACCGAAAACAGGTTGAAAGAAGCGCAAAAACTTGGTTTTACCTCCGCAATCGCACCCAAAGGCGGCAAGGCTGTAGGCGTAGACGGTATTACGCTTCGGCCCATGGCGGATCTGACGGCGTTTGTGGGTGAAATATTCGGCGCTGGTTAAAGCGCCCTGAGGAAAGGCAAGACGAGCATGGAAGGTTTTACCATCATTGACGGCGTTGTGGCGCTGGTCATTGTGATGTCGGCGCTGCTCGCTTACGGCCGCGGCTTTGTGCGTGAGCTGATGGCGATTGTAGGCTGGATCGTAGCAGCAGTGCTTGCTTATCTGTTTGCACCGCAGGTCGAGCCATTGGTACGTGAAATTCCAGTGATCGGTGAGTTCCTTGCCGACAGCTGTGAGCTGTCGATCATCGGTGCGTTCACGCTGGTACTGGCCATCACCCTTGTGGTTGTGTCGCTCTTTACGCCGCTGTTTTCATCGCTTGTGCAGCGCTCAATCTTGGGCGGGTTTGACCAAGCCCTCGGGTTTATCTTTGGCGTGGCGCGCGGTGTTCTGCTGGTTGCGATCGGCTTCTTTGTCTATTCTACTGTTATCACGGGCCAGCAGTTCACAATTGTTGACGAGAGCCGCTCTTCGGTCGTGTTCGGACGCTTCACCGATGACATCCAGAATTCCGATCCGGATCAGGCACTGGGCTGGATCACGGGCAAATATGAACAACTGGTATCAAGCTGCTCGGCCGAGTGATCGGCGCTTGGGATATTCAAGGGAATTGCTCTCGCCAAGGCCTAAAAATAGGCCTTGGCGAGAGCCCCTGCGGAATCCAGCCGGATGGTTGGACGTGACGAAACAAACCTCTTAATCGCGGCGTGACTCTGCGCGCAGAGTTTCGTACTACCCCTCTATCCCTTGACGGCCTCAGGAGCGCTCCCTTGTCCCATACCCCGACCAAGAAAATGCCCCCCGCCCATCCCTTCGATACATCTTACCTGACCGACGCAGGTGATGATGATAAACTAAAGGAAGAATGCGGAATCTTCGGTGTTGTCGGCGTGACGGACGCAGCCAACTTTGTTGCCCTCGGCTTGCATGCTTTGCAACACCGCGGTCAGGAAGCAGGCGGCATCGTCACCCACGACGCAGAGGTCGGATTTCAATCGGCCCGCCGCTTTGGTTACGTCCGCGACAACTTTACCAGCCAAAAGGTCATGGAAACCCTGCCCGGCCCGATTGGTATCGGGCATGTGCGCTATTCCACTTCCGGCACCAAAGGCCAGACAGCCATCCGCGACGTGCAGCCATTCTTTGGCGAATTCGCCATGGGTGGCGCAGCGATTGCGCATAACGGCAACATCACCAACGCCAATGCGCTCCGCCGTGAGCTGATCGAGCGCGGCTCGATCTTCCAGTCGTCTAGCGACAGCGAATGTATCATTCACCTGATGGCCCGCTCCTTGCAGCGCAACATCCCCGAGCGGATGGAAGATGCGCTGCGCCGCGTTGAAGGTGCGTTCTCAATCGTGGCCATGACCCGCAGCAAATTGATCGGTGTGCGTGATCCGCTGGGCGTGCGTCCGCTCGTGCTTGGCAAACTCGGCGACGGCTACGCGCTCAGTTCCGAAACCTGCGCGCTAGACATCGTTGGTGCCGATTTTGTCCGCGAAATCGAACCAGGTGAGATGGTTGTCATCACCGAGGACGGCGTGCAAAGCCACTTCCCCTTCCGCCGCCAACCGTCCAAGTTTTGCATTTTCGAGCATGTCTATTTCTCGCGCCCAGACAGCATCCTTGGCGGTCGCTCTGTCTATGAGACCCGCGAGGCGATTGGCCGCGAATTAGCGAAAGAAGCCCCTGTGGATGCTGACATGGTTTGCCCTGTCCCCGACAGCGGTACTCCTGCTGCCATCGGCTACAGCCTGGAAAGCGGTATCCCCTACGCGATGGGCATCATCCGCAACCAATATATGGGCCGGACGTTCATTGAGCCGACAGAGAGCATCCGCAACATGGGTGTGCGCCTAAAGCTGAACGTGAATCGCGCGTTGGTTAAGGGAAAGCGGATCATTCTGGTCGACGATTCCGTAGTGCGCGGCACGACCAGTCGTAAGATCAAGGAAATGATTCTTGACGCCGGCGCTGCCGAGGTCCACTTCCGCATTGCATCCCCTCCGACCGCATGGCCGTGCTTTTACGGTGTGGATACGCCGGACCGCGACAAACTTCTGGCGGCCACGATGTCAGAAGAAGAAATGCGCGTGCATCTGGGCGTAGATAGCCTGAAATTCATCTCGCTGGACGGTCTTTACCGTGCGGTAGGCGAAGCGGAGGGGCGCAATAAGTCCTGCCCGCAGTACTGTGATGCCTGCTTCTCGGGTGAGTATCCCGTGATACCTTCCGACAAAGTAGAAAGCGGGTTTGTAATGAAGTCCGCTGCTGAATAATCTCCAGACGTTCCCACAAGGGGCTGACCGAATTTCTGATTGCATCAGATCTCGCCAAGCTTGCTGACATTAATTGTCAGCAAGCTTGTGCTAAACTCAAACCATGACCAATCCTTTTGACATCACCCTATCGCTTTGGCCTGCGCCTGCCCGCGTGGCGTTTGACGAAATCCGCGCAGTGATTCTCAATGCTGCCCACGGAGCGGATGCACGGCCACTGACCGAGAGCCTCAAGTGGGGACAACCCGCATGGCGGCCAGTTCGCCCGCGTAAGGGCAGCACACTTCGGCTCATGTGGCAGGACAATGCGCCGCAGACCCTTGCGCTTTTTGTGGACTGTAAAACGTCTCTCAGTGCGACCATGCAGGAAATATATCCCGCTGAATTTCAATACGAAAACAACCGCGCGCTCCGGCTTTCTCTTGAACGCCCCCTCCCCCTGCAAGCTATCGACCACCTTGCGCGCCTGACCTTTTCCTACCATCGCAAACGTTAACGGCCTCTATCCGCCGACGCTGTGGCAAAGCTCTGCCTAGAGCCTAGAACGCCCCTTCATTCCGGCAGCAAGACTGGATAGCTCCCCGCAAATCAGCAGCAAGGAGCAATCATGTCCACACAAGACGCCGGCACACCGACACCGCAAAAGGTTGAACAGCTCGCCACGCAAGCGGTGCAGCTGGACCGTATCGCACTGATCGGCATTTTCGGCACTCAAGGTGCGCCCCGCGCGCTGATCCGCATGCCCCAAGGCAACACACAAACGGTGACCGTTGGCGATACCATTCGGGGTGGGATCATTAAGGCTATTGGCGCAGATCAATTGGTTCTATCGCGTAACGGCGCCCAGCAAGTCATGCGGATGCCGCGCGGATAAAACCACTCAGCCTAGCCCCCTTGACGCCGCCCACTCTCCCGCGCATATCCCTTTCCATGACACAGAAAACTGCATTGATCACAGGCGCCTCGCGCGGACTTGGCGCCGCCATGGCCGAGGCGCTGGCCCCTACCCACCACATCATCGCTGTAGGCCGCACCGTTGGCGCGCTTGAAGAGCTTGATGACCGGATCAAAGCCAAAGGCGGCAGCGCCACGCTGGCTCCGATGGACATTACCACGCCTGAAGCCATGCAAACGCTCTGCCGTGGCATCCATGACCGTTGGGGCGCACTGGATCTATGGTTGCATACGGCAGTCCATGCCGCTCCGCTAACGCCCAGCGACCACATCGATGGAAAAGACCTCGAAAAGTCCATCACCGCGAACATCACCGCGACAGCCACACTGATCAACTATGTCGCCCCTCTTTTGGGTGAGGCAGGCCGCGCCGTATTCTTTGAAGACCCTGTTGTTGGCCAGAAGTTCTACGGCAGCTACGGCGCAACCAAAGGCGCGCAGATTGCGATTGCGCGCAGCTGGCAGGCCGAAACAGCACGCATCGGGCCACGCGTAGATATCCTCACGCCGGAACCGATGGCCACAGCCACGCGTGCGCGGTTCTTCCCGGGTGAAGATCGTGCGACATTGACTGACATCCATGCAGAAGCAGCACGTCTGCTCGCAATACTCCAGAAATAAGCATCCCCTCGCTTGCCCGCCTGACGCGCCTCGCCTATCAAGGCGCAAAGGGGCAATTTCATGCGCATTCTGGTTACCAACGACGACGGCATCAATGCACCGGGCCTTGCGGTTCTGGAAGGCATCGCCACCACGCTGGCGGGCCCGCAGGGCGAAGTCTGGATCGTGGCCCCCGCCTTTGAACAATCAGGTGTGGCGCATTGCATCAATTACACCAAACCAACCCTGATCACCCGCCTCGAAGATCGCCGCTATATGATCGAAGGCAGCCCCGCTGACTGCGTCCTTTGCGCGCTCTATGATCCGATGAAAGATGCCCGCCCCGATCTGATCCTTTCTGGCGTTAATCGCGGCAACAACGCTGCTGAAAACACGCTCTATTCCGGCACCATTGGCGCCGCCATCGAGGGTGCTTTGCAGGGCGTGCCCTCCATCGCGCTGTCGCAGTATTACGGCCCCGCGAACCGCGAACTTGATGATCCATTCGAGGCTGCCGTTGAACACGGTGCAGATGTCTGCCGCCGCATTCTGGCGCAGAACAAAGGCGATCATAATGGCTACAGTCTGTTTTGGAATGTGAACTTCCCGCCTGTTGCAGCTGCGGACGTCAAAGGCATTCGTCTGGCAGCGCAAGGGCGCAGACCGGGTGTGAATTTCTCTACCGTGCCTCATGATGCCCCCAACGGGCGGCGCTTTTTGTGGATCACCGGTGGCAACCAGCAGGTGCCGCCCGCAGACGGCACCGATGCAGACGTGAACCTTGACGGTTATATTTCCGTCACCCCCATGCGTGCAGACCTGACAGCCCATGACGTCATCGAAGGCTTCGCGGACATGAACACATGAGTGACGACCACGAAGACGACGACTCCATCGCACAGCGGAAAATGCAATTCCTCTACGCCCTGCGCTCAAAAGGCGTGACCGATAAGCTGGTGTTGGAGGCGATGGAGGCCGTGGACCGTGGCCCATTTATACGCGGCATCTTTGCCGAGCGCGCGTATGAGGATATGCCCCTGCCCATCGCCTGTGGCCAAACCATCAGCCAGCCTTCGGTAGTCGGCCTGATGACCCAAGCGCTCGAAGTATCGCCGCGCGACAAGGTGCTAGAGATCGGCACAGGCTCCGGCTACCAAGCCGCAATATTATCCAAGCTGGCGCGGCGCGTCTATACTATTGATCGCCACCGCCGCCTTGTCCATGAAGCACGAGGCATCTTTGACGCGCTCGACCTCAACAACATTACCGCCATCACTGCTGATGGCAGCTTTGGGCTGCCCGAACAGGCCCCGTTCGACCGCATCATTGTGACAGCGGCAGCCGAAGACCCCCCCGGCCCCCTTCTTGCCCAACTCAAAGTAGGTGGCATCATGGTGCTGCCTGTGGGCCAATCTGACACCGTTCAGCACCTGATCCGTGTGCGAAAAACCGCCGATGGACTGGAATATGACGAAATGCGCGCAGTTCGCTTCGTTCCGTTGCTCGAAGGGTTGGGCAAAGACACATAATCTGGTATAGACGCCGGAAATCTCGGGCACACGGGATAGGCAGTGACAAGGACCTCATTGATGACATTTCTGAAGATACGCGTATCCACGCGGCGTTCGCTTCTTGCGGGTGCTGCTTGCCTCACCCTTGCAGGATGTCAGGATCCGCTTGATTTCGATCTGCGTGGTCTGGGCGGTGGGTTCACCACGGCCAATGCGGCGCAAGCTCCGCTGGCCCCACGCCCAACTCCGGATGATCGCGGCGTCATCTCCTATCCCAACTATCAGGTCGCGGTGGCCCGCCGCGGCGATACGCTGGCTGATGTGGCAAAGCGCATCGGTCTGGACACCGCCACACTGGCCAGCTTCAATGGCATTGATCCAAAAGTCCCCCTGCGCAAGGATGAGATCATCGCCCTGCCAAGCCGAGTTGCGGAACCGTCCCCCGCCACCGGTGCTACAGCTACTGGCCCGATCAAACCTGTCGATATCTCCTCGGTGGCTGGCGGTGCGATCAACCGCGCGCCCGCAACACCCGGTGTACAGACGACCACGCTCGCCCCGATTAACGCGCCCCAAGCCCAGACCGGTAAAGAACCCGCACGTCACAAGGTTGAGCGCGGAGAGACCGCATTTACCGTGGCGCGTCTCTATTCCGTACCGGTCAAGGATCTGGCTGCATGGAACGGTCTCGGTGCTGATTTCGCAATCCGAGAAGGTCAGTTCCTGCTGATCCCCGTGCCATCTCAGAACCCGCCCAAAACAGCACCAGCGCAGTCGGCATCTGCCTCTACGACGTTGCCTGGTCAGGGTTCCACAACACCAACACCACCTTCAGCGACCAAGCCGCTGCCAGCAGAAAAAGTTGAACCTGCCGTGGCGCCAGCGGCCGCCGCAAAGACCGCGACAACAGCAGTTGCCGCAGCACCAAAGCCTGCTGCACCGGCAAAACCAGTGGCCGCTGTTGGCAAAACCACCAAGCCCGCCGCGACGGGTAAGCTGGTGCGTCCGGTCGACGGAACCATTATCCGCGAGTACTCTAAGGGCAAAAACGAAGGCATCAACATCAAGGCCGCACCGGGAACATCCGTGAAAGCAGCCGACGCTGGCACCGTAGCCGCCATCACCAAAAGCGCTGATGGTGTTCCGATTATCGTCGTACGACACCCCGATAATCTGCTTACCGTCTATGCAAATGTAACGGATGTGAGTGTGACCAAAGGCGATAATGTCTCACGCGGTCAAAGCATCGCAAAGCTGCGTGGCGGCAACGATTCATTCGTTCACTTTGAAGTGCGCAAAGGCTTCGACAGTGTCGATCCGAACCCGTTCTTGAATTAAGCCATAGGGCGTTCGCAGACCATTTAGTCCGCTTTGCGGGATATGACTGTGAGCGCCCTTACATTCTGCGTTATCCGTCTTTGCCTGGCTTGTTCGGATCGTTGGAAAACAGTGCGATCTTGTTGCCTTGAGGATCGCGAAGGTAGCACACATAGAAATTTGGGCCATATGAGGCGCGAAAGCCGGGTTGCCCCTCATCAAAGCCGCCTGCGGCGAGTGCTGCGGAATGCAGGTCACGAACCTGCTTTTGATTACGCGCCTCAAACGCGACCATGGCGCCGTTTCCGGCCGATGCGGGCTGTCCATTGAAGGTTGGTTTGACATAAAAATCCGGCTGAACGGGAGACTGCCCCGCTTGAACGGGCAACGCATAACTTAGCCCCTCTGGCCCCTCCTTAAGCCCGTAATCAAGAGCGGGCAGGAAAGCAGAGTAAAATCGTTTCGCGCGCGCGATGTCATCAGCACCGACGGTAACATAGGCAATCATGCTGCGCGTTTCCTTCTAGAAGTTCGGATATTGCAACTGATTAACATCGTTACGCTAAATCAACGCCCTTTAAGTAAACCTAACGCCCCTGCGTCCGGCCAAATCAGTAAAGAATTGCCATGCAACCCGCCCTGACCTGCTGCCACGTGTGGCCTGCCATTCAATCGCTTCCGCGCGTAGCTCTGTATCCCCGATTTGCACACCATGAGCATCGCAATAGCCACGGATCATTGCCAGATACTGGTCCTGATCACAGGCATGGAATCCCAGCCACAGACCAAACCGGTCCGACAGGGATACCTTCTCTTCCACAGCTTCAGCGGGATTGATCGCCGACCCACGCTCGTTTTCGATCATGCCGCGGGGCATGAGGTGACGGCGGTTCGAGGTCGCGTAAAGCACCACATTCTCAGGCCGTCCTTCGATGCCGCCATCCAAGACCGCTTTGAGCGATTTGTAATGGGCATCATCGTGGCCAAAACTCAGATCATCGCAGAACAGGATAAACCGCTCGGATGAGCCGCGCAGCAGGTTCAACAAGCGCCCCACCGACGGCAGGTCCTCGCGTTGCAATTCGACCATCTTAAGGGAAGGAAAATCTGCTCGAAGCGCGCCATGTATAGCTTTGACAAGGCTGGACTTTCCCATTCCCCGCGCGCCCCACAATAAGGCGTTGTTGGCAGGCAGTCCGGCAGCAAACTGGGACGTGTTCTGGATCAAGGTAGCGCGCGCGCGCTCCACCCCCAGCAGCAAGGCGATATCAACACGTGATACCTTCGCCACCGGTTCCAGCCTGTCCGGCCCTGTGTGCCAGACAAAGGCAGGCGCCTCAGAGAAATCAGGGGCAGCAAGCGGCGCCGGAGCCATTCGCTCCAGCGCCGCTGCGATCCGGTCCATAGGGTCGTCAATCATAGATCGCGGTCCTTAGGTTCTTCAACAATAGGGTCTTCGCGATCCATCTCGTCGGCCATAGCGTCAAAATCAGCCTCGGCTTCGTCATCGTCGTCATAGAAACCATCTTCGCGCAGCTGCTTTTCACGCTTGGCATCAACACGGCTCACCAGAAAGATCGAAATCTCGTAAAGCCCGTAGACCACCACAAACAGGATCAGCTGCGTCACAACGTCAGGTGGCGTCACCAATGCGGCCAGCAACAGAATGCCCACCACAGCGTATTTACGCACGTTACCCAAACCTTCGGCTGTCACCAGCCCTGCCTTACCCATCAGCGTCAGCAGTACTGGCAGCTGAAAGCACAACCCGAAGGCCACGATCATTTTCAGCGTAATATCAAGGCTTTCGTTCACCTTACCGTTGAACACGATATCAATGCCAGAGGTCTTGGCATCCCCCGTGGCAATCATCGCCGAGAGGTAGGAGGCAGCGTCCGAGAAGCCCAAAAAGAACTGCATCGCTAGCGGCACAACGACATAATGCGCAAAAGCCGCGCCCATCAGGAACAGCACAGGCGATGCGACCAAAAACGGCAAGAATGCGTTCTTTTCGTTTTTGTACAGGCCCGGCGCCACAAAGCGCCACAGCTGGTTGGCAATCACTGGAAAGCTGATAGCAAGGCCGCCCACCATTGAAATGCGAATGAGCGTAAAGAAATACTCCTGCGGCGCAGTATACTGCATCACAGGGTTCGGGTTGCCCAGATTGCGCATGGTTTTTTCAATCGGGACCAGCAGGAAATCAAGGATTATGCTGCCGAAGGAAAAGCAGATGATCATCCCGACCACAAACGCCAGAACCGAGCGGATGAGCCGCGTGCGCAGCTCTGCCAGATGCTCGATCAGCGGCGCTGCGCTGTCTTCGATGTCGTTGTCAGTGGCACTCATGTGTCCGCTTTCTTTTGCGCAAGCTTCTCTTGCAGCGATGCTTCAAGCTCGTCCGCCTTCTCCAAAGCTTCCTTGGCCTCGCGCGCTTTACGCTCTGCCGCCATGCGTACGCTGTTGGCTTGGATACGCGCGGCATTATCGGCCCGCTCGGCAGAAAGCTTGCCCGTCTCGCTTTTTGGATCAAAGTTGGTGAGCGAGCTTGCCGCGTCCTTCACCCCGTCCATCGCGGAGCCAATCGGATTGGTCGCCGCCTTGAGCGATTTATTCAGCCCACTGGTCACTTCGCGCACACCGGATTGATCAGCGGCATCGTTCATGGCGCTGGTAAACTCGCGCGCCATCCCTTTGGCCTTGCCGACAAACTGGCCCACGCGGCGAAACATCACCGGCAGATCCTTAGGGCCCACGACGATCAACGCCACAACCCCCACCACCAGCATTTCGGTCATGCCAATATCGAACATGGGCGTTTACACCTTTTCCTTGGGCTCGACTTCGGGCTGTGGAATTTCGGACACGTCATCTGCATGGGCGTCCAGCTGTTCTTTTTCGCCCTCATTGATGCCCTTTTTGAAGCTTGTGATGCCTTTGCCCACTTCGCCCATCAAGGACGAGATTTTGCCTCGACCAAAAAGCACCAATACGACAACTGCGATAAGCAGCAGGCCCGGCAAACCAATATTGTTCAGCATGTCTTTTCTCCTATGGATGAATCATGTCCTCCCGCAGACGGGAAACTGTCCCTGCTGGAATAGCAAACTTGCCGCAGCGCAAAAACGGGAAACAGGTCGGGAATGAACCCATCGGACCTGAACTAGTGCATTTTTGCGTCTTGTTCGCCCCTACTGACAGGTTTATGTCAGTTTCATGTCCCGTTCCGACCGCCTTTTCGAGATCCTCACATTGTTGCGTGATGGAGAACTGCATACCGCGCAGGCATTAGCCACGCGTTTGGGCGTGTCTCAACGAACCCTTTACCGCGATATGGAAAAGCTGGTGGCGTCCGGCGTGCCGCTTACTGGCACACGTGGCACAGGCTACCACCTGAGCCCCGCGATCACCCTGCCTCCGCTGACCCTGACACCGTCAGAGATGGAGGCACTGGATCTTGGCCTCGCGATTGCGGCGGAAGTAGCTGATCCGGAGATGCGCGTCGCCGCCAACAGCCTTGCGGATAAACTGGACGCAATACTGCCGCAAACCGCTGTGGCACAAGCAGATGCTTGGAAATTCGCCGCATCCCCCTTTGCCGATGCCGCCCGCGGGTTTGCCCAGATTCCGACCCTGCGCGCCGCAATCAAGGCGCGGCAAAAGTTGCGGATCACCTATACGTCGAAGGATGGCGATGTGACCTCGCGCACCATCCGCCCGCTGCATCTGGAATATTGGAACCGTATCTGGACGTTGACTGCATGGTGCGAGTGGCGCGGCGCGCACCGTGTCTTCAGGCTCGACCTCATCAACACCGCAGAGGCACTGCCGGAATTATTCACCGACGAATCCGGCACGATGCTGGCGGATTACAGGCCCTAGTCTTTAAGCACCCAATCGCTTTGCACAGGCAAGAAGGCTTCGACACTGGCCTGTGCAACGACGATCGTCTCACCGTTTGACGGCACATTCAGCCCCCCGTGTACCGCGCGCACCTCAGCACGCCCACGCGGCAGGGTTGCCCGCAGCGCCTCAAGATCAAGCGCATCTGGCTCCTGCACCGCCACCGTCACCTGCACCCGCATCGCGTCATGGGGCAGCTCAAGCACGCCGAAGATCGGCAAGGAGGAATGGCGGAACGCATCTTCGATCGCACGTTTTGCGGCTTTGGTGTAATCCATGCCGTGCAGGTCATTGCCCATGCCCATTTCAATGATCAGCCGTTGTTCGGTCATGAGCGTTTCTCCATGTCAAAGCCAACGGACAAGGCCACATTGGCCATGATGGTGGGGTTTCCAGTACCTTCGGGGCGCGGTACATCAAGGCCGCCTTTAGTCACGTTGACCGTAACATGTCCGTAAGGGAAAACCGCGCTCAGCGCCTCGGCGTCCACCTCTTCGGGCTTTTGCACGCCCACATCCAGCGTGATGCGCATGTCTTCTTTATCAAAGCCAAAAAGCTCTGCCAGATTGATCGAGTTATGCCACAAAGCGTCCTGCACTGCGCGCTTGGCTGCTTGCGTATAGTCACCCCGCCGCAGCGAGGTGCCCATACCGAATTCTACCAGAAGCTTTTGCATCACGCTGTTTCCTTTAATTCTCGGCCGGAAAGACAAAACACTTATCCCGCCGGATTGTCAGCCACATCACCGTGCCCGCACTGGGCATAAACACATTGGGCACGGTTGCTTTCAGAACCGTATCATCGTGGTCCATCCGAAATTCTACGAGGCTCTCGTTGCCCATAAAACGCGCCCGCTCCACCACGGCACGGGCGGGTGTGCCATCGGCGGCGGTAGGTAGCGGGCCTTTTCCGGCACGGTCAAAATCAATGCGCACATGCTGGGGCCGGAACACGATATCTACTTCGGTGCCATCGGGGAATCCGGGTGCCAGAAAGCGGCCAAACGCCGTATGGGCCAGCGCGCCCGTTACTTTGGCCTGCAACACATTCGCATCAGAGAAGAACGACACCGCCGCGCGGTCAACAGGGCGAGTGTAGACGTTATAGGGTGCGCCCTGCTGCACAATTTTGCCGTCACGCATTAACGCGATCTCATCTGCCATGCGCATCGCCTCATCCGGCTCATGCGTGACCAGCAATACGGCAGTGTCTTCTTCTATGAGGATGCTCAGCGTTTCATCGCGGATACCGTCGCGCAGACGGTTATCAAGACCAGAGAACGGCTCATCCATCAGCATGATGCGCGGACGCGGGGCCAGCGCACGCGCCAGCGCCACACGCTGTTGCTCGCCACCGGACAGCTGGTGCGGGTAACCGTCGATGAACCGTTTCAGGTCCACCCGCTCCATCAGCTCTTCGACCCGCGCGCGTTTCTCTGCCTTTGAGCCGCGCAAACCATAGGCCACGTTGCCAGCCACACTCAAATGCGGAAACAGGGCAAAATCCTGAAACATCAGGCCAATCTCGCGTCGCTCGGGCGGGACGCGAAAGACCGTGTCGCAGATCAGCTTGCCGTCCACGTGGATGGTGCCGCTGTCCTGCATCTCGACGCCTGCGATCATCCGCAAGGTTGTGGACTTGCCGCAGCCCGACGGCCCCAGCAGACAGGTCACCTGCCCCGGCATGATTTGCAGGCTCACGTCATCCACCACTGCGCGGCCGTCAAAGCTGCGGCGCAGATTGCGGATTTCCAAACGCGGGGTTTTGGGCTGCATGACTGGCTTATCCGATCATTTCTATCGGGTAGCTGCTATCAGCGCCGGAGCGCCCCTGCAAGCACCGCTGCAAAACCAGTAACAAGGACGACAATGCAGATTACCAACAGCTGCTCATACTTGTGTCCCTCATAAAGCCACGGCGTGACGATATTCCAATCGCGCGCGAAATAAATAAACGCCCCAGCCATCGCCGCACCAAAAGCCACCAGATAGGCCCAAAGCGCTACAGGCCGCCCCAACACCAGCCCCACAACCAACACCGGCGTCAAGAACATAGAGGCCGTGCCGCTAACCGCCACAGCGTCAAACAGGGTCGCATTGCCCCACAACGTCAGCAACGTGCCGACCAGCATAAACACCACCATTACCAGCCGCCCCGCCAGCAGCGTACGTGGCAATCCGCCTTCCTCTACCACCAGTCGCGCAGCAGAACTGAGCGCGGAATCAAGCGTGCTAAGCGCGGAAACCAGAAGCGAGATCATCAGCAGCATGAATACCCACGATGGAAACATCGTGTCCCAAGTGCCGATCAGCTCTCCCTCATATGTGGCACCTGCCAGTGCAGCTTGAATGCCGAAAAAGCCAAAGCCGATGATGCAGAGCGTGCTGATCCAGAAAGCATGCAAGAAAGACGCGCGCGTGGTGGCGCGATCCGCGATGAAACCGCGGTCCATCATCACAGGATCATGGGCCGGATAGCTGAATACCTGAAGCGCTGCCACGGCCAACAAAATCCACCCGTTATAGCTGCCAGCCGTGCCTTGGGCCGTAATCACCGCCACCAGATCAAAGGACGGCGCAGTTACCAACGCCACAAAGGCCACTCCAAAGACCATCAGAAAAACCAACATCTGCACCACATCCGTGCGCAGCGCCGCACTTAACCCGCCCCACGCGGAGTAGGCCAAGCCCAGCAGCGCCACGATCCAGATCGCGGTGGTCCCACTACCTTCTAGTACAGCGTTGAAGATCAGCCCGACGACGACCAAATTGGCAAAGACCTCTGACAGCAGCCGCAGTGCAATCACGAAGTTATAGCAGCCGTTGCCAACGCCGCCAAAGCGCGCGCCAAGCCAGTCTTGCACCGATACGGCCCCACTTTCGCGCAGGCGGTCCACAATAAAGCCTCCCGTCAGAAACGAGGCGTAATAGCACGCATAGGCCAGCGTTCCCGCGATGCCGTAGTAGTAGCCCAAGATCGCAGCATTCATCAGGCTGCGTGCGAAAATCCACGTTGTCACCTGACTAAGAACCAGCACCCAAAGCCCGGGCGCACGGCCCTGCGCTCCCTGCCCGCCAAAGAACCCTTCAACGCTCGCACGGCGCGGGGCGGCCAAAAGCGAAGCGGCGATGATGAAACCAAATACGACGATCAGGATAACAGGATGCATGGCACTACTCTCTGAATCACAACATGACGCATGGCTACGACACGCCCCGCAAACGGGCTATCCCAAAACGATCCAGTTGTCAGATATGTGAAGGGCGTTTCAATCCGTCAGATGGAATTCTGCAAAGGCAACATCGCGGCCATTGACCTGCACGGTGATGCTATGGGCGCCTGTATTCAGGGTGAATGTGGTGGCAGCCGCTTTGAACGGATGCCTTTTGACCAACCTAAGAGGCGTGCCCACGTCCACCTTGGCGGTTCTAAGCTTAAAGACCTTTTCTGTCGTTTTGCCAGAGGCGTGGGCAAAGCTGATCCTGTAGTCCACCAGCACGGGGATATCCGCCTCGCTCACCAGCTCGATCTCGAATTCAAGCGCGCTGCCGATGGGAACGCTGTCTTGGCTCAGCATGACCCGCGCGGTCACTGGCGCATCGGGATAATAGCCAAGGGCCGCCATCGCACCGTTATGGCCTTGCTTTATCAAGGTGCGCAAAGCGTGCCGCGTCATCCAGTCCAGCTCTTTCGCGGTTTGCCTACCCTCAGTACGCCAAGCCGCAAGGCGCTCGATTACCTGCTCCGGCACGATCTTGCTTAGGTCATTGAGGTGATTGGCGACCGAACGCGTCACAAAGCGCGCAGGGTCAGCATAGAGCATATCAAGCAGCGGCAAGGTTTGTTCCGGCACCAGGCAGATGCCCTGCGCCCATGGCAGACGTGGGCGTGTCCCCTCGCTGACCAATCGGCGCACGTGGTAATTGTCATCACGCGCCCAAAGCGCCAATTCCGCCAGCGTCTCTTCAGGCCAACGGTTCAGGAAGGCGCGGATGTAGAACTCCATGGAAAACCGCTGTGTCGCTTCATACAGCAGCGCCATTGCGCGCCCGCGGTGATCCTCCAGCCCGTGGCGTACAGCCAAGATACCGGGCAACGCATGGATGAAGTGCCCGAAGTCATCGTCAGTCTTTGAAGGGTCAAGCCGAGGCGGAAGTGCCTCATGCAATTGCGCCGCCATAGCGGGAAAATCAGCGGCGAGCTGATCTTCGAGGCAATCCGCCATCCACCCCATTCGCGCCATCAACTCGCGCTCGGGAAAGCCGTCCATCGCATCCGCGGCAAAGCTGTCCGCGTCGAAATCCGGCAGTGCGGCGGCAAACTCTGCGGCCAGCTGCCCAACGCTTGCGGCGTTGAACAGCTGGTCTTTCAACAGAAACTTCTCTGCCATTACATCGTCAGGTTGGTTGCACCACCGTCAAGCAGGATCGACTGCCCCACGATAAAACCTGCATGCTTCGAGCACAGGAAGGCACACGCCGCGCCAAACTCGTCCCGCGTGCCATAGCGGCCGGCGGGAATACCTGCGGAACGCTCGGCGCGTGCCACATCCAACGAAATGTTACGCGCAGCAACAACGGCACCGTCCAGGGCATCAGCGCGGTCGGTTGCATGGATGCCGGGCAGCAGGTTGTTAATAGTCACGCCCTTGCCAGCAACCTGACGGCTGGTGCCCGCCACATAGCCTGTCAGTCCCGTGCGCGCCGAGTTGCTGAGCCCCAGCACTCCGATCGGCGCACGCACCGATTGCGACGTGATGTTGACTACGCGGCCCCAGCCCTTTTCCATCATGGCAGGCACCAGCGCTTTGATCAGCGCAATGGGCGCCAGCATGTTGGCATCCAACGCCTTGATGAAATCTTCGCGGTCCCAGTCTGTCCACATGCCGGGAGGTGGGCCACCAGCGTTGTTGATCAGAACATCAATGCCTTGCGCGGCCTCAATCACTGCCGCTTGGCCTTCTTGCGTTGCCACATCGGCGACAACGGTCGTGATATTCACGCCATATGTGCTGCGCAGACGCTCTGCCGATGCTTCCAATGCATCAGCGCCACGGGCGTTCATAATCAGGTCAACACCAGCTGCCGCCAAATGCTCGGCACAGCCAAGGCCCAAGCCTTTGGATGACGCACAAACCAGTGCTTTTTTGCCTTTGATCCCAAGATCCATAATTTCTCTCCCTGAATGTTTCGCCCAGTGCTATCGCAGCCCGCACGGCTGTGCCAGCAAAACACCGCCAGATTGACCGCACACTGCCATAATTCTAATGTAGTAGAAAATAAAACCAGAGGTCAAAAAGGCTCTCACATGTCCACAGGCTCCCTTTCGTCCCAAAGCGCACCAGTATTTGTCGCGAATCAATTCCGCGCGACTGATGGCGCCAATATGGGTGATCCGCTTTCCTTCGCGAGCGAGCTCATTCTGGACGACGTCTATGAGCTGGAATTCGGGGCCGAGCCTGCCCGCCTGTCGCTGATTGCCCGCGACGATGCCAGTTTTGCCATTGGTATGGATACGAAGATTGGCACCCCCGGTGCTATTGTCCACCTTGATAGCGCGCTCATGTTTATGTCGCCGGATGGCAGCATCAACGATACCATTTTGCTGGTCGAGGTGGATGAGCAAGGCGACGTAGCCCAAATCTACCTGCTGCCTTTCACCGCTCTTGGACCCAGTGTCGAATACCGCCTTGTCGGGATCGACCGCGAGACGGCTCACACGAAATTCGCGCAGGTGGCTTGCGTCAGCTTTACCCGTGGCACCCACATTACGCTGGCTTCCGGCGAACAGTGCCCTGTCGAAAACCTGAAGATCGGCGACCGTATTCTGACCCGCGATCAGGGCGTCCAAACTCTGCGCTGGATCGGAACGTCGACAACCCGCGCGGTTGGAGATTTTGCTCCGATCCGCATTGCAGAAGGTACGCTCAACAACAGCGCCGATCTATTGGTTAGCCCCGACCACAGGCTGTTCATCTACCAGCGTACCGATGAACTGGGTGCCGGTCGCGCAGAGCTGTTGGTCAAGGCGCGGCATCTGGTCAATGGCAGCACTGTCAAAGTGGCTGAAGGCGGTTTTGTCGATTACTTCCAGCTTTTGTTCGACAGCCACCAGATCATCTATGCAGAAGGCATTGCTGCAGAATCCATGCTGATCGACAGCCGCACACGCCCAGTTTTGCCGCATGATCTTTCCCAAAGCCTTGGACTTCACGTGCCCGGTCACTCTGATCTGCCGCACGCAGGACTGGATGTCAGCGAAGGGTTGTTGAAACGCCCCGATGCGGCGGACCTGCTGAAAAAGGCTTCCGGGCGCTGAGGCTTGCCTTGACGCGTATGTAGGGTATGTGTAGCGCCCAAACGCCGAGAGTGGCTTTGTCATCAAGCCATCCCTAAAAAACATTAGGAACACGCCTTAACATGCTGGATAACCAAAATAATCGCCCTGCACTTCCTGCAGAAATTGCGCGGCGGCGTACATTTGCGATCATCAGCCACCCTGACGCCGGCAAGACAACGCTGACGGAAAAGTTCCTGTTGTTCGGTGGTGCGATCCAGATGGCGGGCCAGGTGCGCGCCAAAGGCGAAGCGCGGCGCACCCGCTCTGACTTTATGGCAATGGAGAAAGACCGGGGCATTTCCGTCTCGGCGTCCGCCATGTCGTTTGATTTTCAGGGTCGAGACAAAAACTACCGTTTCAATCTGGTCGACACCCCCGGTCACTCCGACTTCTCGGAAGATACCTACCGCACCCTGACAGCTGTGGATGCGGCCGTGATGGTGATCGACGGCGCGAAGGGCGTGGAAAGCCAGACACAAAAGCTGTTCGAGGTCTGCCGCATGCGCGACCTGCCGATCCTGACCTTCTGTAACAAGATGGACCGTGAAAGCCGCGATGTGTTCGAGATCATCGACGAAATCCAGCAAAACCTTGCGATTGATGTAACGCCTGCCAGCTGGCCTATCGGTGTAGGCCGCGATTTTGTCGGCTGCTATGACATCCTGCGCGACCGGCTGGAACTGATGGACCGCGCGGACCGCAACAAGGTTGCCGAAAGCATCAAGATCGAAGGTCTGGATGATCCAAAGCTGGCTGAGCATGTGCCCGCCAACCTTCTGGAAAAGCTCAAAGAAGACCTTGAGATGGTGCGCGAACTCATGCCGCCGCTGGATGCGGAGCTGATGGCCGAAGGCTCGCTCACCCCGATCTGGTTCGGCTCAGCGATCAATAGTTTTGGTGTCAAGGAATTGATGGACGGCATCGCCATGTTCGGTCCCGAACCGCAAATACAAAAGGCCGAGCCACGCCAGATCCTGCCCGAGGAAAAAAACGTGACCGGCTTTGTATTCAAGGTACAGGCCAATATGGACCCCAAGCACCGCGACCGCGTGGCGTTCGTCCGGCTTGCGTCAGGACATTTTGAACGGGGTATGAAACTGACCCACGTTCGTAGCAAGAAGGTGATGACCATCGCCAGCCCCGTGATGTTTCTGGCCGCCGACCGTGAACTGGCAGAGGAAGCATGGGCCGGTGACATCATCGGCATTCCAAACCACGGACAACTACGCATCGGCGATACGTTGACCGAAGGCGAATCGCTGCGCGTAACGGGCATCCCCTCATTCGCGCCTGAGCTACTGCAAGGTGTGCGCGCGGGCGATCCGCTGAAATCCAAACATTTGGAAAAAGCGCTGATGCAGTTTGCCGAAGAAGGTGCTGCCAAAGTGTTCAAACCGTCCATCGGTTCCGGCTTTGTTGTGGGCGTTGTGGGCCAGTTGCAGTTCGAAGTGCTCGCCAGCCGGATCGAGCTGGAATACGGCCTGCCCGTGCGCTTTGAGCAGTCCCAGTTCACCTCGGCGCGCTGGGTTAATGGTCCTAAGGCTGCGGTGGATAAATTCATGGAAGCCAACAAGCAGCACATCGCCCATGACCATGACGGCGATGTTGTCTATCTGACGCGGCTGCAGTGGGACATCGACCGCGTTGACCGCGACTATCCAGACGTCAAACTGACCGCCACCAAAGAGATGATGGTATAGCATGACCACTTGGGGCATTGTCGCAACGATCAAGGCCGATACGGCCCCGATCCTGCGCTTTGTTGCCTACCACCTCGAATTGGGTGCACAACGTATCTACATTTACCTAGATGCCCCCAATCCGGAGGCGCAAGAAGTCTTGCGCAACCACCCAAAATGCCGCGTGATCCGTTGCGATGACGGGTATTGGAAGCGTCACAACGGCTCCCGCCCCGACATGCACCAGCCGCGCCAGACCTTTAACGCCACCCGCGCCTACACCAAGGCGCATGAGGTTGATTGGTTGATGCATATGGATGTGGACGAATTTCTAGTGAGTGAGGGACAGGTGGCTTCCCATCTTGGCGCCCTGCCCGAAACAATTAAATGCGCGCGCGCGCGGCCGATGGAGCTGTTGGCAGGCGGTGATCCCCAGAAGGACGCCGCCTTCAAGACTTTCATTCCCGCGGGCCGCAGCCGCGAACAAATCGTCTCAGCCCTTTACCCGACCTTCGGTGAGCACCTCAAAGGCGGGTTCCTCAGCCACATCGCCGGCAAGGTTTTCGTCCGCACAGGCATTGAGGGGATCAAATTCCGGATCCACAACGCCTTCCTCAAGGGAGAGACGAATCCGGACCACCTAGAGATGCCCAAGGTTAAGCTCGCCCATTTTCACGCGACAGACTGGGACACGTGGCACAGTCACTTCGCCTACCGATTCCGCGAAGGATCATACCGGGCCGATCTGGGCCCTGCGCGCAGTCGTGAACGCGGTGGCATCACCACACACGAGCTGTTCACCCTGATCCAGCAGGAAGAAGATGAAGCCGGTCTGCGCCAGTTCTTTGAAGAAGTGTGCGCTGATACCCCGTCCCTGCGCGACCGGCTGGAAACCCGCGGCCTTCTGCACCAGATGACTTTCCAATTTGACACAGATCTCGCTAAACATTTCCCAAACTTCGCAAATATTTGACGCTCCGCTCACAAGTTGGTATGCGCACCTCAGATATGTCGCGGCTAATGCCGCCATTAGAGCCATGCTGGCTGACGTAGACGCTGCAGCGGGCCAAATGAGTGTCCGCAACTAACGGATACACATGACAAAATTTACTGATCTGAACCTGAACACCAAGGTGCTCAAAGCCATTGAAGAAGCGGGCTACGACAGCCCTACCCCGATTCAGGCAGGCGCCATACCGCCCGCTCTTTTGGGACGTGACGTTCTGGGCATTGCCCAAACGGGTACAGGCAAAACCGCCAGCTTCGTGCTGCCGATGATTACCTTGCTGGCCCGTGGCCGCGCCCGTGCGCGCATGCCACGCAGCCTCGTGCTTTGCCCGACGCGCGAACTGGCCGCACAGGTAGCCGAAAACTTTGACACCTATGCCAAGCACCTCAAGCTGACAAAGGCACTGCTGATTGGCGGCGTTTCCTTCAAGGAGCAGGACAAGCTGATCGACAAAGGCGTCGATGTTCTCATCGCCACTCCCGGTCGCCTGCTTGACCACCATGAGCGCGGCAAACTGATCCTGACAGACGTCAAAGTCATGGTCGTGGACGAGGCTGACCGGATGCTCGATATGGGCTTTATCCCCGATATCGAGCGCATCTTCGGCCTGACACCCTTCACCCGTCAGACGCTGTTCTTCTCCGCCACCATGGCACCAGAGATCGAGCGAATCACCAACACCTTCCTCAGCAACCCTGAGCGCGTGGAAGTCGCCCGTCAGGCGACAACGTCCGAGAACATCACGCAAGGCGTGGTGATGTTCAAAGCGTCCCGCAAAGAGCGCGAATCGACTGAAAAGCGGGCCCTGCTGCGCGCGCTGATCGACGCCGAGGGCGATAAATGCACAAATGCGATCATCTTCTGCAACCGGAAGATGGACGTGGATGCCGTTGCCAAGTCTTTGAAGAAACACAACTATGACGCGGCACCGATCCACGGCGATCTGGACCAGAGCCAGCGCACGCGCACGCTTGACGGGTTCCGCGCAGGCGATCTTCGCTTCCTCGTGGCCTCTGATGTGGCCGCACGCGGACTGGATGTGCCTGCGGTAAGCCACGTGTTTAACTTCGACGTGCCCAGCCATGCGGAAGACTATGTGCACCGTATCGGGCGCACGGGCCGTGCTGGCCGCGATGGCAAAGCCATCATGATCTGCGTTCCGCGCGACGAAAAGAACTTCGAGAACGTCGAACGCCTCGTTCAGAAAGAAATTCCGCGTTTGGACAACCCGCTTGGCGGCAACTCATCAAAAGAGGAGACGGGGAAGCCGAGCGAGGACACCGTTGAGACCGCCCCCGCAGAAAAGCCGAAGCGTAGCCGCTCACGCAGCCGCAAGACGAGCGACACGCCCAAGCCGGTAGAGGCAACGACGACGCCGGAAAAGGCGACGGAAAAAGTACCAAAGGCTGCCGTTGTCAAAACGGCAGAGACACAGGCCCCTGAAAAGAAGGCCGAAGCGCCAGCAGAAGAACAGAAGTCCGACAGCTCTGATCGCCACAATTCGCGGTCGCGGGGCGGCAGCCCACGCAACAACGATCGCCGCGACGACAACCGCAACAGCGGCAACAGAGTGGTTGGTCTGGGCGATCACACCCCCACCTTCATTGAGCTGAGCTTTGCGGATCGTCCCAAAGATTAAGCCGAAGCTGACGTGGAATAAAAAAAGCCCCGCAGATACTGCGGGGCTTTTTCGTATTCTGCTGTGTGCAGGGTCAGCTCAGACGGCTGACCACCACAGTTACTTCGGGCTTCTTGCCGATCTCGTTCTGTGCAGACTGGCGCGCAGCCTTGCGCAGGCCGTCATCCAGCGCTTTGTCATCGCGCAGGGTCTTGGCCCCTGCCCGTCCGAGCCACTGGCTCAGGTCCTGCTCGACCACATCAATTAATGGCGCGTTGCTGACACCTGTATCAGGCAGGCCCATCGTATCGACCCACGGATCACCCAAAGGCTCGTCCTGCTCATCCATGAGCACGGTAACGGTCATGTGCCCGTTGAGCGCCATGCGGATACGGTCCCGCACCACGCCATCCAGCGCGCCAATTTGGACAGAGCCATCGATATAGGTCCGGCCAGTCTCAACATACTCGGCCACTTTTGGCGTGTTGCCGGACAGATCGATCATCATGCCGTTCACGGCCAGCACACCCTTGATACCCTTGGCGTCAGCAATTTTGACATGCTCACGCAGGTGGCGGTGTTCTCCGTGCATCGGGATCACAACCTGCGGCTTCAGCACGTCATGCAGCGTCTCGATGTCGGGACGGTTGGCGTGACCGGACACGTGGTATTTGCCCGAGCTGTCGTCAACAACATCCACACCCATTTCAGAGAACTGGTTGATGATGCGGATCACGCCGCGTTCGTTTCCAGGGATGGTCTTGGACGAAAAGAGGAACATATCCCCTTCCTGCATCTGCAACCCCATGTATTTGCCGCGCGCCAACTGCGCTGATGCAGCACGGCGTTCGCCTTGGCTACCGGTTACCAGCAACAACAGGTTTTCGCGCGGCACGTCACGCGCCTGCTCTGGGCTGATGGTTGGCGGGAAGTCAGTCAAAACGCCAGTTTCAACCGATGCCTCGATCATCCGCTTCATCGCCCGGCCCAAAAGCACAACCGAACGGCCAGCTTTCTGCCCCGCCACAGCAAGCGTTTTCACACGCGCCACGTTGGAGGCAAATGTTGTTGCAACCACCATACCGGATGCGCCTTGCACCAGTTCGGTAATCACATCTGGCAAAGTCGCTTCGGAGCGGCCGGGGTTTGGGCTAAACACGTTTGTGCTATCACAGACCAACGCCTTGATGCCGCCTTTAGCAATCTCTTTGAAAGCTGCGGGATCAAACGGCTCGCCGACACCCGGTGTCAGGTCAACTTTGAAATCGCCAGAGTGCACAATACGGCCCGCAGGCGTATCAATCACCAAAGCAGAGCTTTCGGGGATCGAGTGGGAAATCGGCTGAAAGCCAACCTTGAACGGGCCCGCTTCGACCTGATGGGGGAAGGTCCCCACGATGCGCACGGCGTCATCAGGATGGTTGTATTCGGCCATCTTGCGTTTTGCGATATTGGCCGTGAATTTGCGCGCATAGATCGGCGCTTCCAAACGGTCATAGGTATGCGCAATGCCGCCGACGTGGTCTTCGTGCGCGTGGGTGACAAAAACTGCTTCGATGCGGTCTTTGCGCTGCACAAGCCAGTCGATGTCGGCAATAATCAGGTCTACACCCGGGCTTGAGTCCATGTCCGGAAAGGCCACGCCGATATCCACGACAATCAGTCGTTCTTTATCGGGCTTGCCGTAGCCGTAAACATAGGCATTCATGCCAATTTCACCCGCCCCGCCAAGGGGAAGGTAGATCAATCTTTCGCTGCTCATTGAGTCGCTAATTCCTTATTATATTTATGTATCACGGTCAGGCCGTGCATTGTCAGATCATCTTGATATTCGTCAAAGAGGGCTTCGGCCTGCTGAAACAGCGGCGCGAGCCCGCCGGTGGAGATGACGCGCATGTCGCGTCCGCGCTCCGCCTTTATTCGCGCACATATCTCACGTACGAGGCCGATATAACCCCAAAAAACCCCAGACTGCATACAAGCCACAGTATTGGTGCCTACCACACAGGTCGGCTGGCTGATGTCGATGTGTGGCAAAGCGGCTGCCGCATTGTGCAGCGCCTCAAGGCTCAGGTTCACACCGGGTGCGATCACCCCGCCTACATAAGCCCCGTCCGCAGCGACCACGTCAAAGGTCGTCGCCGTACCAAAATCCACAACGATCAAGTCTCCACCATATAGATCGTACCCCGCAACCGTATTTACAAGGCGGTCAGGCCCAACAGCTGTGCCTGCGTCTACCCGAACATCCACTGGCAGGATACATTCCGGCTTGCCCACCACCAGTGGACGGGTGCTGAAATAGCGATCCGCAAGCACCCGCAGGTTCCACACAACACGCGGCACTGTGGAGGAGATAATCATATCGGTTATTTGCGCATCTATATCCTGCAACTTCATCAGCGTGCTGAGCCAGACATAGTACTGGTCCGCCGTCCGCTTCCAATCAGTTGCGGTTCGCCACGTCGCAATGAACTCGGACCCGTCCCAAATGGAAAACACGGTGTTGGTATTGCCGCAATCAATCGCCAAGAGCATAGGATGCCCTCCTGAGAGTTAAAAATAGACATCCGCCGCTGTGATCGCCACGGCCCCTTTCGGGGTGCGCAAAATGAGGTTACCCGATGCATCCACATCTTCAAAGACACCAACGGTTTCGTCCCGCATGGTACGTGCCCTTACCACTTCGCCAATCCGCGCTGCACGAGAGAGCCACGCCGTGCGTATCGGTGAAAATCCATAGGTGGTGAATTGTGCTTCAATCCGCGCGTAAGCCGCCGCAAGAGCATCAAGGAAGACCTCCGGGGCAACGCTCACCCCTGTCTCTCCGAGCACGCTCACCGGCGTCACAGCGCCTTGTTCGACCTGTTCGGGTGTCGGTGCATGCGCGAGGTTAACACCAATCCCTATGACCAGATTGGATCCAAGCGATTCTAGCAGGATACCGGCAACCTTGCCGCCATTGAGAAGGACATCGTTGGGCCATTTTAGCGCGAAAGCATCCGCTTGCCCCGTGACTTCTATAAATGCCTCATAAAGGGCAAGGCTGGCTACAAAGCTGCGCAGGGCAGCATCTGCGGGGCTGCCCCTCATCCGCATAATCAGCGTGCCTGCGAAATTGCCCCGAGGGGTCGACCACGCCCGCCCGCGCCTACCGCGCGCTGCAGTCTGCTCTTGGGCAAGGATCCAAGCGGGCCCTTGAAGGCCGGGCGCCATGCGCGCGGCCTCCGACAAGGTGGAATCCAGCGTGTCGAAGACATGCCGTGTATATCCGTGAGGCCACTCGGCCATCAGCCAGCGTACCGGTTACTGAACAAGAGTCGCCGCCGCCAATGCTGCGGCACCTTCGACGCCGAACATGTTGATGATACCCACCACCATGATCACCGCAGAAGCGATCAGGAAACCGCCCAGCAGACCGCCACGGTTCTGGTCAAGCGCGTCTAATTTATTCTCACCAAAGTACATGAAGAACACGATCCGCAGGTAATAGAAGGCACCGATCACGGACGCGATCACACCGGCAATCGCCAGCCATGCCAGGCCGCCTTCGTAGGCCGCCCGCAGAACGTAGAGCTTACCGAAAAAGCCAAGGAACGGTGGAGCACCTGCAAGGCTGAACAACAGTACCAGCAGCGCAAAGGCGCGGCCCGGATGGCTTTTTGAATACATGTTCAGCGATGAAATATCGACAACAGGTGCGCCGTCTTTTTCCATCAGCAGGATGAATGCGAAGACACCGATGTTCATTGTGACATAGATCGCCATGTAAACCAGCATGGCCTGTACGCCAAAGGCGGTACCGGCGGCAACACCCATCAGGGCGTAGCCCATGTGCGCGATGGAAGAGTAGGCCATCAGACGCTTGATGTTGGTCTGCCCGATTGCCGCTACAGCGCCAAGGAACATCGACAGCACAGACAGCAGCGCAACAATCTGGCTCCAGTCGCTGACGGCGTTGCCAAATGCGTCATGCAGCACGCGGGCAAACAGAGCCATCGCAGCCACTTTGGGCGCAGTCGCAAAGAACGCTGTGACCGGTGTGGGCGAGCCTTCGTATACATCCGGTGTCCACATGTGGAACGGAACCGCAGAAACTTTGAAAGCCATGCCAGAGATCAGGAACACGATACCAAACAGCAGACCAACTGTGGTCTCCCCCGCCTGTGCTGTGGTGATGATGCCAGAGAACAGCGTGGTACCTGCGTAACCATATACCAGCGACGCGCCATAGAGCAGCAGACCGGACGACAAAGCACCCAGCACGAAATACTTAAGACCGGCTTCGGTCGATTTGATGCTGTCGCGACGCAGGGATGCAACAACATAAAGCGCCAGAGACTGAAGCTCCAACCCCATGTAAAGTACCATCAGATCACCGGCGGAGACCATCACCATCATGCCGACCGCACTCAGCGCGACCAGAATAGGATATTCAAACCGCAGCAGGCCGCGCGCTTTCATATAGCCTTCCGACATCACAAGCACACAGGCAGCCGAGATCAGGATCACGACCTTCGCGAAACGCGCAAAGCCGTCATTGATGAACATGCCATTGAACGATTCCACCGTGGTGGAAGAACTGGCCGAAACCATCAGGGCAAGAACCACCATCACTGCGGCGATGACCCAGAGCAACGGACGCGCAATGGCATCCTTGCCGCCATAGGCGCCTGCCAAGAGGCCCGCTATCGCTGTGCCGGCAAGGATGGTTTCGGGCAGGATCTGGAGGATATCATTCATCATGTCTATCGCCTCAATTGTGGGCTTGGGCTGCTTCAGTCACGGTTTCCACCGCGGCCACAGCCGTATCGTAATGTTCAACCAAAGCCGTAACCGATGGCCCGATCGTATCGAGGATCAGCGCAGGGTAGACGCCAAGCAACAATGTCATGACAACCAGCGGCGCGAAAATCCATTTCTCGCGGGCTGTCATGTCTGAGATGCCCTTGAGGCTTTCCTTGATCAGGTCACCCATCACCACGCGGCGGTACAGCCACAGGGCATAGGCTGCCGAGAAGATGACACCGGTCGTTGCAACAGCTGCAACCCAAGTGTTGACCTGGAAGACCGCAATCAGCGTCAGGAATTCGCCAACGAAACCGGATGTGCCCGGCAGGCCGACGTTTGCCATGGTGAACAGCATGAACAACAGCGCGTAAACAGGCATCCGGTTCACAAGGCCGCCGTAGGCGTCGATGTCACGGGTGTGCATACGGTCATAAATCACGCCAACAGCCAAGAACAACGCGCCGGAGATAAAGCCGTGGCTGATCATCTGGAAGATCGCGCCGTCCAAACCTTGCTGGTTCGTTGAGAAGATGCCCATTGTGACAAAACCCATATGGGCCACCGATGAATACGCGATCAGCTTTTTCATATCTTCTTGCACCAGCGCCACCAGCGAGGTGTAGACAATCGCAATTGCCGACATCCACAGGATCAGTGGGCCGACCACTTCGGAACCGATCGGAAACATCGGCAGTGAGAAGCGCAAAAAGCCGTAGCCGCCCATTTTCAACAGAATTGCCGCCAGAACCACAGAACCCGCAGTCGGCGCCTGAACGTGCGCGTCAGGCAACCATGTGTGGAAAGGCCACATCGGCATTTTCACCGCGAAGCTTGCGAAGAAAGCAAGGAACATCAGCGTCTGCATGCCGCCAACAATCTGGACGCCCATAATGCTGAACGTTTGGGATCCGAATTCATGGGTCAACAGGCTTACCGTACAACCGCCGATACATGTCGTGCCGGCATCCGCAAACATTGCCACCATCGCTACCAGCATCAGAACGGAGCCGAAGAAGGTATAAAGGAAGAACTTGAAGCTCGCGTATATACGGTTTGCTCCGCCCCAGATGCCAATGATCAGGAACATCGGGATCAGGCTCGCCTCAAAGAAGAGGTAGAACAATATCAGATCGAGCGAGACAAACACGCCGATCATCAATGTCTCAAGCACGAGGAACGCGATCATGTATTCCTTGACCCGCGTAGACACATCCCAAGATGCGGCAATCACCAGCGGCATCATGAAGGTGGTCAGCATCACAAACAGGATAGAGATGCCGTCAACGCCAAGGCGGTAGTTCAGGCCAAGCAGCCATTCCGCCTCATCAATCATCTGGAAGCCGGTGTTGGAGGGGTCGAATTCCAGATACACAAAGATCGATACAATAAAGGTCACGGTTGTTGTGATCAGGGCAAGCCATTTGGCGTTGCGCTGTGCCGCAGGGTCCTCACCGCGCAGGAATACCGCGAGGATCAAGGCCGCAAAGGCTGGCATAAACGTGACGATGGACAAAAGATTACTTTCCATCAGTTCGCTCCTCCGGTCATCGTCATCCAGGTGATAAGGACCGCGATCCCGATCACCATGGCGAAGGCATAGGTAAAGATATAGCCGGACTGCGCCTTACCGGCGAGGCGGGTGAAGAAGGGGATGATCCCCATGGCCAGCCCGTTCAGGCCGCCATCGATCACGTTTCCATCGCCACGCTTCCATAGGAAGCGGCCAATCGCTTTGGCAGGTTGGACAAAGATGAAATCGTAGAGTTCGTCGAAATACCATTTGTTCTTAAGAAACAGGTAGAGGTACTTTTGGTTCGCCGCCAGTCGACCCGGCAGTGATGGGCTCTTGATATAGAACAGGTAGGCAAAGGCGAACCCGATCAGCATCGCCACGAAGGGGGATGTCTTTACCCAGTAAGGCACCTTGTGCGCATCATCGAGCAGCGTGTTGTCAGGCGCGATATAAAGCGCACCCTCCCCCGGTTGACCTGCGAAAGCATAGTGATGCTCGGCCGTGGATTTTCCGCCGTCGGCCTCATCATGAGATATCTCGGCACCGTCAACCTTGGCTTCGCCGTGCGCGCCTTCTTCGGCGTAAGGGATGCCGTAGAATTTCGCGACCTGATCGGTGTGACCGAAGAAGGAGCTGTACCAGACCATACCGGCCAGCATCGCACCCAGAGCAAGAACACCCAGCGGCACCAACATTACCATCGGGCTTTCATGCGCATGCTCATGCGTGTGCTTGTCGCCACGGGGTTTGCCGTAGAACGTCAGGAACATCAGGCGCCAGCTGTAGAAACTGGTGAACAGGGCTGCAATCACGAGCATCCAGAAGCCGTACATGGAACCGGCAGCGTAGGCACTTTCCACAATCGCATCTTTGGACTGGAAGCCAGCAAAGCCGATCGGAATTTCACCCAAAGTGCCAATCCAGACAGGAATGCCCAAACCGGTAATCGCCAATGTGCCAATCATCATTGCCCAGAAGGTATAAGGGATTTTCTTACGCAGGCCGCCGTAATTCATCATGTCCTGTTCATGGTGCATCGCATGGATGACCGAACCCGCCCCGAGGAACAACATCGCTTTGAAGAAGGCGTGCGTGAACAGGTGGAACATCGCGGCTGAATACATGCCAACGCCTGCCGCAACGAACATATAGCCCAGCTGCGACATGGTCGAATAAGCGATCACGCGCTTGATGTCGGTTTGCACTAGACCAATGGTCGCTGCGACAAATGCGGTCGTGGCACCAATAAAGGTCACAAACATCATTGTCTCTGGCGCGAATTCCATCAGTGGAGACATGCGGCACACAAGGAAAACGCCAGCTGTAACCATTGTAGCTGCGTGGATCAGCGCGGACACGGGCGTAGGCCCTTCCATCGCGTCTGGCAACCACGTGTGCAGGAACAACTGCGCCGATTTCCCCATCGCACCGACGAATAGCAAGAATGCCAGCAGGTTCGCGGCGTTCCAGTCAGCCCAAAGGAAGTGAATTGACGTCTCAGCCAACTGTGGAGCGGCGGCAAAGATATCGTCTAACTTGATGCTGTCTGTCAGAAGGAACAATCCCATGATCCCTAGCGTAAATCCGAAGTCACCGACACGGTTCACCACAAACGCTTTGATCGCTGCCGCGTTAGCAGACGGCTTTTTGTAGTAGAAACCGATCAGAAGGTATGAGGCAACGCCCACACCTTCCCAGCCAAAGAACATCTGCACAAGGTTGTCAGAAGTCACCAGCATCAACATCGCGAATGTAAAGAACGACAGGTAGGCAAAGAAGCGCGGCTTATAGCTGACGCCTTCGCCAAAGTTCTCGTCGTGGGCCATATAGCCAAACGAATAAAGGTGCACGAGGCTGGAAACCGTGGTGATCACGATCAGCATGATCGCGGTCAAACGGTCCAGGCGAATGGCCCAATCGGTGCTCAGCGATCCACTTTCGATAAAGCGCAGGATCTGGATGGTCTCTGTCGTGCCATCAAATGTCAGGAAAACGATCCAGCTGAGCAGCGCGGACAGGAACAAGCCGCCCGTCGCAATCCAGCACGCGGCGTTCTCGCCAATGATTTTCCAGCCGAAACCGCAAAGCAAGGAGCCGATCAGCGGGGCAAAAAGGAGTGTAATTTCCATGTCCTCAGCCCTTCATCACATTGACGTCTTCCACGGCGATTGTGCCGCGGTTCCGGAAGAAACAAACGAGGATCGCAAGACCAATCGCGGCCTCTGCCGCAGCAACCGTTAGGACGAAGAGAGTGAACACCTGCCCCACCATATCCCCAAGAAAGCTGGAGAAAGATACCAGATTGATGTTCACCGCCAGCAGCATCAATTCGATGCTCATCAGCAAAATGATAATGTTTTTGCGGTTCAGAAAGATGCCAAAGATGCCAATGACAAACAGCGTCGCTGCCACTGTCAGGTAATGTTCCAGTCCGATCATGTCGTCCCTCAGTTTCTCCCCGTTTGGGGATAGTCAATCAGCGCCAGTAGCTTGCTGGCGCCGCATATTTCACAAGAAGCTATAGCCGCCAAGCACAATGATCAGGACCGCGATTACGACGACCAAAGTGTTGCGTGACACCAGCGCTCTTCCTTCTTTTCTTTTTACCCGTGCGGGTTCCTCTGAAAGAAACCGCGCGGAACTTAAGTACTTACAGGCCCTGCCCTGGCTTAACGTCGCGCAACTCCATCGCCTTGGCGGGGTCACGCATCATCTGCGCCACCACATCCTGACGTTTCACATCGCCACGGTGGCGCAGTGTCAGAACAATCGCACCAATCATCGCGACCAGCAGGATCAGCCCGGACAGCTGGAACAGCAGGAAGTATTCATCATACAGGATAAGGCCCAAAGCGGCGGTGTTCATCACGTTGACATCGGTGACCTGCATGCGCAGCCCATCTGCCGCAACGTTGGCATCCCATGCGCCGAAGACCATCACGAACTGCATCAGAATCACGAGGCCAATAAGCAGTGCAAGCGGCATGTATCTCGCCATTTCGGCCTTCAGTTCGGCAAAGTCGACGTCGAGCATCATGACAACAAACAAGAACAGGACCGCGACCGCGCCGACATATACGATGATCAGCAGCATCGCGACGAATTCAGCGCCCAGCAGGACGAACAGACCAGCCGCCGACAGGAACGACAGGATCAGCCAAAGCACAGAGTGAACGGGGTTGCGGCTGATGACCGTAAAAAGCCCGCCCGCAATCACACTGACCGCAAATAAATAGAATGCAAAAACGCTCATGCGTCACCTTCCTTGCTCTTGTCCGCCTGCCCTGCCATCTCGTCCAGCACAGGTTGGGCCAGATCCATGGCGCGCTGCATCGCGGGCAATCCCGCAAAGAGGGCCATCTGACCAATCGTCTCAATAATCTGTTGGCGGTGCGCGCCCGCCTCTGCCGCATGGCGCACGGTCTGGCGAATGGCCAAATCGTTTTGCGCGCCCTGCATGGTCAGCCCTGCCAATGTCAGCAAAAGCCGCGTCTTGGCATCCAACCCATCGGGGTTAAGCTTGTTGCCAAAAAACGTCTCCATCAGGTCCTTGGGCATCAGCCCCATCATGGCCTCGAAACCTTTGGGCGTGAATGCGTCCATTGCAGGAAAGGTCTTAGCCATATCCTGCATCTGCCGCATCATGTCTTCCCAAGGTTTCTTATCGGTCATCGGTAAGGTGCATCCATTTCAAGGTTGCGGGCGATCTCCGCTTCCCAGCGGTCACCGTTCTCCAGCAGCTTGGTCTTGTCGTAATACAGCTCTTCGCGTGTCTCGGTCGAGAACTCGAAGTTTGGACCTTCAACAATCGCATCCACAGGACAGGCTTCCTCACAGAAACCGCAGTAGATGCACTTTGTCATGTCGATGTCATAGCGCGTTGTGCGGCGGCTGCCGTCTTCGCGGGGCTCGGCGTCGATGGTAATCGCCTGTGCGGGGCAAACGGCCTCACACAGTTTGCAGGCGATGCAACGTTCTTCACCGTTGGCATAGCGACGCAGCGCGTGTTCACCACGAAAGCGCGGGGACAGAGGCCCCTTCTCGTGCGGATAGTTGATCGTCGCCTTCGGCTTAAACATATATTTGATGCCCAGCTTCATGCCCTGATAAAAATCCTGCAACAGGAAGTATTTGGCGTGACGTGTGTAGTCGGTCATATCAGCCCCCTACGGTCCAGCGGGCGTAAATGCCCCAGAACCATCCAAATTTCGCGGCGAATGCCACAAACACCACCCAGAACAGCGAGAACGGAAGGAATACTTTCCAGCCCAGACGCATCAACTGGTCATAGCGATAGCGCGGTGTGATCGCCTTGATCAACGAGAAGAAGAAGAACACGATGCCCATTTTGGCGATCATCCAGAAGATGCCGTCCGGCAGACCTGGAATTGGTGACAGCCAACCGCCAAAGAACATCAAAGAGATCAGCGCGCACATCAGAACCACAGCCACCAGTTCACCAATCATGAACAGCAGGAATGGGGTGGACGAGTATTCAACCTGATATCCCGCAACCAGTTCTGATTCCGCTTCAGGAAGGTCAAACGGTGGGCGGTTTGTCTCGGCCAATGCGGAGATGAAGAACAAAATCAACATCGGGAAGTGCGGCAACCAGTACCAGCTGAGCAAACCATAGTCGCTCTCTTGAGCTGCCACGATGCCGCTAAAATTCATCGAACCGGTGGAGATAATCACACCGATGATGATCAAACCGATCGAGACCTCATATGAGATCATCTGCGCCGCAGAGCGAAGCGAGCCTAGGAACGCGTATTTCGAGTTCGACGCCCAACCGCCCATGATCACACCGTAAACTTCCAAAGAAGAGACCGCGAACACAAACAGGATTGCGACGTTAATATCAGACAGGACCCAGCCGTCGTTGAACGGGATCACCGCCCACGCGACCAGCGCCATCACCAAGCTCACCATCGGAGCAAGGAAGAACACAGGCCTGTCCGCGCCCGCAGGGACGACGATTTCTTTGACGATGTATTTGCCAAAGTCTGCAAACGATTGCAGCAGGCCAAAGATCCCCACAACGTTCGGACCGCGACGCAGCTGGACAGAAGCCCAAATCTTGCGATCAAGATACATCAGGAAGGCCAGAGCCAGCAGCAATGGAATTACAACGAGGAAAATCTGGCCAACAATCAGCAGAATCATTCCAAGGGTGGTGTTAAAAAAGAAGTCAGCCATAGGTCCTCACACCGTCGGGATGCCTTTTTCACGGCAGTTTTGCGTCACCACCTCAGCATCAATAGTCCTCAAGCCTTTTGGCAGGCTCGGCGAGATTGTGTAAACAGCATCGGCACGCCAAATGCCACCCTCAATTGCCACATTTGTCCGTACATGACGTGCAAAACCATACCCGCGAATTAACGTATACTGCGCTGCAGCGCATTCTGCGTAAGCCGCGACATTTTGTGACGCCAAAGCCTTCGTCATAGCAACATTAAATTGCACCAGATCGCCATCCAACAACAACGTCTCTACCCCTTTGTATTCAGGGATAAAGTCTTCGGCTGTGGGAATCGCTGGCGTGCAGGCAGCAAGCGCCAGCAAAGCGATCAGGCCCACGTTTTTCACTCTGCTGCCATAGCCTTTGTGCGACGTGCTTTTGCGTTGGCAGAAAGCTCGGCCATCAGGCTGGATGCACGTGCAATTGGGTTAGAGAGATAGAAATCGGCAATCGCGTAGGAAAACGGTGCGGAATCAATCTTGCCCTTAGGCTCAATCGACCAGTCGTTTTCAGCCAGATGATCGACCTGCCCCAAATGTGGATGCGCTTTGACCAGCGCCTGACGCAGCGCGGCAATCGAATCAAACGGCAGAACCGCGTCCATATCGGCGCTGAGTGCGCGCAGGATGGCCCAGTTTTCTTTCGCCTGACCGGGTGCAAAGCTGGCGCGTTGGGCCAGTTGTGGACGACCTTCGGTGTTCACGAACAGAGCTGATTCTTCAGTATAAGCAGCGGAGGGCAGAATGATGTCGGCGCGATGTGCGCCTCGATCACCATGGCTGCCCTGATAGATCACAAATGGACCGGCAGGAATGTCGCCCTCGTCGGCACCAAGGTTATAGATCACCTCGGCAGCAAGCACATCGCTGATGCCGTTCGGCGCAACAGCGCCCACATCCATCGCACCCACTCGGGACGCCGCAGTGTGCAGCACCATGAATTTGGACTTTGTGCTTTCGGCAAGCGCCATCGCTGCAGCCAGAACGGCTGCGCCATCCTCACGCGCCAGCGCGCCCATGCCGACAATGATCATCGAGGACTTCTCTGCCACCTCGGAGTGATCAGCTTTCAGCAGATCGTCCATCACCTGCGGCGCATCGCCGATGTTGTTGTACTCATAGGTCAGGTCCACTTTCGGACCAACCAGACCAACATTGCAGCCTTTCGTCCAAGCCTTGCGGATGCGCGCGTTCAGGACAGGCGCTTCACCCGCAGGGTTGGTACCGATCAGCATGATCGCTTCGCAGGTGTCGATATCTTCAATGGCAGCAGTACCTACATAGCCAGAGCGGTTCCCAGCGGGCAGCTTTGCCCCGTCGGTGCGGGATTCGACGACGCCGCCCTGCCCTTCGATCAATTGCTTGAGCGCGAATGCAGCTTCAACCGGGGCCAGATCGCCCACAAGACCGCCAAGCTTTTTGCCCTTCATCGCAGCAGCAGCAGCGGCCAGCGCTTCGGGCCAGTCTGCTTTGCGCAGCTTGCCGTTTTCACGGATGTAGGGTGTGTCCAGACGCTGCTTGCGCAAGCCGTCCCAGACAAAACGTGTTTTGTCAGAAATCCATTCCTCGTTCACGCCGTCATTGTTACGTGGCAGGAACCGCATCACTTCACGGCCTTTGGTATCAACGCGGATGTTGGAGCCGAGGGCGTCCATCACGTCGATTGATTCTGTTTTGCTCAGCTCCCAAGGGCGCGCCGTGAACGCGTAAGGCTTGGACACAAGTGCACCAACGGGACACAAATCGATGATGTTACCCTGCAGGTTGCTGTCCAGCGTTTCACCCAAATAAGCGGTAATCTCTGCATCCTCGCCACGGCCGGTCTGGCCCATCTGCGTGATGCCTGCGACTTCGGTGGTGAAACGTACGCAGCGGGTGCAAGAAATGCAGCGCGTCATGTGCGTCTCAACGAGCGGGCCCAGATCCAGATCTTCGGTTGCGCGCTTGGGCTCGCGGTAGCGGGAGAAATCCACGCCATAAGCCATCGCCTGATCCTGAAGATCACACTCACCGCCCTGATCACAGATCGGGCAATCCAGCGGGTGGTTGATCAACAGGAATTCCATCACGCCCTCGCGGGCTTTTTTAACCATGGGAGAGTTGGTTTTCACAACCGGTGCCTGACCCTCCGGACCGGGGCGCAGATCGCGCACCTGCATCGCGCAGGATGCCGCAGGCTTTGGCGGGCCACCGACCACTTCGACAAGACACATCCGGCAGTTACCGGCAATCGACAGACGCTCGTGGTAGCAAAAGCGCGGAACTTCCACGCCCGCCTGCTCACACGCCTGAATGAGCGTCATAGCGCCCTCGGCTTCAATTTCCTTACCGTCGATGATGATCTTGCGAATATCGCTCATGATGTCACTTTTCTCTCAGCAACGAGCCAATGCGGCTCGATTTTTGAATCTCTTTGCGCCCTAGCGCGCAATAGCTTTGCGGGTCAGATGCTACAACCCCGTTGGCGCGCAAATATGCTTCGCCTTTGGCACGCATCCGCTCCTTTTCCGTGTCCGAGTCGCCATATTCTTTGATCTGCGCGTCAGAAAACCCCAAGGATCGGGCCTCTGCGCGCACCTGACGGTACAGCATCAACGCCTTCACCACACGTGCAGAAATCTCTGGACACTCTTTCCGGATCTTATCCGCAATTGCGACGTCAAATACCGCATTATCTATCGACTTTACGTCGCGCAGGTTTTGCTGGGCCACAGCCATTCCCGTCGACACTGCAAAAAGACTAATTGTTAAGATCAGATGACGCATTACTCGTTCCTCATATGCTTTCTTGGGCATTTGCCCTTGTTGGCATGTGTGGGTTAGTCCCTTTGTTATTCAATATCAGCACCGCTTTGGCGAGAAGCGACACTGGTGTCTGCCTATCTTGCGTCCGGGCACCGGCCCTGCAACGTCACAACGTTTTTTACGATGCTCAACTGCTCCTCGGGCGTCTCTGGCCCGACTGTCCAGATGATATCGGAAGTTCCGTAATAGTTTACACAGTGGATGATCGCCTCATATTCGCCGGCGGCCAAGGCCCCTTTCAGCGATTTTGATACAGGCTTTACCGTAACGGTGAAAACATCAAGCTGCCGCTCCACTTTACGCAACTTGGCATTAAAGTACTGTCCGTCAAACAGGATGCGGTCTTCGGGTGTTGTGCAGCCTGCTGTCAGTCCAGCACATACCACAAGCGCAGTCCAAATCTTCATCACTGTCTCCTCCACACACTTTGGTGCGGTTATTCTAAAATCTTGCGCCCGTTATCGCGCAAATTGCCGGACAGGGCCAGTGCTTCTTCGCCTATCCTCTTTTGCGCTCGCGCAACGGAGATATCCCGTCCAACGCCTTGCGCAAAAACGCGATAGCAAGGTTGAGCCCAACATAGAGCATCCCCACCAAAGGCAGATATATCCAAGGGGTCACCAACCCACCAGAAACGGCAAGATATGTGGCCCATGCTGGCCCTGCGAACAGGCCCAATGTCAGCAAAAATGCCCCAAAGCTAAGCAGACCGTCCCAGATATTACGGACGAACCCCATGTACGATCTCCTACTCGTTATTGCTGTGCGACTTAGCGTAGTCCCAGCCGAAAGCTACCTCACTGTCACCGCTCTGCTCAAGGTACCTGAAACGTACCATCGCCTAATGCATATCAGGGCGGTGCCCTGTAGGTACCCACCACATGGCAAACTGCAAGGTTTCGACGGCATCGAGCCATTCAGCGCGGCTGTCATAGAAACGTTTGTGGACCGTATTCCATACAAAATTCTCTAGGCTGGCGATATTTTCGCAAACCGATAGGGTTCTTGCCGTGCGCAGATTGCCCCCAACAAGAGCAAATCTTACATCCAAACGCCCCTCTTCCCCACTGCTGTCAAGGCCAAGATCGCATCACAGCACCTAAGCCGCGTGGCTGTGGCCAGGTAGTAGGCCACAGCAAACTGTATGAAGAAAATTAGGCCAAGCGCGCACGCTGCTTAAAACACCGCGCCCAGAACAATCACTGCAAGTGCAATGATGCAAACCAAGCCTACCACGAAACAGATCGAACGGGCTGGCTGGTTTTCGGTCTTGATGTGGACCACGGCCATCGCCAGTCGTGCCACAACATAAAGCGATGCAAAGAGGTTTACCCAGAACACCGAACCGCCAGCAAGCATGGCCGCCACTGTGACTGCGACGAATGGACCGCCGCCCTCAACCGCGTTCATGAACGCGCGTTCACGGCGGTAGACGGGATCGCTATAGTCCCGCTTGGGCTTTCCGCAATCGCAGCGGTTCTCGGCTGCGCGCCCTACCGTGGACAGCATCGAAAGCACGCAGACCAGCAGCGCCCAGAGAGCGAGCGCCGCGATTGCGTAGGCATATGGGGCAAAAATGTCCATCCTGCTATTCCGCCGCTACTGGAGAAACGGTGCCGCGCTTGTGCGCGATCCGGTCTTCAATTTCACCACGAAAGTGACGGATCAGGCCCTGAATAGGCCAAGCCGCCGCATCGCCAAGCGCACAAATGGTGTGGCCTTCGACCTGCTTAGTTACGTCAAGCAGCATATCGATCTCTTCGGGTTCGGCGTCGCCCTTCACCAGACGATCCATCACGCGCATCATCCAGCCTGTGCCCTCGCGGCACGGCGTACACTGGCCGCAGCTTTCGTGTTTGTAGAATTTCGCCAAACGCCAGATCGCTTTGATCACGTCGGTGGATTGGTCCATCACGATGACCGCCGCTGTCCCAAGGCCCGACCGCTGCTCACGCAAGTAGTCGAAATCCATGATCGCGTTGCGCATTTCCTTGCCAGGGATCATCGGTACAGACGATCCACCGGGGATCACAGCCTTAAGGTTGTCCCAACCACCGCGAATACCGCCGCAATGCTTTTCGATCAGTTCTTCGAACGAGATGCTCATCGCTTCTTCAACCACACATGGATTGTTCACATGGCCCGAGATAGCGAACAGTTTGGTGCCCGCATTGTTTGGACGGCCGAAACCAGCAAACCATCCGCCGCCACGGCGCAGGATGGTCGGAACCACCGCGATGCTTTCGACGTTGTTCACAGTTGTCGGGCAGCCGTACAGACCCGCGCCCGCAGGGAACGGCGGCTTCATGCGCGGCATGCCCTTTTTGCCTTCAAGGCTTTCAAGCAGCGCAGTCTCTTCACCGCAGATATAAGCACCTGCCCCGTGGTGCAGATAGATGTCAAAATCCCAACCCGATTTGGCAGCGTTCTGGCCCACCAAACCGGCTTCATAGGCCTCGTCGATAGCGTTCTGCAGGGCCTCTTTTTCGCGGATATATTCGCCACGTATGTAGATGTAGCAGGCGTTTGCGTTCATCGCGAAGCTTGCAATCAGGCAGCCCTCGATCAGCGTGTGCGGATCATGGCGCATGATCTCACGGTCTTTACATGTGCCGGGTTCGGATTCGTCGGCGTTGACCACCAGATAGCTGGGACGGCCGTCGCTTTCTTTCGGCATAAAGGACCATTTCAGCCCCGTTGGAAAACCCGCACCACCTCGACCGCGCAGACCGGATGCTTTCATCTCGTCGATGATCCAGTCGCGGCCCTTTTTGATGATCGCCGCCGTACCATCCCAGTGGCCACGCGCCTGCGCCCCCTTCAGAGTACGGTCATGCATGCCGTAGATGTTCGTGAAAATCCGGTCTTTGTCATGCAACATGGTGCTCATCCGTCTTTCTCAGATTGGCGCTGCCGCCACATTCTGAATGCTTGTATAAAGACCCACAAGAACATGGCGGAAATACCAAGTTCCAGAAAGCCCATTGTCTGATTGGACCACCCATAGGTGGCCCCAGCGAACTCAATCCCCATAAAGGCGAATGCGCCCACAACACTTACCAGCGCAAGGCGCCGCCCGTTACGTGACAGAATGTCGTCATTGTCAGCCACGGACGGCTCCTAAACTCAGGTTTTCTTCTTACGCTTCGAGAATGCAGTCTCGCCGCCTTTGGCCAGTATCTTGGCCTGTGACATCCAATCGTCGCGCGCGATCCGGCCCTTAAAGCGCAGATTGTCGTCGACCCAAGTGATGTCTTTCTTCTTCCACTTGGCGACCTGATCGAAATGGTAGACGCCCAAATCATTCAATGTCTGCTCCAGCTTTGGCCCAACACCGCTGATCAGCTTGAGATCGTCTTTGCCCTCAGGGCGCGGCGCGCTCAGCATCTCGGGTTTCTTTGCCGCAGGTGCCGCAGCTTTTGCTTTGAGGGCCATAGTTGCAGCGCTGGCTTTAGGCGCCGCTGTTGCTGCTTTAGCCTTCGGTGCTGTTGCTGCTTTGACTTTAGGCGTTGCAGCAGCTTTGGCCTTTGGCGCAGCGGATGCCGCTTTGGGCTTGGCCGTTGCAGATTTCGCTTTTGCCGCTGTCTTTGCCTTTGACGCGGCTTTTGCTTTGCTGCTTGAGGCTGGCGCAGAAGCTTTGGCAGCAGTTGTTGTGACCTCTGCCTTCGGCTCAGCAGCGTCAGATGTGTTTGCCACCGGCATGCTCAGCGCAGCAGAAGGCGTGGTATTCACCTGCGCCATCGCGCCCGCTGGCGCTGACGTGTCTGTCTCTGCTGAAGCCGTAACGTCGGAAACTTCGCCGCCTGCAGTGCTTTCATTTGAGGTAGAAGTACTGGCGGCAACACTTTCAGCCGCGCTAGCGGGCTTTGAGGTTGTATTCGAAGCCTGTGTGGCACCGCTTGCAACCGTCTTGCTGTCAGTTGATGTTGCGCCAGTGCCTGTTGCCGACTTGGCCGATGAGGACATGTCGCCTGCCGAAACTTGCGACTTGCACATGGTCAGCATCAGAATAACGCCCAGAATGAAGCCTAGAAGTGCGCCGGTGAAGATCGCCTTGAACGCGCCGAAATCGGCAACAGCATACAGCAACACCATTGCCAGCAAACCGGCCAGTGCGGCGATCAACCAACAGGTTTTCTGGCACTCCGTGTAGTTTTCTTTATAAGCCATGTCTTAATCTATCCCCCAGATGGACTGTGTTAGACGCTATTTGTAGCGCCCGTCTTTTCCAGCCTTCGCAGAGAATTCAGTTTGTTCCCCCCGCGCAAGCCGACCCGCCTGATCAACCCAATTGTCGCGCGACGCGCGGCCTTTAAACCCTTCGAGGTTCTGGTCTACCCATGCGAGCTCATCTTGCCCCCATTTTGCGATTTGGTCAAAATGGAAAAAACCCATAGTATTCAAAATGGTTTCAAGCTTTGGACCAACGCCCTTGATCATCTTGAGGTCATCCGCGCCAGATTTACGCGGCACGCTCATCGTGCGGGGCTTCTTGCCGGCGCCTGTTGTAGCTGTGCCTGACTGCGCCTTCAGGTCTGATTTTGGAGCTGGTGCAACAGTGCCGCGCGCTGGCTTGGCCTTGGCCATGGCTTCGGGCGCCTCGCCCGCTGCTTCGGCAACCTTGTCAGATGCAGCACCTACAGAGCGCTTGGCAGATTTTTCCGTTTTGGTACGACCACCTTGTGCGCCATCCAGACCGGACGGCGGCATCATGTCATCACGCTTTGCCTTAGCGGGCGACTTGCCGCTATTGGCGGCTTTGCCCTGCCACGGCGTCAGCAGTGGTACTTCGGTGCCGTCGATCCGCTTAACCGTATCGCCAATGTCAGTCGCCAGTTGCACAGAAGCGTTATACTGCGTCTTGCCGCTGTCATGATCAGTCAACGATGTCAGCCCACCCAGAGGCTCGGATGCATAGCGGCCGCTTTGCGGGCCGGGTTTCGGCACCTTGCCAGCAGCAAGCTCATCCAGCATCTGCGTAAAACGCTCACCAGTCAGGTCTTCGTAATAGTCTTTGCCGATCTGCGCCATTGGTGCGTTCGAACATGCGCCCAGACATTCGACTTCTTCCCACGAAAACTTGCCATCCGCAGACAACTGATGCGCCTTCGGTGCGATTTTTTCCTTACAGATACCGATCAGATCCTCTGCCCCGCAGATCATGCAGGACGTGGTGCCGCAAACTTGAATATGCGCAACAGAACCAACCGGTTGCAGCTGAAACATGAAATAGAACGTCGCCACTTCCAGCCCGCGAATGTAGGCGAGGCCCAGCATTTCCGAGATATGCTCGATCGCGGGACGGCTCAGCCAGCCCTCCTGCTCTTGGGCACGCCACAAAAGCGGAATGATCGCGCTGGCCTGTCGGCCTTCGGGATACTTGGTGATCTGCGCTTCTGCCCATGCCTGATTGGCTGGAGTGAAGGCGAAAGAAGCGGGTTGGTCGGGGTGCAGTCTACGCAGCATATCTTGTTCCTTGTCGCTTCAGATTTTGCACGCGGGGGGCAGCAGCAGCAGCGTTTCTTCATCCTTGGCGAAGGTCGCAATGCCCTCTGCCATCATTTCGCGCGACAACTTTATCGCTGTCAGTCAGTCAATTCCCAATTCAGGTATCTGTACGTCTGCTTGTGTCGTCGACATATGCCGCCGACACACCGAGAACCAGAACAACAGGTGCCAGAGTTGCCTTCAACGGTCCACCTCACCAAATACGATATCCATCGTCCCGATGATCGCTGCCACGTCAGCCAACTGGTGCCCCTTGGCGATGTAGTCCATCGCTTGCAGGTGCAGATAGCCGGGCGCGCGCAGCTTGGCGCGGTATGGTTTGTTGGAGCCATCGGCGACCAGATACACGCCGAATTCACCCTTGGGCGCCTCAACGGCCGCATAGACTTCACCAGCAGGTACGTGAAAGCCTTCAGTGTAGAGCTTGAAGTGGTGGATCAGGCTCTCCATCGAGGTTTTCATATCCGTACGCTTGGGCGGTGTGATCTTACCACGGGCAAGGATATCGCCCTTCCCTTCGGGTCCCCGCAGCTTTTCAATCGCCTGCAACATGATGCTGGCAGATTGACGCATTTCTTCCATCCGCACCAGATAGCGGTCATAGCAATCGCCATTCACGCCGACAGGGATCTGGAAATCAAACTCATCGTAGCATTCATAGGGCTGCGCACGGCGCAAATCCCACGCAAGGCCAGAACCGCGCACCATCACACCGGAGAAACCCCAGTCCGAGATGTCCTGCTCTGTGACAACACCGATATCGACGTTACGCTGTTTGAAGATGCGGTTTTCGGTCAGCAGCGTGTCGATGTCGACCATGAAGCCGCTCAGGAACTTATGCGTCCATGTCTCGATATCATCGAGCAGCGCCTCTGGCAGGTCTTGGTGTACACCACCGGGGCGAAAGTACGCCGCGTGCAGACGCGCGCCGCTGGCACGTTCATAAAAGATCATCAGATCTTCGCGCTCTTCAAAGCCCCACAGTGGTGGGGTGAGCGCGCCAACGTCCATCGCCTGTGTCGTGACGTTCAACAGGTGGGACAGGATGCGGCCGATTTCTGAGTAGAGCACACGGATCAGGCTCGCACGGCGCGGCACCTCGACGCCCGTCAGACGCTCGATGGCCAGACACCATGCGTGTTCCTGATTCATCGGCGCCACATAATCCAACCGGTCGAAATACGGCAGGTTTTGCAGATACGTGCGGCTTTCCATCAGCTTTTCGGTGCCACGGTGCAGCAGGCCGATGTGCGGATCGCAACGCTCAACAATCTCACCGTCGAGTTCAAGCACCAGACGCAAAACACCGTGGGCCGCAGGGTGCTGCGGGCCAAAGTTGATGTTGAAATTGCGGATTTTCTGTTCGCCTGTCAGGGCGTCGTCGAAACCTTTGGTGCCGTCCATCATTTGGAGGCCTCCTTCTCATCACCGGGCAGGATGTATTCGGCACCCTCCCATGGGGACATAAAATCAAACTGGCGGTATTCCTGAACCAACGAAACAGGTTCATACACAACCCGCTTTTCGGCCTCATCATAGCGTACTTCGGTATAGCCCGTGGTCGGGAAATCCTTGCGCAGCGGGTGACCACGGAAACCGTAGTCTGTCAGCAAACGGCGCAAATCAGGGTGACCCGAGAACAGGATGCCAAACATGTCGAACACTTCACGCTCGAACCAGTTGGCGGAGGGGTGAATATCAACAATCGAGGCAACCATGTCTTCTTCGCGTGTCGCCACGCGCAGACGGATGCGGTGGTTCTGGTACATCGACAGGAAGTGGTAGACGACATCAAACCGCTTGGCGCGGCCAGTGTAGTCAACGGCCGTTATGTCCACCAACGAGGTGAAGCGGCAGGTTGCGTCGCTTTTCAGGAACTCTACCAGACCGGTGATGTTGGCCAGCGTCACGTCAAGGTTCAACTCACCTTGGGATACATCCCAACCAAGCACGCAATCAGGGCGTTTGGCTTCGATATAGCCGCCAAGTTCGTTCAGTGCATCGCTCATCGTACAATTGTCCCCGTCCGGCGCATTTTGCGTTGCAGCTGCATGATACCATACAACAGCGCCTCCGCCGTGGGAGGGCAGCCAGGCACGTAGATGTCGACCGGAACGATCCGGTCACAGCCGCGCACAACGCTATAGCTATAGTGGTAATAGCCGCCGCCGTTCGCACAGGACCCCATGGAGATCACATAGCGTGGCTCTGGCATCTGGTCATAAACCTTGCGCAGAGCGGGAGCCATCTTGTTGGTCAGCGTCCCAGCCACGATCATCAGGTCGGACTGGCGCGGGCTAGCGCGCGGCGCTGTGCCGAAACGCTCAAGATCATAGCGCGGCATGGAGGTGTGCATCATCTCAACCGCACAGCATGCCAGACCAAAGGTCATCCAGTGCAGGGAGCCGGTGCGCGCCCAGTTGATCAGATCCTCTGTCGAGGTCAGCAAGAAGCCTTTGTCCTGCAGCGACGCGTTCAACTGCTGCGTCGCAACATCGCGGTCAATGCCTGCAGTCGCGGTCATGTTTGTCTGGATTACTGCCATTCGAGCGCCCCTTTCTTCCATTCATAAGCAAAGCCTGCGGTCAGAACCGCAAGGAAGACCATCATAGACCAGAAAGCCGCCATCGAAATGTCGCCAAACGCCACAGCCCAAGGGAAGAGGAAGGCAATCTCGAGGTCAAAAATGATGAACAGGATCGACACGAGGTAGAATCGCACATCAAACTTCATGCGCGCATCGTCGAAGGCGTTGAACCCGCACTCATAGGCCGACACCTTTTCAGGGTCCGGGTTGCGCACAGCAATCACTGCCGCAGCAAGTATAAGTGCAAGTCCCAAGCCAATGGCGACAAAAAGAAAAATCAGGATCGGCAGGTATTCCTTAAGCATATCGTCCAAGGGTGGCTCCTTTCTCGGATGGCAGCGGCAAACCTACCGCGCAACGCTTTACAGGGGGTTTAGCCCTGCATGCTCATGGGGTCAACGGCATGCGACGGGGAAAGGTGCTGTCCTTGGAAGGCAAAATGGAGGGGAATAAACCAACTGCTTGCAAGATCACCCCCCTGTGCCACCCATTGTCGCAACCAATCGCGCCCGCTCCTGCCTCACAAATTCGGTAAACACCGGCGACTGGACCAGAAACTTCTGTGGATAAAGTGCCTCTACCCCGCCCCATTGCAAGGCGTCTTCCGAATAAAACGAGATATCAGGCGTATTGGCGATCACATCCAGACGCAGCTTGTTTTCCCCATGAGTAAGGGTGCCATCGCGCAGCGTTTGGAGGTCACGGGCAAATGGATCATCCGTGAATTTGTAGTGCTTGATCACCGCACTAAAGTCCGCCACCCGAACATGTGCTGCCACATGCGGATGCGGATTGGGCCATGTCATGTCATCAACAAAGACAAGCGGATGCTTGGTCAGGCAACACATCTCATCAAATATCTTTTTGCGCACCCCGCCGAACATGAACTTCAGGTCGTTATTTGAGGTGGTATTAGTGCCCATGAAGTACGAGAATTCGATGGCGTCATCCGTGTAATCATAGCGCACGATCTGACTCAGATCATAATACTGGTAATCCGCAATCGCCTGCTCGAACGTTGCCTGCGCGTAAGACTGGATACTGGCGACCGGAAACACATCCAGCATCTGAGCCATCAGCGCCGTGTACCCCTGCCCCGTCAGATAACGCACCAAACCGCGCAGACCCAAGGCTTCGCTGCCTTCAAAATCAAACAGCTCGTCAACGTCCGCATAGAGAACCCAGTGATTATGCGCAAAACTCTGCGCGCCGTGGCGGCGAAATTCGTTCTCATAGGTTTTCATCGGCAGCGTCGAGCGCAAAATGACTGTACCGTCCTGCGCTTTGATCTGCGCATCGGTGCCGTCACTTGACCCGTTATCAATGAAAACAAAGTGCTTGGCGCCCAAGGTTCTGTAATTCTCAAAAAACGCATCAAGGTAGAACGCGCCGTTTTTGACCATGACAACCACGACCACATCGTCCGGTGCCAGATCAAATTGCTGCGGGCCATGTATCTGCTTGATCGATGCCTTCAGCCGTACAGATTTGACCAGCTTTTCGACCTTTTTGGTAAGCCGCGAAAATAGGGTTTGGTCGGCCATACGACTTTAATTCCTTGATCCTGCAGACATCGTGCCGCGCGCATTGGTACTTTTGACAGCAAGGCACTGTCTTCACCACTCTAAGGCACAGTGACCCATTTAGGAATATACAGACTACCTGTCACCCGCGCGTTTAGCGAAGCATTGCCTGTCAATGCGTTGTCAAACGACCCAAGCCGCTTTGCGCTTTTCGAAAAACGCGCCGATGCCTTCGGCGGCTTCTTCGGTTTCCCAGCGTGCAGCCAGCGCAGCAATCGACATGGCCACGGCTTCCTCGGTGGCGGCGCCGCCCAAATCCTGCGCCAGCTTCTTGGCCGCAGCAACGGCACCGGGTGCACAGGCGAGATAGGGCACCACTTCGCGGTCCACGGCTGCGTCCAGCTCTGCCTCTGGCACCGCGCGCGCAAGCAGACCCAACTCAACCGCCTCTGGCGCGCCAAATACACGGCCTGACATGAACACGCGTCGCGCGCGCCCCTCGCCCATGCGCGCAATCACATACGGCCCGATGGTCGCTGGAATGATGCCCAGCTTGGTCTCTGTCAGCGCCATTTTGAGCGTATCAACACCCACAGCCACATCACAGACTGCAGCCATACCGACGCCACCGCCAAAAGCGTTACCGTGCAACCGCCCGATCAGCGGTTTGGGCAAACGGTTGAGCGCACCTAGCATAGTCGCCAGCTTGCCCGCCTCGGCTGCACGCGTGGCCGCGTCCATCCCTATCTGATCTTGCATCCATGCAAGATCACCGCCCGCGCAAAACGTCTTGCCAGCGGCGGCAAGGACGACGACTCGCACCGCCTTGTCCGCCGCCAGATCTGCTGCTGCCTGGGTCAACTCCGCCAGCATCAGCGCGCTCAGCGCGTTATGCTTGTCCGCACGAGCAAGTGTCAGGGTAGCGACCCCGCGGTCATCAGTTTCAATCGTTATCGTCTCAAACATCAGCGTCTCTTCTCGAAGTTTTCTTGGATGCTGCTTAGCCGCGCATTGCACGGGCCATGTCAGCGGCTTGATTGATCACGTCCAGATCAAGTCCTGTTTCATAGCCGAGTGCCGCCAGATGAGCGGCCACCGCCTCGGTCGCGACATTGCCAGAGGCACCCGGTGCATAAGGACAACCGCCCAAGCCGCCCACAGCCGCATCAAACACCCGCAGGCCAAGAGACAGGCTCGCGTCGATGTTGTCCATCGCCCGACCACCTGTGTCATGGTAGTGCCCCGCAAGCCGCCCTGCCGGCACCACATCGCGGACAGCCAGCAGCATCCGCGCGATGCTGTCAGGGGTCCCTGCGCCAATCGTGTCACCCAGTGAAATCTCATAACAGCCCATCGCAAACAGTTTGTCCGCGATATCGGCCACTGCAGACGGTGCCACCGGCCCGTCATAGGGACAGGCCACAACGCAAGAGACATACCCGCGCACCGGCAGATCAATATGCCGCGCCTCTTCCAAAATCGGGGCAAAGCGTTCGATGCTTTCCGCAATCGAAGCGTTAATGTTTTTCTGCGAAAACCCTTCAGAAGCACTGGCGAAAATGGCGATCTCATCCGCGCCTGCCGCAATCGCATCGTTATAGCCATGCATGTTAGGGGTCAGCGCGGCGTAGCGCACACCGTCCTTGCGCGTGATCCCCGCGAGAACTTCACCCGAGCCAGCCATCTGTGGAACCCATTTGGGAGACACAAAACTAGCGCATTCAATACGCGCAAATCCGGCATCGCTCAGCTTGTTCACCAGCGCGATCTTCTCGGCCACGGGTATCTCGCGGGCCTCGTTTTGCAGCCCGTCACGCGGGCCGACTTCGAATATCTCACACCGTCCTAAAGTCATCGCATCCTCCCTATTTTTTCCAGCCTAGCACGCAGATAGCTCCCAGGGCGGAAAAAATGTCTCTGAAAAGAGCTTCTCGTTCTCCGCAGGCAAAGCGGCCTTGAAGCCTGCGCGTTCAGTGATCCGCGCGTACCACTTCGCAACAGCGTCAAACCCTTCGAGATGCGCAAAGAAGCGCGCCAGATAGACCGCCTGCCCGACCGAGACATCGGCGGCGGAAAAGCCACCGTCCAGCAAATACTCCCGCCCCGCCAAACGCGTCTCAAGTGCGGCATAGCATTTGGCCAGACGCGCCGCTTCCAGCTTCATCACGATGGGGCTGCGCATGTGGTCTTCGCGTAGCGCCACGTGCTGCTGTGTAAGGGCTGCAGCATGCTGGCTGATGGTTTCGGCAAAATGCACCCAGATCAGCCATTGCGCGCGCTCGGGGTGACCCGCAGGGCGACCAAGCACCTCTGGCGAGAACCGCTCGCAGAGCACCTCGGTGATCGCTCCCGTCTCGAATATCGCGTCCCCGTCGATCTCAAGCGCGGGCACACGCCCAGCCGGACTTTTGGCAAGGTAGGAAGGTGCACGCAGGCTTTTGTCGAAAGGATAGGTTTTCACCTCGAAATCCACGCCCAGCTCATGCAGCAGCCACAGGCTGCGCATGGAGCGGCTTTGCGGAACATGGTGCAGCGTGATCATGCGGCGTCTTTTTCTGGCTCAAGCCGGACCAGTGCCGCCCCAGCCTCAACCTGATCGCCTGCTTGTGCTAGCACCTCTGCCACCACACCGTCGCGTGCGGCTAGCAGGCTGTGCTCCATCTTCATCGCCTCAAGAATGGCCAGGCGGTCGCCTTGGTTGACCCGCTGCCCTACCTTGGCAAAGACATCGCGCACCAGACCGGGCATCGGCGCTTCGATCAGGTTGCCGTCCCCTTGCGCGCCTGCAGCCTGCAGCAGCGGATCGATCCGCTTAAACACCAGACCATAGCCGTCAAAAACGGTGATGGTATCACCCGAAACGGCGACCCGCGCGGCAGGCAGTCCTGCGATCTGCCAACGCCCGCCAATCCGCCGCGCCTCGACTATATCGTCGCCGATGTGCCAGCGCTGGCTATCGGCGCACAATATTTCGGCCTTGATCGTGTGCAACGTATCGGACCATTCCAGAACAATCTGCTGCATTAAGGGTTCCCACAGGCTAAAGCCCTGCTGTGGCGTGGCTTCGATAACGCCCATCGCCGCCATGCCGGCCAATGCCACATGACGCGGCGCGATTTCCGGTGGTGTGGTGAGCGCATCAATGTCGCGCGCAATCAGGCCGGTATCGACCTCACCCTGTCGGAAGCCTTGATGGCCCGCCAGAGCACCCAGGAACGCAAGGTTTGTGACGGTGCCTGCAACCTCGCACTGCGCCAGCGCCTGCCGCAACCGTGCCAGAGCCACATCACGGGTCGGACCGTGAACGATCACCTTGGCGATCATCGGATCGTAGAACGGGCTGATGGTGTCGCCCGCGCGCACGCCGCTATCGGCGCGGCAGGCAGGATCAAACGCCAGATGTGTCAGCGTACCCGTTGCAGGCAGGAAGCCCTTTGGCACGTCTTCGGCATATAGGCGCGCCTCGAAGGCGTGACCGATGATCTCAAGCTCTTCCTGAAACTTTGGCAGATCTTCGCCCGCGGCGACCCGCAGCTGCCATTCGACCAGATCGACGCCGGTGATCGCCTCGGTCACAGGATGCTCCACCTGCAAGCGCGTGTTCATCTCCATAAAGAAAAAGCCATCCGCCTTCAGCCCGTCAGAGCCATCCACGATGAATTCAACCGTGCCCGCACCCTTATAGCCGATCGCTTCGGCCGCGCGCACTGCTGCCTGCCCCATTGCTTCGCGCATCTGCGCCGTCATGCCGGGCGCTGGCGCTTCTTCGATCACCTTCTGGTGTCGGCGCTGGAGCGAGCAATCCCGCTCGAACAGGTGCACTGCTTGATTACCGTCGCCAAAAACCTGCACCTCGATATGACGCGGCTGGCTGACAAATTTTTCGACCAACACGTCCGCGTTGCCAAAGGCTGTCTTGGCCTCCGAACGCGCACTGGCCAGCGCCTCGGCAAAGCCGGAGGCTTGCTCAACCAAACGCATACCCTTGCCCCCGCCCCCAGCGACCGCCTTGATCAGCACCGGATAGCCGATCTTGTCGGCCTCGCGTGCTAGCAGATCATCGGATTGATCTTTGCCGTGATACCCCGGCACGACAGGCACGCCGGCCTCTACCATCAGCGCTTTTGCTGCATCCTTGAGGCCCATGGCGCGGATCGCATCAGCGGAGGGACCGATAAACACCAGACCTGCGGCTTCAACCGCATCCACAAACGTGGGGTTCTCGCTGAGAAATCCATAGCCCGGATGGATCGCCTGCGCACCGGTATAAAGGGCCGCCTGAATGATCACATCGCCGCGCAAATAGCTGTCTGCCGGAGCAGAGCCGCCAATGTGAACAGCCATATCCGCCATCGCCACATGTTTGGCCGCCGCATCAGCATCGGAATAGACGGCCACGCAGCGCACGCCTATGGCTTGCGCCGTTTCCATCACGCGGCAAGCAATCTCACCACGGTTCGCAATCAGGATCGTATCGAACATTACGCGTAATCCTCTATCAGGGTGAACCGTTCACACATCAGCTCCATATCCGGAGCAAACCCACCGTTGCGCCGAAAATAGGCCTCGTAGGCAGCGCGCCAGTGGTCCAGATCACGAAACTCGCCCTGTGCGGCGACAAATTCATCATCCATGTCTTCAAACCGCCGGGTTGTAACCTCGACCGTCTCAATCATTACGGCAGGAGTTCCGTCCCAGTTGAGCGCGATATCGCGGCGGCCGACTTCGGGCCATGCGTCGCCACCCGCCCCGTAGGCAGATGCCGCTTCGCATGTTGCGGTTTTGGTGCCACTACGCACCAGCGCGATAATCTCTGCGCACAGCTCGGGCGTGTCACCGAAGCGAAAGGTTTCGGCTTCGGGGTTGGCATCGATAATCTCTTGTAAGGTCTTGGTCATTTTATCCTCCTCACATCCGGAACACGCCGAACTTCGTCTGCTCGATGGGTGCATTTAGGCTGGCGGACAGGCTCAAAAATAACGTGTCGCGGGTTTTACGTGGGTCAATAATCCCGTCATCCCAAAGCCGTGCAGAGGCATAGAGCGGGTGAGACTGTTCTTCAAACATGTCCACGGTGGGTTGTTTGAAGGCCGCTTCTTCCTCGGCGGACCAGCTTCCGCCCTGCCGCTCGATGGCGTCGCGCTTGACCGTGGCCAAAACGCCTGCCGCCTGTGCGCCGCCCATGACAGAGATGCGTGAATTCGGCCAAGTCCACAGGAAACGCGGGCTATAGGCACGGCCCGCCATACCATAATTGCCAGCCCCGAAAGAGCCGCCCACCAGCATAGTGATCTTTGGCACATTGGTACAGGCCACGGCTGTCACCATCTTGGCGCCATGACGCGCGATGCCCTCGTTTTCATATTTGCGGCCGACCATGAAACCGGTGATGTTTTGCAAGAAGACCAGCGGGATACCGCGCTGCGAGCACAGCTCGACGAAATGCGCACCCTTTTGTGCGGCCTCGGAAAACAGGACGCCATTGTTGGCAACGATCCCGATGGGACAGCCTTTCAGATGGGCAAATCCTGTCACCAGTGTTTCGCCAAAGCGCGACTTGAATTCGTCAAAGCGGCTGCCGTCTACCGTGCGGGCAATCACCTCGCGGATGTCGTAGGGCGTACGCAGATCGCCGGGTACCACGCCAAGGATTTCGGCCGGGTCATAGGCCGGCTCTTCTACGCTTTCCCACTGTACAGTGCTTGGTTTGGCGCGGTTCAGATAGCCAACTGCACGCCGCGCAAGGCTCAGCGCATGGGCGTCATCCTCAGCCAGATAATCAGCCACACCGGACAGGCGCGTATGAACATCGCCGCCGCCCAGATCCTCAGAACTAACAACCTCCCCCGTTGCGGCCTTTACCAAGGGCGGACCGGCAAGGAAGATCGTGCCCTGCTCTTTCACGATGATCGTCACATCCGACATCGCGGGCACGTAGGCTCCGCCCGCCGTGCACGATCCCATGACCACAGCGATCTGCGGGATGCCCTTCGCGCTCATCCGCGCTTGGTTATAGAAAATCCGGCCAAAGTGGTCGCGGTCGGGGAAAACCTCATCCTGATTGGGCAGGTTCGCGCCACCGCTGTCCACTAGATAGACACAGGGCAGGTTGTTCTCTTCGGCAATTTCCTGTGCACGCAGGTGTTTCTTTACCGTCATCGGGTAGTAGGTGCCGCCCTTCACGGTGGCATCATTGCAAATCACCATCACCTCATGGCCATTCACCGTGCCAATCCCCGCGATCACGCCCGCGCAAGGCGCCGCGCCACCATACAGACCATGGGCCGCAACCGCTCCCACTTCCAGAAACGGGCTGCCGGGATCAAGCAGGTTCGCCACACGTTCGCGCGGCAGCATCTTGCCACGGCTCAGGTGCCGATCACGCGATTTCTCTCCGCCACCAAGGGCAGCCGCCTGCGCTGCTTCGCGCACCTGTGCCAGCGCCTCAAGATGGGCGGAAGTGTTGGATTTGAATGCGTCCGATGAGGGCAATGCCTGGGATATCAGTTTCATGGCCGTCCTTTCATGCTGCAATTGCAGAATAGTAAGTAAGTGTCTGTATTTTCACGCAAAAGCGCATGAAACTTTGATCTGAATCATAGTGGAGTTCTGCAACGCGGCGCAAAACAGGCGTATTAATAAGATTGGGAATAGAATCATGAAAAACACACTCATCGCACTCGTGATCGCCGCTGCCGCCGCGACCTCCGCCTCCGCACAATCGCGAGGGGATTTCAACCTTGGTCTGGGTATTGCCTCTGTCATGCCAAAGTCCGGCAACGGCATGCTGGCTGGCGGTGAAGCCAACATCGGCAACGACATTCGTCCGACCATCACAGCGGAATATTTCCTGCGCGACAATTTGGGTCTTGAGCTGCTTGCTGCCACCCCGTTCGAGCATGACATCCACATCAAGGGCATCGGGTTCGCCGGAACGACCAAGCACCTGCCGCCCACTGTCTCGCTCAACTATCACTTCCCGACCAACAGTGCGTTCAAGCCCTACGTCGGTGCCGGTTTCCAATACACCGCGTTCTTCCAAGAGGCATCTCCGCTTGGCACGCTTGAACTGGAGGACGGCTTCGGTCTGGCTGTTCAAGTGGGCATGGACTACCAGCTGGCGAATGGTTCGGCCCTGCGTGCCAACCTGCGCTGGATGGATATCGACGCCAAAGCCACCCTTGATGGCGCTGACATCGGCACCGCCGAGATTGATCCCTACACTCTGAACCTGGCCTACGTCATCAAGTTCTGAGGAGTGTTTTAACGCTGCAGGAGGTCGCATCACGGTGCGCCCTCCATCATTGCACGATGCTTGAGCTCGCGACGGATAACCTTGCCAGTCACCGTCATTGGCAGAGCGTCTAGAAATTCGATTTCTCTGGGATAAGAATAGCTTGCCAGCCGCTCCTTAACCCATGACTGAAGCTCAGCGGCGCTTGTTTCAGCGCCTTGCTTCACGACCACGTAAGCTTTCACCACTTCGGTGCGCAGCGCATCCGGCTTGCCGACCACACCGACAGTTGCGACCGCAGGGTGGGTCAGCAGACAATCCTCGATCTCTGAGGGACCAATGCGGTAACCGCTGGAGGTGATCACATCATCCTCCCGTCCGACAAACCGCAGAAAACCGATTTCCCAGATGCCACGATCCCCTGTGAGCATCCAATCACCGCGAAACTTCGCAGCCGTCTCTTCCGGTCTTTGCCAATAGCCAAGCATCATAGACGCAGCACCCTTGCGCACCGCGATGTCGCCCTCGCCGTCCGTCGGCGCATCACCGTCAAGCACAACGATTTCAAATCCTGTCACCGGCTGGCCAATGCAGCCGCCCCGCGCAGCAAACGCCGCGCCACAGCTGCTGGCGACCATGTTGCATTCGGTCTGGCCGTAAAACTCGTTGATCTGCACGCCCAGCGCTTCGCGACCCCACGCTAGCATCTGCGCGCCCAGCGGCTCTCCCCCGCTTGCCACCGAGCGTAATCCGTCAATCGTTGCGCCTTGCGCCTTGAGCATCCGCAACGCGGTGGGCGGGAAGAATACGTTGCGCACAGCCCCTTTGGCAATGATGCGCTGGCATTCTTCCACATCGAACTTTGCCATCCGCGCGGCGACCACAGGAACGCCCAGCGCCAGCGCAGGCATTGCCACATCGAACAATCCGCCAATCCACGCCCAATCTGCTGGCGTCCAAAGGCAGTCCCCCTCTTGGCCCAGAAAATCATGGCTCATCGCCACACCGGGCAGATGGCCGGTCAACACGCGGTGAGCATGCAATGCACCCTTGGGTGTCCCTGTAGTGCCCGATGTATAGATCAGCACTGCCGGATCTTCTGGACCCGTATTTGCGAAAGGCATTGGAGCGCCTGCCACGCCGATCTCTTCGGCTAGCCAAGGCTCTGCCAATTGCCCCAACAAATCGGCCCCTTCAGCATCCGTCAGCACAATCTCAGCGCCGCTGTCACCCACCCGTGAGGCCAGAGCATCATGCTTGAAGAGCTTGAACAAAGGCACTGAAATCGCACCTATTTTCCAGATCGCAAGGTGAGCCGCCACGCACCACGGGCTTTGGCTGAGCAAAACGCCAACGCTGTCGCCGGGCTGCACGCGCGCCAAAAGCGCACGGGCAATGCCGTCAACCATTTTGCTCAACGCTGCGACGCTTACATCGCGGCGCATGGGTCCCGTCAGATCAATCACCGCCAGCGCATCAGGATCGCCAGTCAGACATTGCCGCGCCATGTTGAGGCGCGCCGGAATGTCCCAGCGCCCCTCTCCATCCAGACCCGGCAGCGCCTGCATCATGACATTGCTGCCATCATCTCGCGACCCACCAGCATGCGCCGGATTTCCGACGTGCCAGCGCCAATCTCCATCAGCTTGGCATCGCGGAAGATGCGCGCCACTGGATTGTCGGAAAGATAGCCCGCCCCGCCCATCGCTTGAACCGCCTGATGCGCCTGCACCATCGCCTGCTCGGACGCATAGAGACAGCAAGCCGCGGCATCTGCGCGTGTCACTTCGCCACGATCGCAAGACTTGGCAACCTCATAGACATAAGCGCGGGCCGAGTTCATGGCAGTATACATATCCGCCATCTTGCCCTGCATCAGCTGGAAGCTACCGACCGGCTGGCCGAATTGCTTACGCTCGGCCATGTAGGGCATGATTTCATCCAAACAGGCGGCCATCAGGCCCAAACCAATACCCGCAAGAACCACACGTTCGTAATCAAGGCCGGACATCAGGACGCGGACGCCTCTGCCTTCCTCGCCTAGAACATTCTCGAACGGGACTTCGCAATCGTCAAAGATCAACTCGGCAGTGTTTGAGCCGCGCATGCCCAGCTTGTCGAAATGCTGGCTGGTGGTGAAACCTTTCATGCTCTTCTCAATCAAGAATGCCGTGATCCCTTTGGAGCCTGCGTCCTTGTCTGTTTTGGCATAGACCACCAGCGTTTCGGCGTCACAGCCGTTGGTGATCCAGTATTTGCTGCCACTCAGGCGGTAGTGATCGTTGCGCTTTTCCGCGCTCAGCTTCATCGAAACTACATCCGACCCAGCGCCTGTCTCTGACATCGCCAGCGCACCGACATGCTCGCCCGAGCACAACTTGGGCAGATATTTTGCCCGTTGTTCGTCCGTGCCGTTGAGGCTGATCTGGTTCACACAAAGGTTTGAGTGCGCGCCGTATGACAAAGAGACAGAGGCACTCGCGCGCGCTACTTCCTCTACCGCGACAGTATGCGCAAGGTAGCCCATACCGGTGCCGCCCCACTTCTCGTCTACAGTCATGCCCAAAAGGCCAAGACTACCCATCTCCTGCCACAGGTCGGCAGGGAACATATTGTCGGCGTCGATGCTTTTCGCCATCGGCCGTACCCGCTCCTGCGCCCAACGGTGCACCGTCTCGCGCAAGGCGTTGACGTCTTCGCCTAAATCAAACTGCATGGTGGCGTTGAACATGGAACTTCTCCCTCGATCCGGATTTATTGAACGCTTGTTCATTACTGACAGAACACAAACCATGCGTCAAGCTTTGGAACTTGCCTGCCTTCAGGCGGGTTGAGGCATCAATACGATCAAGTAGTTATGAAAAGGAGCCTCCCATGGCAGACCTAAACGAAACCTTCTGGAATCGCCTCAGCGATTCCCGCACCGGCATGCTGGGCACTGACACCGCGCCCGCCGCACCCATGACCCACTATGTTGACGCAGAACACCGCGCGCTGTGGTTCATCACCGCCAAAGGCACCAATCTGGGCATAGCCGCTGCAGGTGGCGCATCAGCGCAGTACATCGTCTGCGACTATGACGCCCAACTCTATACCCGCATCGACGGAACTCTGCGCAGTGTTATCGATCGAGCAAAACTTGACGACCTTTGGTCAGTCTTTGCCGCAGCATGGTTCGAGGATGGCAAGCAAGACTACGATGTCGAGCTTATCCGCTTGGACCTGACCGAAGCCGAAGTATGGAGCACAGGAGGTAAATTGTCGTTTTTCCACGAGATTGCAAAGGCAAACCTCGGCGGAAGCAAACCGGACGTGGGCGAACATGGCACCCTGCGGTTCTAAGATCGCTCAGTATGATTGCTGACCGCTACAGCCCTGCGCGCGCGACAAAACAAGATTGTGCGCGCAAGCGCTCCGGCAGGTCAAGCTGCGGATTGATAGATCCGCCCGACTTCTTCGCGAATTATGCGAGCAATCAGTGCGCAATCCTCAAGGCTAAAGGTCAGCGGCACGCGCATGTCGATAATGCCCGCCAGCACTTCATCACTTTCCGGCATTTCCGGGGCCTCTACATAGCGCCAGCTATCATACCGACTGGTAAAGCCCACCGGCTCCGCATTTCCGAACCACTTCAACTCCACACCCCGTGCCGCAGAGCGCGCTAAAAGGTCCTGAACGTCGGCAGCGTCCCAGCCCTCCAACAAAAACTGGATCGACGAGCCAACAAACGTCTCTTCCTCGGGGCGGTCAATTGTCGTCAGGCCAGCGGTACCAGTCAAACCTGTTTCGAGCGCCCGGTATCGTTTGTTCCAACGCGCACATTGAGTGGCCAGATCGGCCAACTGCGGACGCAAAATAGCTGCGCGTAAGTTGTCCATTCTGCCAGAGATATTGGGCGTTTCATAGCGGATCGTTTCGAACGTCTCTTTCGGCGGCCCCGCCAGATGGCGTTCATACAGCATATAGCTGCCAGAATACATAATCGCGCGGGCAGCCACTTCTGGATCGTCCGTAACGAACAATCCGCCCTCACCCGCATTCATATGCTTATAGGTCTGGCAGGAATAGCATCCGACCTTGCCCCATGTGCCCGAAGGCTTCCCGTTCCATGCCGCGCCCATAGTATGCGCGCAGTCTTCGATCACCGTAATGCCTGCGCTATCGCAGATTTCCATCAGGCGCTCCATTTCGCACAGATGGCCGCGCATATGGCTCAGCAGCAGCACGCTGCTCTGATCGGCTTTGGCCCCTAAATCCTCAAGGTCCAGCACCAGTGAGCGGGTCACGCCGACAAAAACCGGTACTGCCCCCACGGCAGCAATAGCCCCCGGCACGGGCGCAAGAGTGAACGCATTCGTCAGCACACGGTCCGTGGGTTTGACACCAACCGCACGCAAAGCTGTGGCCATGGCATACCCACCCGACGCCACCGCAAGGCAATATTTCGCGCCCACATAGACGGCGAACTCCTGCTCCAACAGCACGGTTTCGGCAATCTCTTCACCGGCAGTATTATAGCGATGCAAACGTCCGTGCCGCATCACGGTGACAGCTGCTTCAATGCCCGCTTCGGGAATTGGCTCTTGCTGGGTAAAGCTGCCTTTGAAAACCTCGTCCATCGCTCAGACCTTTCCCAACATCTGCTCCACAATGTATGGCAGATCGCTATAGCTGTGCAAAAGAGCCTCTGGCAACAGGGCCTCCATATCATCCCCTGAAGGCCCAAAGGTCACAAGGATTGATGGCACGCCTGCGTTTCGGGATGTGTTGCGGTCAGTGTCACTATCGCCCACCAGAACGCAGCGCGCGGGATCACCGCCTGCACGGCGCGCGGTCTCGAACAGATGCTCTGGGTCTGGCTTGCGCACAGGAAGGCTATCTGCACCCAGCAGCGCGGCAAAACTGTTCAGCACACCCAGCCGCGTCAGCAGTTCACGTGCAAGGCCTTCTGGCTTGTTGGTGCAGATCGCCACGATATAGCCGCGGGACTTAAGTTCTTCCACCGCGTCCATCGCTCCATCGTAAAGACGTGTATGCGTGTCGATGTCGCGTGCGTAATGCGTCAATAGCTCACCGTAGTATTGATCAATCAGCGGGTCATCTTTCGGACGCCCCATGCGGTCCATGCCCAGCTTGAGCATCGCGCGCCCGCCGCGCAGCGCAGTGCCTGCATCCTTTGAGGGATCCAGAAGGTCCCCTGCGCCCATATCCCGAAAACACGCGTTGGCCGCCGCGATAAGATCACCGCTGGTATCAGCCAGCGTTCCATCCAGATCAAATACCACTGTCTTCATTGCTACCCCCTGAACCCTGCAATAATCCGCCTACTTCGCACCCGATCTTGTTGCAAGCCGCAACGCGAAGTGATCCAGACCGACCTTGCGCGGAGCACCACGTAGGGTAAACAGGAAAAAACTAAAGAGCAGAACGGAAACCAGATGAATACCAGCCTGATCATACTTGCTGCCGGTAAGGGCACGCGGATGAATTCGGAATTGCCCAAAGTGCTACATCCTGTCGCCGGCGATCCGATGCTGGTGCATGCAATGGCTGCCGGTGCCACTTTAGAACCCCAGCACACAGTTGTGGTTGCAGGTCACGGTGCCGAAGCCGTCACGGCAGCGGCACACGCCTATGACGAGACAGCGATCGTGGTCGTCCAGTCAGAACAGCTTGGCACGGCGCATGCGGTTGATCAGGCAAAGAATGCTCTGACAGGCTTCGAAGGTATTGCGATTGTGCTTTATGGCGATACGCCTTTTGTCTCCCCCGAAACGCTGGAACGGATGGTTGAGGCGGCGCAAAATGTTGACGTAGTTGTTCTGGGCTTTGAGGCCGCTGATCCGGGCCGTTATGGCCGCCTGATCCTTGAGGGTAATTCCCTGGAGCGTATCATCGAATACAAAGACGCCAATGAGGCCGAGCGCGCCATCACGCTGTGCAACAGTGGTGTCATCGCCTGCAACAGCGCGCTTTTGTTTGATTTGATCGCTGCGGTCGATAACAACAATGCCTCGGGTGAATACTACCTCACCGACATCGTCGGTCTGGCCCGCGCACGAGGGCTGCGCGCCACCGCCGTCACCTGCGATGAAGCTGAAACACTTGGCGTCAACTCCCGCGCGCAACTGGCCGAGGCCGAAGCCGCGTTTCAGGCCCGCGCCCGCGCAACACTGTTGGAGGATGGCGTCACCCTGCAAGCGCCCGAGACTGTGTACCTTGCCCGTGACACCGTCATTGGCCGCGACACACTGGTTGAGCCGAATGTTGTCTTTGGTCCCGGCGTTACAATTGAAAGCGGTGTGGTCATTCGCGCATTCAGCCATCTGGAAGGCTGCCATGTCTCACAAGGCGCAGTGGTCGGCCCCTATGCGCGCCTACGCCCCGGTGCAGAGCTGGAAGAGAACACCCGCGTCGGCAACTTCGTCGAGATCAAAAACACCGTCGTCGCCGAAGGCGCCAAGATCAACCACCTCAGCTATATCGGCGATGCCTATGTTGGTGCGCGCGCCAACATAGGTGCAGGCACCATCACCTGCAACTATGACGGCGTGATGAAGCATCACACCCATATTGGCGCAAACGCCTTTATCGGATCCAACACCATGCTGGTGGCCCCTGTGCACATCGGCAATGGCGCAATGACGGGCTCTGGCTCTGTCATCACCTCAGATGTGGAAGCGGACGCGCTCGCGTTGTCGCGCGCACCGCAGGTAGAGAAACCGGGCATGGCGCGCAAACTCATGGACATCTTGAAGGCCAAAAAGGCCAGACAGCAGCGGAGCAGCTGATATGTGTGGAATTGTAGGGGTATTGGGCAAGCATGAAGCAGCCCCAATTCTGGTCGAAGCGCTCAAGCGTCTTGAATACCGCGGCTATGATAGCGCGGGTATTGCCACCGTAAATAATGGTATTCTCGACCGCCGCCGCGCTGTGGGCAAGCTGGTTAATCTGGGCGATCTGCTGGTGCATGAGCCGCTGGCAGGCAAATCAGGGATCGGCCACACCCGCTGGGCCACGCATGGGGAGCCTAATGTCGGCAACGCTCACCCCCACCGTGTAGGCCCTGTCGCTGTCGTTCATAACGGCATCATTGAGAACTTCCGCGAACTGCGCGTAGAGCTTGCAGCCTACGGCTGCACCCCTGTCACCGATACCGATACCGAAACCGTGGCCATGCTGGCACAGCATTTCATGTCCGAAGGGCTCAGCGCGCGCGAAGCTGCAGTCAAGACACTGGGCAAATTGAATGGCGCTTTTGCACTGGCGTTCCTTTTTGATGGTGAGGATGATCTGATCGTTGCCGCGCGCAAAGGCTCACCGCTGGCGATTGGCTATGGCGACGGTGAGATGTTTGTCGGCTCGGACGCGATTGCCTTGTCACCAATGACCGACCGCATCAGCTACCTTGATGAAGGCGATTACGCGTTTATCACCCGTGCGGGCTCGCAAGTCTTCACCGCCGCGGGCGCGCCAGTAAACCGCGAAGTACGCACGATCCAGATCAACGCCACCCGGATCGACAAAGCCGGCCACAAACATTTTATGGCCAAAGAAATTGCAGAACAGCCCACCGTTATTGCCGGGGCCCTTACCCACTACCTGAGCAAGTCAGGCGAGATCCGCATGCCCGACCCGCAGATTGATTTTGCAAACGTTGACCGCATTACAATGGTTGCCTGCGGCACGGCCTTTCTGGCCTGTCTGACTGCCAAATACTGGTTCGAACAGATTGCCCGCCTGCCGGTCGAGGTCGATGTGGCCTCTGAATTCCGCTACCGCGAGCCGCCGATCCCTGCCCGCTCTGTTGCGTTGTTTGTCAGCCAGTCAGGCGAGACCGCGGACACGCTGGCCGCCCTGCGCTATTGCGAAGGCAAGGCCGACAAAATCATGTCGGTGGTCAACGTATCGGAAAGCTCGATCGCACGCGAAAGCGATCTGGCGCTGCCAATCCACGCAGGTGTCGAAATCGGGGTTGCTTCGACCAAAGCGTTCACGTGCCAGCTTCTCGTTCTGTTCCTGCTCGCGATCAAAGCCGCCAAAGACCGCGGCGTGATCACCGAGGAAGAGCGTCAGGATCATCTGGCACAGCTTCGCCGTCTGCCTGCCCTGATGGCCGAAGCACTGGACCAAAGCGATGCCATCCGCGAAACAGCGCGCAAGCTGGCAAACGCCCGTGACGTGCTGTTCCTTGGCCGTGGACCGCTCTACCCGCTCGCCCATGAGGGTGCCCTGAAACTGAAAGAAATCAGCTATATACATGCCGAAGCTTATGCTTCAGGTGAGCTGAAACATGGGCCCATCGCTTTGATTGATGAACATGTCCCAGTAGTGGTTCTTGCCCCGCGTGACACGCTCTTCGACAAGACGGTCAGCAACATGCAGGAAGTTATGGCGCGCAAAGGTAAGGTGATCCTGATCTCTGACCGCGAAGGGTTGAACGAGGCCAGTGCAGGGGTCTGGGATACAATCGAGATGCCTGATGTCTCTGATGCGGTCGCTCCGATCCTTTATGCCATCCCCGCCCAGTTGCTTGCCTATCATACGGCTGTTGCCAAGGGCACGGATGTCGATCAGCCCCGCAACTTGGCTAAGTCGGTCACGGTCGAGTAATGGCCAAACAATTCGAGCGGATAGAGGGTGATCATCTTCAATTCATCGAAGCACAGCGCATGTTCTTTTGCGGCACTGCCGCCGCTGAAGGCCGTGTAAATATCTCGCCCAAGGGGATGGACAGCCTACGGGTGCTGGAACCGAACAGGATCATCTGGCGTAACTTAACCGGCTCCGGCAATGAGACGGCGGGGCATCTGGCACAGGTCAACCGCATGACACTCATGTGGTGCGGGTTTGAAAAACGGCCCATGATCATGCGCGTCTATGGCTCTGCGCGCACTCTGCACCCGCGCGATGCGGATTTTGCAACGCTAGACGCGCATTTTGAAGCCTCCCACGGCGCGCGGCAAATCTATGACATGACCGTCGAAATACTCCAAACCAGCTGCGGCTATGCGGTCCCCTTCTTTGACTATGCAGGAGAGCGCGACGTGCTGGCGAAATGGACAGAGGACAAGAGCGTGGATGAGATCGCGACCTACTGGGACACACGAAATCGCACGACAATCGACGGACTACCCACCCACATAATTTCCGAGGCTGACAATGCATGAACCCTATCTGGCCGAGTTGCGCGCGCTGACCGATCCGGAGCGCGCAATTGGCATGCATGCCTATCACAAAACCGACCGTGTCTATCTGGGCCTGACCAACCCGCAGCTGAATGATTTGACCAAAGAATGGCGCGGCGCACTGGACGTGCCAACCCGCGTGGCGCTGGCTGATGCGCTGTGGCGTACCGATATCTTTGAAGCCCGTCTAGCTGCGGCGAAGCTGCTGACACAGGCCCGCCTGCGGCCCGACGACGAGGCCGCTTGGCAACTCATCGTGTCATGGTGTCCCGATTTTGACAGCTGGGCCATTGCAGATCATGCCTGCATGGCAGGGCAAAAGCGTCTGCTGGCAGATCCGTCACGCCTCGACGAGGTTGAGAGTTGGACCCGCTCTGATCACATGTGGACGCGTCGGGCGGCACTGGTAATCACTCTGCCGTGGACCAAACAGAACACGCCAAAACCCGCTGAACTTGAGGCACGCGACCGCATCCTTGGCTGGGCGGCGCGCTATGTGACGGATCACCAGTGGTTTGTCCAAAAGGCCATTGCATGGTGGCTGCGCGACCTGAGCAAACATGATCCCGAGCGCACGCGTGCTTTCGTGGACCAACACGCCGCACAGATTAAACCCTTCGCCCGCAAAGAAGCGCTTCGGCTGCTGAAATGAACGCTGTCGGCCATCCGGTTCATCAAAAGACAAAAGAAGGGCGCGGATTGTTAATCCTGCGCCCTTCTTTTCATCTGTGTTCAACCACCAAGCGTGACTTCAAGCTCTGTCAACTCGGTCAACGAGGCGTCAATCAGGCGCATCGCGGGCAGTGACAAGCGGCTGCCGCCCGTGGCGGGGCCGTCGATGGGGATCAGAGTTACTGCAGAAGATTTGCCATTCGCTTTGTTCGTCACGCGTCCCTTGGTCTCAGTTTTGACCAGCGGCGTTTTGATCCAGAAGCCCGGTTCTGTCGGGCTGCCCAAGCTTGCCACTGTTGTGCCCAGAAATTTGGCGCCTGCATCAGGTGCCGCGGGGGCCGCTGCCTGCTTACGCTGTGCGGTGGTGGTTGTATCCAGCGTCGCTTGCGTATTGGCGGCGCGCGGCGGCGGCGGGGCCGAGGTCAGCACTGGATCCGCAGGCACGCCAGCGATTTCAGCAGACATACCCTCGGACATATCCGAAGCGACGACATCACCTGCGGGCGAAGGCGCGGTTGTGACAGGGGGAGCCGTATCTTCCGGCTGGCCCATCCCAAATTGGGTACAGGCTCCGAGAGCGAAAAGAGCGGCAAAGGCGACGGGGGGCATAGGAAATAATTTCATGGCCATACGTTAATCCAGCTTTGCAGTCGCTCCAAGCCCCTGAAATCAAGCTTGCCCCATCCTCTTTCGGCCTATACCACTTATCCTATGACAGCCCCACTTATAGATCCATTCGCCCGCGCCATCACGTATCTGCGCGTATCGGTCACTGATCGCTGCGATTTCCGCTGCGTTTATTGCATGTCTGAGAACATGACGTTCCTGCCCAAACGTGAATTGCTCACGCTGGAAGAACTGGACCGGATGTGTTCGGCCTTTATCGGTCTGGGCGTTGAAAAGCTGCGCATCACCGGCGGAGAGCCGCTGGTTCGCCGTGGCATCATGACCTTCTTTGACGGCATGAAACGGCATCTGGATGCGGGTACCCTGAAAGAACTGACGCTGACCACCAATGGCAGCCAGTTGGAAAAATACGCAAAAGACCTTTACGCCGCTGGCGTGCGCCGCGTGAACGTTTCGCTGGATACATTGGACGAAGGCAAGTTTGCCGAGGTGACCCGTTGGGGCCGCCTGCCCCAAGTGTTGCGCGGAATTGATGCTGCACAGGCTGCGGGCCTACGCGTAAAGATAAATGCGGTCGCTCTGAAAGGTTTCAACGAGCCCGAGCTGGCGCAGATCACCAAATGGTGCGCAGAGCGCGACATGGACCTTACATGGATCGAAGTCATGCCGATGGGCGACATCGGCAACGAAGACCGGCTTGACCAGTACTGGTCGCTCAAAGATGTGCGGGCGGCCTATACCGAACACTACACCGTGACTGATTTGGCCGAAAATTCTGGCGGGCCTGCACGCTATGTGCGCCTTGAAGAGACAGGTCAGAAGATCGGGTTCATCACGCCGTTGAGCCACAATTTCTGCGAGAGCTGCAACCGTGTGCGCCTGACATGCACCGGTGAGATTTACTTGTGTCTGGGTCAAGAAGACAGCGCCGACCTGCGCGCGCCCCTGCGGGCACACCTGAGTGATAATGGCCCGCTCGAAGATGCCATTCGCGCGGCGATCAATCTCAAACCCAAGGGCCATGATTTCGACTATTCCCGCCAGACCGCAGGCGGACAGATGCCCCGTCATATGAGCCACACAGGCGGCTGAGGCCCATGCGCACGCCACTGCTCTACAGGGTCTATGTCGTGCTGAGCATGGCTCTGGTGCCTTTTGCCGCGCATCTGGCAATCAAAAAACTGCGCAATGCCGATGTGACCGTTCACCGCGCACATGAGCGTTTGGGCCAAGCGACAGAGAACCGCGCAGATGGTACGCTGATCTGGTTTCACGCAGCCTCTGTCGGGGAAAGCCTTTCGGTGCTGGCCTTGATAACCCGCATGGGCGTCGCCTTGCCTCAGGCTCATTTCCTGATCACTTCCGGCACGCCAACTTCTGCCGCGCTGATTGCCCAACGCATGCCGCCACGCTGTGTGCACCAATTTGCACCGCTCGACGCGCCCGGCCCGCTCAAACGGTTCTTGCGTCATTGGCGCCCTGATGCCGCGATCTTTGTAGAAAGCGAGCTGTGGCCACAGATGCTGCGCCGCACCTACGCGAGCGGGACTGCAATGGCGCTGGTCAACGCGCGCCTGTCTGAAAAGTCACTGCGCGCTTGGGCCAAACGTCCGCGTCTCGCCACCTATCTGCTAGAGGTGTTTGACCTCATCCTCACCCAGAACGATGCGATGGCAGAGGCAATGGTGCGCATCCATGCCCCCGCCCCAAAGGTAGCTCGCGGCCAAAACCTCAAGTCCTTTGCAGGGCCGTTACCGCGCGATGAGGATCTGATTTTTGACGCACGCGCGGCTTTGGGTCACCGGCCCGTGTGGATTGCAGCCTCCACCCATACGGGCGAAGAGCAGATTGCCCTCACCGCTCATAAAAAGCTGCTTGAGACGCATCCCGATCTACTGCTCATCCTTGTCCCGCGACACCCAGAACGCGGAACAGAGGTGGCGCAGCTCATCGCTGATGCGGGGATCGAGTACACTTGCCGCAGTCGAGGCGATATGCCAGCAGGCGAGGTCTATCTGGCAGATACATTGGGAGAGCTGGGAAACTGGTTCGCGCTGAGCGAGATCGTCTTTCTGGGCGGCTCCCTTCTACCTATTGGCGGTCACAATCCGTTCGAGGTCGCGCAATCGGGGGCCACTGTGCTGTCGGGCAACCATGTCTTTAACTTTGCCGAAACCTATTCAGCGATGGAGGCCGTCGGTGCTGCGCGGCTGGTGGCTGATGCCGACGATCTAGCAGTAAAAGTCGACAACCTTCTGCGCGACAGCCATAGCCGCGACAAGGCCGTGACCGCCGCCAAGGAATTCGCGCAAGAAGAGACTGGCAAGCTTGATACAATCGCCGCCCGCCTGATCAAAGCACTGAGGCTTGTATGACCAAACGCACCCCGATTGACGTGATTGCTCCCAATTTCAAACGCCGCCTTTCAGGGGTGACGGCCACGGTGGTGCGTCTGGTACCTGTGCAGGCACGCTACATCGCCATTGTGGCCGTCGGCCCTGTGCTGCCCGCCCATGTGCCGCAAATCCCGCTGTCGTCGCTGCTTACCCTGCCCCGCAAGCACCTGCGTGTCTGGCACGCGCGCCGCAACGTGGAGATGATTGGCGGGCTTGCGTTGAAGTACCTGTTGGGCAAACGGTTCAAGTTGATGTTCACTTCTGCATCCCAGCGCAAACAATCAGGGCTAACGCGGTGGCTGATCCGGTGCATGGATGCCGTGGTCGCAACTTCTGACAAAACTGCCGCCTATCTTGAGGTGCCCGCCACAGTCATCATGCACGGCATCGACACAAAGACTTTCGCCCCCTCGCAAGACCGCATAGCGCTGCGCGCGCGCATGGGGTTACCCACCACAGGGCCGCTGATCGGGTGCTATGGCCGTATCCGCGCACAAAAAGGCACCGATGCTTTTGTGCATGCGATGATTGACGTGTTGGGAAAACATCCTGATGCAACCGCCATCGTCATGGGCCGCGCCGTGGGTGAAGACGAAGCCTACCTGAAAAACCTTAAACAGGACGTCAAAAATGCGGGCCTCGCAGAGCGCTTCCTGTTCAAGCCAGAGGTCCCCACCGATGCGATGGCCGACTGGTACGCTGCGCTGGACCTTTATGTCGCGCCGCAGCGCTGGGAAGGGTTTGGACTTACCCCGATTGAAGCGATGGCCACAGGCTGTCCCGTCGTTGCCACCCGCGTCGGCGCGTTTGAACAATTGGTGCAGGAAGGTGTCACAGGCACATTGGTAGACGCAGATGACATCCCGGCCCTCGCAAATGCTACGGGCGCCGCCCTATCGGACAAAGCGCGTTTGAGCGCATGGCGCGCAGCCTCGCGCGCGCATGTGCTAGAGAGCTTTTCAATCGAGTCTGAAGCACAGAGCCTGATCGCGATCTACAGACGCCTTCTGGCGTAACGCTCCAACCCAGACCGGAGAGTATCAGGGGAGCTTCACGGCCCCCCCTGCTATCCCTCTTCAGTTCACAGGCATCCGCTGCTCAACGATCCCTGCCCACCAGCTACAGCCAGCCGGAATCACGTCATCGTTAAAGTTATATAGCGGATGGTGGACCATTGCGGTGTCGCCATTGCCCACAAGAATATACGCACCAGGCCGCTCTTCGAGCATGAATGCGAAGTCTTCGCCGCCCATCACCAAGGGTGCTTCGTCGCACTCGCCTGCCACGCTGCGCGCGACGTCTGCGGCAAAAAGTGTCTGTTCTTCGTGGTTGACCATCACCGGATAGTTACGCTCATACGTCACCCGTGCCACGCCGCCCATGGCGGTCGCAATGCCGGAACAAATCTCGTTCACGCGCTTGTCGGCCAGATCACGCAGTTCCAGTGACATGGTGCGTACGGTACCTTTCAGGGTCACCTTCTGCGGGATCACGTTGTAGGCGTTCGATGACGTCTCGAACGAAGTGATCGAAACAACAATGTTACCTACCGGATCAGCATTGCGGCTAACGATGCTTTGCAAGGCGGTCACGATCTGAGAGGCGATGACGATGGGGTCAATAGTCTCGTTCGGTTTGGCTGCGTGGCCGCCCAAGCCCTCGATCTCGACGTCCAGCAAATCGGTTGCGGCAAAGAAGGGACCGGGGCGGATGGCAAAGCTGCCGGGCGCCATGCCGGGCCAGTTGTGCATACCGTAGACTTCCTGAATCCCCCAGCGATCCATCATTCCGTCTTTACACATCTCACGGCCCCCGCCGCCACCTTCTTCGGCGGGCTGAAAAATAACCACTGCCGTGCCGTCGAAGTTACGAGTCTCGGCCAGATATTGCGCTGCCCCAAGCAGCATCGCCGTGTGCCCGTCGTGGCCACAGGCGTGCATTGCGCCATCTGTTTTTGAGCTATACTCAAGCCCTGTTTCCTCATGGATCGGCAGCGCGTCCATATCCGCGCGCAAGCCAACTACTTTGCCCGAAGCAGTCTCCCGCCCTTTGATCACGCCGACAACACCAGTGCGCCCGATGCCCTCGACGACCTCGTCACAGCCAAACGCGCGCAGCTTTTCAGCGACGGTTGAAGCAGTCCGATGCGTCTCGAACAGGATTTCGGGGTGTTCGTGCAGATCACGTCGCCACGCGGTGATGTCTGTGTGCAATTCGGCGAAACGATTCTTGACGGGCATGTGGGGATTCCTTTGTGTGATGAGGGGTTTGGGCGGAGCCTAGCCAAGTGTAGGCCCCGCCGCCAGAGGGTGCGGCATCACGTCAGCGGCATGCGCCGTTCTACCACCTCGGCAAACCACGAACAGCCTGCAGGGATCGCCTCGTCGTTGAAGTTGTATTCGGGGTGGTGCACCGTGGCCCCCCCGCCGTTGCCAAGCATGATATACGCGCCGGGGCGTTCTTCGAGCATGTACGAGAAATCCTCGCCCGCCATGATAGGGGGCGTGTCACAGTCCACGCCGGGGGTCACGACTTCGGCGGCATCGGCAGCGAAATCGGTATGATCGGTGTGGTTGACCGTGGCGGGATAGCCCCGCTCGTAATTGATCTCAGCCACACATCCGTGTGCCCGCGCGGTGAGGCCCACAATTTCTTCTAGCCGTTTTTGCGCCAGATCGCGCACGCCGCCATCAAGTGATCGAACTGTGCCGCCCAAGCGCACGCGGTGCGGGATGATGTTGAACGCTTCACTGTCAGAGCGCATCATACAAACCGAAACCACAACCTGTTTGAGAGGGTCCACATTCCGGCTAGCGATGGATTGCAGCGCCAGCACGATATGGGCCGTCGCTACATTGGGATCAATCGCCTCATGCGGGGCCGCTGCGTGGCCGCCCTGCCCTGTGATGGTGATTTCAAAGTCGTCTGTGGCTGCCAGCAGCGCGCCTGACCGAATATGAAAGCTGCCCACATCTGCGCCTGGCATATTGTGCAGCCCATAGACCTCGTCAATGCCCCAACGCTCCATCAGACCGTCTTTGCACATCTCGCGGCCGCCGCCGCCGCCCTCTTCGGCAGGCTGGAAGATCAGCACAACCTTACCGTCAAAATTGCGAGTCTCGGCCAGATATTGCGCAGCACCCAGCAGGATCGCGGTGTGGCCATCATGTCCGCAAGCGTGCATTTTGCCCGGGATCTTTGACGCGTATTCCAGCCCTGTGGCTTCTTCGATCGGCAGCGCGTCCATGTCCGCGCGCAAGCCAATGGCGCGTCCGGATCCGGTGTTGCGCCCTTCGATCACAGCGACAACACCGGTCCGACCGATGCCAGTTGTGATGTCGGTGATGCCAAAACTGCGCAGCTTTTCCTCAACAAATTTGGCGGTCTCGTGTACGTCGAATTGCAATTCAGGGTATTGGTGCAGATGCCTGCGCCATCCTGTGATCTCTGCATGCATGTCAGCGAAGCGATTCTTGATCGGCATGGTTATAGTTCCTTGTTGAAAAACATCTTAAACGTCAGGCCCCGGCACCATTGGGGTACCATCGCTGAAGCGGGCGAAACGAAAGCGGGTCATGTTGTGGCCTGCTGGGCGATCCATCGCCAGATCGGCAAGGATACGGCCCATTGCAGGCCCGATACCAAAGCCATGACCACTCATCCCTGTGCCAACGATCAGGCCGTCGATGGGCGTGTAATCCACCACCGGCACAATGTCCGGCATGGTGTCGATCATCCCTGCCCACGCCGTCTTTATCCTGACGGTGCCCAGCAGCGGGAACATATCCCCAAAATCGCGCGCAAGCTTGGCGATGATGCGTGGTACAGGTTTGGGGTCAAGGATGCGCATCCGCTCGAACGGGGTCTCGTCCTCGCCGCTCCAACGTCGCTTTGTGTTCCATGCATCGGGAAATCCGTGCGGGGCTGCGGGTTTGAGCCGACAGCCAAACGGGTCGCTGCGCAGTTGTGCTAAGAATTTAGGCAGCGCGCGGAAGGCGTCTGGCCCGACAAACAGCTCTGACGTCATGTTGGGCGCCAGCGAATAGCCCCCGTCGGCGCGACGGCGGAACGCCAGCCGCTGGGACGAGCAGGCAGACTGCCCCACATCCGGCAATGGCTCTGTTGAGGCGACTTGCGAGCGGACAGAAAGTTGAGGCAAAGCAACCCCGTGGTTGCGCAAGAACAAGGACGACCACGCGCCCCCCGCCAATACCACCCGCGGCGCCGCCACGCGGCCCTTTTCCGTCACGACCCCTGCAACTTTGCCACCCGTGATGTCCAGACAGCGCACGGCACAGTGTTCGATAATCTGCACACCCTCGCGCACAGCAATGTCGGCCACGACAGACACGGCGACCCACGGCTCTGCACGGTAGTCGGATGCTGTATGCAGAGCGCCCAAGGGTTGGTCCGTCAAACCGGGGTAAAGCTGCGCAACCTCCGCCTTGCTCAGTATGCGGCTGTTGACCCCGTTGGCGGTTGCATGAGGCAGCCATTTTTCATAGCGCGCCATCGCAGCAGCATTATAACCCAGATAGGTCACACCGGCCTGTGTCAGCCCGATCTGCTGGTTGGTCTCACTAGAGAGGTCTTCCCACAATCTTTGCGCTTCAGCCATGATGGGCATCTCTGCCGGATCGCGGCCCTGCTGGCGAATCCACCCCCAATTGCGGCTCGATTGCTCTGCCGCGACCAGACCTTTTTCCAGTACGACAACCTTGGCACTTGCACGCGCCGCATAAAGCGCCGTACAGATACCAATGATACCGCCACCAATAACCACCAGATCAACGGCCTCAGGCAAAGCGCCGATATGGCGTGGTGCCTGCGACAATGTGATTGGAAAGCCGTGCTTTACTGACAAAGCCGTTCGACCAGTTTGCGCATGAAATCATGGCCCGCGTCGAATTGGGCGATCTCGATAAACTCGTTCGGCTGGTGTGCTTGGGCGATGTCACCTGGCCCGCAGATCACCGCGCTATAGCCTGCTTCCTGAAACTGGCCCGCCTCCGTGCCATAGCTGACCTTGTGGCTGGCGTTATCACCGGTGATCTGGCGCACCAGAGTCTCGGCCTCGCCGTCCTCTTCGGGTTCCAGGCCTGGCACATCAAAGCGCGGCGTGATCTCGATCCGCGTCTCTGGTACGACAGCCTGCATCGCTTCCTCGACCTCGCGCACTTTCTTGAGATAGTCGATCTCCCACTTTTCCTTGTCCTCACCGGGAACAACGCGGAAATCCATGGCGAAATGACAGTCTTTGGCAGTAATGTTATGCGCTGTCCCGCCCGAGATCATGCCAACGTGCACGGTGGTGAACGGCGGGTCGAACATCGCGGCCAGCTCGGACGGCTTGGCCTCCATGTTGGCTGTGTTCTGCTCATTCGCCCATTCAATCAATTTGGCCCCTGCCATGATCGCATTCACGCCAGTGTGCAGCAAAGACGAATGTACCTCGAAGCCCACCACATGGGTGTTGAAGCCAGAGCCACCTTTGTGTCCGGTGACGGCCTGCATGCTGGAAGGTTCACCCACGATGACGGCGCTGCCCTTGGGCACCACGCCTTGCATCGCCTGAATCATCGGCGGCGCGCCGGTGCAGCCGATCTCTTCGTCAAAGCTGAGTGCGATTTGCAACGGGCGTTTGACTCCTGCGTAATGCGCCTCGACCAGCGCCCAAATGGCCAACCCGTCAAAGCCCTTCATGTCACAGGTGCCGCGACCGTAATATTTGCCGTCTTTTTCTACGACACTAAACGGGTCGGTATCCCACGGTTGACCGTCAATCGGCACCACATCGGTGTGACCCGATAGCACGATTGCGCCCTCGACCTCGGGGCCGACATGGGCAAATAGTGCATGTTTAGGCTGGTCGGGATCGATGTAGCGGTGCGACGTGATGCCATGCCCCGACAGGTATTCTTCTACCCAATCAATCAGGGGAATATTCGTGTCACGCGACACGGTTGGAAAACTGATGAGCTTCGTCATCAGCTCAAGCGGGGTCATTCGGTTGGTCACAATCGGTATCCTCCTGAAACGGTTAGCACTTCACCCGTGATAGCGCGTGCTCTGTCACTTGCCAGAAAACAAACGGCGTCTGCAATGTCTGATGGCTCTGCCAAACGCCCAAGGGCCGTCATCTCGACGAATGCTTGGGTCAGCGCCGCATCACGAGGCGCTTGCGGGATGTTCACGGCCCCCGGAGCCACGGCGTTGACACGGATGCCGCGCGGCCCCAGTTCCTTTGCCATTGCGCGCGTCCACAGATCAAGCGCCGCTTTGCTGGCACCATATAGGGCAGCCCCTTTAGGCGGCAGCACCGCATTGACCGACGAAATCCCGATCACCGATGCCCCACGCTCCAGATGCGGCAAGGCCGCAGCGAGCAGTCCAGCCGGAGCCAACACATTCTCGTCAAAAATATCGCGCAAAGCGTCCTGATCAAAACTGTCTACAGGGGAACCTGCGATGTTCCCCGCGTTGTTTACAATCACATCAAGGCGGCCAAACTCTGCGAGGACGGCATCAACCACGCGGCTGTAACTCTGCGGATCGGTCAAATCGGCCTCTACCACCAAAGCACCATCGGGCAAACTGTTGGGCGCTGTCGTCAAATGCGTGATTGCTACCGCATGATCCTCACTCAGCGATGTCGCAATCGCCTGCCCGATCCCACGCGCCGCGCCCGTCACAAGAGCGACCTTCGGGGCGACGCGTGCTGTCATTTTCAATAGCCGCTGTCAGTTATCAGGACCTTATGTCCCTTACCCACATCGCGGTAAATGCTCGGCTCTGCCGTGTAGCTAGCGGGGTGGATCGGGGATGGAATCGGTTTGAAGTTCAGGTCTTTTTCGGCTTTGCGCTTGCGCGGATCGGCAATCGGCACCGCCTTCATCAACGCTTGAGTATAAGGGTGCTGCGGGTTCTCGAAAACCTCGCGGCGCGGACCCAGCTCAACGATGCGGCCCAGATACATGACGCCTACATAATGGCTTACCCGTTCAACCACAGCCATGTCGTGGGAGATAAAGAGATAGGAAAGCTCCATCTCTTCCTGCAATTCCATCATCAGGTTCAGCACCTGCGCCTGTACAGATACGTCCAGCGCCGACACCGCCTCATCCGAGATGATGAGCTTGGGTTTCAGTGCTAGGGCGCGCGCGATCGCGACACGCTGGCGCTGTCCGCCCGAAAGCTCATGCGGAAAGCGGCGCATGAAACTGCGCGGCAGTTCTACGCGGTCGAACAGGGTCTCGACCCACTTCGTGACATCAGCACCCTTCATCAAGCCATAGTTATGGATCGGCTCTGCCACCTGATCCGCCAACCCCATTTGGGGATTGAGCGAGGCAAACGGGTCCTGAAAAATCATCTGCATATCAAGACGTGCAGTCCGCAAATCCTTGGAATTGAGCGCCATGATATCCTTGCCGCCCAGATTGACCTCACCCGACATCGGCTCAACCAGCCGCAGGATCGAGCGACCTGCCGTGGACTTACCGCAGCCGCTTTCACCGACAAGGCTAAGCGTCTGGCCTTTATTGATCGTGAACGACAGGTCCTCGACCGCGTGCACATTCGCCACGGTGCGGCGCAGCAGGCCGCCCGTCACCGGAAAGCGCGTGGTCAGGTTCTTGACCGTTAGCAGGACCTCATCGGTGCCTTTGATCGGGACAATCGGCTTGTCCTCATTGCCCAACAGCTTCATCGGCTCAGGATAATCCTTGCCGGTCATCTCACCCAGCTTCGGCACAGCCGCGAGCAGAGCCTTGGTGTAAGGGTGCTGGGGATTTTCGAATATTTCCTCGACGGTGCCCTCTTCAACCTTGTTGCCACGGAACATGACGACCACGCGGTCAGCCATCTGCGCCACCACAGCCATGTCGTGCGTGATGAACATAACGGCCGTGCCGGTCTCACGCTTAAGCCGGTCCATCAGCGCCAGAATTTCCGCCTGAATGGTCACGTCGAGAGCAGTTGTCGGCTCATCCGCGATCAGCAGGCGCGGCTCGCACGCCAGCGCCATCGCGATCACAACGCGCTGGCGCATACCGCCCGACAACTCATGAGGATATTGGTCGAGACGTTTTTCAGCTTCGGGGATACGCACCTGCTTCATCAGCTCCAGTGCGCGCGCCTCAGCCTCAGCCTTGGTCATGCCCTTGTGCAGACGCAGCCCCTCGGTCAGCTGCTTTCCGACAGTAAAGACGGGATTCAACGCGGTCATCGGCTCCTGAAATATCATTCCTATCTCATTGCCGCGTATCCTGCGCATGTTCTCTTGTTTGGTAGTGACCAGATCGATCTCGCCCGCATCACCGCGGTCAAACATCAGCTTACCGGCCGCGATTTCTCCTCCGCCGAATTCCACCAAGCGCATCAGCGACAAAGAGGAAACCGATTTACCAGACCCTGATTCCCCAACAACGCAGACAGTCTCACCCGGATGGATGTCAAAAGAGACGTCTTCCACGCCTACAACCGGACCATCCTTGGTCTGGAACTCCACACGAAGGCCTTCAATCCGCGCAATTGGCGCCTTGTGAGAATGGTCTAGCATGTCGTTCCTTTCAATTCTCCCCCGCGCAGCACCGGGCGTTAGCGCACACGCTATGCGTAAGCTCAAGGCAGGTCAAACGCTCTGGGTGCATTCTGAAGTGGCAGTTGGGAAAAAAATTAAAGCCTCCTACATTTTCATCAACGGACCGCAGGCAGAACGCTTGCAATTTCTTCACTTTCTGTTTCAATCCGGCTACGCGCTCTGGGGGTTGCTGCAAACGAAAGGTGAAATTGTGTTGTCCTTACACAAGCTTACCATGCGTAATTAAGCCCCTCCGAGAACAATAAGGTACGTCCCCGATAGCGGGGCGATATAGGCACAGTTTATCTGTGTGCAACATGGAGTACGATATGAATATGAAAACCCTTTTGATGGGTGCGATTGCGACGAGCGCATTTGCCCCCGTCGCATTCGCGGATGGCCATCAAGGTGAACGCGGTCGCGACGGTGATGTGAAAATCATTTATTGGCAGGCGCCCTCAATCCTGAACCCATACCTCTCAGGCGGCACCAAAGATCTCGAATCTTCCTCGCTGGTGATTGAACCGCTTGGCCGTTACGACGAAAACGGCGCGCTGGTACCTTACCTTGCAGCTGAAATTCCGACTGTCGAAAATGGCGGCGTAAGCGCAGACCTCAAATCCATCACTTGGAAGCTGAAAGAGGGCCTTCTGTGGTCCGACGGCTCACCATTGACCACAGCCGACGTCAAATTCACAGCCGAGTATTGCATGCACCCTGAAGGCGGTTGCGCGCAGGCGTCGAAGTTTGACGGCGTGGACTCTATGGAAGTGATCGACGATCTGACGATCACGGTGAACTTCACCGAGCCAAAGCCAAACCCATACGGTCCGTTCATGGGCGCACAGTCGCCTATCATTCAGGCCGCACAATTCGCAGAGTGCCTTGGTGCCAAAGCGCCCGAGTGCACCGAAGCGAACTTCAACCCGATCGGCACTGGCCCGTTTGTTGTCACGGATTTCCGTCCAAATGACGTAATCCAGATGGTCGCAAACGAGAACTACCGTGAAGAAGGCAAGCCTGCCTTCGCAACGCTGACCTTCAAAGGCGGCGGCGACGCGGCTGCTGCCGGTCGTGCGGTTATGGAAACAGGCGAGTACGACTACGCTTGGAACATGCAGCTGGCTCCCGACGTACTGGCCAAAATGGCCGAGGGCGGCAAAGGTCTGCCAATCTCTGCTTTTGGTACACTTGTTGAGCGTCTTGAGCTGAACTTGACAAACCCGTCACCAGATCTGCCACCAGAGACACGCGCAACCGTCGCAGAACCACACCCGTTCCTGTCTGACATCAAAGTGCGTACAGCCCTGTCTATGGCAATCGACCGCACACTGCTGACCGAAGTAGGCTACGGCCAGGCTGGTCGTCCGACCTGTAACATCGTTCCTGCACCTGCGCTCTATGCGTCCGAAAACACAGAGTGTCTGACACAGGACATCGAAGGCGCAAAAGCACTACTGGACGAAGCAGGCTGGACCGACAGCGACGGCGACGGCATCCGCGACAAAGATGGCGTGAAACTGGCTATCCTCTACCAGACATCCACCAACGCCGTACGTCAGGATTTCCAAGCCCTGATCAAAGACTGGTGGGAGCAAATCGGTGTTGAAACCGAACTGCGTAACCTCGACGGTTCCGTATTCTTCGGTGGTGACCCAGGTTCGCCTGACACGTTCCAGAAGTTCTATGCGGACGTGGAAATGTATGCCAACAACTTCGATGGCACAGATCCTGAAGCCTACCTTGCCCAGCGTCGCTGTGGCGGTGAGCCAAAGCCATCCTCACAGTGGCAGGGTGAAAACATCAACCGCTTCTGCGATCCAGCCTATGACGCCCTTCTCGACGAGATGGCGCAGACAGGTGAGCTTGAGAAGCGCGGTGAAATCGCCAAAAAGCTGAACGACATGCTGACAAAAGAAAGCATGTCCATGCTCCCACTGGTTGACCGTGGCCGCGTATCTGCCGCTTCGACCACTCTTGGTGGCGTTGTGCTTAATGTTTGGGACTCCGAACTGTGGAATGTCGCAGATTGGTATCGCAAAAAGTAATAACAGTTGTGGCGGGGTCTTCCCCGCCCTACCGTTAAGCTTTACGGGGCGGGGGAGACCTCGCCCTACTTCCACCAACAGACTGATAAATAAAGGCGCCGCTTGATGCTGAATTTCACCATCCGACGACTGCTTCTCTCTATTCCGACGCTTTTATTCATCAGCCTCGTGATATTCATGCTTCTCCAGCTGGCCCCCGGAGACCCTATGGCGCAGGTCCCGCTTACCGTGCCGCCGGAAGTGAAGCAGAAAATGCGCGAAGCACTGGGCCTTGGTGCGCCAGTGCATGTGCAATACATCAAATGGCTCTACCAGTTCTTTGTGGTCGAACCATCTGTCTTCATCGATTTCCTTACCCGCGATAGTTTCTTGTTCGGCTGGCTGCCCGATTCGCAGCTGAGCATGACAATGGACGCCGCCACCGGTACCATGGTCGAGACACAGCGCGTCATCAGCTGGCAGACCCGCAGCCCGGTCATGGACATCGTGATCCAGCGCATGCCGCAGACCCTGTGGGTTGTTGGCCTGAGCTATGTCGTCGGCATCCTGATTGCGATCCCGATCGGCATCTACTCCGCCTACCGCCACTATTCACTTTTCGATCAGGCCGGTACATTCATCACCATGGTCGGTTTTTCGATCCCGCCCTTCTTTACCGGCCCCCTGCTGATTGTGATTTTCTCTGTCACACTGGGCTGGCTGCCGTCTATCTATGACACCACATTGGTGGTCGACAGCTGGGCAACCTTCAAAATGCAGTTCTTGCAGATGATAATGCCAGTGATGGTGCTTGCCCTGCAAACCACCGCACAGATCAGCCGCTACATGCGCTCTGCCATGCTCGACAATCTCAATCAGGACTATGTGCGCACTGCCCGCGCCAAAGGGCTGAGCGAGAGCGTGGTGGTCATGGTGCACGTGCTGCGCAACTCGATGATCCCCGTTGTGACCATCATCGCCTTGGGCATGCCCGCGATCTTTGGCGGTGCGATCATCACTGAAAACGTCTTCAAGGTGAACGGCATCGGTCAGCTTTTGCTCACTGCACTTTTTGCAAACGACCTGCCTATGGTGATGACACTCACGTTCATCTTCGCCATCCTCATCGTTCTGTTCAACCTCATCGCCGACATCCTCTACGGCGTGCTTGACCCAAGGATCCGCTATGACTGAGCAAGCAATCCCCGCCAGCCCCGTCGAAGCCGATCTGGAAATCTACGGTGCGCTCGTCGACAAAGAGCCGTCACAGCCGCCGCGCAGCCAATGGCGCGATGTGTGGGACCAGTTCCGAAAGCACAAAGGCGCGCTCTTCGGTGGTGGCTTTTTGCTGTTCATCACACTTGGCGTGTTGCTTGGCCCCTACCTGTGGGACCTCGCCCCGACCAAGCTTGATATCCGCAACAAGGACTGGCGTCCGATCTACACGCTGTTCTGGGATGGTGACGCAAAAGCAGGCTGGGCACATCCTTTCGGCACCGACCAGCTGGGCCGCGATATCCTTGCGCAGATGATTTACGGCGGACGTGTATCTATGGCTGTGGGTTGGTCGGCGATGATCCTGTCGCTCCTGATCGGCACGGCTGTGGGCGTAGCTTCAGGTTATTTCAAACGTCTCGACTTTTTGCTGATGCGCTTTACCGATCTGGTTCTGTCGCTCCCGATCCTACCGCTGGTACTGCTGGCCGTGACACTGTTCCGTCAGCCCCTTACCAGCTTATTTGGCAGCCCCGAGGCCGGCATGTTCGTGCTAATCGTGTCAGTGATCGCGCTAACCTCTTGGATGCAGACCGCGCGTATCGTGCGCGGTGACATTCTGGCACTGAAGGAACGTGAGTTCATCCTCGCCGCCCGCTCTATAGGCTCGACCAGCAGTAAGATCATTCTGCGTCACCTGCTGCCCAACGTGATCTCACCCATCATGGTGTCGGCGACACTCGGCCTCGCGACTGCCATCATCACCGAGTCAGCGCTTAGCTTCCTTGGCGTGGGCTTCCCGTCAGACTTCCCGACTTGGGGTAAGCTTCTGTCGGATGCGGTTAACCGCATGCAAGAATACCCAGAGCGCGTGATGCTTCCGGGCATCCTGATTTCCCTGACCGTGCTTAGCGTGAACTATCTTGGTGATGGCCTGCGCGACGCGCTTGATCCACGCATCCGCGGCCGCTAATCTTCAGGGCGCGCATGGCATTTCCTGCGCGCCCGTTACCGTCCTCCCTCCCCTCACCCGACACCGACCGCAGGAAGAGACGCCTTAGCCTATACGTTTGCGTAGCCGCCGCACTGCCATCCAAACCAGCGCCACAACTGGTAAGGTCACTACCGCAGTCAGAAGCCCCTTGGACAGCTCCGTCACTTCCGTCAGCGGATACAGCAGATAGCTCACCAGAGAGACCGCGTAATAGCTGATCGCGACCACCGACAGACCCTCTACCGTGTGCTGCAATCGAAGCTGTAAATCCGCCCGCTTGTCCATGCTCTCCATGATCGCCTGATTTTGTGCAGAGCGTTCTACGTCCACCCGTGTCCGCAACAGGTCAGAGGCCCGCAGCGCCCGCGCCGACATTCGCTCCAAACGCCGCTCCATCGAGATGACGGTCCGCATCGCAGGCTCGTACCGGCGCATCATGAACTCGCCAAACCCCTGCCGTCCAGCGAAACGGCTCTCGCGCAATGCCGTGATCCGCTCATCAACAATCGCCTTATACGCCGCCGTACCCGCAAACCGGAATGCGCTTTGCGCGACCACGTTCTCCAACTCAACCGATACATCCAACAGGGCATCCAGCGTTGCCTCTGGCTTTAGCTCTTGTGCGCTCATCTGGGCCATGAGGTCGCTAAGCTGCCTATCCAACTGCCCCACCTTGCCGCCAATCTCGCGCGTGAGCGCAAAGCCAAGCATCGACATGGTCTTATAGGTCTCGACCTCTAGCAGGCGCTGGATGATTCGCCCTACACGCCGTGTGCCTGTCTGTTCAGGCACGAAAACGGCAAACCGCGTGTGCCCTGCCGGATCAATGCGAAAGTCGCTGGCGACCACTGCTGCCCCCTCCAACACCTGCGCGGCGGCAAGGCTTTCTGGCACAAACCATTCGCGCAACTGGTCCAGCATATATTCTTGCTCGGCGGGCTCCGGCATCAACCGTAAAAGACATGACGTCAGCCGTTGGCCGGGCGCTGCATCGAGCCAATGAGCCGGAAAGACGTCAAACTCTGCCGGATCGAAGGGACGCGCGCTAAGTTCATCCCCTAAGACAGTATAGGTCACGAACTCGGTGTGCTGCTCCCACTTTAGATGGAACTTACCCATCGCCCCGTAATAGTGCGTGGCATCAGGGTCCGGCAGCGGCGCACCGTAGTGCTTCAACAAGGCGACCAGATGCTCCATATCCGCGCCACGGTCCCGACTACGGGCCGCTGCATCGCCTGCCTGCTTGATCGCCAGAAACGCCACAACCTGAGGCGCACCGACGTTGGGAAAAGGCCGCGCGTGCAGCTCTCTGGTCAAGGCATAGCGCAGCGGATGGTCTGAAATGGGGGGCATGGTGCAAGTTCTCCAGCAGGTTTCCACCTTCATGGCCCAAAGCCAGTCAACGGCTCAACGATGAAGAGGCTGATTTAAAGATAGTTTGGGCGCACCGTTGCATACTTTTCCACCTATCGGAAATTGCACCGTCCTGATCCTATGTGTAGACCCTGCATTCTATGAGCGCAAAAGCAAAACGCCCCGCTGTTTGCAGCAGGGCGTTTCAGATTATGTGTTCACCGATTTACGATAAATCGTCGGCCTTAGTCGATCATCGGCAGAAGTTTGTCCAAAGAGGCCTTTGCATCGCCATAGAACATGCGCGTGTTCTCTTTGTAGAACAGCGGGTTCTCGATGCCGGAGTATCCGGTGCCCTGACCGCGCTTGGAGACAAACACCTGCTTGGCCTTCCAACATTCCAGAACCGGCATACCGGCGATGGGGCTGTTGGGATCATCCTGTGCAGCGGGGTTCACGATGTCGTTGGAGCCAATAACAATCGCCACGTCGGTGGTGGGGAAATCTTCGTTGATCTCGTCCATCTCCATCACGATGTCATAAGGCACTTTGGCCTCCGCCAGCAGCACGTTCATGTGGCCCGGCAGACGCCCCGCAACGGGGTGAATGGCGAAACGCACTTTCTTACCCTTTGCACGCAGCTTGCGCACCAGTTCGGCAACACCGCTTTGTGCCTGAGCAACCGCCATACCGTAACCGGGGATGATGATGACGCTGTCAGCTTCGTTAAGGGCCGCTGCAACACCTTCTGCCTCAATCGCGATCTGCTCACCTTCAACGGCCATCTGGTCGCCCGCAGGACCGCCAAAGCCACCAAGGATAACGGAAACGAATGAACGGTTCATCGCCTTACACATGATGTAGGATAGGATCGCACCAGATGAACCTACCAACGCGCCCACAACGATCAGCAGATCGTTGCCAAGTGAGAAGCCAATCGCCGCCGCAGCCCAACCCGAATACGAGTTCAGCATCGAGACAACCACCGGCATATCCGCGCCGCCGATCCCCATGATCAGGTGGTAGCCGATGAACAGCGCCGCCAGTGTCATGATGAACAGCGGGAAGAAACCACCCGTGTTAAAGTACCAAACCAGCGAGATCAGAGAGATACCAGCAGCCGTCGCATTCAGCAGGTGACCGCCCGGCAGCTTTTCCGCCGTAGAAGTTACACGGCCCGCCAGCTTGCCATAGGCAATCACAGAACCCGTGAAGGTCACCGCACCGATGAAGACACCAAGGAACAGCTCTACCCGCAGGATGTTAAGCTCTACCGCCGATTTCTTGGCAATAAGTGCTGCGAACGTGCCCAGCTCTTTGATGTCGCTGCCGCTTGCGACGAAATCCGCCACGCGGCCCATCTCGAAGTGTGCGATCAGACCAACGAAAACCGCTGCCAGACCGACAAGGCTGTGCATCGCTGCAACCAGCTCTGGCATCTGAGTCATCTGAACCCGTGTCGCCAGTTGGTACCCGATTGCACCGCCGCCCGCGATCAGGATGATCGACAGCAGCCAGAAGCCCGAACCGGGGCCAATCAGCGTTGCCGCCACGGCCAAAGCCATACCGACAATGCCGTACCAAACCGCGCGCTTGGCGCTTTCTTGCCCGCTCAGTCCACCCAACGAGAGGATGAAGAGGATAGCTGAGACCACATAGGCCGCTGTTGTGAAACCAAAATCCATGATCCGCGCTCCCTTAAGATTTCTGGAACATGGCGAGCATGCGCCGTGTCACGAGGAAGCCACCGAAAATGTTGATCCCGCACATAAACAGGGACAAGGCAGCAAGTAAGATCACAAGGAAGGAGGCAGAACCGATCTGCATCAGCGCGCCCAGAATGATGATCGAGGAGATCGCATTGGTCACAGCCATCAGCGGTGTGTGCAGGCTGTGCGCCACGCCCCAAATAACCTGGAAACCGATAAACACAGACAGAACAAACACGATAAAGTGCTGCATAAAGCTTGCCGGGGCGACGAGACCCACGGCCAGCAACAACGCACCACCGACACCCAGCAGGATCGCCTGATTTTTGGTCTGCGCCTTGAACGCTGCCGTCTCGACTGCGCGTTTTTCTTCCGCTGTCAGCTCTTTCACTGCCGGCTTTTTGGGCGCTGCTGCAATCGCGGCCACTTTTGGAGGTGGCGGCGGGAACGTGACGGCGTTTGCATGGGCAATGGTTGCCCCGCGGATCACGTCATCTTCCATGTTGTGATTGATAACGCCGTCTTTTTCCGGCGTCAGATCCGTCATCAGATGGCGGATATTTGTCGAATACAGCGTCGATGCTTGCGCGCTCATCCGGCTTGGGAAGTCAGTATAGCCGACGATGGTCACGCCATTTTCGGTCACGATCTTCTCGTCCATGACGGTGAGCTTGCAGTTGCCGCCCTTTTCAGCCGCCAGATCGACGATAACAGAGCCGGGCTTCATCGCCGCAACCATGTCTTCGGTCCACAGCTCTGGCGCTTCGCGGTTGGGGATCAGCGCGGTTGTGATCACGATGTCCACTTCGGGCGCAAGCTCACGGAACTTGGCCAGCTGCGCTTCGCGGAACTCGGGGCTTGAAACAGAGGCGTAACCGCCTGTTGCGGCGCCGTCTGTCTGCTCTTCTTCGAAATCGAGGTAGACGAATTCAGCGCCCATTGACTCAACTTGTTCAGCCACTTCGGGCCGCACGTCGAATGCCAACGTGATCGCACCAAGGCTGGTGGCTGTCCCGATCGCGGCCAGACCGGCAACGCCCGCCCCCACAACCAGCACCTTCGCCGGAGGCACCTTGCCCGCAGCCGTAATCTGACCGGTAAAGAAGCGGCCAAAGTTGTTGCCCGCCTCGATCACCGCGCGGTAACCCGCGATATTGGCCATAGAGGACAGCGCATCCATCTTCTGGGCACGGCTGATGCGCGGGATCATCTCCATCGCGACAACCGTGGCGCCCTTTTTGGCCGCCGCCTTCATCTTAGCTTTATCAGCCACAGGGCTGAAGAACGAGACCAGCGTCTGTCCTTCGCGCAGTTTTTTCATTTCTGTGGTGTTGGGCACGCGCACTTTTGCGACGACATCCGCCTCTTTCCACAGGGCTGCAGCGGTCTTGACCACAGTCACTCCCGCATCCGTGTAGGACGCATCGTCGAACCCTGATGCCGCTCCCGCACCGGTTTCAATGAGGCACTCGTGCCCAAGTTTTTGCAATTGCAGAGCACTGTCTGGCGTCATCGCCACGCGGCGCTCGCCTTCGAATACCTCTTTAGGTGTCCCGATCTTCACTCAAAATCTCCCAAATTTGCGTTTGGTGCCGAAACTGGCGTGTCGCAGATTATCATTTGACCTACCCCGCAGATTACTGACAAACAAGCGCCCGCCCTACATAAGACGCAGGGTTTTGCGCCTTTTTTCGGTTGTCGGGAAGATTTTCGGCAGGAAATTTCAGGATTCTGACCTTGAAACAAAATTTCGCGTACCAACAAACCCACGCAACAATGCTGCGGTGGCTCAAATTAGAATCACTCGTATGCCGTTACGTAAAACGCGCGCCCCCTATCGGCGCTGCCGACCCCGCCCTAAGCTCCGGAAAAACAGGAGGATATCAATGACACTTAACGGAAAACACGCGCTTATTACCGGTGGCGGTACGGGCATCGGGCTGGCCATCGCAAAGATGCTGGTGGCGCAGGGTGCACATGTGACCATCACCGGTCGCCGGCAGGAGGTGCTGGAAGAAGTCGCCACTGAAGGCATGACCGCTATGGCGATGGATGTGCGCAACGAAGATGATGTTGTATCCAAGATTGCCGCAGCCGTCGCTGCGCGCGGCCCGATCCAGATCTGTGTCCCGAATGCGGGCCTTGCGACAGGCAAAGCTGCTCATAAAACAGACATGACATTCTGGCGTGACATGATGGCCACCAACCTTGATGGCGCATTCCTGACCATCCGCGAGTGTCTGCCCGGCATGCTCAGCACAGACTGGGGCCGCGTCGTTGCCGTTTCATCTATGGCTGGTCTGAAAGGCCTGCCCGGGGCTGCGTGCTATTCCGCGTCCAAGCACGGCATGATCGGCCTGATCCGGTCGCTGAGCGAAGAATATATGGGCAAGCCCTATACCTTCAATTCACTCTGCCCGGGCTATGTGGATACCGAAATCATCAGCCGCAACACCAAGTCCATCTCGGAGCGGGCGGGCATCTCAACAGATGCTGCGCGCGACATGATGGTAAAAGCAAACCGCCACAAGCGCCTGATAACGGTAGAAGAAGTTTCCGCAGCGGCCGCTTGGTTGGTGGGGCCGGATTCAGGCAGCATCAACGGTCAAAGCATCGAAATCGCTGGCGGCATGATGTAGCCCCCAAGCCTGCTCAAAAAAATCACCGGCATCATCTTGCTTTGATGCCGGTGATCACGCTTCGTCCTTCTGAATTCATACAGCGCGTGCCAGCGTTGCAGGACGCGCGCCTGCAGCCCAGTCATGTGCTGCTTTTCCAAACGCTTCAAACAAGGGACGTGAGACCGGATCTTTTGCCGCCTCATATTCCGGGTGCCACTGCACCGCGAGGGTAAAGCCAGGCGCGCCGTCGACGTAGATCGCTTCGGGTGTGCCGTCCTCGGCATAGCCATCCACCACAATACGCGGCCCCGCAACCTTTATCCCCTGCCCGTGCAATGTGTTGGTGCGCACAACTTCCGCACCCATTACCTTGTGGAAAACGCCACCTGATGTGAAACGCACATCATGGCGCAGCTCGAACTTTTCTTCGAGCGTTCCTTCTGGCGGCATACGGTGGTTCATGCGGCCCGGCAGCTCACGGATTTCAGGATAAAGCGATCCCCCCATGGCCACATTCACTTCTTGAAAGCCACGACAAATTCCGAAAATAGGCTGCCCCGCGTCGACACAAGCACGCGTCAACGCCAAAACCAGAGCGTCACGCGCACGGTCGAATGCACCATGCGCTTCGGTCTCTTCCTCACCGTATTCTTCGGGGTGGACGTTAGGCCGCCCGCCGGTCAACAAGAACCCGTCACAGCAGTCCATCAGCTCACCGACGGATACCAGCGCCGGATCGGATGGAACCAGAAGAGGCATACATCCCGCCACTTGTGCCACGGCCTGACTGTTCATCATCCCGCCTGCATGGACAAGATATTGCTCGTTCAAGACATGACTATTGCCGATAATTCCAATAACAGGCCGACCCATATTGTAGAGCTCCGTGATCAAAGTGATTGATCGGAGACTAACGAGGTTCGGATGATGCCTCAACACCACATTCGCGCGAATGCCTGCATTACAAGCATTCGCGCTACTTTAATAAGCAGTCGCTCAGATTTCGCCAATCAGCTTGGCAGCGTCAATTCCCGCCATCGCTGCAATCGCGTCATTATCCGAGGTATCCCCCGTCACACCGACAGCCCCGATCACATCACCCTTGGACGAGCGCAACAGCACCCCGCCCGGTACCGGAATGACCTGACCACCAAAAACGCCATTCACTGCCGCCATGAAGTAGGCTTGCTGCTCGGCACGCGCCATCTGCGCCGTGCCTGCCATTCCCAACATGACAGCGCCGTAAGCTTTGCCGTGCGCGATCGCAAACCGCCCCGGTGCTGCGCCATCTTGCCGCTCGAAGGCCTGCACATGGCCTCCCGCATCCAGCACAACGGCTGACAAAGGTTTCAGGCCTAGCTCCGCCCCTTTTTCAAACGTCTTGCGGATGATTGTCCGCGCCTTGCTCAATGATACTGTCATGTCTTCGTCCTTATAATTCTCTTAGTCATAGGCGTCCAGCGAAGCCTGAAGGCTCCGCCCTTTAGTCCCGTCATTTCTTCAGCCAGCGGCCTTCAGTTCCAGACGCCGCGCATGCAGCACCGGTTCCGTATACCCCGAAGGCTGGCTTGCTCCTTCAAGGACCAGATCACAGGCAGCCTTGAACGCGATCCCGTCAAATTCTGGGGCCATTGGCCGATACAACGGGTCGCCCGCGTTCTGCCGGTCTACGACCGCCGCCATCTTCTTCAATCCCGCCATCAACTGCGTTTCGGTGATTACACCGTGATGCAGCCAGTTCGCGAGCGCCTGCGCAGAGATGCGGCACGTTGCGCGGTCCTCCATCAGACCTACGTCATTGATATCAGGCACTTTTGAGCAGCCAACACCCTGATCGACCCAGCGCACAACGTAACCTAGAATGCCTTGCGCGTTGTTCTCGATCTCACGGGCGATCTCTTCCGTGCTGAGGTTGCGGCCGGCCAGAATCGGTATTGTCAGCAAGTCTTCCAGCGTGCCGCGCGGACCGCCTGACGCAATCTCGTCCTGACGCGCCATGACATCAACCGTGTGATAGTGCATCGCGTGCAATGTCGCTGCTGTGGGCGATGGCACCCATGCACAGGTGGCGCCCGCTTGTGGATGACCGATCTTTGTTTCGATCATCTCTGCCATACGGTCCGGCATGGCCCACATGCCCTTGCCGATCTGTGCACGACCTTTAAGCCCGCAAGCCAGCCCGATATCCACGTTGCGATCCTCATAGGCGCTGATCCACGCCGAGGATTTCATATCGCCTTTAGGCACCATCGGTCCCGCCTCCATCGAGGTGTGGATTTCGTCGCCGGTGCGATCAAGGAAGCCGGTGTTGATAAACGCCACCCGCGATTTCGCCGCGCGGATACATTCACCCAGATTGGCCGACGTGCGCCGTTCCTCGTCCATGATGCCAAGCTTGACGGTGTTTGCAGGCAAGCCCAGCGCCTTTTCGACATGGGTGAAGATCTCGTCTGCAAAAGCCACCTCTTCGGGGCCATGCATCTTAGGCTTCACCACATAGACCGATCCGGTCAGCGAATTGCCCCCCACGCGCGCAAAATCATGCATCGCGATCAGCGTTGTGATCATGGCATCCATAAGACCCTCGCCCACTTCCAGCCCGTCACGGTCCAGCACAGCAGGGTTGGTCATCAGGTGGCCGACGTTACGGATCAACATCAGCGAGCGGCCCTTGAGCGTCAGGGTGCTTCCATCCGGTGCCGTATAGGTGCGGTCGGGGTTCATCACGCGGTTTACGGTTTTACCGCCCTTCTCAAAGCTCTCTGCCAGATCGCCGCGCATAAGGCCCAGCCAGTTATCATAGGCGACGACTTTGTCCTCGGCATCCACCGCCGCAACGCTGTCTTCGCAATCCATGATCGTGCTAAGCGCGGACTCCATAACAACATCAGACACATGCGCAGGATCGGTTTTGCCAATCGGGTGCGTAGCATCGACTTTGATTTCGATGTGCAGGCTGTTGTTTTTCAACAAGATAGCCGAGGGTGCCGCAGCATCACCTGTGTAGCCCGCAAACTGCGCCGGATCACGCAACGCTGGGACCAGCGCGCCATTCTCAACACTGTATCCTGTCACATCAGTATGGCAGCCGCTGGCCAGTGGTGCCGCATCGTCCAGGAATGCCTTAGCCCGCGCCACAACCCGCGCACCCCGCGCCTCGTCATAGCCGCCGCCGGCAGGCAGATCGCCCAACGCATCGGTGCCGTAAAAAGCATCATACAAAGAGCCCCAGCGCGCGTTGGCTGCATTCAGGGCAAAGCGCGCATTGGTGATCGGCACCACCAGTTGTGGACCCGGCGTAGAGGCGATCTCAGCGTCGACGTTGCGCGTCTCTATCTCAAAGGGCGCGCCTTCAGGGACCAAATAACCGATGTCACGCAGGAAAGAGGTATAAGCTTCTGCATCATGCTCCTTGCCCTGCCGGTCACGGTGCCAGCCGTCAATCTGGCGCTGGATCTCTTCGCGTTTTTCCAGAAGTGCCCGATTCTTCGGGCCCATACCATGCACCAGCTCGGAAAAACCGCTCCAGAAACTGTCTGCTGTGACATCCAGACCGTTCAGCGCCTTGTTTTCAATAAAATCAGCCAGCTGCGCATCAACCTGCAGCCCATTGCGATCAACTCTTTGCATGATATCCCATCCTCTATGCTTTTGCGAAGTTTCCGATAGGAAAGTCCGTTTCACGAGGGATAATAGCAAGCCTAGCTGCTCGCAAGAGGTTTTGGTAATATTACTTTACCAATCTCCAACTTATTGCGCCGTAGTATCCCGATGGCGCCTGCACCGCTCCGAGCAATAGCGCACCTCTTCCCAGACGTCTGCCCATTTTTTGCGCCAGCTGAAAGGCTTTGCACAGGTCACACAGATTTTCTGCGGCAGATCGGATTTCTTTACATGCTTGGCCATCGGCTCTCCCTACTATGCGACAATCCATAAAAAAGGACGCCCCGCTAGGACGCCCCTTAACTGGCAGCTTCGATAAACCAGCTTATTCCGTTGCGGCCGGAGTTTCCGAAGAATTAGTGCCCGGCGCATAGATGTCAGTCGGTGCGGTGGATACGGTAGGACCATCGGATTCCCCATCGTTCCCAGAGCTTCCGACGACAAAGGTATAGCCGACGACGCCAATCATGATCAAAACACCGAAAGCCATCGCGCCCCTTGCCCCCCAGAGGGAAGTACGGTGGTGTTTCTCTTGCTTGTCGATGTTTGTGTCAGGTGCTGACATGATCTAATATCCTATTCGCTTGGCCCCCACTATGGAGGCAGGGTGTTGCAGACCTAACGTATGTTGCGACATAAGGTTCCGAAACACACAGGACCGTGCAGGTCCACCTCAGGAGGTCCCCCATGCGCGACGCTGCCCCGCAGACGATTTATCTTAAGGACTACACGGCTTTCGGCTGGCAGGTAGAAAGCGTGGCGTTGCACTTCACCCTTGACCCGCATCACACCCGCGTGCGCAGCCGGATTACCTTCTCCCCCGATCCCAAAGCCCCCGCGCAACCCTTCTTTCTACACGGTGAAGCGCTCAAGCTGATCAGTGCGAAGATCGACGACCAGAACGTGGACGTGACGCTCACCCCTGACGGGCTGACCTGTCCGGTGCCAGATGTCCCGTTTGTCTGGGAGACCGAGGTCGAGATTGATCCCGCAGGCAACACCGCGCTTGAAGGGCTCTATATGTCCAACGGCATGTATTGCACCCAGTGCGAGGCCGAGGGCTTTCGCAAAATCACCTACTATCCCGATCGCCCCGATGTGATGAGCGTCTTTACTGTCGCCATCGACGGCCCTCACCCCATTCTTTTGTCCAACGGCAATCCCGTAAGCACCACCGAGCATCACGCAGAGTGGCACGATCCGTGGCCCAAGCCTGCCTATCTCTTTGCGCTGGTGGCAGGCGATCTGATTGCCCATGAAGGTCAGTTCACGACCCGCTCGGGCCGCGATGTTGCGCTCAACCTTCATGTGCGGCCCGGCGATGAGGGCAAATGTGCCTTCGGGATGCAGGCGCTCAAGGACAGCATGAAATGGGACGAAGACGTCTACGGCCGCGAATACGATCTAGACCTGTTCAACATCGTTGCGGTGGATGATTTCAACATGGGCGCGATGGAGAACAAAGGGCTGAACATCTTCAACTCCTCCGCCGTGCTTGCCTCGCAAGCGACCTCTACCGACACCAACTTCGAGCGGATCGAGGCGATCATCGCGCATGAGTATTTCCACAACTGGACCGGTAACCGGATCACTTGCCGTGACTGGTTCCAGCTGTGCCTCAAGGAAGGGTTGACCGTATTCCGTGACAGCCAGTTCACTGCTGATATGCGATCAGAGCCGGTCAAGCGGATCGAAGACGTAATCGACCTGCGCGGCCGCCAGTTCGCAGAAGATCAAGGCCCCCTTGCCCACCCAGTGCGCCCCGAGAGTTTTCAGGAGATCAATAACTTCTACACGGCCACTGTTTATGAAAAGGGCGCGGAAGTCATCCGCATGCTAAAAACCCTTGTCGGCGATCAAGCGTATAGCAATGCAGTCACGCTCTATTTTGACCGCCATGACGGTCAGGCCTGCACGATTGAGGACTGGCTGCGCGTGTTCGAGGACACCACAGGCCGTGATCTGACCCAGTTCAAGCGCTGGTATTCTCAAGCAGGCACGCCGCGCGTGAGCGTATTTGAGGCTTGGAACGGCAGCACCTATACGCTGACCTTCCGCCAGAACCTCACCTCCAGCACAACCACACCAAAACCGCTGCCGCAGGTCATACCGATTGCAACCGGCCTGATTGGTCCCCATGGCAGAGAGGTCGCGCCAACCCGCATTCTGGAGATGACCGAGACCACCCAGAGCTTCACCTTTGAAGGTCTCGACGCACGGCCCACTCCCTCCATCCTGCGTGGCTTCTCTGCCCCCGTCGTGCTGGAACACGATATGTCGGAAGATGCCCGCGCCCATCTGCTGGCCCACGACACCGACAGCTTCAACCGTTGGGAGGCCGGGCGGACATTGGCGCGCAACACGTTGATGGACATGATGCTCAAAGGCACGCGGCCCAATCCCGCTTACCTCAGCGGTATCCGCGCGGTCGTCACTGATGACACGCTTGATCCTGCGTATCGCAGGCTGATGATGGCGCTGCCCGGACAGGCTGACCTGGCCACAGCACTGGCTGATAAGGGGCACACGCCCGAACCTGACATCATCCACGCGGCACTTGAGATGATGCGCGATGCCATGGCGAAAAAGCTGTCCGATTTCTTGCCCGCCCTTTACGCGGCCAATCAGGTCACGGCGCCCTACCAACCCGATGCGCAGCAGTCGGGCCAACGCGCGCTTGGCAATGCCGCCCTGTCGCTGCTAACCCGCAGCGACGATGGCGCACAGGCAAAAGCCCAATACGACAGCGCTGATAACATGACCCAGCAGCTGGCCGCGCTTGCCAACCTGATCCGCACCGGACGTGGTGACGCAGCCGTACAGGCGTTTGAGGCACAGTGGAAAGACGACCGTCTGGTGATGGATAAGTGGTTCGGCTTGCAAGTGATCGAAGCTGATCCCGAAGATGCTCATGAGATCGCCGCCGCCCTGACCGGGCATCCAGATTTCAACTGGAAAAACCCGAACCGCTTCCGCGCGGTGTTTGGTAGCCTTGCTGTGAACCACGCAGGGTTTCATCACGCCTCTGGCGCAGGCTACCGTTTGCTAGCGGATTGGCTGATCAAACTTGATCCGGTGAACCCGCAAACGACGGCGCGCATGTGCTCGGCGTTCCAGACATGGAAACGCTATGACGCAGAGCGTCAGGCGCTGATCAAGGCAGAGGTAGCGCGCATTCTGGACACACCGGACCTTAGCCGCGACACCACGGAAATGCTCACGCGGATTGCCGCCGCATGAGCCGTCCTTTGTGCCTGATCACTGGCGCATCAGCAGGCATTGGTGCTGCCTGCGCCCGCCTGGCAGCAGCGCGCGGATATGATCTGGTGCTCACCTACAACAGCGACCGGATCGGCGCACAAAGCGTGGCGGATGCCTGCGCGACGCTTGGCGCGAAAGCGCAGATCATTCAGGCCGATGTTGCCGACCCACAGGCGATTGAGCGTATCTTTGCAACGGTAGATGCCACCGGCCCGCTGGCCGCGCTGGTCAACAATGCCGGTATTGTGGGCCAAGCCACCCGCGCAAGCGAGTTGACCCATGACCGTTTGCGCCAGATGTTTGATGTCAACGTGATCGGCGCCATGCTCGTCACTGCAGAGGCTGTCAAACGGATGGAGCCACTGGGCAGCGGTGTGATCATCAACATCACCTCTGCCGCAGCGCGTCTGGGTTCGGCCAACCAATACGTGGACTACGCCGCAACCAAGGCCGCGATGGACATCTTTACCAAGGGCCTCTCGGACGAGGTCGCCCCTGCGGGACTGCGCGTCATGGGCGTGGCCCCCGGCCTGATCGACACTGACATACACGCCAAGGGAGGCGATCCGGACCGCGCCAGCCGTCTTGCAGGCAACGTTCCCATGCAACGCACGGGCAGCGCCGATGAAGTGGCGCGATCTGTGCTCTGGCTCATGTCGGAGGAAGCTAGCTATGTCACCGGCTCTACCCTCAACGTCACCGGCGGCAGATAATCAAAGGCACGACATCTATGCTTTGTATCCTTATCCTCGGCGGCCTTATTGCTGTAGGTTTCCTTACCTACCGCCGGTTTCAACGCGGTGCCTATTTGGCAGGCGACATGAGTGTTGCCCCTGCCCCCGTACGGGCTGCGGCTAAACGGCTCGGGTTTCATGCGCAGCCTAACGTGCACTCCATCGTCAGCGTCCCCACGGCTGAGCTTTGCGTCGCTGCCATGGCGGTCGCCTTTGCCCAGATGGACGACAAAGTGACACCCGATGAGGACGTCATAATTACCTCTTTAAAAAAGCACCTCCAGCTTGAGCAGCAAGAAGCGCAGGATATGGCCCTGATGGGTCCATGGCTGGTGGAGCAAGGCGGCGGCCCGACACCTGCGTTCGAGCGGCTGACAAAACGGCTCAAACAGCTGGATCATGGGCCCGTTTTCAGCAAGATGATGAATGTGATCGGTGATGTAAAAGCGGCAGGCACCAAGGGTATGGCCAGCGCACGGCAAGCTGACGCAATGGGTACGCTCGCCCGCATTTTCCGCACCGCATGAGCCTGCCTTACAGTTATAAAAACCAAGGGCGCCGGCCCGTCACTGCGCTGATCGTGGGACTGGTCTGGGCGGCGCTGCTGGCTGCGCGCATATGGCTCGATGCCGCGCTGGCTGTGACGCTGACCCTTGCCGCTTTTACACTCCCCGCGCTTTATGATGTGCTGGTCAATCCACGCAGCTACCTAACTTTAGACGCAAACGCGCTACGCTGGCAAAGCGGGCGGCAGCAGGCCAAGATCGCCTTGTCAGAAATCGACCACCTACGCTTTGACACCCGTCTAGATATGTCAGTGCGTCTGAGTGTCGTGCGCCCGTCCGGCGTGAAGATCCGCGTGCCCTATCCCGCCACGCCGCCCCATGCTGCATTTGAGTTGCTGGCAAAAGAGGCCGGTCTGGAAACTCGCAGGCACCATTTCTCTTTGCTGGGATAAACCGTTTAGGGGCGTGCGCGGGGCCGTGTTGCATTGCGCGGCTTGCAGTAGCTCTGCCGGTTCAACCAAGAGGCCATATCGCGGCGCTTGGCCGGATTACGCATCGGCCCCCAATCGGCAGAGACCCCGCGCCATTTGCCGTCGTAACCGTGGATCACCCCGTCGCGCTTGACGGTGTGGGCCATGATCCTTGTCGCACAGCTGAGGTTCGCCGCACCGTTCTTGAGCGCCTCGCCAGTGCCGACATTGCATTTATACCCGCGCGCAGTGGCAGGCAGGATCTGTAGCAACCCATACCATTTGCCACCGCCCCCTACCGCCCACGGCTTGTAGGTGCTCTCATACTTGGCCAGCGTTGACATGTAGCCCACCCAGAACGCGCGCCGCTGTGCGTCATCATTGGTCCCGTAAGCCGGACACCACTCCTTGATGTCGCGTGGAACCATGTCGACCAGAGGGCGTCCATGATCCTTGAGCGCCGAGATCGCTGCCCGCGTCCAAAGCACATGCCCCGGCATATGCTGCCAGCGCGTGCGCGGCACGTGACCCGAACGCACAGGCGCCATCGGTGCTGGAACAGTCGGGGCAACAACCACTGCCAAAGCTCTAGGCGCAGCAGCAGCAGGAAGTAACCGCACCGGAGGGCGGATTACCTCGCGCACCTGCGCTGTAGCCGCCCCAGCGCCCAATCCGAATGCAACACTGCCCGCCATCGCAAGCCGTCCGAAGAACCGGACCTGACGCCGCACTATAATATCTACACATTTCATGAGCCGCAGTATGATCTGTCGCCGTCGCAGCTGACAAGCAGTTAAGCGCGCCCTGACCTCGCTATTGTCACCAGCCACGCAACACTGCGTCGATCCGACCCTAATCCGCCACCACAGCGCAACAAACTGCCCAATTCTGCGTGCAACATAGCGGCAAATGCCCGCCGATGATCGCGACAAGACCGCTCCTGCGCCACTTTAACGCCCCATTGGACAGGCAAACTCATCTAAACACGGCAACACCAACTATGATGGAACTCATATGATGCATCTGGGCACACTGCTTAGCAAACTATCCGGCCTCAGCCTAAAAATGCGGGGCCCCAAGCCCGACGTGTTCGCGCGCGCCGGTTTTATGAGCCAGCCCACCCCATCTGCGAAAACCTCTCCCTTCCGCAACCGCCCTAAAAAAAGGGCGGCTATACAGAACACTTCTTTACCGTCGGCTGAGCCTTCTGCGACCACCCAACAACGGGCCAAACCGCGCGAAATGGCACAGGCCGAGTGGACCGCCTCCGCGCTAGACAAACTCTCTATCCCCTGCCCAGATCCCACGCTTGAGGACCGCATTCGCGATTCTCATCAGAACGAGGCACTGCGGCTGGTGCGGCAGGAAGACTGGGACAAACTTATATCCCGGATCGAAGCCGCTGACCGCGACAATGAAATGACGCATGGCGGCATGACCGTGGCAGAGCTGATGGCCTTTGGCGCGCGCGCCGATGTCGTTCTTGCTGTGGAACACGCCCTGCTTGACCGTGTACCGGCAGAAGATGCCCCAATGCTAAGCGGTATTGAGGCCTTGGAACACATTCTGGCTGAAAACGCGGATAGCTATGTCATTGCATGCATTGTCGCGCAAGCGCACATGGATATGGCCTGGTCATGGCGCGGCATCGGCTGGGACGTCGAGGTTGCACCACGCAACCGCGAAGCCTTCGACGCGCATTTCGCCCGCGCCCACGAAATCATTGAGCCGCTTAATGGCGAGCCGGTCCAATCTGCTTTGTTGGCCAACACCTCCTGCGCGCTGCTGCACGGTGGAAAATGCACAAGCCGTTCGGTGGCCGATCGCTATCAGGCGCTGATTGACCTGAACCCCCATAACACCGGCCCTCTGCGGGCGCTTGGCACGCATATGTTGCCACGCTCTTACGGCTCTTACGCGGGACTGGAACTGGAAGCGCGCCGGACAGCTGCGCGCACCCAGTCAGTCTGGGGAGCCGGCGGATATACGTGGGTGATGTTTGACGCCATCAGCGTTGATGACGAAGCCTGCGCACGGCTCGACCTTCCCTTTTTCATGGAGGGCCTGCGCGACATCGTCGAACGGCGCCCCGAACCGCACACAATCAACCTGCTTGCCGCCTATTGCTCCAACACAATGGGTCAGGCCTTTTCTGGCAATGATGCCGCCGACCATATGCGCGCCCAGATTGCGGGCTGTGCAAACTGGATCGTGCGCGAGCATCTGACCGAACTTCACCCAATGATCTGGGCCCATGCTTCGCAAGGGTTTGTCAACAATCTGCGTGTGGCTTCGGCCCACCGTTTTGCAGCCTCCGGGCAGGACGATGCGCTACGCATCATCGCAAGCCTGTTCAAGCCTGAGATCTCCGAGGGCAAGCGCATTACCTTTACCGATGATGGGCCGGTCGCAACGGCCGGGTAACACGCAAGCCCCCTCTGGACAGCCCTGCAGGCTCTGCTTAAACTGCGTTTTCAGGGAGATTCCAACATGACATATCAGACAGCTGCGGCAGATATTGCTCTGCGCGATCAATCAATTACACAACGGGTGTTCGAAAACCTCGAGACGCGGCCAGACGCCGTTGTCCTGACCGACGGGATGAGCGGTGCCGCGATGACCGCCGCCGACTTCATGGCGCAGGTTAAGCAACTTGCCGGAGGGCTAACTGCCCGTGGCATGGGCGCGGGCAAGACAGTCGCTCTGATGTCGCCCAATATTCCGCATTACTGCGTCGTGTTCCACGCGGTTGCATGGGCTGGTGGCACCATCACCACCATCAACCCGACATACACCGCCTCCGAAGTTGCACACCAGCTGCGCGACAGCGCCGCCGACATTCTAATCACCACTCCCATGTTCCTTGAGACCGCACAGCAAGCCGCAAAAGACGCCGCTGGCCAACAGGTTGTCGTGATTGGCGGAGCTGACGGGGTTGAGCCGCTGTCCGCCTTCTATGGCGCCCCAATGGAAGCGCAGACACACGTCGATCTGGACGAGCATCCCGTTGTACTGCCCTATTCATCCGGTACCACGGGCCTGCCAAAAGGCGTGCGCCTCAGCCACCGCAATCTGGTGGTGAACGTGGATCAGGTTATTCAGGGCGGTGATATCCGTCCCGGAGAGGTCGCCGCCGCCTTCCTGCCGTTCTTCCATATCTACGGTATGAACGTTTTGATGAACGTGCACCTTGCCGGCGGCGGTGCGCTGGTCACGATGCCCCGCTTTGATCTTGAGTTGTTCTTGCAGATCTCGCAGGACCACAAGGCCCGCCGCATGTGGATTGTGCCTCCGGTGGCGCTGGCGTTGGCCAAACATCCCATCGTGGATAAATATGATCTCTCCTCAGTCGAGCAGATCTTTTCTGGCGCCGCCCCGCTTGGCGCAGAAGTCTCTGATGCAGTGGCAAAGCGGCTCAACTGTGTCTCCCTTCAGGGTTTCGGCATGACCGAGCTGTCGCCGGTGTCCCACACCACCCCGCTGTCCAAGCCCAAGTCAGGCTCCTCCGGCACCGCGCTGCCCAACACCCAGTGCCGTATCGTTGATCCCGAAAGCGGTGAGGACCTGCCCGCAGGCAAAGAAGGAGAACTTTGGGTCAAAGGTCCGCAGGTCATGAAGGGCTACCTCAACAACGAGCAAGCCACCCGTGATACGCTAACCGAAGACGGCTGGCTCAAGACTGGCGACATCGCCTATATCGACGATGAAGGCTATATGTTCATTGTGGACCGCCTCAAAGAGCTGATCAAATACAAGGGCTTCCAAGTTGCCCCGGCCGAGCTTGAGGCAACATTGGTCAGCATGGACGGCATCAGCGACGCTGCCGTGATCGGTCTGCCCGATGAAGAAGCGGGCGAATTGCCCGTGGCCTTTGTTGTCACCAGCGATCCCGCCCCGTCAGAGGCCGATATCAAGGCGCATCTGGCCAAGACGCTGTCGACCTACAAGCAGGTCCACCGCGTAACCTTCGTGGACGAGATCCCGAAATCTGCCTCCGGCAAAATCTTGCGCCGCGTGCTCAAAGCGCAAGCTTTGGCGTAAAGCAAAACCGGAGCGCTCAGGTCAGAGCGCTCCGGCAATATACAGCTTGAGACTAACAGCTAAGGACCGTCATTGATGGTCCTTAGCTGACTTTTCTGGCGTGCGCTTCAGCCCACCATCCAAACATCATAGCGAGTTGTCTTCCCCAATATTTGGTGGGAAAATGCGCATATGCCTTCGATTGAGTCAGCCTTTACGGGCCATTTCAACGCTACTCTGTAGCGCGCATTCTTGAGTGCTACGCGCACCAAATCAGCAGCGTCCTCATCTGCTCCAACAATTTCGCGAACTTGACGCAACTCGGCCTTTACCAACGCCGAGCTTTTGCGTGGGGGATGCATCGGGTCAATTAAGATGGCTTCGCCGGATAACTGCGGCAGCAAGTCCTTTGCATCTCCCTTTAAGAGAGTCATGCGTCCAATTATTTCCCGTAATTCACCACCCTCTTTAGCGGCTCTATCCATGCCGTCTGCCAATAGGGCGTGCATTTTTTCCGACCGCTCGATCAATGTTACTTGCGCCCCGAGCGATGCCAACAAAAATGAATCGCGGCCCAAGCCAGCCGTCGCATCAATGATCATTGGTGTTTTACCCCCGCGCAGCCCCATCGCCTTTGCCAGCGACTGCCCACGCCCCCCGCCAAAACGGAGCCGATGCGCGACCGCACCACCGACAAAATCGACACGTAGCTCCCCAGCAGCCTGCTTCATATTCCGTTTCTCACCATTTCATACATGAGCTTCAAAATCCATGGGGCATTTTGCTGAGATATAAGAAACTTACAACTTTGAATCCTTAAAGATTCAAAGTGGAACAGAAGTAAATCCGGTAAATGGGGCTCAAACCGGACATTCCGCCTCCCCCTCTTGCCCCCCCTCACGCCTCCCGCTAAACCCTGAACATCAGACAGCGAAAGGCGCTTCCCATGCTCGACCTCACCTATGACACACCCAAAGTCCGCACAATTGCGGGGGCCAAGCAAGACTGGGAGCTGGTGATCGGCATGGAGGTCCATGCGCAGGTCGCCTCAAACGCCAAGCTTTTCTCAGGGTCGTCCACCAAATTCGGTGCCGAACCAAATAGCAACGTGGCCTTTGTGGACGCGGCGATGCCCGGCATGCTGCCCACCATCAACGAATTCTGCGTTGAGCAGGCTGTGCGCACCGGCCTTGGCCTTAAGGCGCAGATCAATCTGTGGTCCGCGTTTGACCGTAAGAATTATTTCTACCCCGACCTGCCCCAAGGCTACCAGATTTCCCAGCTTTACCACCCCATTGTGGGCGAAGGTGAAGTGCTGGTGGAAATGGGCGATGGCACGGCACGCATGGTCGGTGTCGAGCGTATCCACCTTGAGCAGGACGCGGGTAAATCCATTCACGACATGGACCCAAACATGTCCTTTGTTGACCTGAACCGAACAGGCGTGGCGCTGATGGAGATCGTCTCCCGCCCCGATATCCGTGGGCCTGAAGAAGCCGCCGCTTACCTTGCCAAACTGCGCCAAATCCTGCGCTATCTTGGTACGTGTAACGGCGACATGCAGTCCGGTGCCATGCGCGCCGACGTCAACGTCTCTATATGTGCCCCCGGCCAGTACGAGAAATACGCAGCCACCGGTGACTTCTCCCACCTCGGCACGCGGTGCGAGATCAAGAACATGAACTCGATGCGCTTCATCCAGCAAGCGATTGAAGTTGAAGCAAAGCGCCAGATCGCAATTGTTGAAGGCGGCGGTGAAGTCACCCAAGAGACGCGCCTGTTCGATCCGGACAAGCAGGAAACACGCAGCATGCGCTCAAAAGAAGAAGCGCATGATTACCGCTATTTCCCCGACCCCGACCTGCTGCCGTTGGAGATTGAACAAGCATGGGTTGACCAGATCAAGGCGACCCTGCCCGAGCTTCCAGATGCCAAGAAGTCACGATTTATCAATGACTTTGGCTTGTCTGACTATGACGCGTCCGTTCTGACCGCTGACCTGGACTCGTCTAGCTACTTCGAAGAGACTGCCCGAGGCCGTGATGGCAAGATGACTGCCAACTGGGTGATAAACGAGCTGTTTGGCCGTCTCAAAAAAGACGAAAAAGACATCTCCGACAGCCCCGTCACCCCCGCCCTGCTTGGCAGGATCGTGGACCTCATCGCGTCCGAAGTTATAAGTGGCAAAATCGCAAAAGACGTGTTCGAGATCACCTACACCACGGGCCGCGACCCCGCCGAGATCGTCGAAACCGAAGGCCTCAAGCAGGTCACCGACACCGGCGCGATTGAGGCCGCCGTGGACGAGATCATCGCCGCCAACCCTGACCAAGTCGCCAAGGCCCGCGAGAACCCCAAACTCGCAGGCTGGTTCGTGGGCCAGGTGATGAAAGCGACAGGCGGCAAGGCCAGCCCCAAGGCCGTGAACGATCTGGTGGCCGCCAAGCTGAACAGCTGATGCGGGTCACCTCTAATGCAGCAGCACAGCATTTTAGCGCGAGATGGACATGAGCACCTGCCATGTCCATCTCGGCCTGCCCAAGACCGGCTCGACCACATTTCAAAAAGCGCTGCAACTGAACGCGGATGCCGTGGCACCCCACGTAACGGTGATCAACCGCATGTGCTTTGGCCCACAACGTCAGGGGCTTCTGCGAGCCCATGCGCACATTCGCAACACCTTTGCGTCCGGCATCGACCTGCCTGTGCTGCAAACCCATCTTGAGACCGCAGAGGGCGGGCCCCTGTCCGAATACGCCAAAGACGGTCCCGTCCTGCTTACCGATGAAGGCCTGTGTGGCCCACATCTAGGCCAGTTTGCACATCATAAGGGCGGGCTTCCCGCGCTGAACGCCGCACTCGATGCGCTCGCAGCGGTCCTGCCTGCTGGCCAAACCGTGTTTCATATCGTTGTGCGAGATCACAAACAATGGGTCAAAAGCCTGTACAATCAGGCGGTAAAACAGACCGGCTATACTGGCAGCTTTGAGGATTTCACCGCCGAACTACCGCGGGATTTTGATATCACACACCACATCAACGCCCTGCAAGCGGCACACCAAGACAAAGATATCCATATCCACACGATGGAAAGCGCGAGCCTGTTTCCCGGCCAGCAGATCTTGCTCGATTGCGGGTTTTCCCCCGCCGAGCTCTCCGCGCTGACCCTGCCGGAAAAGGAAAACCAGAGCTGGTCAAAATCCATGCTGCTGGCCATGCGCGTCATCAATAGCGCTGACATCGACAACAAGGCGCGTGGCGCCCTGCACAGAGAATTTGCCAAACAACGCGACCTATTCACGGATTGGTAGACGGGCGCAAATACTGCCTCGCACCCCCCATTCCCCTATGCTAACGTCACCATATGACAAACACATTCCGTTCCACCCCCATGCCCGTCCTACCCGAATGGATCGACTATAACGGCCACCTCAACATGGCCTATTATAGTGTCCTGATGGATCAATGCGCCGACCAAGCCTACCCTTTGCTGGGCTTCGGCCCCGGCTACCGCGACCACACAGGCTGCACCACATATGTCGCCGAATTCCACATCTGCTATGTCCGCGAACTGCACGAAGGCGATCTGGTCACATCAACCTTCCGCCTCATCGACTTTGACGCCAAACGCTTCCACGTCTTCCAAGAGTTGTGGCAAGAGGACGGCTGGCTCGCCGCGACTGGCGAAGCGCTTACCCTGCACGTAGACCAATCGGGCGACAAGCCCCGCGTGGCCCCGATGCCGGATGAGATCATGGCCAAACTGGCAGCGATGAAAGAAGCGCAGAAAGATCTTCCTATGCCTGAACGCGTAGGTTGCAAGATCGGGATTGTGCGCAAATAAAGGGCCCCGTCTTTAGCTGTTAGACTCAGCTCTGGCCGAGGCCCCGACACGACCACCATACCTGTTCCATTTCGGCGCACCGCGCGTTAAAACGGCGCAACTCAGATCGGAATTGTCTATGCCCCATTATGAATATAAGGTCGTTCCCTCACCCTCCAAGGGGATCAAGGGCAAAGGCGTGCGCGGGGCAGAGGCGCGTTTTTCCTTCGCTATCCAAGAGCTTATGAACGGTATGGCGGGCTACGGCTGGGAATACCAGCGCGCGGAGACCCTGCCATCGGTTGAGCGTTCCGGCCTTACTGGCACCACCACCGAATGGCGTAATGTTCTGATTTTTCGGCGCTTGCGCACCGGCGACGCGGCAGAGTTTCAGCCAGAGCTGCTCCCCGCCCCCGCGGACGACATGGATGACGACGATGATCGGGCCATTGAAATGGCGACTGACACCTCGAATGAGGGGGCGGAGCCGCTGACCGACAACGGCGTCGAGGACACTGAGGCCAACAGCACGATCGGCACCTCGCTGAGCATTCTCGCCCGTGCGCGCGGCAACGTCCCTTCCCCCGCCACGGATGACGACGCGGAACAAGGCGACAACGCAAAACCCTAGGGGGTGATGTCCAGCGATAGCGCGTGAATACGGCCAATCAGTTCCGCGCCCAACGCGCTGTGCATAGCGCGGTGTTTTGCCACACGGCTCATCCCGGCAAAGTCCTGTGCTGTAATCGCCACATCGAAATGTGTCTCACCGCCCTCGCGAAAACCCGTATGGCCCCTATGTGCTTCGCTCACGTCCTCCACCTTCAGCTGTTCCACTGCAAATGCAGAACGCAGTGCGGCCTCAATCTCTTCTTTGATAGGCATAAACCCTCCCACGGGGGCGACTTTTTTCGCTCAGCCCCCTTCCTTCTGACAGCCACACGTCTAGAGTGATTACCTTGAGTCGGAAAGGTGTACCCATGCAAAAGAACGATCCCTTCGGTTTTGATATGTCTGTCTCTTCCGCCAAGAAGAAGAATCCGCGCGGCCGTCGCGGAATGTCCGGCGCGTCCGAGACATCGACGCGGGTTTGTGATCACGATGGCTGTGAAGAGGCAGGTAAATACCGCGCACCTAAAGCGCCTGACGTGCTGGATGATTATTTCTGGTTTTGCCAACAGCATGTGCGCGAATACAATACTAAGTGGAACTTCTTCCACGGCACAACCGAAGCCGAAATGAATGCCCAGCTGTCCGACGACAAGGCATGGGACCGCCCGACAAAACCCATGAGCGATCCAGAGGCGCGCGCATGGGCGCGGTTGGGTATCGAAGACCCGCATCAGGTGCTTGGCGCAAACGCGACCCAAAACCCGGGCAAAGGCCCGCAATCAGGTCGTCGCCTGCCGCCGACCGAAAAGCGCGCGTTGGAAGTTCTGGATGCCAAAGACAACCTGACTAAGCCAGAAATCCGCAAGATTTACAAAGGTCTAATCAAGGTTCTTCACCCTGACATGAACGGCGGAGACCGCTCTCAGGAAGATCAGTTGCAGCTGGTTGTCTGGGCTTGGGATCAGCTCAAGTCCAGCCGTAACTTTAAAGACTAAAGGGGCTTTTCCCTCTGCCGGGCCGAACGATTAGCCCGGCTGCACGCATCCCCATGCCCTCAAATCAGGGGGGGGGTGTGACGTTGCGGCGCAGGTCAGGTCATGATCTGTGCGGACGAAGTTTCCCCCTGCCCATTTCAGCGCGATGAACGCTTTTTAAACAATAGCTTACTTCTGTCTGGGTTTGCGTGCGAAGCTGGCGATATCAACAGTGCAAATTTAAGTCTTTCCCTTGATCCTGCGCGCGATATGTTGCAACCCACACAGGACGGCCCCGCGCGGGGCAATAGTATTAGGAATATTGAGCATGGCTGACGGCGGACTGGACCTTAACGCAACCCCCACCAAGGATATCTCGGTGCGTGAGGTTTTCGGCATCGACACAGACATGGTGGTGAAGGGCTTTGCGGATCGCACAGACCGCGTGCCAGAGCTCGACAGTACGTACAAGTTTGACGCAGACACCACGCTGGCCATCTTGGCCGGCTTTTCGCACAACCGCCGCGTCATGATACAGGGCTATCACGGCACGGGTAAATCCACCCACATCGAACAGGTGGCAAGCCGCCTGAACTGGCCAACTGTGCGCGTCAACCTCGACAGCCACATCAGCCGGATCGACTTGATCGGTAAAGACGCGATCAAACTGATCGACGGCAAGCAGGTCACTGATTTTCAGGAAGGCATTCTGCCTTGGGCACTGCGCACGCCAACAGCGATTGTATTCGATGAATATGATGCCGGCCGTGCAGACGTTATGTTTGTAATCCAGCGCGTTCTGGAAGTTGACGGCAAGCTCACGCTGCTTGACCAGAACAAAGTCATCACCCCCCACCCTTACTTCCGGATTTTCGCGACTGCGAACACTGTTGGTCTGGGCGACACGACGGGTCTCTATCACGGCACACAGCAGATCAACCAAGGCCAGATGGACCGGTGGTCGCTGGTTGCCACGCTCAACTACCTGAGCATTGATGCGGAAACTGCGATTGTGCTGGCAAAAAACCCGCATTTCAATTCCGCCGAAGGGCGCAAGACGATCAAGCAAATGGTTACAGTCGCTGATCTGACGCGCACGGCCTTCATGAACGGCGACCTCTCTACCGTTATGTCCCCGCGCACCGTGATCGCATGGGCCCAGAACGCCGAGATTTTCCGTAACGTCGGCTATGCCTTCCGCCTAAGCTTCCTCAACAAATGTGACGAGCTTGAGCGCCAGACAGTTGCGGAATTCTATCAGCGCCTGTTCAACGAGGAACTTCCCGAGAGCGCAGCAAGCGTTAGCCTCGGTTGAAAAATACATTCATGTGAAAACGTAAAGACCCCGGTGCACTGCACCGGGGTCTTTCTTTGTTAGATTGTGGCCGGGTTAGCCGTCACGTTTGACGTCGCCCTTGTAGATGGAGCCATGGACCTCATCGGTGATCTCGGCTGGCGTGTAAGAGTATGGGCCCGCTTTGGACGTATCTTCAATGGAGTCGCCATATGCAGGTGCGCGGCCTGTGTTCTCATCTGGGTCTTCGGCAACGGACTGCTGTGGAGAGCCGCTGTGTGGGGCAGCGAATGCGGCCATAGGTGCGGTTGCCATCAGTGCGATCAGGGCGGCTCGGGCGGTATTTTCCTTCAGGTTGGTCATTGTACTCTCCTTAAAATTTAGGACCTTAGCGGCATTTCTTGCTGCGTCAGTACCTGTTGGAAATACAACGGTTGCACCTCTGGTCCGTTCCATAGACAATTGAGTTTTTCTGAGATGCGCGGTCAACCTCCTGTTCCGAAACAAGAAGATTTTGATAAAAATGCGCCATCATTCTCCCTCTTGCGCCGCCCTTGATTGCGGTATCTGATTTTTGCGGGTGAATTACTTGGTCAAATCCGCGCACCTCCTTTGACCCTGCCTGAAAAACCTGCGAAATGTCATTCAACCACTTTCCCGACGAGGGCCTCATGAGCACATCAGACAATCCAGCAGACGCGTTTAAGAAGGCCCTTGCCGAGGCCTCTAAGGTGATGGCGAATGATCCTGATCTGAACGTCAGCTATTCGGTCGATCCATCCGGTTTGAACGGTGACGTGATGCGTCTGCCGCAGGTGACCCGCCGGATGACACGCGACGAGGTCATGCTTGCACGTGGCACCGCAGATGCACTGGCCCTGAACCGGCGCTATCACAACGGCCAGACCCATGCGCGCTATCAGCCGCAAGGCGAAATGGCGCGGGACCTGTATGAGGCGATGGAAACTGCGCGCTGCGAAGCTGTCGGCGCACGGGACATGCCCGGCACGGCAGGCAACATCGACGCAAAGATTAAGCATGAAGCGCTGCGCAAGGGCTATGATCAGGCGAAGTCCCCTTCTGACGTGCCACTGGCCGTCGCCGCTGGCTATCTGGTCCGCCATCTGGCCACTGGACGCCCCATGCCTGCGGGCGCGGAAAACGTGATGGAGCTGTGGCGCGGCTATATCGAGGATCAATGCGGCGGTACGCTCGACGACCTTGAGAACAATCTGGATGACCAGACGGCCTTTGCCAAATTCTCGCGCCAGATCATCACCGATCTGGGCTATGCCGATCAATTGGGCGATGACCCTGACGGATTGGACGAAGATCAGGAAGACGAAGCCGAAGAAGGCTCCGAAGAGCAGGATGATCCGGACAGCACTGGCAGCGACGATCAGGACGACGAGGATGCAGACGCTTCCCCAGAGCAGTCTCAGGAAGAACAGCAGGACGCCAGTCAGGCACAGGTATCCATGGACGACATGGCCGATCAGGAGCTTGGCGAAGAATCCGAGATGCCCGAGGGCGAAGCGCCGATGGAGCCACCTGCCCCGCAGCCGGTCTCTGATGCCGATCCCAATTATACCGTCTACCTCAGCGACCACGACGAAACCGTCGGCGCGGAAGAGCTGGCAGACCCCGTCGAACTTGAGCGTCTGCGCGCCTATCTGGACCAACAGCTTGAGCCGCTGAAAGGCGCAGTGAGCCGTCTAGCGAACAAACTGCAACGCCGCCTACAGGCCCAGCAGAACCGCAGTTGGGAGTTCGATTTGGAGGAAGGCACCCTAGATGCCGGCCGTCTTGCGCGGATTGTGGCGAACCCGACCACCCCGCTCAGCTTCAAGGTCGAAAAAGACACCGAGTTCCGCGATACCGTTGTCACACTGCTGCTGGACAACTCCGGCTCCATGCGTGGGCGCCCGATCTCTATCGCCGCGATCTGTGCTGACGTTTTGGCCCGCACACTTGAGCGGTGCAACGTGAAGGTTGAAATCCTTGGCTTTACCACCCGCGCTTGGAAGGGTGGACAGGCGCGTGAGGCTTGGCTGAACGACGGTCGCCCCACAGGCCCCGGCCGTCTGAACGATCTGCGCCACATCATCTATAAATCCGCTGATGCGCCATGGCGCAGAACGCGGCCCAATCTGGGGCTGATGATGAAGGAAGGGTTGCTGAAGGAGAATATCGACGGAGAGGCGCTGGAATGGGCGCACCGCCGGATGATGGCACGTTCTGAATCGCGCAAGATCCTGATGGTGATCTCGGACGGTGCGCCAGTGGATGACAGCACCTTGTCCGTGAACCCCGCAAACTTCCTTGAAAAGCACCTGCGTGATGTGATCGCAATGGTGGAGCGGAGGAAGGCTGTAGAGCTGCTGGCCATCGGCATCGGCCATGATGTGACGCGCTACTATGAACGCGCCGTTACCATCACGGATGTGGAGCAGCTTGCCGGTGCGATGACCGAGCAGCTTGCATCGCTCTTTGATACCGATCCGCGCAAACGCGCGCGGGTGCTGGGCATGAAGCGCGTAAGCTAAAGGTACCAAGACGACTAGTAAGGCACATTGAAGGAGGGACGTGATGTTTCAATCATTTGAGGTCACGGCCCGACCGGAACAAGGGCCACCACGGCTGAAAGCGCTGCGCGCTCAAATAGCGGCAGCAGGGCTGGACGGCTTCGTGGTGCCACGCGCCGATGCTCATCAGGGTGAGTATGTCGCAGCCCGCGATGCGCGGCTGGCTTGGCTCACCGGTTTCACCGGATCAGCGGGATTTTGCGTCGCCCTGCGCGACGTGGCTGGGGTCTTCATCGACGGACGTTACCGCACACAGGTCAAGGCGCAGGTGGCCGCAGAGTTCACACCGGTGCACTGGCCAGAAGTCTCGATGGCGCAATGGCTGCGCAGCCAGTTGCCTCAAGACGGGCGCATCGGCTTCGATCCGTGGCTGCATACCGTGGACCAGATCACCCAGACAGAAAAAGCGCTGGAAGGCAGCGGCATCGTTTTAGTGCAATGCAACAATCTGGTGGATGCTATCTGGGATGACCAGCCTGCCCCGCCGATGGAACTGGCCAAGGTGCACCCGCTGGAATTCGCGGGCGAAAGCCATTATGCCAAGCGCGCGCGTCTGGCCAAGACCCTGAGCGATGCGCAAGAGCGCGCCGCGGTGATCACCCTGCCCGACAGTATTTGCTGGCTCCTGAACATTCGCGGCGCGGATATCGAACGTAATCCGGTGGTCCACGCCTTTGCCATATTGCACGCGCACGGCACGGTTGATCTTTTCTCGGAGCCGGCGAAATACGCAGGCCTTTCGGATCATCTGGGTGATGATGTGCGCCTGAACGACCCTGATCGCTTTCTGGCAGCGCTCAAGGCGCTAGAGGGACCTGTGCGGATTGATACATCAACCGTACCGCAGATTGTCGCCGATACGCTGGGCGATGCCGCCACCGCCGGCGCAGAGCCCTGCGCCCTTCCCAAGGCCTGCAAAAACACGGCAGAGATCGAAGGCTCCGCTGCCGCGCACCTGCGCGACGGTGCCGCAATGGTCGAGCTGTTGAGCTGGCTGGATGCACAGCCCATAGGCAGCCTCACAGAGATCCAGGTAGTCACCCAATTGGAAGCTATGCGCCGCCGTGACAACGGCTTGCAGGAAATCAGCTTTGAGACCATCGCGGGCACTGGTCCGAACGGCGCCATCATGCACTACCGCGTGACCGAAGAGACCGACACACGGCTTGAAGACGGCCATTTGATCGTCCTCGACAGTGGCGGCCAGTACCTTGATGGCACCACCGATATCACCCGTACAATCGCCATCGGCACGCCGCCAAAGGAGGCCTGTAAAGCCTTCACCCGCGTGCTTGCTGGTATGATCGCCATGAGCCGCCTGCGTTGGCCACGCGGCCTTGCCGGCGCGCATATCGAAGCGATTGGCCGCATGCCTTTGTGGTTGGCCGGTCAGGACTTTGATCATGGGCTGGGCCACGGTGTTGGCGCATATCTCAGTGTGCATGAAGGGCCACAGCGCCTTAGCCGAATTAGTCAGGTGCCCCTTGAACCAGGAATGATCCTCAGCAACGAGCCGGGTTACTACCGCGAAGGCGCCTTTGGCATCCGGATCGAAAACCTGTTGGTGGTGCAAGAAGCGCCTGCCTTGCCCGGCGGTGACGCCCACCGCGAAATGCTGGGCTGGCGCACGCTGGCCTTTGCACCGATCGACCACCGCCTGATCGTGCCGGACCTTCTGGAGCCAGCCGCTCGGGAATGGCTCAACAGCTATCATGCCGAAGTTAAAACAAAAATTGGCCCGCGGGTTTCAGCCGCCGCAAAACAATGGTTAAATGCGGCAACCGCGCCGATCTGAGGCGCGCACATCACGTTGGGGGGAGATATACATGGTTGATTACATCACAATCCGTAAGGCACCGGGCACTTGGGCGATCCGCGCTGGCGGCGCAGTTCTGGGCGAAAGCAGCAACGCGCTGGAGCTTGTCGAGGGGGATTATCCACCAGTGATCTATTTCCCGCGTGAAGACATTGCGATGGCCTTTCTTGATCCAAGCGACAAGACCTCCCATTGCCCCCACAAAGGCGATGCGCGCTACTTCTCAGTTGTGACCAAAAGCCGGACATTGGAGAATGTTGTCTGGTCTTATGAAGAGCCAAAAGAAGTTGTGGGGCAGGTCAAAAACCACCTCGCCTTCCACAACATCGAAGAAATCGCAGTCGAGCAGATCTAGGAGTGTTCCTCGGCCGCGGTGGCCGCCAGCGCGCAATTGTACGCGCGTAGGGCATCTACATGGAACAATGCGCCTAACAGCTCTGGCGGGGCGGCATCTGCTGACAAATTGACCACCGGCAAGAACAGCGCGCCAGAGTTCTCGAATATCGGGATCGCGGTCTCAAGAGTAGCGGCCCCGTCGATATACAGCCCCTCGCCGATCATCTCCCAGCATTTATCCTCATCAGCCGCGCGCGCATGGTCAGGCGCGCGCATGGTCTTGGCCGCCGTGAACATCGCCAGCAGATAGGCTTGCGGACCGGCAGCAAGGTGAATGCCGCGCCGCTCGATTTGGGAAAGGAAGAAGCTGCGGTCGACCAGATTGGATGCCAACGCCGTGGACATACTGACCGCAACCATCACCGCTAAACCTGTCTGCCAGTCGCCCGTCAGCTCAAACACAATAAGCGTGGTGGAAATGGGCGCGCCCAGAACGGCAGCGGCCACAGCACCCATCCCCGCAAGCGCATAAAGCGAGGTCGAGCCGGACACATTGGGAAAAAATCCCGTCGCGATCAGGCCAAAGGCCAGGCCGACAAGCGCCCCTACCATAAGCGAGGGCGAGAACACGCCGCCACCCATACGGCCCCCCAGCGTGATGGCCACTGCCAGCACCTTAAGCACCGCGAAGACCATTACCTCATGGAACGCCAACTGCCCCGTAAGCGCGCGCGAAGTGGTCTCATACCCCACACCGATAATATGCGGAAACCAAAGCGCAATCACGCCGAGCATCGCCCCAGCTAACATCGGCCGGAAGTACCGCGGCAGTTTGGTGCGCGATTGAATGTGGTTGCCAATATCGTCGGCCCAGAACACGGCGCGCATTAGGATCACAGCCACCAGACCGCAGGTCAGCCCCAGCAGCAAAAAGGCTGGCAGTTCGACATAGAATTGCAGGTCCCCCATCACCGGCAGTTTGAACTCGGTCACGCCACCGAACTCCAACCGGTTGATCACCGTGCCTGCAACGCTAGCAATCACGATAGGCGCAAAAGCATGGACCGCGAAATGGCGCAGTACCACCTCCAGCGCAAAGAGCGCGCCGGCGATTGGGGCGTTAAAGCTCGCTGAAACCGCCGCTGCAACTGCGCAGCCCAAAAGGTCACGTCCTGTAATGCCGTCGGCGTTGATCCGGCGGTTGATCCAGGTAGAGATCACCGCCGCTAAATGGACGACTGGCCCCTCGCGCCCCGACGATCCGCCCGTGCCCAGCGTCACCATCGACGCCAACGCCGAAGCCAGCCCTGCGCGCGTCTCTACCCTGCCCTCGTGCAAAGCAGCGCCCTCAATCACATCCGCGACTGAGCGCGCCCGTGCATCACGGGTGAAGTGATGCAGGATTAGACCGGAAACCAGCCCCCCAACTGTCGGAATGAGGACGACCCAGTACCAGTCCAACCCGATGATAAAGCTATGCAAGTGCTGGACGTCATCGGTGCCGTAGAGCGTGGTTTGAAGCCAATAGATGCCCTTACGGAAAAACAATGCGGCAAAGCCAGCGGCGACACCAACCAACAAAGCGATAAACCAAAAGGTGATCTTTCCCGGCCCTTTTTGGCGCAGGACGCGCCAACCCTCGCGGGCGCTGCCAACGGCAAGGGTCATCTGCTGTGACAGGAGTGAGCGGGAAGGCTCTGTCATCGGGGGCTTTCATTTGCACGGCTCGCGGATATGTTACCCTTGCGGAGACCATATTGCGCGCGCAGTTTCAAGCCGTCAGGCGCTCAGCAAGGCGCGTGCGGCCTCTCGGGCAGCGTCGGTGATGGTATCACCTGCCACCATACGCGCGACCTCGTCCACCCGCTCGTCACTGCTTAGCGGCACGACATTTGTGATTGTCATGCCCTTGGTCACAGATTTCTCGACCCGCCAATGATGCGCACCCAGCGCCGCAACCTGCGGAGAGTGGGTCACGACGAGCACCTGACCGCCTTCGGCAATAGCAGCCAAGCGGCGGCCAACGGCATCGGCAGTTGCTCCGCCCACACCACGGTCTATCTCGTCAAAGATCAAAGTGAGGCCGGATTGGCCTTGGGTCAGACAAACCTTGAGGGCCAAAAGAAAGCGGCTAAGTTCGCCACCAGAGGCAATTTTGTTGATCGGACCGGCAGGCGCGCCGGGGTTTGTGGCCACCGTGAAAGATACCGCATCGCGGCCCTCTGGGGCCGCGCCCTCTGGCGTGATCTGGGTCGCGAAAACTGCACGCTCCATCTTCAACGGAGCAAGCTCTCCATTGACGGCCTTGTCCAATTTAGACGCAGCCTTTGCGCGCCCATCACTCAGCGCTTGCGCTGCTGCGTCATATGCCGCCTCTGCTGCGCGCACTTCTGCATCCAGCTTGGCCTGCTCGGCCTCGCCCGCATCCAGTGCATTCAGCTTGGCGCGCAGCGTATCGCCAAAACCAGCCAGTTCATCCGGCTGCACGTCATGTTTCCGTGCCAACCCGCGAATGGCAAACAGCCGCTCTTCGATGTTTTCCAGTTCATGCGGATCAAATGACATCGTCTCGATCGCCTGAACGACACCTTCCATTGCGGAATCCAGCTCAATCATCGCGCGGTTGAGCGCGGCCATAGGTTCTTCCAGAGTGCCGTCAGCCCGCCCGGCTGCGCCGTCAAGCCAGCGGAAAGCATCGGCCAGTTGCGCCTCTGCGCCGCTTTGACCCATCGCCTCATAAGCGTTGACCACATCGGCGCGGATCTTCTCGGCGGCCTGCATCATCCGGCGTTTGGTATCAAGTGCGGCTTCCTCGCCCTGTTCCGGGTCCAGCTTGTCCAGCTCCGACACGGCGTAGCGCAGGAATTCTTCTTCGGCGCGGATTTCTTCCTGCGCTTTGGCGGCGGCGGCTTGCGCCTTTCGGATGCGCGCCATCTCGCTCCAAGCGCTGCGCACCTTAGCACGGGCCCCGTCCAGTCCACCAAATGCATCCAGAATGCTTCGGTGACCACGCGGGTTGAGCAATCCACGATCATCATGCTGGCCATGTAGCTCAACCAATGTCTCGCTCAGCGCGCGCAGGACCTCGCCCGAGCAACGCCGGTCATTGATCCATGCGGTTTTGCGCCCATCAGCGGTGTTGATCCGGCGCAAGATCAGTTCATCGGTGACAGGCAGCCCCGCCTCTTCCAGAACAGCCCGTGCGGGATGATTTTCATCCAGATCGAACCACGCGGTTACCTCGCCTTGCGCGGCTCCCTGACGCACCAAATCGGCGCGCCCGCGCCAACCCAGCACAAAGCCAAGACTGTCGAGCAGGATTGATTTCCCCGCCCCTGTCTCACCTGTCAACACATTGAGGCCGGGCTGGAAATTCAGCTCCAGCCGGTCAATGATCAACATGTTGGATATATCTAGACCGCGTAGCATCAAACAGGTTCCGTCACAGGCGTGCGGGTACGCACGTTAGATCCAATCGCCTTTCAGCGTTTGACGGTAAATAGCCGACAACCAGTTGTTGCCAAGAGATTTAAGCTCCAGACCGCGTCCCGTGAGCAGCTTATAGCTGTCCTCATACCATTCGGTTGATTGGTAGTTGTGGCCCAGAATCGCCCCAGCTGTCTGCGCTTCATCCGTGAGCCCAAGGCTCAGGTACGCCTCCACCAAACGGTGCAGTGCTTCGGCCGTGTGGGTGGTGGTCTGGAAATCCTCAACAACCACGCGGAAACGATTGATGGCGGCGGCATAGTGATCGCGACGCAGGTAATAGCGACCGATCTCCATTTCTTTACCGGCAAGGTGGTCAAACGCCAGATCGAATTTCAGGATCGAGCCCCGCGCGTATTCGCTGTCGGGATAGCGTTCAATCACGGTACGCAGGCTTTGCAGTGCCTGGAACGTCAAACCCTGATCACGGCCCACATCGTCAATCTGGTCATAATAGCTGAGCGCCAACAGATACGCTGCATAGGCGGCATCGTCATCATCGGGATAGAAATCAATGAAACGCTGCGCAGCAGAGCGGCTGTTGGGATAATCGGCATCCTGATGATAGGCAAATGCCTGCATGATCAGCGCGCGCTTGGCCCATTCGGAATAGGGGTACAGACGCTCAATCTCAGCGAAATAGAAGGCTCCTTCGGCGGGGCGCTTGCGGTTCAGCTCAAATTCGCCACGCTCAAATATCTGCTCGGGCGTGTAAGTTTCAAGCGGAATTTCCTGTGGATTGAAGAAATTCTTTGTAAAGCGGCCCGTATCTCTTGTGCCGCCACACGCAGACAATGCCGCAACAGCCACCAAAGTGACGGAAAGACGTCTTGCAGACCTTCCAAAACCCATCCTTGGCTATCCTTATTCTTTTACCGCTTCAGTCTGTTTCAGAGGTTTACCCCTGTTTGACCTTGGTGTTAGCACAATAATTAGCGGTGCAAAACGCTCATTTCCTACTTTGTAAAAAAGCCCGCAGCAACTGCTCCGAGCCTTCCAAAGTTTACTAGGGTAATTCCGTGTCAGGCAACAGCCGGAATTTCATTCCAGACAAGGCCATGACCAGGCAAACGCGCGGCCATCGGGCCATCACACTGCACCAAACGCACAGCATCAGGTGTCTCGAACAAGGCGCGCAGCAGCGTATTGGTCAACGAGTGGCCCGCGCGCAGACCGGTGTAGTGGCCCAGCAAAGGTGCCCCCGCCAGCGCCAAATCGCCTAAAGCGTCTAGCATCTTGTGGCGCACAGGTTCGTCCGCGTGGCGCAAACCACCAGGGCTCAGCACTGCATCGCCATCAAACACAACAGCATTTTCACCCGGCATACCACCAAGCGCCAGACCGTTGGCCTGCATCTCCTCCACATCCGCCTGACGGCAGAATGTGCGGCTGTCGCAGAGCTCACGTGCAAAGGAGCCGTTGTTCATCACAAGCGACTTCTGCTGATGACCAATGGCCGCGTCAGCAAAATCAATCTCGAAATCGATGCGCAGCGTGTCGGAAGGCGCGATGGTCGCAACCGCGTCGCCGTCCCGTACGGTAACTTCTTTTAATACTTCAAACGCCATGACAGGGGCAGATTGCATCTGCACGCCGTGGGCCATGACGCCCCGCACGAAGAGTGCGGAAGAGCCGTCAAGGATCGGCACTTCGGGGCCGTCAATCTCGATCAACGCGTTGTGAATGCCGCAGCCGGCAAGCGCTGCCATTAGGTGCTCAACGGTAGAGACCTGCAAACCGCTTTTGTTTTCCAGCTTGGTACAAAGTGGCGAACGGTTCACCGCATCCCAACGTGCTGGGATCATCCGGTCACCAACGTCAACGTCTGTCCGCTTGAACCAGATACCAAAGTTCGGAGCGGCAGGCACAACAGTAGCGGTCGCAGGCTTACCTGAATGCAGGCCCTTACCTGTAAAGCTGATCGCTGTTTTTACGGTGTTTTGCACGCTGCCGTCCTCGGTTTCTTTCAAGTATGTACTTAATTACCCCTAATTACGCTGCTGGTTGCAATCGTTCAAATCAAGGATTGCAACGGACTGAAACATGACTGTTACAAACGGGCGCAAAGCCGCCGCTGGCAGCGCAACCTCATGTTATAAAAAGAAAAAGGGCCGCCCTAAAGCGACCCTCCACATCACGAAATCACGTAATTTAGTTTGCCTGACGACGCAGGAACGCTGGAATCTCGATGCGTTCCTGATCCGGTGCAGCTTCCTGACGGGGCTGCGGCGCAGCTGCTGCCTGCTGGCGCTGTACCGGTGGCTGCTGACGTGGTGGCTGTTGGGTCGGAGCTGCCGCACGTGGCTGGCCTTCGCCTTCTTGCGTCCCTGTCATCCGGTTGATGAGCGAATTAATCCCGAAGCGGGGACGCTCACCTGCAGCGGCAGTCGGCGCGGGCGCCGCCTTTGGCTCTGGCGCGGCAGCACGTTGTTGTTGTGCCGCAGGAGACGCACGCTGGGCTGCTGCACGCAAACGCGCCATCGCTTCAGGAGAAGGCGTACCGGGCGTCGGCGCACGTGGTGCGATGAACGCTTCAGGCTCTGCTTCCAAATGATCGTGGTGCGGCTCGTAAGAAGTGGGCTCTGGCGTGTAGGCAGGGGGCGGCATATCGTCTGCGCGCTCTTCTGCATACTCGCTGCGGCGACCTTCAAACAGATCACGGCTGTCAGTGCGGGCCACTTCACGCGGAGCATCGTCAAAGAAGCTTGGTGTCTGGGGCTCTTCCTGGCGTTCTTCCGCAACTGCGGCAACGCTTGCTGCTACCGCTGGCGCCGGTGTGGGCTCAACTGCTTCTTCAATCACTTGCTGCTTGAGAGGCTTGGACATGGAGCGGCGTGGCACAGGCATATCCGTGTTCACGTCCAGCGCATCGATACCTGTTGCAACAACGCTCACGCGCATCATGCCACCCATGTTTTCGTCCAGCGTGGAGCCGACGATGATGTTCGCCTCTGGGTCTACTTCTTCGCGGATGCGGTTTGCGGCTTCGTCCAGTTCGAACAGGGTCAGATCATGGCCGCCTGTGATGTTGATAAGAACACCCTTGGCACCGCGCAGAGAGATTTCGTCCAACAGCGGGTTAGCGATGGCTTTTTCGGCTGCCTGAATAGCGCGGTCTTCGCCCTCGGCTTCACCCGTGCCCATCATGGCTTTGCCCATCTCGTCCATCACAGCGCGCACGTCTGCAAAGTCGAGGTTGATCAGGCCGGGACGCACCATCAAATCGGTAACGCCTTTAACGCCTTGATACAGAACATCATCCGCCAAGGAGAATGCTTCGGTAAAGGTGGTTTTTTCATTGGCCAGACGGAACAGGTTCTGGTTTGGAATGATGATCAGCGTATCAACGACTTTTTGCAACGCCTCAACACCGTCTTCAGCCTGACGCATGCGCTTTGCACCTTCAAACTGGAATGGCTTGGTCACAACACCAACAGTCAGAACACCCAACTCACGTGCAGCTTGCGCGATGATCGGGGCAGCACCCGTACCCGTGCCCCCGCCCATACCGGCAGTGATAAAGCACATATGTGCGCCGGCAAGGTGATCAACAATCTGCTCAATGCTTTCTTCGGCAGCCGCGGCACCAACAGATGCCCGTGCGCCCGCGCCCAAACCTTCGGTAACCTTGACACCCAACTGAACCCGGCTGACTGACTTGGCCTGTTGAAGAGCCTGCGCGTCAGTGTTGGCAACTACGAAATCCACACCATCGAGTTCTTTCTCGATCATGTTATTTACGGCATTGCCCCCTGCTCCGCCTACACCAAAAACGGTAATGCGTGGCTTGAGGTCGTCCTGTCCCGGCATCGATAGGTTCAAAGTCATCTTGGTCCCGCCTGTTCTGCTTGCCCGCACCGCGCGAGCGATTTTTTCCCAAATTTATTTAATACTAGACGCGTGTTTGCCTCGCGTCACGTAGAAAACACCGTGTTTACACCAAATATAGACAAATTTCCGCCACTATCCGCGAGATTTCGCCCATTGGTACAGATATTGCGTAAGTCGCCCGACACACCACCATGCACCGGAAAAGAGCCCGCCCACACGGGCGCGCAACGGCAACTCATTCAATCTATTTGGGGTCCTGCTCGACCCGCCAGTGCGCTTATTGGTGTCGGACCTCTTCTGGGACCTGATGCGCTTATAATGAATAATATACGAAGAATTTGAGCTTGTCACCCATCCCCACAGGGTTTTTGCCCGCAAAAACCACCGCGAACGGCAAAAGCGTCAGAGCCGTAGTTTGATTGAACAGACAGGTGCACGCGCCCCAGATCCGAAAAGCAAATGATCCTCCAGGATCATTTTTCAATCTACCGGAAGGCCATTATTAAATCATCACCATTTCGTGACGGGTCGGCGCAGCAGCATTACCAGTTATCTTTGAACCACTTCACCGCGCGCTTCAGTGATCTTGCGGGATAGCGGTCTGCGGGGATGTCAAAATCCCACCATTCGTCTTGCGGATGTGCTGCAAATAGCGCCAGCCCGACGGCAGAGGAGAAGCCCGGACCGGTTGCTGCCTGTGGCAAACCGTGAACACGCAAGGGGCGGCCAAGACGAACCTGCTGGCCCAAAACCTTGCTCGCCAACCCGTCAAGACCGGGGATCTGGCTACCGCCACCCGTCAGCACGATCTGCTGGCTTGGAAGATAGTCAAACCCTGCGGCATCCAGACGTGCGCGAACTTCTTCGAGGATTTCTTCAACGCGCGGACGCATAATGCCGATCAATTCGGCACGGCTGGCAGTCCGGCGGTCGTGCTCATAATCGCCCGTCTCGCCGCCAATCTCGATCATTTCGCGATCATCCATGCCGGTGGCCTGCACCCCGCCGTAGAATGTCTTGATCCGTTCGGCGTTGGCAGTTGGCACCTGCAGCCCCATTGAGATATCGGAGGTAACATGATCCCCGCCCATGCGGATGCTGTCAGAATAGATCATGTGTTTTTTGATGAAGATCGACACACCGGTCGCACCACCGCCCAGATCGATACAAGCCGCGCCCAACTCCTGCTCGTCCTCTACCAATGCGGCGATACCCGAGACATAGGCAGAAGACGCGATACCAGCGAGCTCCAGATCACAGCGTTTGATACAATAGGCCAGATGCTGCACGGCGGCGGCATCAACAGTCAGCATGTGCAAATCAACGCTCAGTTCGTTGCCGAGCTGGCCGCGCGGATCAATCAACCCGCTGCGGTGATCAAGGGCAAAGTTTACGGGCTGGGCGTGCAGCACTTCACGGCCTTCGCCATATTCAGGCACATCGCAGCTACTCAGCACACGGGCCACGTCGTCCTCTGTCACCACTTGATCTTCAAGCGTCACCATTGCGTCAAGACCATAGCTGCGCGGCTCACCGCCAGCGAAACAGGCAATCACATGATCGACGCGGATTCCGGCCATCTTTTGCGCTGCTTGCAAGGCGGTGCGAATGGCCCGCTCAGTTTCACCCATCGCCGTGATCTCGCCAAAGCGTACACCGCGTGAGCGGGTCGTGGCCGCTCCGATAACGCGAAAACCGGACTGCCCTGCCAGCGATCCCATCTCACCCTCGTCATCCAGTCGCGCAGAGCCATCAAAGCGCAACACAAGTGCTGCAATCTTGGAGCTGCCTACGTCCAGAATAGCAACCACACCGCGCTGCATCGCGATCTTGCGCATCTGCCGCATGGTGCGCTGGCTGTTATATAGATCATTCATTTTTTGCTTGCCCTAAACGCTGCCTGTTGGGCCGACCTCTCTTCGGCGGCCTCATTTGTCATTAGCACTGTTGGTCGGCGTGCCAGCCGCATGTCTACCCGCGCAACATCGCGGGTCAGAATATCTTGAGCGCTCTCCAAAGCGAGCACACGCTCGAGCGCGCGCTGCGGTTCTTCGGAAGGCAGTAGTATGCGCTGGTCACGGTCCAGAACGACGTCCCAACGCCGCTCTCCCATCCGTACCAAACCGCGCAGCCGCTCACCCAGCGGGGCCGCAGCCTGTATCAGCTCCAGTGCCTCGGCCACATTTTTATCAGCCCCCTCACCCGCGATCAGCGGTAGGTCTGGACGGGCATAGCGGTTGGTTGCCGCTGCGACATAAATGCCGTTTTCATCCACCAGCACGAGGCCATCTTCGTTGCGCCATAAGGCGACAGCCATGCGCGGCTCAATATCGATCTGCAGAACGCCACCTGGGCGGATGCGCACTGAGGCTGATTTGACTGCAGAAATCTCGGTCACTTTGGCGCGCATTGCGTCAAGGTTCAGATCAAAGCTGGAAACCGGAAAATTAAGAGGCAGCGTTTTGCGGATGTAGCTGGCAAGCTCATCCTCAGCCCCGTCGACGGCCATGAGATTGACCATGAACTCAGGGCGCGTTTCGATGCTGGCGCGGGCTTCGGCTACGGCTTCTTCAATGGCACCACGGCGCGCTTCGTCAGAGAGGTACCACGTGCCAGCCAACAGTGTGATGCAAAACGGAACACCCGCGCGTAACGCCAGCCGTATGCCCGGCGTCAGCATCAGCCGCTGCATCCGCCACGCCCAACGCGACGGCGCAGGGTCGGCCCTGCCAGCAGGCGCCTTTTTGCGGATCAACGACCGCATGAGGCATCCTCCACGATCCACGCGCAAAGCTCCGGAAAGCTCATGCCAGTGGCCTGGGCCTGCTCTGGGGTGAGTGACGTGCCGGTCATGCCCGGTTGCGTGTTGGTCTCAAGCAGGATCAGCCCTGCCGCACCGCGCGCCTCGTCCCAACGAAAATCGGTACGGCTGACACCGCGACAGCCCAATGCGTTGTGCGCACGCAAAGCGTAATCGAGGCAAAGGTCAAAGATCTCTTGCGGGATATCCGCAGGCACCACATGGCGCGATCCGCCGTCTTTGTACTTGGCGTCATAATCATACCAGCCGGTGGTGATAATGTCAGTCACCGTCAGCGCGTGGTCACCCACAACGGTGGTCGTCAGCTCGCGCCCCGGCGCGAACGCCTCAACCATCACCATCTCTGGCATTTCCGGCCCCAACTGCGGCGGGCCGTCGTTTTCACCCGATACCAAGTAGACCCCGACGGATGAGCCTTCGTTGTTCGGCTTGACCACATAGGGTGCAGTCATCACGTGGCTTTCACGGACCCGCTGAGCCGGCACGATCAGGCTGGGTACAACTGGCAAACCTGCGGCACGAAAAATATCCTTGCTGCATTGCTTGTCCATCGCAACGGCAGAGGCCAGCACGCCGGAATGAGTATAGGGAATTTGCAGCCACTCAAGGATACCCTGAACGCAGCCGTCCTCGCCCCAACGGCCATGCAGGCAGTTGAATACCGCATCAGGTTTAAGCTCTGTCAAAACGGCACAAAGATCAGGGCCCGCATCGACCTCGATCACTTTTTCATATCCGTATTCCCGCAGTGCGGCCGCGCATGCGCGCCCTGTGATGAGCGAAACCTCGCGTTCAACCGAAGGTCCACCCATGATTACCGCCACCGTGGGGTTTGTCCTGCTCGACATACCCTTGCGCCTCAATGTCCCAGGCCTTTTGCGGCCCTTATTTCTTATTGGTTGCCGTTTTACGGCATTAGCCCATGCGACCTGACGTTTATTTTTCGCCTATTCGCATAATTTCCCACTTTAACGTGATACCGCTGCAATCGTAAACCTTTTTTCGCACTTCTTCGCCTAAACCTTCCAGATCAGCGGCGGTGGCATCACCGGTATTGATCAGAAAATTGGCATGCTTGGGGGACATTTGCGCACCGCCGCGGGTCGCGCCCTTCATGCCCGCGTCCTGAATGACCTTCCATGCTTTCAGGTCATGCACGTCATCCGCCTGTCCGGTCGAGCTGAAGCCAGCCGGATTGCGAAAAGTCGATCCGGCACTGCGGTCTTTGGTCGGTTGAGAGGCATCGCGTTTTGCTAGCTGATCCACCATCCGCGCATGAAGTTCTTCAGGGTCACCGGAGGGCGGCGCGAAAGTAGCACTGACAAGCACGGCACCCTGCGCCAAATCACTTTGGCGATATTCGAAATTCAGATCCTCAGCAGTAAACGTCACCAACTCCCCTGCCCGCGTCACCGCTTGCGCATGCACAAAATGGTCTGCTGTGTAACTGCCATAGCAGCCGGCGTTCATCCGAACGGCGCCGCCAATACTACCGGGAATGGTGCGCAGAAATGTCAGATCCAGCCCCGCATCCGCTGCATTGCGCGCCACATAGGCGTCCAGCGCCGCCGCACCTGCAGTGACCCGACCACCCTCGATCTCGATCCCGTTGAAACCGCGCCCCAGCCGGATCACCACAGCCCGCAACCCGCCATCGCGCACGATGAGGTTCGAGCCGACACCCATGGGAAAGACTTCAATTTCTGGCGAAAGATCACGCAGGAAGCACTGCAGGTCCTCCAGATCAGCGGGTTGGAGTAGATAGTCTGCGGGTCCACCAACACGCAACCATGTCAGCTCGGACAGGGGGCGCTTCGGGGTCAGCTTTCCACGCGGAGTTGGCATCCCGCTCACGTCTCGTCGACCCTGCTGCTGCGAAAACTGCGCACCAAGCGCCCGATTAGCCAACCAACGCCCAATGCGCTAAAGGCATAAAGCAACGCACCTGCATGGGCCATAAGCGCTGGGGATGACAGTGGCATGGCATCCAGCCCAAACCACATCCAAAGCGTATTGAGCCCCATGCCAAACAGCGTGACGATAACAAAAAGACCAAAGCGTTTCTTATAGCCCGCATAGCCGCAGCCAAACATCCAGACTGCGAGACCAGCCAGCAAAACCATCACCATTACAACATCACTCCGCAGGGGTGGTACGGCCGCCGCGCCGCAACCAGCGGCCCAGATAGATCACCGGCCAGCGCAGGACTGAGCAACCGCCCGCAAGCACCAGCAAACCGATCCACGGCCCATGCTGCATAACAACGAAACCGACAATCGGTATCCCGATCGCTATCAGAATATAGGCATTGCGCCAATGGTAGTCCTTGCTGGGTGTCATGGCCAACACATTGGCCACTACAGCCCAGATGCACGCAAGTATAAGAGAGAAGCTAATCATTCTGGAATCTCCGGATGCTCGCCGCGCAGCCGCGCCGCGATATAGCGTAGCGGATTGCGGAACATGGATACAAAGGCAACAAAACCTAGCAAGGCATAGACCCAGCCAAACTGCTTACCCGCGATAAAGATCAGAATAGGCGCCGCGATGAGCAGCACCAGAGCTGGGAAATACTGACGGCGCACCGGCAGCATTGCCACTGCCGCCGAAGCGAACACCCAAGCAATTGAGAGCCAGACCAGCATCACGCCGCAGCACCTTTGAGCGCACGCAGCGCGTCAGGAAGGCCGTTCGCCCAACCGCTGATTGTACCCGCCCCAAGGCAGACGACCATATCACCGGGGCGCGCCTGCTCGGCGACCAATTTGGCCAGATCTTCGGGACCGTCCACGCGGCGGGCATGACGGTGACCGTGTTGGATAAGCCCTGCTACAAGACTGTCGCGGTCCGCGCCCTCGATAGGCTCTTCGCCGGCAGCATAAACATCAGCGATACCAACAACGTCACAGTCGTTGAAGCAGGCGCAGAATTCATCGAAATGGTGGCTCAGACGGGAATAGCGGTGCGGCTGGTGCACGGCAATCACGCGCCCTTCGGTCGACTGACGCGCAGCTTTGAGCACGGCGGCAATCTCGACCGGATGGTGGCCGTAATCGTCAATGATCGTCACGCCGTCGACTTCGCCCACTTTGGTAAACCGGCGGTTCACGCCACCAAAGCTGGCCAGTGCCGCGCGGATTTCTTCACCCTTCATGCCCAGATGACGCGCCACGGCGACAGCGGACAGCGCGTTTGAGACATTGTGATCTCCCGGCATCGGCAGCGCGCAATCCTTGATGATGATGTCTTCGTTTTGCAGATGGATATCGAAATGCGCCACGCCAGCTTTATAGTGTAGACCAACCGCGCGGACATCAGCCTGCGCGTTGAAGCCATAAGTGATGACACGGCGGTCGGTGATCTTGCCCACAAGCGCTTGGACTTCGGCATTATCGATGCAGCACACGGCCACGCCGTAGAATGGAATGTTCGAAGTGAACTCCAGAAAACCCTGTCGCAGGTTCTCGATGGTGCCCCAGTGATCCATATGTTCGGGGTCGATATTGGTCACAATCGCGATGGTGGCGGGAAGGCGGTTGAAGGTGCCGTCGCTCTCGTCGGCCTCGACGACCATCCACTCGCCCTCACCCTTGCGCGCGTTCGAGCCGTAGGCGTGAATGATGCCACCGTTGATCACGGTGGGATCAAAGCCGCCGCCGTCCAACAGCGCCGCAACCATGGTTGTGGTGGTTGTCTTGCCATGGGTACCTGCGATTGCAATGTTAGACTTGAGGCGCATCAGCTCCGCCAGCATTTCAGCGCGGCGCACGATTGGCAGCCCATTGAGACGTGCGGCGTCCAGTTCCGGGTTGCCCGGTTTGATCGCGGAAGAAATCACAACCACCTGCGCGATTTCAATATTCTCGGCGCTCTGGCCCTCGAAGATCGTCGCGCCCAGTTCTGCCAGACGGTCTGTGATAGGAGTAGTTTTAAGGTCCGATCCCTGAACAGTGTAGCCGTGGTTCAAAAGAACTTCTGCGATGCCAGACATGCCGATGCCGCCGATACCAACGAAATGAATGGCGCCCACATCTCCGGGCAGTTTGGTTACGGCGTTCATGAATCAGGTTCCTTGGGGGCGGAAAGATCTTCGACCATGTCGGCCAGCGTTTGTGCGGCCTCCGGTTTGCCAAGCGACAGCGCCCTGTTTGCCATCGTCAAGGCGGCAGGTCCGTTGGACAAGATCGTATGGATGAATTCGCTGAGTGTGTCGGGGTATGCCGCGTCTTCGCGGATCATGACGGCCGCTTCGGCTTCGACCAGACCACGCGCGTTCGCGACCTGATGGTCACCTGCCGCAGCGGCAAAGGGGATGAGGATCGATGGCCGCCCGATCACAGAAATATCCGCAAGCGACGATGCGCCAGAGCGGCTGATAACCAGCTGTGCTTCGGACATGCGGCGCGGCACGTCATGGAAGAAGGGCTGCACATCGGCGTCGATGCCATTTTCAGCATAGTATTCCGAAACGCGCGCTGCGTCCTCATCACGGGCCTGATGGCTAACGCGGATGTTGCGCAGCATCTCCATCGGCAAGGCAGCAATAGCCGGAGGCACAACATCACTCAGGATGCGCGCGCCTTGGCTGCCGCCCATCACCAAAAGCTCCATCGGGTAGTCGCCGGGCGCAATATAGCCCGCGCCTGCCCGCTCAAGCACGGATGCGCGGACAGGGTTCCCGACATGGTAACCCTCAACGCCTTCGGGCAGCGTTGTGGGCCAAGTGCCACAGGCCACACGGTCCACCCGCTTTGCAAACACCTCGTTCACGCGACCAAGCACGCCGTTCTGTTCATGGATCATACGCGGCAGGCGCAACATCCATGCCGCTCCCAGCGCGGGAATAGAAGGATAACCGCCAAAGCCGACAACCACCGTCGGCCGGTCACGCAACATACGGAACGCAGCACTTACCGTGCCGCTTACAATTCTGAATGGCACTAATGTCTTGGCCAACAAGCCGCCGCGCGCGAAAGTTGCGCTTGCGATCTGTTCAACCTCGACTTGCTCGGGGAACCCGCTTGTGTAGCGTGCGCCGCGTGCATCGGTGCTCAGCTTGACGCGCCAACCACGCGCCAACATCACCTCAGCCAGCGCTTGCGCGGGGAACATGTGCCCCCCCGTACCACCGGCAGCGATCACCAGAAGTGGCGCGCCACTCACGTTCGGCCTCGTGACAGCAATGCGCTGATCTCACCCTGCGGACGGGTACGGGTAAAGGCAAGCAACATGCCCAAAGCGATGCCAGACGCAATGACAGAACTGCCGCCGTAGCTGACGAAGGGCAATGTCATGCCCTTGGCGGGCAACAGGCGCACGGCAACGCCCATGTTGATAATGGCCTGGACCCCGAACATGCAAGCAAGGCCCGTACCGGCAAGCCGGACAAACGGATCACGCTCACGCATCAGGCGCAGCAGGGAACGGACAACAACAGAGGCATAAAGCGCGATAATGCACAGCACCAGCACCAGCCCGTATTCCTCGGCGGCGACCGCGATGATAAAATCCGTGTGCGCATCGGGAAGCGACCATTTCACTTCGCCTTCGCCCACACCAACACCGAACAACCCGCCCTCGCGGATGGCGTTGGTGGCATAGCCAAGCTGCGTTGTCGGATCGACATCCACGCTCAGAAAGCCATCAATACGGCGCGCAAAGTGTTCAGAGCTGGAATAGGCCAAGGTGCCAGCCAGAACGACCAAGCCCGCCATACCAAACAGCAACACCATCGGCGCACCGGCCACAAAATACACCACGCCCCAACCGAACAGCACCAGACACGCCTGACCAAAGTCGGGCTGCAGCGCCAGCATCAAAACGATCGAGATACACAAACCAAAAGACCACGCTTTGCCCGGAGGGCCGTTGATCTCAAGGCTGGCCGCCATCATCCACGCAGAGACAACCACGAATCCCGGCTTAAGAAATTCGGATGGCTGGACGGAGGCAAATCCAAGGCTATACCAACGCACCGCGCCCTTGCCGAAGTCCGTCCCGAAGAATGGCAACATCATCAGGGCAAAAAAGGACAGAGCAAAGCCGATCACGGCAAGCCTGCGCACAACTGTGGGGGTCATCATCGAGGTCAGCATCATCGCGATCATCGCCAAACCACCGAAAAAGGCTTGTCTCTGAACGTAATGGAACGGCTCGAAACCGTTCTTTTCAGCCAACGGCGGAGAGGCCGCAAGCCCCAGCAACATGCCGACGCCGAACAGCATCAGAATACAGGACAACGCCCATTTATCGAGCGTTCGCCACCACTTGGGTAGGATTGGTTCGCCGTCCCGCACTGGGAGAGCGCCATAGACCATTTCTGTCATGGGTACGTGCCTTACACTGCCTGTCTCGCCTCCTTTGCGGAGGTCTGACATAAGTATAACGCTAATTCACCTGCGCGGCTAGGGTCTTTGCACCCTTTTGCGCCGCGCAGGTGACGGGACTGGATCAGCCCGAATGGGTGCCGCGAATGGGGTAGTCATTGGCGCGCACAAACTTGATCCCGTTGGCAATGCCTTGCAGGTCGGGACGCGCAAACGGCGCGTTGGACACGTCGAGGATCTGAATCGTACCTTCGGCGTTGATTACAAACAGGCCGGGCTCGGCAAAGGGGCGGTCAGTTTCCTGCGGGCTGCGCGGGTCCGAGACATAAAGCCCCAGCGTGTCCATCTGCGCCGCGCTAAGTCCGTAGCCGATGGCCAGTGTCAGCTCCTTCTCATCCGCAAAGGCCTGTGCCTTTTCCTCCGGATCAGCAGAGATGGCCACCACGTCCACACCCAACTCACCGAACGTCGCCTCAAATTCTTGCAGGCGGGAAAGGTAGGTTTTGCAGATCGGGCAATGCAAGCCTCGGTAGACTACAACAAGTTGCCAGTCATGATCGCCGCGCGGCGCGCCAAGGGTAAGCGTACCGCCGCCAAGGGCTGCAACATCGGTCTTCGGGAAAATGCTTCCTGCAGGGAGTGCTGTCATGGGTCATATCCTTTTATGTTTCTACTCGAACACCTAGCCGCTTCTGCCGCGCCAACAAGCCGCTTCACAAAGGCTTGACCAGCCCGGCCCCTTCAGGCACGCCCTCGCTATGGATTTCGAGACAGTTATCATTGGCGCAGGCGCCGCCGGCATGATGTGTGCGGCCCATCTGGAGGGGCGCACCCTGCTGGTGGATCACGCCAAAGCACCGGGTGAAAAGATCCGCATCTCGGGTGGTGGGCGGTGTAATTTCACCAATCTTCATACTGACCCGCAGGCTTTCATCTGCGCCAATCCACACTTCGCAAAATCGGCCCTTGCCCGCTACACCCAGTGGGACTTTATCGCATTGGTCGAAGCGCACGGCATCGCGTGGCATGAAAAGACACTGGGCCAGCTATTTTGCGATAACAGCGCAAAGGATATTATCGCCATGTTGCGCAAGCTGATGGAGGCCCGCAGGGTCGAACTGCGCTTGCAAAGCTCGGTCAGTGATGTGGAGAAGACCGACAGCGGTTATGTCTTCACGCTGCACTCTGACGGAAAGACACAGCGCATGACAGCGCGCAGCCTTGTTATCGCGACAGGTGGCAAATCCATCCCAAAGATGGGCGCAACCGGCTTTGCCTATGACATCGCGCATCAGTTTGGCCTGCCTGTCACCGAAACGCGGCCCGGCCTCGTACCCTTCACCTTTCCCGATGGCCGCTTTTCCGAAATTTCGGGCGTAGCTACCCCTGCAAAGGTGCACGCAGACGGGCCTGTCTTCGAAGAAGCACTGCTTTTTACACACCGAGGTCTGTCGGGACCTGCGGTTTTGCAAGCCTCCTCCTATTGGACCGACGGCCGCCCCGTGACCTTCGACATCGCCCCCGATGGCATGCTGGAGGCCCTGCGCACCCAGCGCAGCGTGGCGGGTCGGCGCAATTTCACAACAGAACTTGCCCGCCTCTTGCCCGCACGACTGGTGGAGCATCTGGCCGGCCTGTTCGATCTGAGCGGCAATCTGGCGGATTGGTCCGACAAACGTCTGGGCGCGCTGGTGGACGGGTTGCGCCGGTGGGAGCTGGTCCCCGGCGGCACCGAAGGCTACCGCACAGCCGAAGTCACGTTGGGCGGCGTGGACACCGATGCTCTCAGCTCACGCACGATGGCGGCCAAAGCGCATCCCGATCTCTACTTCATCGGCGAAGCGGTCAATGTGACCGGCTGGCTGGGCGGATACAACTTCCAATGGGCATGGTCCTCGGCCATGGCCGCCTCCGTGGACCTGAACGCCGCGCCCTAGACCTTAGTCCAGATACGCGCGCACACGCTGCACGAAATCATCGCCGCGCTTCTCGAAGCTGTCATACTGGTCAAAGCTCGCTGCGGCGGGCGCCAATAGCACCACATCACCGGATTCAGCATCAGCAATCGCGCGGGCCACAGCAACTTCCATGGTTGTGCAGACCTCTGCGTCCACTTTGAGCTGCATGGCAAAGCCTGCTGCTTCGCGCCCGATTACATAGGCCTTGCGAACAGATCCCGAGGCAGCAGCAAGCCCGTCCAGCCCGCCCTCTTTCTCAAGACCACCACAAATCCAACGGATGTTCTCGAAAGCTTGCAAAGCTTTGGCTGCTGAATCCACGTTAGTGGCCTTACTGTCGTTCACAAAGCGAACGCCGTTCTTCTCACCGATGGTCTGGCTGCGATGCGGCAACCCGCCAAAGCTGTGGAAAGCAGCCTCGATTACCTTGGGGGCAAGGCCCAATGCGCGACACGCAGCATAGGCACAGCAGGCATTCTGATGGTTATGCGATCCCGGCAATCCGGCGATGCCGCGCAGATCAATCGAAGCTGCCTGCTTGCCGTTGCGGTATTCGCTGAGGAAGCCCTTGCGGGCATAGACCTGCCAGCCGGGGCCGGTCAGCTTGCGGTCCACGCTCACGCGGATCACACGGTCATCTACAACACCCTCGCTGAGCTGCCCCGCCAGAAACGCGCCTTCCTGCTCGTCCACACCAATCACAGCGCGGTCGGGTCCGCCTTCGGCGAACAACCGACGCTTGGCCGCGAAATAGCCGCCCATACCCGCATGGCGGTCCAGATGGTCAGGGCTGAGATTCGTAAATACGGCCACGTCCGGCGTCAGGCTGCGCGCCAGATCGGTCTGATAGCTAGACAGTTCAAGAACAACCACACCGCCGTTAGATGCAGGTTCGATATCCAGCACACCGCGCCCGATGTTGCCGGCAAGCTGGCTGTTGCGTCCGGCATGCTCAAGAATGTGATGAATCAGCGCCGAGGTGGTCGATTTGCCGTTGGACCCCGTAACCGCGATCACCCGCGGAGCCACGTCAAAGCCGTCCCATTCGGAAGTGGCAAAGCTTTGAAAAAACAGGCCGATGTCATTGTCTACTGGCACGCCTGCTTCCAGCGCCGCCGCGACGACAGGATTGGGTGCGGGATAAAGATGCGGGATGCCGGGGCTTACAATCAACCGCGCGACGCCGTCAAACGCGCCAGCGCGGGTCAGCTCCAGACACTCGAACCCTTCGGCCTCGGCTGCATCGCGTGCGCGCGGGTTGTCGTCCCAGCACACAGGCTCCGCCCCGCCCGCCTGCAAGGCGCGTGCCGCCGACAGGCCCGACCGCCCCAAGCCCAACACAGCCACCCGCTGTCCCTGCATGCCCTGTACTGGTATCATCTTGTGTCTCCTGTTAACGCTGCCTTGCCCGAATACCCCCGATCCCGGAGGCCTCTATGCCATCTCCCTTGCCAGAGATTTTGTCACAACTCAACGCGGACATGCGTAGAGACGATGACTGGGGTAAGGTTGCGATCTATATTCCGGAGCTTGCCGACGCCGCGCCGGATCAGTTCGGCATTTCCGTAGCCACAGCCGATGGCGCGCTCTACAGCGCCGGAGATGCCGCAACGCCGTTTTCCGTCCAACCCGTGACCAAGGTATTCACCCTCGCGATTGCGCTGGGGCGATCTGGGGATCAGCTGTGGAAACGTGTAGGCCCCGAGCCTTCGGGACGCGCCTTCAACTCCATCGTGCAGCTAGAGGCAGAGGAAGGTCGTCCGCGCAATCCGTTCATCAATGCAGGCGCGATTGTCGTCACTGACGAGTTACTTGCAGGAAGTGCCCCACGCGAGACGTTGGGCGAAATCGTACAATTCGTCCGCACTGCCGCCGAAGATGATGATATTCATATCAACCAACGTGTCGCTGCCTCGGAAAACGCGCACGGGCACCGCAATTATGCGTTGGCGCACTTCCTTGCCTCGACCGGCAATCTGAAGAATTCACCCGAAAAAACTCTTGGCACCTATTTTCATCATTGCGCGATTGAGATGAACACACACCAGCTTGCCATGGCGGGCCGCTTCCTGATCGACAGCCCGCACCTGCCCCGCATGATCATGCCCCCACGCATCCGGCGCCTGAATGCGCTGATGCTGACGTGCGGGCATTGCGATGGTTCGGGGGATTTCGCCTATCGCGTTGGCCTGCCCGCGAAATCAGGCGTGGGCGGCGGCATCCTTGCCATCGTTCCCGGCGTGGCCAGCGTTGCGGTCTGGTCACCTGGCCTCAACCGCTATGGCCACTCCTTCAAAGGGACCGAAGCTATGGCCCTTCTGGCGCGCCAGATGAGCTGGTCAATCTTCTGACCCTGTATCTTAGTGCCGAAAAGACTTGGGGGACCGACCATTTGGCCGATCCCCTTAAAATCTCTTAGCGCACCTTGAGAGTAGCAAGCCCGATCAGCGCGAGGATCAGGGAGATGATCCAGAAACGGATCACGATCTGCGGCTCGGCCCAGCCCTTTTTCTCATAGTGGTGGTGGATTGGCGCCATCAGGAACACGCGCTTTCCGGTGCGTTTAAAATAGAGCACCTGAATGATCACACTCATCGCCTCGACCACGAACAGGCCGCCGACGATAGCCAACACCAGCTCATGCTTAGTGGCAACGGCAATGGCCCCCAACGCACCACCCAAGGCAAGGCTGCCGGTGTCACCCATGAAAACGGCCGCTGGCGGAGCATTATACCACAAAAAGCCAAGCCCGCCGCCGAATAGGCCCGCTGTAAAGATCAGGATTTCACCGGTGCCGGGGACATAATGCACATCCAGATATTCGGTAAAGTCCACGCGGCCGACCGCGTAGGCAATCACGCCCAGCGTGCCAGCGGCGATCATCACCGGCATGATCGCCAACCCATCAAGGCCGTCTGTCAAGTTGACCGCATTCGCCGCGCCGACGATCACGATCATCGCAAACGGCACAAACAGAAATCCGAGGTTCAGAAGCGTGTCTTTAAACACGGGCAATGCCAACTGGTATTGAAGGGATTCAGGGTGATACTGCGTGGCCCAATAGCCTGCAATGCCCGCAATCAAAAAGCCCAGCAACAGCCGCACCTTAGAAGACACGCCCGCCACGGTCTGCTTGCTCACCTTCGCATAGTCATCCGCAAAGCCGATGGCGGCAAAGCTCATGGTGACAAACAGCACCATCCAGATGAACGGATTGTCCAACCGCGCCCAAAGCAGTGTCGAGGTCAAAAGCGCGCCCACAATCAGCAAACCGCCCATAGTCGGGGTGCCTGCTTTGGCAAAATGCCCCTCGGGGCCATCAACGCGGATCGGCTGACCTTTGCCTTGCGTGCGGCGCAGCATGTTAATCAGCGGGCGGCCAAAGAGGAAACCGAAGACCAATGCCGTCAGGAACGCGCCGCCTGCGCGGAAGGTGATATAGCGGAAAAGGTTAAAGAAATCGCCACCGTCCGAGAGAAGGGTCAACCAATACAGCATACATCGTCCTTAATTGATCAGCGGTTACGGCCCCACATGTGGTGGCTCTTGATGCAGCGCGCCCTGAATACAGGTGTTATTCGTCCGACACCGGATGGCCCATTTTGCGGATGGCGTCAACGATTAGGCCCAATTTCATGCTCAAAGAACCTTTGGCCAACACCACGTCACCCGCATCTATGCGGTGGCGCAGCCCTTCGCACATCTGCTCCGACGTCTCGAACCATGCTCCGCGCTGATGCTCGGGCAGCAGGTCATATAACGCACGCATCATCGGACCAACACAATGGACCACATCCAGCGTCTTGGTCGCATCCAGATGCGCCAGCCCCGCATGAAGCGCGACTGAATCCGGTCCCAGCTCTTTCATATCGCCCAAAAAGGCTATGCGGCGTCCCTTGCCGTGACGACCGACACCATCGGTGGTCTTGGCCCCTGCCAACACCTCCAGTGATGCTGCCATCGAGGTGGGATTCGCATTATAGCTGTCATCAATGAGCGATAGCGCCTCGCGCGGCTCTGTCGGGTCCAGCTGGATCACCTCACGCTGGCCGCGGCCCTTATAGGGTGTCCAGCGGCCAAGCTCTGATACTGCTTGCCCCAGATCAGCACCGATGGACTGCACAATTGCAAGCGCCCCCAATGCGTTCATGGCAAAGTGACGCCCCGGTGTGGCGAGCTTGAACAGCAGCGGTACATCGTCCACCTGAGCCTGAACAATTGTCGTATCGCCCTGAATGCTCAGTTCTTTAAGCGTCCACTCATAGCCATGCTCGCCGAAAGCGATACCATTCAGCCGGCGGTCGATTGTTTTGGCAGCAAGGATCGCGGAGGTTTCGACATCCGCATTATAGACAGCAGGCGCGCCAATGGGCAGGCTGTCAAAAATGCTGGCCTTTTCCAAGGCGATGCCGGTGATATCATCGAAAGCCTCAAGGTGAGCGGCGGCCACCGTAGTCACCAGCGCCGCATGAGGCCGTGCCAACATGGTCAGCGGCAGGATCTCACCGGGGTGGTTCATGCCCATCTCGATGATCGCGTATTCCGTGTCCGCAGGCATGCGCGCCAGCGTAAGCGGCACGCCCCAGTGGTTATTGTAGCTGGCTACAGACGCATGGGTGCGCCCTTGCGGTGCCAGCATCGCCAGCAGCATTTCTTTGGTCGATGTTTTCCCCACCGAACCGGTGATCCCGATAACCTTGGCCTGCGTGCGTGTACGCGCCGCAGCTCCCAGCGCCTCCAGCCCCTTGAGCACGTCTTCAACAATCAGTAGCGGGGCACCATCGGCAACACCGTCGGGAATACGAGAGACCAGCGCTGCCCCTGCCCCCTTTGCCAGCGCTTGCGCAACGAAGTCATGGCCGTCCCGCACATCTTTGAGCGCGACAAACAGATCGCCCACCTCAATCGTGCGCGTATCAATTGAAACCCCGTTGACCGCCCAATCGCCCTGTGCGCGACCACCTGTTGCGGCCTGTGCTTCTGCTGCTGTCCACAAGCTCATGTCAGTCTCCCGTCCAGTGCGGCCACGGCCACGCTGGCTTGTTCCACGTCATCAAAGGGCAACACATCGTCGCCGATGGTCTGGCCTGTCTCATGCCCCTTGCCGGCAATCAGCAGGGCGTCACCGGGTTCCAGCACATCGATCCCGCGCAAGATCGCCTCGGCACGGTCACCCACTTCGGTCGCGTCCGGACAGCCTGCCATAACGGCGGCGCGGATGCTTGCTGGGTCTTCGGAGCGAGGGTTGTCGTCAGTGACAAAGACCAAATCGGCGTGCATGGCCGCCGCTTTCCCCATCAAAGGACGTTTGGCGCGGTCACGGTCTCCGCCTGCCCCGACAATCGCCACGAGACGGCCCATCACATGCGGGCGCATGGCGGCAAGCGCTGTGGCGACAGCATCAGGCGTGTGTGCGTAATCAACAAAAACAGCCGCACTATTGTCGCGTGTCGCGGCCAACTGCATGCGGCCACGCACCGTGCTCAGATGCGGGATGGTGTCGAACACCTCGGTCGGCTCGGCACCGCAGGAAATCACCAACGCCGCTGCCAGCATCACATTGTCTGCCTGAAAGCCGCCGATCAGCTCTAGGCGCTTTTGATAGGCCTTGCCACGCCAGCTAAAGCGCAGGTCTTGCCCCGTCGCATCAAAGCGTTGCGCAATAAGGTGCAGGTCCCCGCCATCACGGCCAACGGTCATCACCTTGCAGCCGCGCGCGGCGGCCATGGCTGCCATATCTACGCCTTTACGATCGTCAATATTGATCACCGCAGTGCCGTCTTGCGGCAGAACACGCGCAAAAAGGCCGGCTTTTGCGTCAAAATAGGCCTCAAAGGTTTCGTGGTAATCGAGATGATCTTGGGTGAAATTCGTAAAGCCGGCTGCGGTCAGCGTAACCCCGTCAAGGCGGCGCTGGTCGAGCCCATGACTTGAGGCCTCCATCGCAGCGTGGGTGATGCCGTTTTGCGCGGCTTCGGCAAGGGTGCGGTGCAGGGTAATCGGCTCTGGCGTGGTGTGGGCCAATGGGGCGGTCCACGCCCCCTCGACGCCAGTGGTGCCAAGGTTGATAGCCGCAAGCCCCATTTCGATCCAGATCTGACGGACAAAGGTGCTGACAGAAGTTTTTCCATTGGTGCCAGTCACCGCGATCATCTTAGCAGGCTGGGCACCGAACCAAAGTGCGGCGGTACGCGCCAGCGCCTCACGCGGATCATCCGCAATCACCAGCGCCGCCCCTGCTGCGCGCACGGCATCGCCCGCAAGCAGCGCACCTTGTGCATCGGTCAGGACGGCAATCGCGCCACGCTCCAACGCGGCATCAACAAAGCTGGCGCCGTGTACGACCGAACCGGGCATCGCTGCGAACAGGGTGCCGGATGTCACCTTGCGGCTATCTACGCATAGGTTTGTGAGGGCGGGATTCTCTTTCCCTGCGGCCACAAGGCCCAGGGAATTCAAGGTGGTGCTCATGGGGTGTGCCATAGGGGCCAGTTCCGGCTTAGTTGCTGCTGGTGAGCGTTATACCAGCGAGTTCTGCGGGTTCAATGGCAGGTCGCATCCCCAAAAGCGGCGCAACGCGGCGGACCATCTCTGCTGCGATCGGGACGGCTGTCCAGCCCGCGGTGCGGCGCGGTTTTCCGCTTGAGGTTTCTACCGGTTCATCCAGCGTCACTATCAGCACGTAGCGCGGATCATGCGCAGGGAACATCGAGGCGAAGGTGGTGATCGTCTTGTCTTCATAATAGCCGCCAGTCGGTTTTGGCTTGTCAGCCGTACCCGTCTTACCGCCAACGAAATAACCCGGCACCTCACCAAAAGAGGCGGTACCGTCGTCACCCGCTACCACACTGCGCAACATCTCGCGTGCGGCGGCGGCAACGTCTGCACGCATTACCCGCTCCCCTATGACAGGGCGGTTTTGCTTAAGCAGCGTCGGCTTGACCGCCCGCCCGCCGTTCGCAATTGCTGCGTAACCTGCGGCCAGATGCATCGCTGTGGTCGAAATGCCGTGACCGTAGGAAATGGTCACAGCGGACAAATCTGTATAGCGCGACGGCAACAACGGGGTGCTGCCAGATGCTTCGATGATCTCGAACGGAGATTTCTCAAACAGGCCAAGACTGCGCAGGAAATCCTGCTGACGTTTTTTGCCGATCATCAGCGCAAGACGGCCCGTTCCCCGGTTCGAGGACTTCTGGATGATCTGGCCTACGCTGATCGTTCCATAGTTCTTATTGTGGAATTCACCGATGCTGTGGCCACCTACTCTCATAGGGCCTGCGGTGTCGATCATCGTGTTTGCATCGACCAAACCCAGTTCCATCGCTTGGGCTGCCGCAAAAATCTTGAAGGTTGATCCTAGTTCATAGACCCCCTGAACCGAGCGGTTGAACAGCGGACTGTCAGAGGCGTCCCCTTCAATCGCAGGGCGCGGACGGTTGTTGGGATCAAAGCTTGGCAAGGATACGACGCTGATGACCTCACCTGTGTGGACATCCATCAAAATAGACGTCGCACCTTTGGCGTTCATCAGCTTCATGCCACCGCCCAGCACCCGCTCGGACGCGGCCTGAACGCTCAGATCAAGGCTCAGCTCAAGCGGTTTCCCTGCGTTGGATGGGTCGCGCAGATAATCGTCAAAATATTTCTCTGCACCGGCAACGCCGATAACTTCGGCTGCGCGCACACCTTCACGGCCAAAGCTTGCGCCGCCCATGATGTGAGCGGCCAGTTTGCCGTTAGGATATAGACGCATGTCGCGGGGCGCAAACAGCAGACCCGGATCGCCAATATCATGCACGGCTTGCATCTGCTCTGGGCTGATTTTCTTCTTCACCCACAAGAACTTGCGCTTACCGGTAAAGTCTTTGATCAGACGCTCTTCTTTCAAGTCGGGGAATATCTTGGCCAGTTTTCGCGCGGCCCCTTCCCGGTCCACCATGTGGGGTGGTTGGGCGTAAAGCGCATGGGTATCCAGATTTGTCGCAAGGATATTGCCGTTGCGGTCCACAATATCCGCACGCGTGTTCGCAATGATAGAGCCTGGTGCATGGGCGCGCGGCTCAACCGGGTCAGAGACCGCAAGCAGCCCCATCCGTGCGCCAACAACAGCAAACGCGCAGAAAAAGAAAACGCCCAGCACCAGTAGGCGGCCCTCGGCACGGTTGCGATCACTGTCGCGCATCTGTTCGTGCCGGATGCGCCGGTTCTGGTGTTCAATTGCGTCGGGATTTTCGCCGTTCGCGCGGGCCTCAAGGATACGGGCCAAAGGCCGCAGAGGAGTGCGGATCATAGCGGATCCTCCGCGTTCATCGTAGAGACATCAACCGAGTTGGTGATCGGCAGCAAGTCAGGCGCTGGATACTGCACTTCATCCACCTGACCGAATTGGTCAGGGTGCAACGGCAACAGCTGCAAACGCTCAAAGTTCAGCTCCGCCAGATCGCGTAGCCGGTCAGGGCGATTCTGGAATGCCCACTCCGCGCGCAACACTGCCAGACGGGCATGCGCCTCGCGGATTTCAGCATGAAGACGGTCCGTGTTATTCAGCACAGCCTGAGTGGCGTAGTTTTCGCGATAGGCCCAAAAGGCCAGCCCGATCACACCCAGAGCAGTCAGTACATAAATCACCGATCTCATTTCTTTTTTTCCTTCATCATCGGCATGCCGAGGGCCTTTGCCTCGATACTGCCCGCCGGTGCATCGGTTCGCGTCGCAACCCGCAGCTTGGCACTGCGGCTGCGGGGGTTCTCTTCTAATTCTTGTGCGTCTGGCCCAATGGCTTTGCGCGACTTGATCGTGAACTGCGGCGCATCCTGTATCGTCTCGGGCACGAAGCGGTTGGCATTTCCACCCGCCCCTGCCCGCGCGGTCAGGAAGCGTTTGACCATCCGGTCCTCGACCGAGTGGAACGTGACCACAGCCAGTTGTCCGCCTGGTTTGAGCGCGCGTTCTGCCGCCATCAACCCACCCCACAGCTCACCGTATTCATCGTTCACCGCGATGCGCAGCGCCTGAAAGGTCCGCGTTGCGGGGTGGCTTTGGTTCGGCTTGGGGCGTGGCAGACAGCTTTCGACCAGCCGCGACAGCTCCAGCGTGCGGGTGATCGGCGCGTCGGCACGGGCCAGCACGATTTTCTTTGCAATCCGGCGGCTTGCGCGCTCTTCACCATAAAGGAAGATGATATTGGCCAAGTCTTCTTCTGTGGCCTCGTTGACCAGATCAGCAGCCGAGGGGCCATCTTGGGACATCCGCATGTCCAGCGGCCCGTCGCGCATGAACGAAAAGCCCCGCTCGGACAGATCTAGCTGCATGGAAGAGACACCAAGGTCCAGCACAACACCGTCAAGGTTCTGGGCATATTCATCCATTTTGGAGAATACACCCTGCTGCATCACCAGCCGGTCGCCATACTCCGCTGCCCAAGGCTGCGCCATCTCGAACGCCAGCGGATCACGGTCCACCGCGATCACACGCTCTGCACCGGCATTAAGCAGCCCACGGGTATAGCCGCCCGCACCAAAGGTGCCGTCCAGCCATATGCCATGCACAGGTGCGACAGCCGTCAGAAGAGAACGGAGCAGGACGGGGATGTGGGCGGAGGTCTGGGAGGCAGCCATAAACCGCTAAACTCCGGCCGGGCCGTCCAGGAACTGCATCGGATCGAAGTCCTCTGGCAGTTCGTCGAGCCATGCTTCCTGCTTGGCGCGCTCTTCGGTGTCATATGTTTCGGGCTGCCAGATCTGGAAGGTGTCCCCCATCCCGATGAAGAAGGCCTCTTTATCCAGATCGATTTTACCGCGCAATTTCGCAGGCAGAACCAGACGTCCGGTGTCATCGACAGTCGTAGGGAACGACTGCCCGTGAAACAGGGCTTGGAGCATTTTACGCTGCATAGAGCCGCGCGGCAGCGCGTCGATCTTTGCGTCCACCTCTTCAATGGCTTCCATTGTGTAGCATTCAAGATAGCTGCGGCGGTGGTCGCCATAGACGATGACCAACTCGGGGTTTTCGCCATTTTTCCAGTTCGGATCAGAAGCTTCCAGCACACGCCGAAAAGAGGCCGGTATGGAAACCCGCCCCTTCGTATCGACCTTGTGCTGGCTTTCGCCTCTGAACCGTCGGCTCACTGGATTTCCTTTATGCCCTGCCCCTGTCGGCTTGGCTTTGTCCTTGCTTGCGCATTATTCGCTTTTTTGTCGCCTGCCTGCGCGCCCGTCGGTGCATTTTGTGGCGTGGTAGATAGTAGGGTCGGCGCTCACTTGCTGGGCGTCTTGCCGAAAGTAAAAAGGGCGGGTTGATCTGCTGCCACTGATCAACCCGCCGCTTTATCCCGCTGTGCGGGGAAGTCCGACTGCGCGCGCCACCTGGGGGGATGTCTGCTCGCCCGCGCGCCGGATCTCTTGGTCTGATGAAATCGAGGTGCCTGTATGAAACCTGCTAGAGTTTATTGTTGTATGGGGTCGTTTGGTGCCCCGTGTTCTCGTTCTCATCCGATGCACTAGGGATGCCATGGGAAATCATGGGCGTCTACAATTAATTTCAAAATTCCATACCGCATATTGTTTCCCACAGGCCCAAGGAACAACATTTAGCGTTCAGATCATCTAATTGTTAGGCACAATTAGCGTCAAACTTGAAAATAACAACTAGATATAGATAAATTGCTGATGGCCCGAATTTTCCCACAAATTCCCAAAAAAAACCACCCACACAGTTATCCACAGGATATATTCTTCCTTTGTTCCCATGTAAACGTCATTTTCTGATCCGAATCGCTGCGACCCGCCCCCAGCGCCCACAACTTCCCATGACAGTTCGGCGCATTTTTGAAAAATCCCATCTTTTCCCATGCCGATCCCGTGCGTTCTATACAAACAGCCGGTTCCATCTCATTGTGGCCCATTTTCAGCACATTCGATGGCCATCTTGCGTGATCACCTTGCTTAACGCCGACCAAAGCGTCAAAAAGAACAGCACACAAATTAGGAAACGCTTCCGGTGATCACGACGCTCAACCTGCTGCAGAAAGCCATCGGCCTGTTAACGCAACATCCGGTCAAGACGGTGACCGTAATTGCGCCGGCTCTGATCTTAATGGCTGTTGTAGGCTTTACCGCCGCAATCGTGGCGCCTGGCTTTTTGACGTCCGGCCCCCAAGATACGGGCCTGGCAGGTCCGTCCCTTGTGGTTCTTGCAGCCTTTGTCCTCAGCTATGCCATGATGGCTATCCTTTGGCACCGCTACACCCTGCACGATATGGGAGAGCAGCAGCCAATGACATTCAAGCTCGTGATTGGGTATATGTGGCGCGTGCTTGCTTTGACCGCGATCCAGATATCGGTCAACTTTGCACTAATTATACCGCTTATTCTTTATATCCGGTCTAGCGACACCAATGATGCCGCCCCAGCGCTAGCATCGATCCTACTGTCTACGTTTGTAACACAGCTGGTTTTATTGTGGTTGTCGCTGCGGCTGAGCCTCATCTTGCCCGCTGCGGCCCTGGGCAAGCCTATCTCAATGGTTGAGAGCTGGCGCTATACCGATAACGTCTCTCGCACGTTATGGGGCGTGGCTGCGGCAATTGCACTGGCCAACACACTGGTGACCAGCTTTATCGCCCTGATTGACCTCGACAGCGCCAGCTATCGGTTGGTGATAGAGATGACGGCCTATATCATCCAAGGGCTCTTGATCTTCAGCGTATTGACCACCCTCTACTCTCTACAAACCCGCAAGGCCGCTTGACCGCTTCAGGCCATGCCATCCTTGATCAACCCCTCGGAAATGCGCGCATAGGCTTGCGCCATCGGGCTATCACCAAGCGCAACAGGTGTGCCGCCATCGCCCGCCAACCGCGTCTCAAGGTCGATCGGCAGCGTACCCAGCAGCGGCACATCCATGCCCGCAGCTTCAGCGGCCACACCGCCCTGTCCGAAGATCGCATGCTCTGCACCGCAATCGGGGCAAACAAACATCGACATGTTCTCAATCAGCCCCAACACAGGTGTTTTAAGCGTCGCGAACATATCCAGCGCCTTGCGTGCGTCGATCAACGCTACGTCCTGTGGCGTGCTCACCACAATCGCGCCTGTCAGCTTGGATTTAGTGCACAAGGTCAACTGCACATCGCCAGTACCTGGCGGTAGATCAACCAAGAGCACGTCAAGCTCGCCCCACTCGACCTGCCCCAGCATCTGTTGCAAAGCGCCCATCAACATCGGACCACGCCAGATCGTGGCCTTGCCCTCTTCCATCATGAAACCGATAGACATCAGCGTCACACCATGGGCTTTCAGCGGAATGATTGTTTTGCCGTCCGGGCTCGCGGGGCGTTTATTCACACCCATCATGCGCGGAATACTAGGGCCGTAGATATCGGCATCCAGCAGCCCAACCTTGCGGCCCTGCTTTGCCAGCGCCACGGCAAGATTGGTGCTAACGGTAGATTTGCCCACGCCCCCTTTGCCGGAGCCAATAGCAATTATGCGCTGGACGCCGCTTGGCTTGGTCGGGCCGTCCTGCGGCTTGGGGTGACCACCGATCTTAAGGCTGGGCGCTGGGGCAGCCTTGGCCGCCGGACCGTGTGCAGTGAGAGCGACAGTTGCCTTCGTCACACCGGCGATTTCGGACACCAGTTTTTCCGCAGCATCCCGCAACGGCGCCATTGCCCGTGCAACGTCAGCATTCGGGGCCTCGATCACAAAACGCACGACACCATCGTCGACCGAAAGGGCGCGCACCATATCATGCGCAATCAGGCTACGGCCGTCTGGCAAGTTGATCCTGCTTAGGGCTGCTTCTACATCTGCTTTGGTGACGGACATCGCACTACTCCTTGTGACAGCGCATGACATCGCAGATCAGGCAGAAATCGCAAGCTCCGCTCTGCGGCGTGTCATCACATCACCCCAAGACCAAACGCGCAAATATTAGGCACCGCCCCACATATGCACATGCCGCATGACAGCATTGCGCAGAAATTCATTGTGCATGCGCAGCAAAAATTGTTAAAGCTAGTCTATGAAAGCAATCCTCCCGATGGTTTTCTTGAATACCAAAGAGGTCTCCATCCTCCTCCCGGGGATCTCTTTTCTTTAAGGCGGCGACATCTTCCTCCTCCCTGATGTCGTCGCCATTTTTTTATCCAGTACATCTCATCAGATCACAGAGCCGTGATGATTTGTGATTTATTTAGACTTAGAAACAGTAACCTATAATATTTCTGCATATGCAAAAAATGCATAGCTGCATTGCAGCATTACTCCTTGAACCAAATGGTCAAAACCCTAAATACTGATCACAGCAAGACGTAATCGAGATGAAAGAGAAACAATGGCATACTTCACAGACACAACCGCCGCCGTATCCGCGCAGCCACGCCGCATCGCAGCAATTTTCGATGCCATCGGCCTGAAGCTTCGTCAGCGCAGAGTTTACCGTCAGACGTATAACGAGCTGTGCACGCTCACTGCACGCGACCTGGCTGATCTAGGCTTTTCGCGCGGCGACTTCCGTCGCCTGTCGCTCGAAGCGTCAAAGATGGTGAAATAAATTCCTATTCCTTGCGGGTCTTTCCTCCCATCGATCCGCAGGGGAATGACGGCGCGGCAGAGTCTCACCTCCCTGATGACCCCGTGCTGTGAAAGCTGCATCTTTCCCTCCTCCCATTCGGAAGGGTGCACCTTATAGAGCGGCGGACCCAACCTCCCTTGGGTCCGCCGTTTCATTTTTTCGAGACTGCTTCCAGCAAGTCCCCGGCTGACAGTCCAACACCTCGCAGATACGCGCCAGCGTTTCGAACCGTACACCTTTTAACTTACCGGACTTAAAAAGGCTGAGGTTTTGCTCCGTGATTCCGATGGCTAGGGCCAAGTCCTTCCCTTTCATCTTGCGCTGAGCGAGCATGACATCCAGCCTGACGATAATTTCCATCAGACGAATTCCTCATTTTCGCGGGCGATGCGGATCGCCTCACGCATGACCAGCCCCAGAAAGAAGAAGGCCAGCCCACAAAATACGGGGCCCAAATTGCCGCTGCTGTACCAAAAGCGCAGTGGCAGCGGTCCGCCAGCATTGTGCCAAGAGCGGATCATCGGACTGACCGCACCGGCCAGCAAGGATGTCGTGGCAGAGGTGAAGATCAACAAACCCATCGCCTTAAGCCGACCAGCGATTCGAACATCAAAGACCACACCGTTTCGCAGAAGAACAAGCATCGAAAACCCGACCAGATAGCCCAAAGTGCCAAGCACTGCGGGAACCAACCAAACTATGAAGAAGACGAGCCGCGTACCAAAGGCTATCTGTGCGTCACGGTCCACCCAAGCGTCATTTCGTGTCCACTTACCCAGATCGAGAAACGACAGTTCAAGATTCCACGATAACGCTTCATAGGGTTAATATAGCATCATCTACAGCATCAAAATCATTGCAACCGTAGACCAGCTTCGTATGCGATCCATGAGGTTCTCCATTAATAAATTGTTTCCTTACAATACTTTTTTATTCTTTTTAGATTAATTATATTTTTTTATGATTGAAATTTCTCAACCCAAGGATATTCATCTTGAAGCATTTTCTCCTAGCCGCTGCACTCATTATCGCCACTCTGACCGCCGCAGCCGCGCAAACCAAAGATTTCGGTAGCGCAGTGCGTATGGCCAAAGTCCCGGGTATCGAACTGTCGCGCATTCAATGCGAAAGCTTCTGAGCGTAACGCAGCAACAAAAGTCATTTTGGCGCGTTTTAAGTAGTTCCCGGTACCGATCACGGCTTTTGGACACGAGAATTTCACGATTTTGACATCGCGAAGGCCGCTGCCAAAAAGGGCTGTGAGATTGTATCCGACGGCGCCGACTGTCAGCTCTACGCCCTGCTCTACCCCGCAGGAATTGATCCGAGCGCCAGCAGTGTTAGGGGATTGGGGCTTCAAGCCTCAAAAGACCTCAAGACCCGATATAAGCGTGAACAGCAAAAAGGGAAATTCGGTGCATTCGCGCTGAACCTTGCGTTCGGTTACGACGTCTCGTTCGGTTGGGGTACACCCGCCGAAGCCCGCGAAGCTGCTATGGCTTATTGTAAATCAAGCTCGGCCCAAGCTCTTGGACCTTTGGGCATTGAGGCGCGCAAATGGGCAAAGCAACGCGGGCTTGAGAAATGCACTGTCATCGACACCCACGCGCCAGACTAAAGCCTTAGAACGGCACATCATCCGCTGCAGTCAGAAAACGCGCGACAACTTTCTTGTCGCCCGCTTTTTCAAAGGCGACCTCCAGTTTATCGCCCTCAATCCCGATGATAGCACCATAACCGAACTTCTGGTGGAACACCCGCTCTCCCATGACAAAGCTGCTGGTGGCGGTCATGTCGATTGTCATATTTTTGGATTCGGACGGTTGGCTCATCCCGCGCGTACCAGCACGCGATTGCAAACGGCGCCATCCCGGAGAGTTGTAGACATTCGCCTCGGCCGCAGCTTCGTGCAGCGTGCTTTGCGGCATGGCAGCACCAAATCCGCCGCCATAAAGTCCCGGCGGGGTTAACACGTCCACATGCTCTTCGGGGAGTTCATCGATAAAGCGCGATGGCATCGCGTTTTGCCATTGGCCGAACACCTGACGGTTGGCGGCGAAAGAAATCGTGCAAATCTCTTCGGCACGGGTGATGCCCACGTAGGCCAGCCGCCGTTCTTCTTCCAAGCCCTCCAAGCCGCTTTCATCCATCGACCGTTGGGAAGGGAACAGCCCGTCTTCCCAACCGGGCAGGAACACGACCGGAAACTCCAACCCCTTGGCCGCGTGCAGCGTCATGATCGAAACCTTGGCCCCTTCGCTTTCCTGCTCATTGTCCATGATCAGGCTGACGTGTTCGAGGAAACCTTGAAGGTTTTCAAACTGATCCAACGCCTTAACCAGCTCTTTGATGTTCTCAAGCCGCCCTGCCGCTTCGGGCGTTTTATCGTTCTGCCAGTGGCCAGTATAGCCGCTCTCGTCCAGAATCATCTCTGCCAGCTCAACGTGGCTGATCTCTGGTGGCGCAAAGTCCATGCGGACCGGTCCGCCGTCATCCAGCACGCTGTCATCGTTCACTTCGATCCGTGGGCCGCGCAGCTTGGACGACCAACGATCAATACCTTCAATCAGCAGACGCAGTTGCGTGCCACCCTTCCCGCCGATGCCGTTCTGGGACAGTAAAATCCGCGCGCCTTCCACCAGATTGGTACCGTTTTCCCGCGCCGTGCGCTGTATCTTCTTCTGCGCCACATCGCCAAGTCCACGCTTGGGCGTGTTCACAATCCGCTCAAACGCGAGATCGTTGTCAGGCGAGATCACGACGCGGAAGTACGCCATCGCATCCCTGATCTCGAGCCGTTCATAGAATCGCGGACCGCCAATCACGCGGTACGGCAGACCGATGGTCAAAAACCGGTCCTCGAACGCGCGCATCTGGTGGGAGGCACGCACAAGAATCGCCATATGATCAAGGCTGAAGGGGCGCAGTCCGCGTGTACCGCGCTGCATGGATTCGATCTCGTCCCCGATCCAGCGCGCTTCTTCGGCGCCGTCCCAATGGCCTATCAAACGAACCTTTTCACCGTCGGTCGCTTCGGTCCAAAGCTTCTTACCCAAACGCCCTTCGTTGCCGGCAATCACGCCGGATGCGGCGGCAAGGATATGTGGGGTCGAGCGGTAATTTTGCTCAAGGCGCACGACATGGGAGCCGGGAAAATCCTTTTCAAACCGCAGAATATTGCCCACTTCTGCACCACGCCAGCCATAGATTGACTGGTCGTCATCACCCACGCAGCAGATATTCTTGTAACCCGCAGCCAGCAGGCGCAGCCACAGGTACTGGGCCACGTTAGTATCCTGATATTCGTCCACAAGGATGTATTTGAACCAACGCTGATACTGGCTCAGCACATCCTCATGGGTTTGAAGGATAGTGACCATGTGCAGCAGCAGGTCGCCAAAATCGGTGGCGTTCAGCTCCAACAGGCGCCTTTGATAGGCGGCGTAAATTTCTGGGCCGCGGTGGTTATAGGCACCCGCATCAGCCACCGGCACCTTGTCAGGCGTCAGCGCGCGGTTCTTCCAGTCATCAATGATGCCTGCCAGCATCCTTGCGGGCCAACGTTTGTCATCAATACCTTCGGCGGACACCAGTTGCTTGAGCAGGCGCAACTGATCATCCGTATCCAGAATGGTGAAGTTGGATTTCAGGCCCACCAGTTCGGCGTGGCGGCGCAGCAATTTCACACAAATCGCGTGAAAGGTGCCAAGCCACGGCATCCCCTCAACCGGTTGGCCAAGCATGGCCCCTACGCGGTTCTTCATCTCGCGCGCGGCCTTATTGGTAAAGGTCACAGCCAGAATTTCGTTCGGGCGCGCACGTCCCGTATTGAGCAGATGCACGATCCGTGCCGTCAGTGCCCGCGTCTTGCCCGTCCCTGCCCCTGCCAGCATCAGGACTGGACCGTCCATCTTCTCCACGGCTTCGCGTTGTGCGGGGTTCAGACCGTCCAGATATGGCTGTGGGCGCGCGGCCATCGCACGCGCGGACAATGAGGCGCCTTCAAAGGCGGCATTTTCATCAAAACTGCTCATGCTGGGGAAACTAGTCCGAAAGCTGTGGGAATTAAAGAGACGTTCGCATTATGTTCCGCATCATTTTTTCGCGCATGCACTCTTGCTTGATAAAAGACGTTACCTTCAGGCGTATGAAACTCCGTACAATCCGGCCTTATTCACACTTTGCTAACCAATTTGCATTATATTAACGAGAAGTGACGCTATGAGAATAATGCCATGTTTAAGTCCAACAGCACATCGAAAATGCGCGAGCAACTGGACCGGCTTGCCATCCCGATGTTCATAGCCGAGCTGCGCGCAGACGACAGCCAGTTCGAAATCCTCGCACTCAACGCTACACACGAGACCCATTCCGGAATGGTGATGGCTGATGTGATCCACCGCCCACTCAGCGATATTCTTCCCGCCGAAGAGGCGCGTGAGGTGAACACGCGATATTCAAGATGCATCCAGCACGACGGACCTGTCCGCTACCGTGAACAGCTTCGCATGCCGCATGGCGCAATGATCTGGGATACTTCGCTAAGCCACCTGTCCCTGCCTGACGGCCGCGAGCGGGTGATTGGCACTGCCGTGATTGTGAAGCGGATAAAGCGGCATGACCTTGATACTTTGGCGTTTCACGACGTGGAGTATTTTGCGGCCAGCTCCTCAATGCGGCTCAACCAGATATCCGACGTACTCGAAGCGGTCGAAAGCGGACACATTTCGCCGGAGCAGTTGGCAGGATCGGCAGGCATGCTGGCTGCGCTTTGCCGGAGCATCGATGAAACCATGAGGGAGTTGCGCAGGATCGCGACAGACCGTCTGGCACAGGAAGACCAAATGCTGCCACTAATTGCTTCAAAAGACAGCGCTTTTTCGGATGCGGGATGCGAAGTCGACAGCGCCATCAATGCACTTATCGCTGCTGCGAATAACCTGAATACTGGCGTTGGATATGTACAACCGACGCCTACGGAACCACTCTCCAACGATACAGTCCCGCAGCACAGACAATAGGCCCGCGTTTTGCTCAACTGGCGCTGGACAAATCCCTACACTAACCGCCAAATACCGGAATGGATCTGCATTCAAAATACCCCGCCCTCAGTGATTTGCGCACACGCGCGCAAAAGCGAATCCCAAAATTCGTTTGGGAATATCTAGACAGCGGCACAGGTGACGAAGCCACGAAGGCGCGCAATCGCGCGGGGCTTGATCAGCTGGGGATGATTCCGTCGATTCTGCATGGCGAATTCGCGCCCGATCTCACGACAAACTTTCTGGGCCACAAGATGCCCCTGCCCTTTGGTATTGCCCCGATCGGAATGTCAGGGTTGATGTGGCCCGATGCCGAGGGCCATCTGGCACGCGCAGCGGCGCGGGCGGGCATCCCCTACAGCATCTCGACCGTCGCGACCCAAAGCCCCGAAGACATCGCGCCCCATTTGGGGGAACATGCCTGGTTCCAGATGTACCCGCCGCGCGATGCCGACATCCGCCGTGACATGCTCGCACGGGCCAAGGCGGCGGGGTTCTCAACATTGATCCTCACCGTTGACGTCCCCGTGGCCAGCCGCCGCGAACGGCAGGTGCGATCTGGCCTCACGAACCCGCCGCGCCTGACCCCGCGCCTGCTGGCGCAAGTGGCGATGCGCCCCGCGTGGGCGATGGGTATGGCCCAGCGCGGTATGCCGCATATGCGCGGCTTGGACAAATATGCCAACGCAGCCACCGATGGGCTCTCTCCAACCGCGCATGTCGGTTACCTGCTGCGCACTGCACCGGACTGGGAGTACGTCAACTGGCTGCGCACCGAATGGGATGGTAAGTTTCTTGTAAAAGGCGTGTTGCGCCCCGAAGACGCAATCCGGTTGGAAGGCTTGGGTGTCGATGGCATTTGGGTTTCAAACCACGCTGGTCGCCAGTTTGACGGCGCTCCCGCCGCGATCGAGGCGCTGCCCGGCATCCGTGCTGCCACCAAACTGCCCCTGATCTTTGACAGCGGGATTGAAGGAGGCTTGGATATCCTGCGCGCTTTGGCATTGGGGGCTGACTTTGTTATGCTAGGGCGTGCGTTTCACTTTGCGCTCGGGGCTCTGGGGCCGAAAGGCATTGACCATCTGATTGACATACTGGCCAAAGATATGGCCTCCAACATGGGCCAGATCGGCGCCCGAAACCTGCAAAGCCTGCCCGAGCTAGTATCCCTTCCGCCCCGCTAGGCCTTTCATTGCATTGAACAGCTCACACATGGCCGCCAACGGGTGAAATCTGCCCACTGGCAACCAATTTTGGTAATTCCAATGAGAACGGGCGCTAAATCGCGCTTCTACCCAATGACACGCATTGCGGCATTGCAGGCGTTGCGCCTACAAATTGCCCCATAGGCGCAACTGCAAAGGCTTCTCCATGACTGAATTCAGCAAAATCCTCATCGCTAACCGTGGCGAAATCGCCATTCGCATCATGCGTGCGGCCAGCGAGATGGGCAAAACGACCGTCGCCGTCTTTGCCGAAGAGGACAAGCTGGGTTTGCATCGGTTCAAGGCGGATGAGGCTTACCGCATTGGTGCGGGCCTTGGTCCCGTGGCAGCCTACCTTAGCATCGACGAGATGATACGCGTGGCAAAGAATTGCGGCGCTGATGCTATCCATCCCGGCTATGGCCTGCTGTCAGAGAACCCTGATTTCGTCGATGCCTGCGTGCAAAACGGGATTACTTTCATCGGTCCCAAGGCTGACACGATGCGCGCGTTGGGGGACAAAGCCTCTGCCCGCCGCGTGGCGGTAGAAGCAGGCGTACCGGTCATCCCTGCGACCGAAGTGCTCGGCGACGATATGGCCGCGATCAAAATAGAAGCGGCCGAAGTCGGTTATCCCCTGATGCTCAAAGCGTCATGGGGCGGCGGTGGACGCGGCATGCGCCCGATCTATAATGAAGAAGAGCTGGAAGAGAAGGTCCGCGAAGGCCGCCGCGAGGCCGAGGCCGCCTTTGGAAACGGTGAGGGCTATCTGGAAAAGATGATCCTCAAGGCACGGCACGTCGAGGTTCAAATCCTTGGCGACCGCCACGGCGACATCTATCACCTGTATGAGCGAGACTGTTCGGTCCAACGGCGCAACCAGAAGGTGGTCGAGCGTGCCCCTGCCCCCTACCTCACCGAAGAGCAGCGCGCCCACGTTTGTGAGCTGGGCCGCAAGATCTGCGCCCATGTGGACTATGAATGCGCAGGCACCGTTGAGTTCCTGATGGATATGGAGACCGAGCAGTTCTTCTTTATCGAGGTGAACCCGCGCGTGCAGGTCGAACACACCGTGACTGAGGAAGTGACCGGCATCGACATCGTTCAGGCGCAAATCCTGATCGCCGAAGGCAAGACCATTGCCGAAGCCACCGGCAAAGCGTCCCAAACCGATATCCAGTTGCAAGGCCACGCCCTGCAAGCCCGCATCACGACCGAAGACCCGCTCAACAACTTCATCCCCGACTATGGCCGCATCACCGCCTTCCGCGAAGCCACAGGCATGGGCATCCGGCTGGACGGTGGCACAGCCTATTCCGGTGGCGTAATCACGCGCTACTACGACAGTCTGTTGGTCAAAGTGACGGCCAAGGCCCAAACGCCTGAGCAGGCGATTGCCCGCATGGACCGCGCCCTGCGCGAGTTCCGTATCAGGGGCGTGAGCACCAACATTGCGTTTGTGGAGAATCTACTCAAGCATCCCACCTTCCTTAACAACACCTACCACACCAAATTCATCGACGAGACGCCGGAGCTGTTCCAGTTTGCCGCGCGCAAGGACCGTGGCACCAAGGTGCTGACCTACATCGCCGATATTACTGTTAACGGACATCCCGAGACCAAAGACAAGCCACTGCCCGCCCACGCAACCCGTGCGCCCCTGCCACCAGTCAGCCGCGCAGAGCCGATGATGGGCACGCGCAATCTGCTGGAGCAAAAAGGCCCACAAGCCGTGGCCGACTGGATGAGCCAGCAGCGCCAGCTCTTGATCACGGACACTACTATGCGTGACGGGCACCAAAGCCTGCTTGCCACCCGCATGCGCAGCCATGACATGATAAAAGTTGCTCCTGCCTATTCGGCTAATCTGCCCACGCTCTTCTCGGTTGAGTGTTGGGGTGGTGCGACGTTCGACGTGGCCTACCGTTTTTTGCAGGAATGCCCGTGGCAGCGTTTGCGCGATATTCGCGAGCGGATGCCGAATATCATGACCCAGATGCTGCTGCGCGCGTCCAACGGTGTGGGCTACACCAACTACCCCGACAACGTGGTCCAGCATTTTGTGAAAACGGCCGCCAATTCCGGCGTTGATGTGTTCCGCGTGTTCGACAGCCTTAACTGGGTCGAAAACATGCGCGTGGCCATGGATGCGGTGATTGAAGCAGGCAAAGTCTGCGAAGGCACGATCTGTTATACTGGGGATATCTTCGACCCCGACCGCGCCAAATATAATCTGAAATACTATGTCGCCATGGGCAAAGAACTGAAAGCCGCAGGCGCGCATGTGCTGGGCCTTAAGGATATGGCCGGACTTTTGAAACCGGCGCAGGCGCGTCAGTTGGTTTCCGCGCTAAAGTCTGAAGTCGGATTGCCGCTGCACTTCCACACCCATGACACTGCAGGCATCGCCTGCGCGACGATCCTTGCGGCAAGCGAGGCGGGCGTGGACGCGGTGGACTGTGCAATGGATGCGTTCTCGGGCAACACGTCGCAGGCCACGCTCGGCTCTGTGGTTGAGGCGCTGCGCCACACCGACCGCGACACCGGCCTTGATATGACGGCTGTGCGCGAGATTTCCGACTACTGGGAAGAAGTACGTCACCAGTACGCCGCGTTTGAAACCGGCATGCAGGCCCCCTCTTCCGAGGTTTACCTACACGAAATGCCCGGCGGGCAGTTCACCAACCTCAAGGCGCAAGCCGCAAGCCTTGGCCTTGATGACCGTTGGCCCGAGGTTGCGCGCACCTACCGCGATGTGAACCAAATGTTCGGCGATATCGTGAAGGTTACCCCAAGCTCCAAGGTTGTCGGCGATATGGCCCTGATGATGGTGTCCCAAGGGCTGACGCGCGCGCAGGTCGAAGACCCAGACACCGACGTCTCCTTCCCCGAGTCTGTCGTCGACATGATGCGCGGTAATCTAGGCCAGCCTCCGGGCGGTTTTCCCGAGACGATCGTGAAAAAGGTGCTCAAAGACGAAAAACCCAACCTGGAGCGTCCCGGCGCGCATCTGGCCCCTGTTGACCTCGAATCTGTGCGCAAGGAACTGTCCGCCCAGTTTGACGGTGCGGCGATCGACGATGAGGACCTTGCCGGCTACCTCATGTACCCCAAGGTCTACACCGACTACATGAGCCGCCATGCCACCTATGGCCCCGTGCGCACACTGCCCACGCCCACGTTCTTTTACGGGATGGAGGCAAGCGAAGAAATCTCTGCCGAAATCGACCCCGGAAAGACACTGGAGATTCGCCTGCAAGCCATCGGCGACACCAACGAAGATGGCGAAGTGAAAGTGTTTTTCGAGCTCAACGGCCAGCCGCGGGTGATCCGCGTACCGAACCGTCTGGTCAAAGCCACCACCGCCCAGCGCCCCAAAGCCGAAGTCGGCAATCCCAACCACATCGGCGCGCCGATGCCGGGTGTTGTGGCCTCTGTTGGTGCCGTTGTTGGCGCTGCGGTCAAAGCGGGTGATTTGCTGCTAACCATTGAGGCGATGAAGATGGAAACCGGCCTGCACGCCGAACGCGATGCGGTAGTCAAAGCGGTCCACGTAGTGCCCGGTGGCCAGATCGACGCAAAAGACCTTTTGATAGAGCTGGAATAGCCCGACATGCAGATGATCACACCAATTTACGCGGGCCTTCTCACGCTGGTTTTTCTGGCACTCAGCATCATGGTCATCCGCCAGCGCTTTGCTGTTCGCACCTCTGTAGGGGATGCGGGCGACAAGGGAATGATCAAGCGGATGCGCACACAGGCGAATTTTGCCGAATATGTGCCGCTGGGTCTTATCCTGATGCTGAGCGCGGAATTGCAATCCGCCCCTGCCATGGCCGTACATGCAATGGGAGCGAGCCTGCTTGTCGGGCGGATTTGCCACGCCATCGGTATGTCGCGCACTCCGCAGGTGTTCCTTCTGCGCCAGATCGGAATATTGCTGACCTTCGCCATGCTGGCCCTCACAGCACTGGGCCTGATCGGTCATGCATTGCTATGAACCAAAGTTTTTAAAAAAAGGTGCAATTACCTCTTGCAGCACGCGGCGCGGAGAGCTAAATCACCCTCACTAACTGATGCGGGCGTAGCTCAGGGGTAGAGCATAACCTTGCCAAGGTTAGGGTCGGGCGTTCGAATCGCCTCGCCCGCTCCAGTTAGGCTGATCCACCCCGATCAGTAAACGGTAAGGTCGCCTTTGGGCGGCCTTACGTCGTTTTGGGTCCCTTTGTCTAAGGCCTGATAAAAGCAGCACAATTACCGGTTACTGCCGAATTTAATACTGCACAGAGCTGGTCGTAGCTAAAAAGTCGCCGCACACTCCTAATCTAAAGAAATGCGCGACGATTTCATGCTTGTGCGATGCCCTGACAGGCATCGTTTAAGAAGCGACTGCTTTCATAAAACGGTCACGGATCACCACAGGATCCATCGTGATCACCGGAAGTTTGATGTTGCCGCTGTCGCATTTGCACACGATCACGGTCATTTGTTTGCTGTCGATGGCCTCTTGAAGCGCCCTGCCCGTATCGACATCGCGGCACACAACCACGTTTTCGCAGCCGCACGCCTCAGCGACCTTTTCAAGCTTGGTCTTTTTGCCCGCATAGGTCGGCTGATCACCGGTCGAACCGTAGGAGCCATTGTCGATAATAAGCAGGATATAGTTGTCCGCCACGTTGTTGGCGATGGTCGGCAGCGTGCCAAGGTTCGTGAGAACCGAGCCGTCTCCGTCGATCGCAATCACCGTCTTGGGCTGCGTCAGCGCAAGACCAAGCCCGATAGAGGAAGCCAGCCCCATAGTGCCGAGCATGTAAAAGTTCGTAGGCTGGTCGTCGATCATATGCAGTTCTTGGCTGGGCAGACCGATGTTGCACACCACAAGGTGGTCGCGGATGATGGGCGCGATATCGCGCAGGATTTCAGAGCGGATCATTGGTCTCCGTAGCCTCCCCAGAAATTGGCATCGGTCAGGATAGCGACCGGCTTGTTGCACATGAAGGTGTATTTCAGAATCGCGTCCAGCTCTTCCACGTCGGATCGATGGTGGAAGTGGTAGGTGGGTATCTTCATTTCAGCCAACAGCGCCTTGGTGTGCACGGCCATCTCGACCTGACAGGCCACAGGCTCGCGCAGCTCTCCGCGGTAAGAGATCAGCATAGGCAGCGGCATCCGGTAGTACTGGATCAGCGTGGCCAGCGTGTTGATGGTCACACCAATCGCGGTGTTCTGCATGATGATCGCGGGGCGTTTGCCGCCCATATAGGCGCCGGCGCACAGGCCCATCCCCTCGTCTTCCTTGTTGGAAGGGATGTGGAAAATCTCGTCGCGCGCGTCGATCTCCTCGATCACACCGGCCAGCTGCTTGCAGGGGACGGTCGTGACAAACGAGATGCCGTTGGCGACAAGATCATCCGTGATCTTCTTGTCGATGTTCATCTTGGTAAGGCCTTTCCAGAGTTGAATGAGGTTAGTCGGGCTGGCGGCACACATGCACTGCACAATTGGCATGGCGGACAACCCGCGCCGCGGTAGAGCCGAGCAAGAAGCGCCCCAACCCGGGTTTGTGAGACCCAATAACAATGAGATCAACCTCATGTTCATTGGCAAAATCAATGATGGCTCGGGCCGTATGGCCCTTGATCAGATTGGCCGTGACGTTGGGCATATCCATCGTCTTCGCCTCCAGCTGCGCGCGCGCGTCGTCAAAGCCTGCCTTGACCACGTCGGCGTCCAGATAGGCGCTGACCGATCCTTGCGGAAGCTCGTAGACATGTAACGCAATGATTGAGTCACCCTCGGCACGAAGCGCTTCGGCAATGGCCAGCGTGTCAACGGACAGGCCATGGTTCAGCGCCATGGGAACCAGAATTTTGCGGTACATCTCTTTCGCTCCTTTGTCTCAGGCCCAAGGGTCCAGAATGATCTTTGGCTCTGCAATCTCACCCCGTCGCAAGGCAGCGAAGGCAGCCGCCCCGTCTGACAGCGGCATATGCCGACACCAGTCCAACGCGCCCAGACGGCCATCAAATATGGCCGCTGCCGTGTCGCGAAAATCCTGCGCCGTATACGTATAGGTGCCGATAAAGGTGACCTCTTGCAAAGTCATACGCCGCACATCGAGCCCGCCTTCGTCCTCCCCCAGTCCCACATGGGCGATCACTCCGCCGGGATTTACCAGCGCAGAAACAATGGCGCGTGTTGCTGCATAGCCCACCGCGTCGATCATCACCGGATATTGCCCCTCTGCTTGGCTCACAGTCCGCTCGCCCAGCGATGCCAAAAAGGCGCGTCGCGCTGCGTTTGGCTCAGTTATCGTGACATCGGCCACCCCCAAGGCCCGCAAGGCAAGCGCAGCGGCAAGCCCGATAGCCCCGCCGCCGATCACCAGCGCGCTGCGTTCCTCGCTTGGGTGGAGCGCGGCCAGCGCAAGCCGGACCGCGTGCCACCCCACTGCCAAAGGTTCGGCCAAAGCGGCGCGTGCAAGTGGCACGTGGTCGGGTACTGCCACAAGATTTCTATCAGGCATCGCAATATACTGGGCAAAGGCCCCTTCGCGCGGTGGCATCGAAATGATCTGCCGACTGGGGCAAAGATTTTCACGCGCAGAGGTACATGCAGGGCACGCACCACACGTCACCAGCGGGTTGACCGTAACGCGCTTACCGTCCATCGCACCACCGACAACCACGCCAGCAGCCTCATGCCCAAGGATAAGCGGCGCAGGCCGGCGCGCATCGTGGCCTAAATAGGCGTGCATGTCTGAGCCGCAGATGCCCACTGCCTCAACTTGGATCAGGTGCTCTCCCTGCCCCGCCACCACATCAGGTACATCGCGGTAGCGCAGCAGTTCCTCCCCCTCGTACACCAGCGCTTTCATTTTGCGGTAAACCCTCCGTCCACCATCAGGACCTGCCCCGTGACGTATGCAGACGCGTCCGAGCACAAGAACAGCAGCGGACCGTCCAAGTCCTCAAGCCTGCCGTTGCGCCCCATGCACGTCTGCGCCGCGTTGCGCGCTGCACGGTTGGGATCGTTGAACACAGCTTCAGTCAGTTCGGTCGGGAAAAAGCCCGGGCCGATGGCGTTGGCGGTGATGCCGTGGGGCGACCACGCTTCAGCCATCGCGCGCGTTAGTTGGGCGATGGCTGCCTTGCTTGCGCCATATGCAATCCCCGCAGGAAAGGCGCGCGTGGTCTGGAGTGAGGCAAAATTCACAATCCGACCCCAGCCTTTTGCGCGCATGGCAGGCACCAGCGCTTGCGATAAAAAGAACGGCGCAGAGAGGTTCAGCGCCAGCGTTGCGTCCCACCCTTCGGGAGTGACATCGTCGGCGGCTTGCCGCGTGTTCACGCCGGCTGCATGCACCACGACGTCAGGCGCGCCAAAGGGGGATGATACCGCCGCCGCAAGAGCGGCTATCCCTGCGCGATCCGCCACATCTGCCATCACGCTTGCGCTGCCGGTCTCTGCCTCAAGCGCTGCGAGCGCATCACTACGCCGCGCCACACCCACCACCTGCGCCCCTGCGGCGGCCAAGGCCAGCGCCGCACGCCGCCCGAGGCCGGAACTCGCGCCGGTCACGCAGGCCACACGCCCCGTGAGATCAAAAAGTGCGGCTGGATCAACCATCTGCTGTCAGATCAAAAGTCTCGTCGGGGAAGTATTTGGCCAACCGCACATCGGCTGCGCGGGCGTGCCCTTCCATCCCTTCCAAACGGCTAATGCGCGCTGTCGATTGCGCCACGCCTTTGGAGCCTTCTCGCGTGGCCCGCTGCCATGTGACGATCTTCATGTATTTATGCACGGATAGACCGCCAGTATAGGCCGCTGCGCCAGACGTCGGCAGGACGTGGTTTGTCCCTGATGCTTTGTCGCCGTAGGAGACTGTGGTTTCCTCTCCAAGAAAGAGCGAGCCGTAGCAAGTCAACCGCCCCAACCACCAGTCAAGATCATCAGCCTGCACGGTCAGGTGCTCTGGCGCGTAATCATCCGAGCAGGTGGCCATTTCCTCACGGTCTGAACAGACGATGACTTCGGCATAGTCGCGCCAAGCGGCAAAGGCGTTTTCGCGGTTCAGATCAGGCAGATCGGCAATCAGGTCAGGGACCATCTCCATCACTGTTTCAGCCAGCGCGCGGTCATCTGTGACCAGCCAGACAGGGGAGTTATAGCCATGCTCGGCCTGTGACACCAAATCGGTCGCAACGATATGCGGGTCGGCGCCCTTATCGGCAAGGATGAGACTGTCGGTCGGGCCTGCGATCATGTCGATCCCCACACGGCCGAACAGGATGCGCTTGGCCTCCGCTACAAACTGGTTGCCCGGTCCCACAAGGATGTTGGCCTTGGGCAGACCGAACAGGCCAAAGGTCATCGCCGCAACTCCCTGAACGCCGCCCATCGCCATTATCTTGTTCGCGCCGCAAATATGGGCGGCATAGACGATTGCAGGGTTGATACCTTGATCCGGGCGCGGCGGCGAACAGGCCGTAATGTGGCCGCAGCCTGCAACTTTGGCAGTGGTCACAGTCATGATGGCAGAGGCGATGTGGCTATAACGCCCGCCCGGCACGTAGCAGCCTGCCGCATCTACGGGGATCGCCTTCTGACCCGCTATCAGCCCCGGCACGATCTCAAGCTCGACATCCGACACGGTCGCCTTTTGCGCCTGGGCAAAGCGCTTTACGTTGTCATGGGCAAAACGGATATCCCCCTTGAGCTTTTCGGGCACCTGCGCGCAGGCGGCTTCGATCTCTTCCGCGGTCAGCAACACGCTGCCCTCATAGCGGTCAAATTTCTTGGCATACTCCAGCGCGGTCGCATCCCCACCCGCTTCGATGTCGCCAAGGATTTTCTTCACAATCTCATGTGTCTCTGACGCGTCCGATGTGGCGGTAAGCGTAGCTTTCTTTAGGTATTCACGGGTCATGGAGTTGGTCCTACTTATAAATCTCGGGCAGCAGGGTTGTTGAGAGCGCTGGCACATAGGCAATCAGCAGAACCACAACAAACATGCACAATACAAAAGGAATAGCGCGCGCTGCAATCTTGAGGATCGATTCGCCTGTTATGCCGGAGACGACGAACAGGTTAAGCCCCAGCGGCGGTGTGATGAAACCCACGCCCAGCGCTGTGATCATCATAATGCAGAACTGAATCTCGTTCATGCCTATATTATCCGCAAGCGGTTTGAGGATCGGCGCAAGGATCACGATGTTGGGTGTCGTCTCCATCACGCAGCCCGCAGCGATGAGAATGCCAATCATCAACAGGATCAGCAGCCACGGCTCGTCCGTGAGTTGGGTCACAGAGGTCACAAATCCCTGCGGCACGCCCATGATCGCCAGCGCTTCGGCAAGCGGAGCGGAGAAAGCGATGATCGGCAGGATCACCCCGTTGACTTTGGCAGAGCTGACCAGCATCGCCGGAAAATCGGCCAGCTTCAGCGTACCAAGGACGAACCCCATAATGATGGTGACGACAACAGCCGTCGCCCCAGCCTCTGTCGGGGTCAGGCGGCCCGAAAAGATGCCATAAAAGATGATGCCGGGCACAATAAACGCATACCAGCCGGATTTGAGTGCGCGGCCCAGATTACCAGCCCACTCCGCCGCCGAGATATTGCCGCCCCCCTCATAGCCGTGAATGCGGTTGACGATCAGATTGGTGACCAGAATGGAGATCAGGATCGCAAGGCCGGGGACCAGCGCCGCCAGAAACAGGGTCGAGGCGGAGATGCCCAGCACCAGACCGATGATGATATAGGCGATGGAGGGCGGGATCAGGATGCCAGTACAGGCCCCAGCCGCCACCAGCGCACAGGCATAGGGGCGTGGATAGCCGCTCTCGACAAGCCGCGCGATGGTCATGCGGCCTACCGCCGCTGCCCCCGCCGCATCAGAGCCAGAGATCGCGGCGAACATGCCACAGACCAGAACGGTGGCAGAGCCGAAACCACCCTTGGCAAAGTTCGTCAATGCTTCGGCCACGTCCAGAAATTTGCGCGATAGGCCTGTGCGCACCAGCACATCGCCGGTCAGGATAAACAGCGGCACCGCTGTCAGGGCGAATGCGTCAATACCCGCGAACAGGCTTTCCCCTACAAGGCTTAGCGGCAGATCGCCCGACATCCACAGCATGATGATGGCAGAGGCGCCAATGGCGGCCCACACTGGCACCGCCAACGCGATGAGCGCTACGAACAGCAAGACAGGCAGGTAGAAATCCCACCCCAGTTCGACCGTTTGTGCAACCTGTGTCCAAAGCATGCCCTACCCCTCAATCAAACAAGGTGTCGCCCTGAAAGACGGGTGTGCCGTCCCTCAGGCTGCGCAGGTCACGCACGAACGATTGCAGCAGCCGCCAGATGATTAGGGCAAACCCCAAAGGCACCGCCATCAAGAACCAGACCTTCGAGACGCGCAAACCATCCGTGACCGATCCAAACTTGGCCGAGACATGTACCGTCTCGAACGACCAATAAAGCGCTATGACCGCGACTGCGAACATCACCAAATCCCCGAAGATATACAGCAGCGCCTTGGGCCGTGGCGGCAGGTAATGCATGATGACGTCAATGCGGATGTGCGCGCGTTCTTTCACCGCTGCCGCAGCACCGATCCACGCCAGATAGATAAAGGAGTAGCGGACAATCTCCTCTCCCCAGATCGAGGAATAGGAGAACAGCTCGCGGCGGATCACCTCGACGGCCATCGTCGCAACCAACATCACATAAAACGTCAGCAGCAGCCAGCGTTCAGCATCACGGTCTATTCTACGTAAAAGGTCCATAAGGCATCCAGTCAACAGGCGGGCAGAAGCGAGAAATATCCGTGCGCATCTGCCAACCACGGCAGTCGCGCAAAAGAATGGGCGGGTGCGCCTTCAAGCCCGCCCATGGGCTCAGGCGTCGTGGACGTAGTATTTGCCCTGCGTACCTGCCGCCTCTTCCATCTTGGCAAAGTTATCCATGGAACCGGCCAGCTCTGTCTTGAAGCTGTCCCACTCGGCCAGCTGATAACCGCCCGCGGCTTTCCATCCGGCAAGCTGGTCATCGGACAAGCTGTGGAACTCAACCCCTGCTTTGGCCAGCTCCGCCATGGCATAAGCGCGCGCGGAGGGCACTTTGGAAAGGTTTTGATGAGCCGTCATTTCAGACCCCCACATGATCCCCTCCTGCACATCTGCAGGCATTGAATTGAACCATTCAAGGTTGCACGAATAGACTTGGCTGTCCGGCACCGCTTGCGTGAAGGTCACGTGTGACAGGATATCCTTGAAGCCGAAAACATAAAGCGCGCCCACTGAAGGATCGAGCGCATCCGCCACGCCCTGCTTGATCGCGGAGGGAGTCTCGCCCCATGCTACTGGTGTCGGGTTCGCGCCCACCATGCGGTAGTACTGTTGCAGCATCTTTGAGCCCGGCACGCGGAACTTAACGCCAGACAGATCGGAAGGTGACAGGACCGCCCCCGCTCCGCCCTTGCGCACAGCAACCACACGCGGGTCGATATTCACATAGAACAGGGATTTGAACCCTGCTGCTTCGACCTTCGGGTGCACTTCGGTGTTCCAGAAATCGGAATTCACAAGGTTGGTGAAGCGCTGATTGGAGCCGCACAGATACGGCATATTGATCAGATCGACTGTTGAGGCAAAGGGCGCAAAGTTCGACAGCGAATGCTGCGCCGCCTGAATGGTACCGCCTTGCACTTTCTGCACCAGATTACCGCCCGAACCGAGCTGCCCACCGGGGGCAAGCTTTACATAGACTTTGCCGTTGGTGGCGTTCTGGATGTTCTCTTTGAGGTCCAACTGCATGATAGGATAGCTGCGTGATGCCCCCAGCACATAGGCTGTGGCGATGGTCATGATATGCTCTGCAGCCTTCTCGCGGTCACGTTCCTCATTTGCGGTTTGTGCCGCTGCTTCCGAAGACCACAACATGCCCCCAGCTCCTGCGACCATGGCGGCTGTGAACCCGCCTGTGGCAGTAATTTTCAGGAAATTGCGGCGCTCGGCTGATGCCAGTTTCTCTTGGTTATCTGTCATTGTGTCTCCTCCCGGTTGACGGTCAGCTGCCGTTCTTATCCTTGCGGTCAGCTTCTTTTTGCAAAATGGCGACCACGAACAAAACCGTCGCCCCGAACAACACCAACATCTCGCCCACATCGCCCAAAAACGCGGCCCCTGCAAAAGCGCCCAACGCAACATTGCCAAAATAGATGGCGAAAACGATGACGGACGCTGCAAGAAACATGAGGACACTCCCAAGTGGCTATGCTCACCTTCAAGCCTAAGCGACGATCAACTTCAAATGCAAGCGCTTACATTTTTAATTTATAGCGCTCGGATTCTAAATCGTTTTCTATTAGTGTGGCCCTTATTGGCATGAACCATGAGAGAGCTTGATGCGCCCCAGCCGATCCATTCCCACCCTGGACGATGTCGCCAAAAAGGCCGGCGTTTCGACCGCGACCGTGTCGCGCTGCCTCAATTCTCCCGAGCGGGTGGTACAAACGACCCGTAAGCGGGTGATGAAAGCTGTTGACGCGTTGGGGTACACGCCCAACTTCGGGGCGCGGGTTATGGCGGCCAAGCGGACCTTCACGATAGGCGCGATCATCCCGACGATGGAAAACTCGATCTTCGCCCGTGGCTTGCAGGCCTTTCAAGAGGCGCTGCACACCCGAGGATATACCTTACTGGTCTCTAGCACTGCTTACCGACCAGAGGTCGAAGAAGAACAAATCCGCGCGTTGGTGGCACGCGGGGCTGATGGATTGCTGCTGATTGGGCACGAACGAGATCCCGCGCTTTACCGCTATCTTGAGCGTCAGGCCGTGCCAGCGCTGATCGCTTGGGCCTATGCGCCAGATATGCAGCATCCGGCCATCGGATTCGACAACCGTGCCGCCATGCGTCTACTTGCCGAGGAGGTCATTGCGCGCGGCCACAGACGCATCGGCGTGATCTCTGCCACCGTCAAGGGCAATGATCGCGCGTCAGAGCGCCTTGAGGGCATTAAGGATGCTGCAAGCGCCCATGGCATTCCGCCCGAACATCTTTGCGTGATTGAAACGCCTTACGGCATTGAGACGGGTGCCGATGCGATGACACAACTGATGCAAGAACTACAGCCACCCACCGCGGTCATGTGCGGCAATGACGTACTGGCTGCGGGAGCGCTGCGCGCCGCCAGGGCGATGGGGCTGGCGGTGCCGGAAGATGTTTCGGTCACCGGATTTGACGATATCGAACTGGCGCGGATTGTCACGCCGACCCTAACAACTGTGCATGTCCCCCACCGTGAAATGGGCACCAAAGCCGCGATTGCCCTCATCGGATTGGTCGAAGGCGGTCCGGTTGGCCCGCCGGTTGAGCTGCAGATTTCCGTGGAACTACGCGAATCCCTTGGGCCGGCTAAATCCGCCTAACCGCTGCATTGCGTTCAGTGCTGCCGACGATTAAGAACAAATCCAGAACTGACGGGCCACACGTAAAAGCGCTGTTGAACTCGCGCGCTGCTACAGGCCTAATGCGCAAAACGGGGGCAGGCAAATGCTGACATCTATCGAGGTATGCGCTGGTGCCGGCGGTCAGGCGCTGGGGCTGGAAAAGGCAGGCTTTGCCCATACCGCCCTTGTGGAAATTGACAAACATTGCTGCGCCACCCTGCGCCACAACCGCCCCGCGTGGAACGTGCTTGAAGAAGACATGCGCGTGTTCAAAGAGCGCAGCGCCGATTACCGTGGTATTGATTTGTTCGCAGGCGGCCTGCCCTGCCCACCGTTTTCCGTCGCAGGTAAACAGCTGGGCGAAAAAGACGAACGCAATCTGTTCAACGACGCCATCGATATTATCGCTGAGGCACAGCCACGCGCTGTAATGATCGAAAACGTCCGCGGTTTTCTGGGTGCGGTCTTTCACGACTACCGCGAACGGCTGAAAACCCAGTTGGATAAACTGGGCTACCGCACCGACTGGCGCCTGCTCAATGCATCCGACTTCGGCGTGCCGCAGCTGCGTCCACGTGTGGTAATCGTTGCCGTACAGAAAAACCGTGCAGATTTGTTTGACTGGCCAGAACCCAATCCCCACAACCCGCCCACCGTTGGCGAGACATTGCGCGACATGATGGCAGAACGTGGCTGGCGCGGCGCTGACGATTGGGCCGACAAGGCAGACGAGATTGCCCCAACCGTCGTAGGTGGATCCAAAAAACATGGCGGGCCGGACCTTGGCCCCACCCGCGCGCGCGCGGCATGGTCGACGCTGGGCGTAGAGGGGCGCACGATAGCCCCCGAAGCACCCGATCCGTTTCACAACGGGATGCCGCGCCTTACCGTGCCGATGGTCGCACGAATACAGGGCTTTCCCGATGACTGGCATTTCACCGGTGCCAAAACCAACGCCTACCGCCAGGTCGGCAACGCATTTCCACCGCCCGTGGCGCAGGCGGTTTCCGCCCAGATCGCCCGCGCGCTGCGCAAACGTATGCTGCACAGCGTCAGCGGCTAACGCACTCCCGTGAAACAACATGTCCCTGATAGCTGCGTCTCTGAGAACCACCCGGATCACGCACTGCTGAGCGCGCTTGCGTCCGAGATCACAGCGCGAGCGGGCGGCGCACAGGCACTGGCGGACAGCTTTGCCGCAATGCTGCGCGCTTGCGTTGATGACGTCATCATGACGCCCAAGACCGGCCGCCGCGCCTATGAAGAGCTTGAAAAGACAGAAAAAACCTATATCGGCACGCGGGTCGAGATTGAGCTGCGCGCGCTGCTGAATTTGCCAAAGGGTCGTCTAGACTGTGTGATCCGCGGCCATGACGTGGACATCAAAAACACCATGGGCACAAACTGGATGATCCCGACCGAGGCGATCGACGCGCCATGCATCCTTGTCGCCGCCGATGAGACCCGCGCGTTTTGCTATCTGGGCCTGATCGTGGCGCGCCCTGACTATCTCACCGCTGGCCAGAACAAGGATGCAAAACGCTCGATCAGCGCGCAGGGGTTCTCGCACATCCTGTGGCTGCTACGCGAGCATCCCTACCCACCCAATTTCTGGCGCACAGTGCCATCTGACGTTGTCGCCCGCATCTTTCGCGGGCGCGCGGGTAATCACCGCATGGCCGCTCTCTTCCGCGAGGTTCAGGGCCGCCCAATTGCACGTGATGTGGTCGAGGCAGTGGCGCAGCAACATGATTTCATGCGCCGCATCCGCGCTGACGGCGGCAAAGGGACGCGTGATCATCTTGCGCATGAAGGGCTGCTGCTCCTCTCGGGTCACTACGATGCTGATCTGATCGCGGCGCTCGGCCTGCCGCACTGTAGCCATAGCGAATTCATCTCATACCTCCCCACAGCACAGTCCGAGATAGATCTGGCTTCCGCTCATGGTATCACCCTTGGCGGTCTGCTGCTGTAAATTTCAGCGCGTGACAATCCTTGCGGCGCTGTGCAGGTTATGGCTGAACAGACAACGCAAGGATGGGGAACAACATGCAGGTATTGGTCGCAGGCGCAGGGATCGTCGGCATCTCAAGCGCGATCTGGCTGCAACGTGCCGGCCATCAGGTCACCGTGGTGGACCGCGCAGGTCCGGCGAGCGGCACAAGCCATGGTAACGCCGGTGTTCTGGCAGCTGGTGCGGTGGTCCCCGTCACCACGCCCGGCCTGATGGGCAAGGCACCTGCCATGCTGTTGGACCGCGATGCGCCATTATTTTTGCGCTGGTCCTACCTGCCACGGCTGATACCGTTTCTGCGCAAATACATGTCATACGCCACTGATTCCCATGTGAACCACTACGGCACAGCCATGTCTGCGCTGCTTCACGACACGGTCGAGCAGCATCAGGCGCTTGCTGCTGATACACCTGCCGCAAAATTCATCACCACCGAAGATTATTGTTTCGGCTACACCACCCGCGCCGATTTCGACGCCGACAGCTATGGCTGGGGCAAACGCGACGCGCAGGACGTGCGCTATGAGGTGGTTAGTGGTGAAGACTATGCTGCATACGACCCGATCTTCGGCACTGCGTTCGAGACCGTCGTCCGCTGCAAAAACCATGGCAGGATCAGTGATCCCGGCGCTTACGTGAAAGCCCTTGCCGATCACTTTGTGGCTCAAGGCGGCACGCTCCAGATCACGGCTATTCAGGACATCGAGATGTCCGAAGAGGGCGTGAGCGCGCTCATCACAGCAGATGGCCGCCTGAGTGCCGACAAGATCGTGTTTGCCATGGGCCCGTGGTCGCGCGACATCGCCCATAAACTAGGGGTGAAAGTCCCGTTTGAGAGCGAACGCGGCTATCATATTGAGCTTACCAACCCCTCTGCGATGCCGCGCGCGCCGATGATGGTAGCCTCTGGGAAATTTGTTCTAACCCCGATGCAAGGCCGCATCCGCGCTGCCGGCGTGATTGAGCTTGGCGGGCTAAAGGCAGGCCCCTCACGTGCGCCACTGGAGATGCTGCGCCGCCAAGTGAAAAAGCTGCTGCCCGATGTGACCTACGACGACGTAGTGGAATGGATGGGCCACAGGCCTGCTCCTGCAGACAGCCTGCCGTTAATTGGTGCAAATGAGCCTCGCGGTCTCAGCTATAGCGCGTTCGGTCATCAGCACGTTGGATTGACAGGCGGGCCAAAAACGGGTCGTGTGATCGCGGAGTTGATTTCCGGTAGCGCTCCCAACATGGACATGCGCGCCTTCGACCCCGCCAAATATATCGGCCGTTAGAGCCGTCATCAACTGGGAGAACACAATGAATACCTTTACAAAACTGAGCCTGACAGCCGCGGCAACGGCGCTGATCGCAGGTAGCGCAATGGCCGATGGCCACGCCCAGAAATGGGATATGCCGATGGCCTATGCCGCCACGAACTACCATTCCGAACAAGGCGTGGTGTTTGCCGACAAGGTGCGTGAATACACCGGTGGTGCGATCGACATTACCGTGCATCCGGGCGGATCGCTGTTTGGTGGGGGTGACATCAAGCGGGCCGTGCAAACCGGTCAGGTCAACATCGGCGAGCGGTTTATGTCCGCCCACGCAAATGAAGCGCCGCTGCTGGGCTGGGACAACCTGCCCTTCATCGCGACCTCCTATGCGGACAATGCAAAACTTTGGGCCGTGGCAAAAGACACCGTGAACGCACAACTGTCCGATCTGAACATGGTCGCGCTCTACACCTGCCCATGGCCGGGTCAGGGTTTCTATTTCGCTAAAGAAGTGAACTCCTCCGCCGACACCCAAGGCGTGAAGTTCCGCTCCTACAACTCTGCCACAGCGACCTTCGCGGAAGAGCTGGGCATGATTCCTGTCCAGATCGAAGCAGCGGAGCTGGCGCAGGCGCTGGCAACCGGTGTAGCCTCCTCATTCATCTCTTCCGGCTCGACTGGTTACGACCAGAAAGTATGGGAGCATCTGAGCCATTACTACAAGGTCAACGCATGGCTGCCCCGCAACTACGTGGTTGCCAACAAACAGGCCTGGGATGCGCTGGATGCAGAGGTGCAGGCCGGCATCATGAAAGCTGCCGACGAGACTGCCGCCTCTTGTGCCGCGAAATCCGAAGAGCTGTCTGACTTCTATTTCACAGAGCTTGAAAAGAACGGCATGACCGTCACCGATGCCTCGCCAGAGTTTCTGGCAGAGCTTGAAGCGATTGGTGCCAAGATGACCGCCGAGTGGCTGGAGACAGCTGGCGCCGACGGCCAAGCCATCATCGACGCTTACAAAGCGGCCAACTAAGCCCCTATTGCGCGCTCTCCTATATCGGGGGGGGGGCGCGCGCCCGAATTAAAGGAATTCCGACATGCGCGACTGGTCGCCGGTGCTGGGCCTGCCCTTGTGGGTGTGGCTTTTTGTGGTCCCATGCCTGTTCGGCGTGCTGTGCTTTTTCGCCAAAGCACCGCTAGAAAAGCGCCTGCGACCCGTCTGGCGGTTTCTGGATGGCGTCTATTTCGCCAGTGGCGCGGTTGCAGCTTTCTTTATGGTGACCATCCTGCTGCTGATCGTGGCGCAGATGGTCGCCCGCTGGACAGGCGTTGCCCTGCCCGGCACCACTGAATTTGCAGGCTACGCGATGGCTGCCACATCATTTTTCGCCCTATGCCATGCGCTGACACGCGGCGCGCACATACGTGTGTCCATCGTGCTCAACTGGAATCGCTTCACGTCACGCTGGCTTGATATATTTGCGGTTACCGCTGCGGCGATCATCGCCACGTACTTCGCGCGCTTCGCGGTTAAGACCAACATCTTCTCTGAAATGCTTAACGACCGCACGCAGGGGCAGGATCAAATCCCCGAGTGGGTAGTCACATGGCTATCGCTGCCTGCAACACCGCTGGGCGATTGGCGCGAAGCTATCTCCAATGCCTCTTCGGAACTGGTATTCACCCCCGTCTGGATACCGCAGCTTGCCATGTCAGCTGGTGCGATCTTGCTGGCAATCGCCCTTTGGGACACGCTTTACCGCACCATCATCACAGGCCAGAACCCCATCGTATCGGAGGCAGTAGAATGATCGAAGCCTATGCAACCGTTGTCTTTCTATGCGTCCTCTTTGGCCTGCTTGCCTCATCCATCTGGATCGGCCTTGCGCTGATGGGCGTAGCGTGGGTGGGACTTGAGCTGTTCACCACCCGCCCTGCCGGTGACGCGATGATCACCACCATCTGGACGTCGAGCAGCAGTTGGACGCTGACCGCGCTGCCGCTGTTCATCTGGATGGGAGAGATCCTATACCGCACGCGTTTGTCGCAGGATATGTTTCGCGGGCTGGCCCCATGGATGCGCTGGTTGCCTGGCGGATTGCTGCACACCAACATTGCAGGCTGCACAATTTTCGCAGCTGTTTCAGGATCTTCCGCGGCGACGTTAACCACAGTTGGCAAGATGAGCATCCCCGAGCTGCGCAAGCGCGGCTATCCTGAATACATGATTATCGGCACACTCGCGGGGGCTGCAACGCTGGGCCTGATGATCCCGCCATCGCTCACGCTTATCGTTTACGGCGTCTCTATCAACGAAAGCATCATCAAGCTTTTCATGGCTGGCATCGTCCCCGGTCTGGTCCTTGCTGCCTTGTTCATGAGCTATATCGTCGTGTGGCATTTCCTGCGCCCCGGTGAACGCCCGCCACCAGAACCGCATATGTCTTTCGGCACCATGCTGGCTGAGAGCCGCTTTCTCATTCCCGTCCTGCTTTTGGTTTTTGCGGTCATCGGCTCGATGTATTTTGGCTGGGCTACGGCAACAGAGGCGGCAGCGGTGGGTGTGCTTGGCTCTCTCACGCTGGCCCTTTTCCAAGGTTCGCTGAGCTTCAACACCTTCCTCGAAAGCCTGATGGGGGCCACGCGCACCTCAGCGATGATCGCGCTAATCCTGATGGGGGCGGCATTCCTGTCGCTGTCCATGGGCTTCACCGGTCTGCCACGCGCGCTGGCTGCATGGATCGACGAATTACAGCTCTCCCCCATCGTGCTGATCGCCGCGCTGACTGTGTTCTATATCATTCTTGGCATGTTCCTTGACGGCATTTCCTCTGTGGTGCTGACAATGGCAATCGTCGAGCCGATGATCCGTCAGGCAGGCATTGACGTGATCTGGTTTGGTATCTTCATCGTGGTTGTCGTGGAAATGGCACAGGTCACGCCGCCCATCGGATTTAACCTGTTTGTCCTGCAAGGCATGACTAAACACGAGATTTCCTACATCTCGAAGGTCGCCCTCCCGATGGTAGGTCTGATGCTGCTGATGGTGATCATCCTTGTGATTTTCCCCGAGATCGCCACATGGCTGCCCGACAAAATCAGCGCCAATCAGGCTAGATGATCCCGCGCGTCACAGTTCTGCAACTCGACACCAGCTTCCCCCGCATCGCGGGGGATGTGGGCAGCCCTGACAGCTATGCGCGACCACCACAGATCATAAAGATTGCGGGCGCATCGGTCGGCCAGATCGTGACTGACAAACCGCAAGACATAGATATCACTCCCTTTGCCGAAGCACTTCACCACGCTGAAGGTGACATCATCGTCACCTCCTGCGGCTTTCTCTCCTACTGGCAGGTACAGCTGGCAAAGCTATGCGACAGACCCTTCATCAGCTCGTCCCTTGTGGCGTTGGAGCAGCTTGCGCCGGACATCGCGCCAGAGGCGCTGCGGATACTGACCTTTGATGCCCAACGCCTGAATGCAGCGCACCTTGGTGTCCATAGCGCCTATGCCCAAAGCATCCTCGGCCTGCCGCCAACGCATCACCTGCGTCAGGTTATCAGCCGAGATCTGGATGTTTTGGATGAAGATGCTGCGCGTGCAGAGATCACTGACCTTTTGGTGCAAAGCCAGACCGAAACGCACTGCCATATCCTTTTGGAATGTACCAACCTGCCACCCTACCGCGCGGCCATCACAGCCGCGACCGGATTGCCGGTCACAGATATCCTGACGATGATCGAAGCCGCCTGCCCCGGCGCGGTTGCCCCACGCTTTAGTTAATCGGAAACCGGTTGAGGCAAAGCGGCGCGTGGCGCTGGTAGTCTTCCAGCGTGGCCTCCATATCGCGGCGGTCACGCATGGCTTCCATGGCGCGCTTTTTCTCGGTCCAGTTGCCGCTCACGTGACGCTCAAGGATCAGCACGGAAATGCCGATCAGGATATCCTTCTCCGGCTCCCCCATCAGCCCGGCCTGATATAGCGTGACACCTGTCATCGCCATCATATTAGCACAGCGGATCGCAGCGGCTTCGTCGCCTTCATAGACACGCTGGGCCGCATGTGCAGGGTGCGCTGCCAACAGCAACGCGAAAGCGAACGCACGCATCAAAATACTTTGAACGTCATGGTAGTTAGCGACCGCTCAATCCCGTCAATGTCCAGAAGGTTGTCGTTGATATAGACGCCCACATCCTCGCCTGCGGGGATATAAACTTTCATCAGCAGATCAAAATCTCCGGAGGTGGAATACAGCTCCGAATGGATTTCGCGCAGGGCAATCGCCTCGGCCACGCGGTAGGTGCTGCCGGGACGGCAACGGATCTGAATGAAAACACATGTGCTCACGGGAAGCTCCTGAAAATCGGGTTGGCCACAGGCTGGCACGAAGCTGTCAGCGCCGCAATCCCTGATCGGGCCTTGGCGCGCGGCGCGGCGGTGGTATAAGGACGCAGACCAGCCAACGGAGGCCCCTCATGCGCACGGCCAAGATCACCCGCACCACCGCCGAAACCGATATCAGTGTCGAGATTAACCTCGACGGAACAGGGATTTACGACAGCAAGACAGGCGTGGGCTTTTTTGACCACATGCTGGACCAGTTGTCGCGTCACGCGCTCATTGATATGACTGTGCGCTGCTCGGGCGATCTGCACATCGACGATCACCACACAGTTGAGGATGTGGGCATAGCGCTTGGTCAGGCCCTGACCAAGGCTGTCGGAGACAAACGCGGCATCGTGCGCTATGGCTCATGCCTGCTGCCGATGGACGACGCGCTTGTGCGCGCCGCCCTTGACCTGTCCGCACGTCCTTTCCTTGTTTGGAATGTTGATCTGCCAACGTCGAAAATCGGCACATTCGATACCGAGCTTGTGCGCGAATTTTTCCAAGCCTTTGCCACGCACGGTGGCATCACCCTGCACGTCGACCAACTGCACGGGATCAACAGCCACCACATCGCTGAGGCCGCGTTCAAGGCTGTCGCCCGCGCGCTGCGTGATGCGCTGGAAAGTGATCCGCGCAAGGCCGATGCCATTCCCTCGACCAAAGGCATGCTCTGAATGCTGACCGCAATTATCGATTACGAAAGCGGCAATCTGCACTCGGCCCACAAAGCGTTCGAGCGGATGGCGCGCGAAGCGGACGCAGGCGAAGTTGTCGTCACCGCCGATGCAGATGTCATCGCCGGCGCGGACCGTATCGTGCTACCCGGTGACGGGGCGTTTCCCGCCTGTATGGCTGCGCTTAAGGGCAAAAGCGGCATCTATGCCGCCATGATCGAGGCGGTCGAGCTGAAAGGCCGCCCTTTTCTAGGCATCTGTGTCGGAATGCAGTTGATGGCCACCTGGGGGCGCGAATATGAAGATACTCGCGGCCTTGACTGGATAGCGGGCGAAGTCACGCGGATCACCCCTTCCGATCCGAAGCTGAAAGTCCCGCATATGGGCTGGAACGATCTGGTAATCGACGCGCCCCACCCTGTTTTCGAGGGGATCAAAACAGGCGATCACACCTATTTCGTGCACAGCTATCACATGGCCGTCAAGAACCCCGCCCAGCGTCTGGCCCATGTGGACTACGCAAGCGAAGTCACGGCCGTGATTGGCCGCGACAACATGATCGGGATGCAGTTTCACCCCGAGAAAAGCCAGACAACCGGCCTTGCGATGATAACAAACTTCCTGCGGTGGGCGCCTTAACGCACCCGCCGCCAGACCTCGTTGCGGCAATCGCTTTCGTGGAAGTTCTGAAAGCGCATCAGATTGCCCTCAACCTGCATCCGCACACTCATCATCCGGTTGACCAAGGGCTCCCAAACCTGTCCGGCGAATCCGCCATCCACCTCGGGCACCAGATTGACCAGCACGGGACGACCAACATCGCGCGACGGCGCGTCATAGCCCTGACGGTTATTCACCCGCTCAACCTGACCGCAAATTGCCTGCCCACACGGGCGCGTACGTACTTGCAGCACAATTCCTCTGGCATCGGGCGGACTTTGCCACAGTCCGATAGACACATCAGCCTGAGCGCTCCCTACGCCGCAGGCCATTGCCGAAACGGCATCGTACATCAATCTCTTCATCTCAAAATTCCTGGCAGCACCTGATGCCTTGCCGCAGCAGCAAAAACAAAGGCGTAGGTGCATCATACACCCACGCCTTAATATTCTGTAATGCTCGTTTTGCAGGGCTGGGCCCCACTACAGCAAAAATGACTTAGCTCAGTTCACGCGGCTCCACGTCTGCTTTTTGCAGATCGGGCCAACGCATCCGGATACTTTAAGCGTATTGCCCGACAGAGCCATTTTGGATTTGTAGGTTTTGCCCGTCGAAGGTTGCTAAATTTGGCCGTTCTTGTAGGATCTACTGCCCGCTGGCTGCATGTCCCAAACCAGTTTCTTACCAAGGTTCTTGGACTTGTATTCGCCTTTGTCATTAAAGGTCCGCGCAATCGTGCCGCACAGGGCTGCGCCGCATTTTCCGACGTCCACATAGGCATAGGCGCCGTCATCCACCTGCGTCTTCCAAGTGCCCACAGCCGGATCGGCAAAGGCCGCTCCCGCAAAACCTACTACTGCAATAGCAGCTGCTACCATAATCCGCATGAACGCTCCTCCCTAGAACTGCCGAACAGTCTTGCCCACAGGCTGCTATTCGGCAAGCCTGACGTGAGGTCGCGTTGCATAGCGGGCCGTTCCGTGCAAAACCGCGATAGAACAGATGAAAGGTGACATAGCCCATGATCCTCTACCCCGCGATTGATCTTAAAGACGGTCAGGCCGTGCGCCTTGTCCATGGTGATATGGACCGCTCGACCGTGTTCAACGATGACCCTGCCGCGCAGGCGCAGGCGTTTGTGGACGCAGGCTGCACATGGTTACATCTGGTTGATCTCAATGGCGCTTTTGCAGGCACGCCTGTTAACGCGGCCCCCGTAGAGGCGATCCTCAAGCAGTGCAAAGTACCCGCACAACTTGGCGGCGGCATCCGCGACATGGCCACGATCGAGGCTTGGCTAGACAAGGGCCTTGCCCGCGTGATCCTTGGCACCGTGGCCGTGGAAAACCCCGATTTGGTCCGTGAAGCCGCCCGCGCCTTTCCCGGAAAAGTTGCCGTCGGCATCGACGCACGCAATGGCCGCGTGGCGACCAAGGGCTGGGCCGAAGAGACAGACGTGATGGTCACCGACCTTGCGAAATCGTTCGAAGACGCAGGCGTGGCCGCGATTATCTACACCGACATCATGCGCGATGGCGCCATGGGCGGCCCCAACATCGACGCTACAGCGGCCCTTGCCCGCGCTGTAAATATCCCAGTTATCGCTTCCGGCGGCGTGTCGTCACTGGCTGATCTTCAAGCGCTCAAAGCGACAAACGTTATCAGCGGCGCCATCTCCGGCCGCGCGCTTTATGACGGAGCCATTGATCTGGCCGCTGCCTTGACCGCTTTGCGCAACTAACAAACAGTAGGCTCTGACCATGCTTAAAACCCGCATCATTCCCTGTCTCGATGTCGCCGATGGCCGTGTGGTCAAGGGCGTCAACTTCGTTGGCCTGCGCGATGCAGGTGATCCAGTTGATGCCGCTATTGCCTATGATGCGGCTGGCGCGGATGAGCTGTGCTTCCTTGATATCCATGCAACCCACGAAAATCGCGGCACCATGTTCGATCTGGTGCGCCGCACAGCCGAGCATTGCTATATCCCCCTGACTGTCGGCGGCGGTGTCCGCACACCCGCTGATGTGCGTGCCTTGCTGCTTGCTGGCGCCGATAAGGTGAGCTTCAACTCTGCCGCCGTGGCCGATCCTGACGTGGTTGCGCGTGCCGCTGACCAGTTCGGCAGCCAGTGCATCGTTGCCGCCATTGATGCCAAGACAGTCTCGCCCGGTAAGTGGGAGATTTTCACCCATGGCGGCCGCAAATCCACAGGCATAGATGCGGTCGAGTTTGCCATTACCATGATGGAAAAAGGTGCGGGTGAAATTTTGCTTACCTCCATGGACCGCGATGGCACGAAACAAGGGTTCAATCTGCCGCTCACGCGCGCCATCTCTGACGCGGTGAGCATGCCGGTTATCGCCTCCGGCGGAGTTGGTAACCTTGATCACCTCGTGGACGGGGTTATCGAAGGCGGCGCATCGGCGGTGCTGGCTGCTTCGATCTTCCATTTTGGCGAATACACCATCCAGCAGGCCAAACAGCACATGGCCGCTGCAGGCATCCCAATGAGGCTCTCATGACACTTGACGATCTCTACGCAACAATTCTTGACCGCAAGGCCTCTGATCCAAACTCAAGCTGGACAGCCCAACTACTTGCCAACGGCCCAGAGAAATGTGCGGAAAAATTCGGGGAAGAGGCCATTGAGGCCATCATAGAGGCCGTGAAAGACGACAAGAAAGCGCTTACCAGTGAAGCTGCTGACGTCCTCTTTCACCTGCTGGTCATGCTTGCCGCCCGCGATGTGCCTCTGGACGACGTTATGGCCGAACTTGCCCGCCGCCAGTCCCGCTCCGGCATTGCAGAAAAAGCATCGCGCTGACGCCCTTCCGCCTGCTTTGGCCGGGCATCTATAGCTTGCTTGAAATAACGCCTGTCGCAAAGCCGCCCATGCGCAGCTCACCAAAAAGACGCTGATACTCAATCTTGGGGCAACGGTTCTGGACCACGTCGATCCCGCGCGCCTCTGCACGTGCCGTAGCCTCTGGGTGCTCTACACCGATCTGCATCCAGATCGTGCGCAGGTCGGGCAAAAGCTCAAGCGCCTCATCCACGATTTCCGGTACAGCCTCGGAGCGGCGGAAGATGTCCACCATATCAACCGGACCCTCGATCTCGGCCAGTGACGGCACAACAGGAACGCCAAAAAGCGATTTCCCCGCCAGCATCGGGTTCACCGGCACGATCTTATACCCTTTAAGCGACAGGTAGCGCGCCACGAAATAACTTGCGCGCACAGGGTTGTCGGAGACACCCACAATCGCGACCCGCTTGGTGCGGGTCAGGATGTCTTTCAAAAATGCATCTGTATAGCTCATGCTGTGATCCTAGCTGCCATGCGCGCATAAAAAAACCTCCCAGAATATACTGGGAGGTTAAAAGTCGGAACAGGGACAAAAAACGAGCCGGATGTTCCAAGCCGGTCGGTGTCTTATATGTAAGCTCGTCAGCCGACGATAAAAGGGGATCATGCCGATAGATGTTGCACAGCACCATTTTGCGCAAGAAACCGCCGATTAATGCCAGTTTAATCAAAGATATCCTCAACCAGATCAAAGGCTTCCTCGGCGAACTTGCGAAACAGGCTCTTGCGCTTTTTGACAGGCTTGGCCTTTGGCAGTTTGCGCAGCTTGGGCGTGACCCGTTGGTGGCTGATGGCAGGCTGAGCAGGCGCAGGTACCACCGGCAGCGCCTTGAGGCGTTGCAATGGTGCACCACAGGCCCCGCATGTCAATGTGTGGTGGCCCACATCAAGGCGCAGCAGCGCCCGCGTACCGCAATGGCAGCAGGTCGCTATTTTCGTCGGATGGGCGATGGCGGCGCTCCCTACTTATGCTCACGTGTAGCATATAGTCCGATTGCCGCTGCATTTGAGACGTTGAGCGAGCCGAAATCACCGCCTGCGTCAATACGCACCAAGGCATCCACCGTCTCACGTGTTTTTTCACGCAGACCCGGTCCTTCGGCGCCCAGCACCAACGCCACGGGGCGGTCGCGCTTTCCCTCTACGGCAGTCTCGATAGTGATATCAGCCTCACCATCCAATCCCAGAACAAGATAGCCCATATTCTGCAGGTCTCGGATGCCATCGGCCAAATTACGGATACGCAGATACGGCTGCCGCTCAAGCGCGCCAGAGGCGGTTTTGGCCAGCGCGCCGGTTTCAGGTGCGGAATGGTGCCGCGTGCCAATTACTGCTGACGCGCCCAACACCTCTGCCGAGCGCAGGATCGCGCCCACGTTATGCGGATCAGTCACCCGATCAAGCAGGATCACCCGAGGTGCGGCGTCGCCGATACACACATCGGCCATATGGCCCCAATCCAGAGGTTTAACCTCAAGCACAGCACCCTGATGCACCGATCCCGCATCAATCGGAGGGCGGAATTTCCGCGGATCGATGACCTCCGGTGTGATTCCGCTGGCGGCGACAGCCTCTTCCAGCTTAGCCAGCGCGTTCGGCGTAACCATCAACGTCAATTTCTCACGCTTTGGATTCATCAGCGCATCACGCACCGCATGCAGACCAAAAAGCCAAAGCGTCTCACGCCCTTCCTGCTTTTTACCCTGCTCTTTTTCTACGACCCATTTGGGTTTCTTCATTGCCGCCCCCTAAGATTGCGCGCGTTTCTGTCGGTCTACCTCTTTGCGCCGCGCGCGCCAAGCCTTGCACGACAAGGCAGGACAATCGCGCAAACAAGCGTTAGATCAAAGCCTCTGTGAAATCCTGAACAATCTGCAGATTTAAAGGTTGACGCCCCCCAGAGCCGCAGGTAATCACCGCGCCAGTGGGCGACAGGCCGCAAGGTGTGGCAGGGGACTGTAACTCCCTCGCGGAGACGCACGCCTGGTTCGATTCCAGGGTCGCCCACCATTTTGCTTTATATCAACTGCTTAGACAGCGTGACGCTTTGGTGTGCCATAATGGTGGGCCATCAACCATGCGAAACGCCTCTTACCTAAGCCAAAGCAGACACGGCATTTTCTACTTCCGCTGGCCCCTACCAAGGTGCACTGAGACCAGTCGCAAGGCCATTCACGTCCGCCTGTCGCTCAAAACGCGCCTGCCCCGCACCGCACAGCGCTTGTCACGCATGCTAATCGTCTCTGGACAAGCTCTGCTGGCACAGCCAACGGTGCAGGCTATGAGATATGATGAAATGCGCCAGCACGTCGAAACCCACTTTCGTACGGTGCTCCAGAAATACAAAGATCGCATTTCACTGGAGGGCGATGTATCAGACGCCGCCAAGGAAGCCCTCAGAGGCTCCATAGGCTTCGTGGACGATGATATATGGCACGAGCTAGCTCTCCAGCCCGATCAAGACGGTAGCGATCTCCTGAGCCGCTTTAAGACGCTTAGAGGCGTCCGCGACTTGTCCACCAAGGAGGACGCGTTATTGTTGGCTGAGTACCGAAAAGGCTATCGCAGCTTGCTAGAAGCCGCTTTGAACTACCAGACCTCCTTAGACGATTACGAAATTGAAAATCAACCGCAGACGACGCGTGCAGCCGTCATCCCCACTGACACACTACCAGAAGCAGTCGACTACCGGATGACCGTGAAAGACTACATGTCAGAGGGACAGCGAGGAGAATTATGGGCCGCAAAGACCATAAGTGAGAAGCATGATGCGTTGGACCTTCTCGGAGTGATAACTGGCAACAAGCCAACATCACAGTTGACCAAAGCTGATGCACGCATGGTCAAGGCAACGGTAGCGAGATTGCCCAAAAACAGAAGCAAAGACCCTCGCACACGAGACTTATCTCTTGCTGATATGATGTTAGTGGCCGATGTGCCTAAATTGGCGACTAGGACAGTGAACGCTTATCTTAGCGCCTTCCAGTCTTTTGCCGCATGGGCAGTAAACAATGGCCACATGGATGAGAACATATTCACAGGCACGCGACTACCGCAGAAAACGAGAGACAGCACTAAGCAACGTGCAGCCTTTGATGCCGCACAGCTTGGCCTCATGTTCGGGCATCTGACGGCGAACCAAGCGAACCTTGTCAGAAAAGACGATCACAAGTGGCCCACACTTATTGCAATGTTCACCGGAGCAAGGCTCAACGAAGTGGCACAGCTTCATACTTGCGACGTACGTCAGGTTAACGGCACTTGGTGCATAGACATCAACGATGATGATGAGAAAACGCTCAAAACGGCAGCAAGCCGACGGTTGGTTCCTGTCCATCAACGTTTGCTGGATACTGGATTTCTCGCTTTTGTCGATGGCCGTAGAAGTGGGGCTGCCCGATTGTTTCCATCGCTTTCGTACAGTGCTCAAAATGGGTATGGTCGTAACGTAGGCCGTTGGTTCAATGAAAAGTTCTTACCTGCCCTAGCACTGAAGCAGGATACACTAGTCTTTCATAGTCTACGCCACTCTATGGTGACATTGCTTAGCCAAGCCGATGTGCCGGATAGTATGGTTAAGGCTCTCGTCGGCCATGGACAGGTAGGTGTTACGCATACCAGCTACTTTAAGACTGGATTCACAGTGGAGCAACTTAAGCGGGAGATTGACAAGTTTACGTTTCAAATTACCGAGTAAGCTAAAGTCATGGATCAACCTAAAAACAAACCCATTCGTTCTTCAGCTGTCGGCGCATCCAAACTTAGTAGGTCCACAGTCACCATTCTGTCAGTGTGATACTTGATGCTTTGCTATGATACGCCCTTTACTTGGTAGCACCAAGACTGCGTTCAACCTGTGCCTGTGTTGTCCTTCGTATTGCATGCTTAGCTTAAACAGGCTCATCAACCTTAACTACTATGTATGGCCCTGTTCTCAAAAATCTTTTGTGAAGTGGTCCTGCTTTTTAGGACAGTTTTGCGGCTTGGCTAAGATGCATCTG
>NZ_JBALVJ010000156.1:0-3818 GCF_036961165.1 Sulfitobacter sp. | reverse complement strand
GTTCGGGTTGGATACATCTTAGCACGCTGTCCAATTTTGCCGGACCACTTCACCGGGCCCGACAAGCGCGGAGGTGGCCTAGCAGAAGCCATTACGGTTCCAGTGGGGAACACGACGGCCATAATCAAGATTGATGTATTTCCCTTCACACCGAAGATTGGCGGCCGTGTCTGCAACTAGAACATGGTGCAAGCTGACGGGCACTGTCAGAGCAAAATAAGTTGAGGCGGGCAGGGCGAGAAATTAGCGTCGTGGGATGACAAAACGCAGCCCCTTTCGCTACTTTAAAACGAGCCCTGAGATCATCCGCTTGGCCGTGATGCTGTACGTTCAATTTCCACTTTCGCTCCGCAATGTCGAGGACCTGCTGTACGAACGCGGCATCGACATCAGCCACGAAACGGTTCGATTTTGGTGGAACAGATTTGGCCCGCTGTTTGCCGCAGAGATTCGCAAGAAAAGGGTCAGCCAGATGCGTGTATATTCAAATTGGCAGTGGCACTTGGACGAGGTGTTCGTGAAGATCAACGGCGAGAAGCACTATCTTTGGCGGGCTGTGGATCACGAGGGGGAAGTCCTGGAAAGCTTTGTCACAAAGCGCCGTGATCGAAAGGCAGCATTGAAATTCTTATGAAAAACAATGAAACGTCATGGTCGACCACATATCTTCGTCACCGACAAGTTGCGTTCCTACGGCGCGGCGATGAAGGAGATCGGCAACGCTGATCGGCAAGAAACCGGCCGCTGGAAAAACAACAGGGCTGAGAATTCACACCAGCCATTTCGAAGGCGAGAACGGGCTATGCTTCGCTTTAGACGGATGCGAACTTTACAGAAATTCGCTGCCGTTCACGGCTCAGTCCACAACCATTTCAACGCGGAGCGCCACCTTTACATCCGATCAAATTTCAAGCTGAACCGCGCCGCTGCTCTTACCGAGTGGCGCGGTCTCTGCGCAGCCTGACAGATTGAGGTTGCCGGAGAACTGAGACTGGTTCGCATTCGTCTGACAGCACCGACAAGTCCGATCCCCGTCATGATCTTCAGCTTGCCCTGTGACGCCCATCCCGCGATATCGGCGACGGAACAATCCCAGCGGACTGAGACTTCATAAAGCGAAAAAAACACGCGCGGTGGTAATGCCACGGCGACTCCCTCCTCAATTCGGTCAAGGGAGAGACCATGCCTGTGCCCTGCTGACCATTTTTTATGGCACGACAGGAAACTCCGGGCGCAAAAGGTCAGGGCGTAAGCTCGCCTTTTTCAACACTTCTGCACGAAATGAGTCGTCCTATGATGACTCTGATTGAGGAATGCTCGCCTCATGCGTGCAATCTGCATCCGTCCGGGATCGGGAGCAATAGGGGGGAGCGGGAATCTGTGCATAACGCTGTGGCAGGAATGGTCGTCGGTGTGGAACGTCAGATGAATTTGACGTTCACGTCATGAACCGACTCCAAGCTGGAAAAATTGACCAAGATGCAAGGCGCGGCGAAGGGTAAAAAAAGCGCAGAGTAACAGATGTTACATCGGCGTCAAACGGCAGCGATGCGCAGGAAGCGGAATTTGCAAAGTTGCGCTGGCAGAGGGACCTGACAGGCCCACAGCGGACATTCAATAGTCAATCCGATGCGGCGGCGCGGCCCGTCGAACCGGCCATTCGTGCATCGCGCGGCATTTCGACCATTCAATGACCGGGTCACGGGCTTTTAGGCCGCTCGCTAACACCAGCCGCGGCCCGCATTCATCGCTTGACGGGAAAATCCCAGATCGGGCCTGTTTTCGCCAACCGATGCCCATAGTGATGGCGACGTAGCACAGCCGGAAAACCACTTGGAAAACGCCGACAACCTGTTCAAACACATCGATTAACCTCTTTCTTCTGACAAGACCGCGCTTTGGCTCAGACGAACAGGAAATCGTCCACGGTGAAATCGCTCGGGCTGAAGTCCTTCTCGGCCGTGTCCAGTACAATGATCGTGTGATCGGCATAGCTCATTGCGACCCCCGTTTGACCCGCGAATTCACCCTTATCGATGGTTGTGTTGGTAATATCCAAACGCCCGACCGGATCGGGAGGGTAGCGCAGGCCAACCACGCGGATCGTGTCGATGCCATCCTCGAAATCGGTGATCACAGTGGTGCCGCCGCCGAAGAGCGCATTGAAGAGGAACTGATCCGCGTCCGCACCGCCAGTCACGGTGTCATCCCCAAGTCCGGAGTTGATCGTGTCTTCACCCGCATCGCCATGGATTTCATCATTGCCATAGCCACCGGTCAGCAAATCGTCGCCGTCGCCGCCGAACATCGTGTCGTTGCCGAAGCTGGCACCGGAGATGTCATCGCCCGCCCTCATGTCGATATACTCTTGGCCATAGCCCGCGTTGAACCGGTCATTGCCACCACCGGCTTCGATCGTGTCGTTCCCCGGGCCCGCGCCGCCACCGTCGTCGCCGTCGCCACCAACCATGGAGTCGTCGCCATCACCGCCGCCGATCCGGTCATTTCCGGGACCACCATTGATGACGTCGTTGCCGCTGCCGCCGGGCAGTTTGTCATTGCCTTCACCGCCATTAATCGTGTCGTCCCCATCGCCGCCCGGACCGCCCGTAATAGAGTCATTTCGACCGAGGCCGTCGAACTTGGTGCAAAAAATTTTGCCAACGAATATATCCGGACCGCCTGTTCCTTCCTCGTCGCAAGGTGGTTCACTGGATGTAACGGCTGCCGTCTCAGTACTGGTCTTCTCTTCGTCGGTTTCTGAACCATCCGTATAGGGCACCCGCGCGGACATCGCCGCCCCGACATCCGCCGGTGTCAGCGCGTAGCTCGCGGAGGTCGCGCCATCAATCGCAGTCCCGTCGCGCAGCCACTGATACGAGAGCGTGCCGACACCGTCTTCGTCGTCCAGCGTCGAGACCGCCGAAAGCGTCTCGCCTTGCTCAGGCGTACCGGTAGCCGACAATTAGCACATACCAAGTGTTAGAATTAGGATTATTCTGACCTTCTTCGCGTTGCTAGGGTTTCGATTGAGATTATCACTTCGTGGTGTCACTTGTATTCAACTCTCTTATGTCTGGAAATACAGCATCCATCACCGCTCGATAGTTTGAATCCTCTTTTCTTTGCATGATCTCATTTCGGGCGACGTGCTGCGTTTCGAAGATTGCGCTCTCTAAGTCAAACATCTCGTTCTTTTTCGCAAACTTGGCGAGATCGGCCAAGACATCAAATATAAATTTTACGGTTTTCATATTATACTCACTCCTGTTACAATCAGAAGGTGCATGAAATTTGGTAAACAGATTATTAACTGAGTCGCACAGGCAGACAGAAATTGCCGATTTCAATGGATGACCTTACGTCAACGCGCTCTTTCTGCAACTGCTTTGCGATTTCAAGAAGTGCAGAGCGTGTGTGACTATAGCCCGCTCTTTCAGCTATCATGGCGGCGATCAGTGTTTGCTCCAGCAAGTCATCAATTTTCATAACTTTCTCCTCTATATTTTACGAATAAGTTAAGAGGTCTTACCGATTGGTTAACGCCGCAATGCCACCTGAGTTATAAGCGGCAAATTGCTCAATCTAGGCAGAAATTCGCTATAGAACATTTAGGGGACATAGCGCTAAATGGTGCCATGCCCTACGCACCTTCGATCCTTGGTTTAAAGTTCGAGATTCGCATAGCCGATCTGACAGCGCGTGATGTGGTGATTGTCACCTGTCCGGCCTGTCACTGGTCTGCCAACGTCGCGCCGCATGTGCTGAAGTGGTCCGGCAAAATTGGACAGCGTGCTAAGATGTATCCAACCCGAACG
>NZ_JBALVJ010000155.1:0-3825 GCF_036961165.1 Sulfitobacter sp. | reverse complement strand
TGCGCTATGTCGCAGCCGTTTCTGCGGCCCATTATTGCTGTGCGTTTTACATGCGCGAGTCCTTTCGTTGGTCGGTGGCGTTGTCACGTTCATTGGCATGGCAACGATCTCGATCATGGTGCTACTTGAACTTGAGGACTTGATACCGGCAGCTTTGCAGGACCATTGGCTGCTGGTCCTGTTTATCACTTCTTTAGGTGCTGTAGTCCTCATTATCGGGCAGTGGTGCAGGAACGGCCTTTTTAAAGTGCGAGGCAAGGATAGTATCCTTGCGTTACGGACGAGCCCAGATAGCCGAAATAGTTATGGAATGACTGGTACTGGATATGACTTTGGTGGTGATGGCGGATCATCCGACTAACGCCAAGTCTATTTGCCCGAAGACAAAGGCAAAAGACGGCGTCCCCCCTTGACGCCAAAGATCGAATTGCCCGGCGAAACTGTTGTGGTTGTGTCAGGTTATGCCTCAGAGATTTGATCCTCAGGTTTCTACGAATGTTCCGACACTCAAACGCTTTCCTCAGAGACCTGAGGTCCCCGACGCCATCTTGTTTCGATTAGAAGGCATTCGTGTCGCGCGCAGCATTTGTCACTTCGGGCTCAAAGCGGACCAATACGATTTCCGGACATTCCCCAAACCTTTAGGCCCGCTGGGTTAGGGTGTGACCACCTTTATTGGGGCACCACGGACCTCGATCGCTTCAGCGGCATCCAGCAAAATGTCCTCACGGTAGCGGCCAGCGATTAGTTGCGCACCCATCGGTGCACGCCCTGCGTCACTGTCAGTAAAACCCGTAAACACCGACATTCCCGGCAACCCCATCAACGGAAGTCCAACCTGCGTCAGCTGTGCTTCCATCACACGGGGGAAATCCTCTAGATCAAGCAGGTCGGGGAACGGCGGCTCGGCGGACACAGGGCAAATCAAGACAGGGTACTGCGCCAAAAAAAGCTGCCATTCACGCAAGAACCAGACGCGTGCCTGCATCGCGTCCAATACTTCGTTCAGGTCTGGCACAGGCGTCAGTTTGTGCATCTCCGCCAATACATGGTTTGCATCGGCATCACCCTCGTGCGCAAACGCTGCCTGCGCGCCGCGTGCCATCTCTGCGAGCCACAGTTGCGCCTGACGGCGAGCCGGTTCGCGGAACGGCGGGCTTGCCACCTCCTCCACCTGCCAGCCTGCATCAACCAAGCGCGCGGATGCTTCACGCAGCGCCATCTCTACCAAAGGATGCGTCTGCAGGCCTTCGGGAGAGATGCACAAGGCCGCACGACGCGGATAGTCAGGTCCGTCCATCGGCACTGGCACATGCCACGGGTCGCGCAAATCGGGCTCTGCCATGACCGTGAGCGATACCCGCAGATCCCGCACTGAACGCGCATGTGGTCCTGATACCGCCATTAATTGCGCGCCAATATGGCGGTCGGGGCTGGACGGGTTCCACGCAGCAACGCGACCCAAGGTCGGCCGAATTCCCTGTAGCCCACATGCATAGGCAGGATAGCGGATAGAGCCGCCTATATCGGTACCATGCCCCATCGCGCCAACACCTGCCGCCGTTGCCGCAGCCGCCCCACCAGATGATCCCCCCGGTGTGATCCGCGGGTTATGCGGGTTCTTTGTATGACCGTGAAGGGAATTGCGGGTAAACCAGCGCAGCGAAAAAGCCGGCGTATTCGTGCGCCCGACAATGACTGCCCCTGCTTTGCGCAGATTGGCGACGACAGGATTATCCGCCTGCGCTATCAGGTCCTTCTGGATGCGCAAACCATTGGTCGTCGCAAAGCCGGCCTGATCGACGTTTTCCTTGGTCGTCACAGGTACGCCTGCCATAGGGCCCAGATGCGCGCCATTGGCCCGTGCTGCATCTACCGCATCCGCCGCTGCCAACGCTGCTACATCATCACGCGCGACTACGGCGTTGATCGCGGGGTTTACAGCATCCATCCTTGCCAGCGTTGCTTCAGTCACCTCGCGCGCAGTGACCTCTCCCTTTGCGATCTGCGCCGCAATCGCGACACCGTCCATTTCCCAAAGCGCCATCATCATTCTCCCTGTTTGAAATCAAGGTTGCACGAAGCCTGCCCTCCGGCAATGCCGCTATCACTGCCGCTTGCACAGGGGCCGCTTTGCTCTTACCCATTTGATCATAAATTTATCAGGGAGCGCATCATGCAGAAAACGGTGGTCAACAGCTGGAACGAGTGGGACCCGCTCAAACACGTCATCGTTGGCCGTGCTGATGATTGCCACATCCCGCCGGAAGAACCCGCGTTGGATGCCAAAGTGCCCGAGGATAGCGATATGCGCGGTCAGTGGGGCCGCCGTCCGCAGGAAACCATCGACCGCGCCAACGAGTTGCTGGATAATTTTGCTGGTATGCTCGAAAAGCGCGGCGTCCGCGTGGATCGGCCAACTTGTATCGACCATTCCCTGCCAGCCACCACGCCCGACTTTCACACCGAAAGCCAGTTCGGCTGCATGCCGCCACGCGACGTGCTGCTGACCGTCGGGGCCGAGATGCTGGAAGCGACGATGTCTTATCGATGCCGCTGGTTCGAGTATTTGAACTACCGCCCCCTGATGCAGCAGTATTTCAACGAAGATCCGAATTTCCGCCATGAGAGCGCACCTAAGCCGCGCCTTACAGATGCGGATTACCATCCCGACTATCTCAACGACAAAATCGGCAACGCTCAACGCCTGAAGTGGGCAGAAGAGCGCCACTTTGTGACGACGGAAGAAGAGCCATTGTTCGACGCGGCAGATGTCTTGCGCTTTGGCCGCGATCTGGTTGTGCAGCACGGGTTCACCACCAACCTCAAAGGGATCGAATGGCTGCGCCGCCACTTCCCCGACCACCGCGTGCATACGGTCAACTTCCCCGGTGATCCCTACCCCATCCATATCGACGCGACATTCACACCGCTGCGCCCCGGCCTGATCCTCAACAACCCGCAGCGCCGTCTGCCCGAAGACCAGCGCGGCATGTTTGAGGCCAACGGTTGGGAAATTGTGGACGCAGCACAGCCCGCGCACAACTCGCCACCACCGCTGTGCTATTCCTCCACATGGCTGAGCATGAACGTGCTGGTGTTAGACCCTAAAACCGTCTGCGTTGAAAAGTCAGAGGTTTATCAGGCCGAGCAGATGGACAAGCTGGGTATGGAGGTTGTCGAAGTCGAACTGCGCGATGCCTACGCCTTTGGCGGCGGGTTGCACTGCTGTACGGCAGATGTTTACCGCGAGGGCAAATGCGAGGATTACTTCCCGAGCTTAAGCAAGTAAGACGCAGATCAAAGCCCGGTTGTGGCGTGAACTCACCTCCTAAAGGAATACGCCATGACTGACCTACCAGACGTTGCCCAACTTCTTGCAAACGCCGAAGCAGTTGCGAACAATCCCGAAGCGGATGCTGCAGAAATCGAGGCGGTGACTGTTGAAACAGTCTCCGCCTTCGAGGCGCGGTTGCAACACCACTTCGCCCGCGGCCCGTTCTTTGTGAAACTGCGCAACAAGCTTGTAGCCGAAGGCCACACCGATCTCGCCCAAAGCGTTTACCATTACTATCTTACCGCGAACGTGCTCAAACACGGTGGCGGGAAAAGCCTTCGGGAGCTTCAGAAGTTGGAGGATCAGCCCTTCACGCTTCAGGACGAAGAAGGCAAGGCGCTGATTGATGTGACGGCGGACGGGTTTCTGGGTGGGCTCGTCGAGACATTAGACGAAGCCGCGCGCCTCCTCACGTCAAAATAATGGCACCGCGGCGAATGGCGGCTTGGAGCCCGTTGTGACGGATGCTGCGCTGCGCATGAATGGCT
>NZ_JBALVJ010000033.1:0-43655 GCF_036961165.1 Sulfitobacter sp. | reverse complement strand
GTTCGGGTTGGATACATCTTAGCACGCTGTCCAATTTTGCCGGACCACTTCAGGTTATTGACACCGATCCTGCGGGCATCCGAAAGCTTACTTTTCCTATTAGTTGCGAGTCATTAACTTTGTAATTCCCTGAGAAAGTCAGCCCTGCAACGTCAGCTCCTGCAATTCTTCCGTCTCTGAACACGAACATAGCCATTCCTTGTCCTGCCGCACCGGTCAAGTATGCAGTGTAAATTCCCTCAACTTCGCTCATTCTTAGACCTTACATCCATCCACTAACTATCTACTGGCAATTGGCGAAAACATATGCTGGCATTGGTGGGATTGAAAGACTTTAAGCAGATTAGCCCTTGGTGGTCGTTTTGAGCATCCTCGAAAAAGCTGGCATTCCTGCTTCGCGCATAATAAATCGATGTTGGCTCATTCCTACCGTTAGCTGCGCAAAGCACCAAGGTCCGGTTTGTGCCGCGATATTGCATCACATTTGTTCAAGGAGCTTTGCGGTGTGACGCGATATTATATGCTCTAAACTCGCGCAAATTTATGCGCGCATGAAACAGCCTAAGCCCCTGATATCTGGTGAACGAGGCGCAACGTTCCGCGCTTCCTACAACTTTATAAATAAGGCCCCCAGATAAAATCTGGACGCCAACTGTGTCCTATAAGTGAGAATGCGTCACGCCAAGCGTGGCGGTTTTTTCATGTCTGGCAGGACGTCGCCCAATAAAAAAAACGCCCCTAAGGGCGGTTTGGATATTCTCGCCAATTGAAGTCGGTTCAGGTCGTTTGGCCCATCATGCGCAACAAGTTACCCAGTCCGCTGGCTCCGGCGGGGCGGCGACGCGTTTTTTCACGCTGCGTGGTTACTGTTGCCAGTACCCGCTTAACAGCATTCAGACGCGCAAGCGCTCCTTGGCCGCCGGCGCTTGCTTGCATGCTTAAAATCTTTGTCTGTGTCTCAAGCGCGTTCGCGATGAGATCCAACTCGTCCTGGCTGACTTCCAGCTTCTTTGTCTTGTCGGTCATCTGCTTCGTCCTTCATATGTCTGGGGCAGATAGGCATTTATGAGTATATACGCTAGAGGGTGTCGTTCAGTTTCACGTGAGTGAGCGAAATATTTCGCGATTTAGCAGTTTCAACGCAAAGCTTTGAAAAGCGCAGGAAATATTAATGCTTTTCTCACGCCCAAATTAGTCTTTTCGTCCATCACGGGCAAAACGCATTTCTGTGACCGCTTTGTGAGCGGGTCGACACACCTGTGCTTGGGGGATATGGCGGCCCAAATGTGCAGCATGGAAGGGCGGTGAAATGGTTTCGTCTTTTGTACCGGGATTTTTGCTGAGTCTTTCGTTGATCGTGGCGATTGGTGCGCAGAACGCATTCGTTTTGCGTCAGGGGTTGCGGCGCGAGCATGTGTTCTGGGTTTGCTTGACCTGTGGGCTGTCGGATGCGGTGTTGATTGCTGCGGGGGTGGCGGGGTTTGGCGCGCTCGCCGAAGCCGCACCGTGGTTCGAAACACTGATGCGCTACGGCGGGGCGGCGTTCTTGATCGTCTACGGCTGGCGCAATGCTGTCAGCGCGTGGCGTGGGGGCGAAACTTTGCAGGCAGACAGCCATGCACCGGCATCCTTGCGCAAAACCGTTCTGACCCTTTTGGCTCTGACTTTTCTCAATCCGCATGTGTATCTCGATACGCTGGTGCTGCTCGGCTCTATCTCGGCGCAGTATGAGGAACGGCTTTCATTCGGGGCAGGCGCTGTGCTGGCCAGTGTCGTATTCTTTTTCGCCCTAGGCTATGGCGCGCGTCTGTTGCAGCCGATCTTTGCGAAACCGCTAAGCTGGCGCGTATTAGACGGTATTATTGCCTTAACGATGTGGGCCATCTCGGCGTCGCTTCTTTTTAACTAAGCCCTTGCATAGGTTCGCGTATTGCGGTCATCTCGCGGCATGGCAACACGCGATCCCCAACGTTCATTAGTCGGCATCTTTTGGATGCTTGTGACCGGTGGCTGCTTTATCATGGTCACTGCATTGGTCAAAACGATGGGGCCGCGTCTGCCTCCGGGCGAAGCTGCGTTTCTTCGCTATGCGATGGGCCTTGTTTTTCTGCTGCCATCGCTCGGCGCTTTGCGAGCAGCGCACCTGACGCGCCGCCAATGGACATTGTTTTCCTTGAGAGGGATCTTCCATGCGGGAGGCGTCATCTTGTGGTTCTACGCGATGGTACGCATCCCGATCGCCGAAGTGACCGCGATGAACTACCTCGCGCCGATCTACGTGACCGTTGGAGCCGCTCTCTTTCTGGGGGAACGCTTGGCCGCGAGGCGCATTGTCGCTGTGGTATTGGGGCTTGTCGGGGCGGCTATCATCTTGCGGCCCGGATTTCGGGAGGTCAGCTCGGGCCATTTGGCGATGTTGATTGCGGCGTTTGTCTTTGCGGGCAGCTATCTGGTGGCCAAGGTTCTTGTCGACGAATTGAAGCCGGGCATCGTCGTCGCGATGCTATCGGTTTTTGTCACGATCGGTCTGGCGCCCTTCGCGATCGCCGACTGGATCACACCGACGGGCCAAGAGTTGTTGTTTTTGGCCGCGGTTGCCGTTTTTGCCACGGCTGGGCACTATACAATGACGCTAGCCTTTGCGGCGGCACCTATGACCGTGACGCAACCGGTCACCTTTTTGCAGCTAATCTGGGCGACCTTGTTGGGCGCAATCTGGTTTGCCGAACCTGTGGACATCTGGGTGGTGATTGGTGGTGTGGTCATCCTTAGCTCGGTGACTTTCATCACATGGCGCGAGGCCATGCTAAGGCGGCCTGTTACACCGGATGCCTCAGCGACGAAGGGCTGATTTTTTATTGATTGACGGATCAATATAAAGCCTTCAGGTTCCGTGGCATGATTGAACAGCCTCGATTCTCATGCCGAAGCTAGGGATGGAACCTCTGCGCCGTGCCTCTTTGGTGCAGGCCACGATCGCGGAAATCGGGCGGGCGCAATCGCTTGACGTTACTGTGGGCCAGATCGCGAAGACGGCTGGAATGTCCACCGCCCTTGCGCACCACTACTTCGGCGGCAAGAACCAGATCTTCCTTGCTGCGATGCGGCACATTTTGGCGGAATATGGCGAACAAGTACGCCATCATTTGGCTGGTGCCAAAACTCCACGCGCCCGGGCCGATGCCATCATCATCGCAAGTTTTGACCAAACCTGTTTTGCGCCTGCAACGGTAAGCGCATGGATGACGCTTTATGCCGCCGCGCGCACACAGCCAGAAACCCAGCGCTTGCTGACGATCTATCAGTCACGTCTGCGCACCAATCTGACCCATGCCTTGCGCTCGATCAGTGACACGCCGCAAGCCCATGCCGAAGTGGTTGCAGCCTTAATTGACGGGCTTTACCTGCGTGCGGCCCTGTCGGACACCGGCTCGGGCGACGCCGCCTGTCAGGCTGCCCTCGATACCCTCTCTCATTTATTGGATACCCCCGCATGAGCCAGCCGAATATCCTGATCCTGATGGTTGACCAGCTCAACGGGACGCTGTTTCCCGATGGCCCGGCTGACTGGCTCCATGCGCCGAACCTCAAAAAACTTGCTGCGCGCTCGACCCGTTTCAAGAACGCCTATACTGCCTCTCCGCTTTGCGCGCCGGGGCGGGCGGCGTTTATGTCCGGCCAGTTGCCAAGCGCCACAGGCGTCTATGACAACGCGGCAGAATTCACGTCCAGCATCCCGACATACGCGCACCATTTGCGCCGCGCGGGCTATTACACCTGCCTGTCAGGAAAGATGCATTTTGTCGGCCCCGACCAATTGCACGGTTTCGAAGAGCGTTTGACTACGGATATCTACCCCGCTGATTTCGGCTGGACGCCGGATTACCGCAAACCGGGAGAGCGGATCGACTGGTGGTATCACAACATGGGCAGCGTCACAGGTGCGGGCGTGGCCGAGATATCTAACCAGATGGAATATGATGATGCCGTCGCCTATGAGGCCACGCGCAAGATATACGAGCTGTCGCGTGGGCTGGACAAGCGCCCGTGGTGCCTGACGGCGAGCTTCACCCATCCCCACGATCCTTATGTGGCGCGCAAGAAATACTGGGACCTCTACGAGGATTGCGAACACCTGCTGCCCGAGATTCCCGCCATGGACTATGATGCCCACGACGCCCATTCCAAGCGTATCTTTGACGCCAACAACTGGCGTGATTTCGACATCACCGAAGAAGATATCAAACGCTCCCGCCGTGCCTATTTCGGCAGCATCAGCTATCTCGACGACAAGATTGGCAAGATTTTGCAGACGCTGGAAGACACGCGGCAAGAGGCGATCATCGTGTTCGTCTCCGACCACGGCGATATGCTGGGCGAGCGTGGCCTGTGGTTCAAGATGAGCTTTCTTGAAGGCTCGTCCCGGGTACCCATGATGATTGCAGCGCCGCAGATGGAAGCGGGCCTGCTTAAGACACCGGTCAGCAATATCGATGTCTGCCCGACCCTGTGCGAACTGGCAGGCGTAGATATGTCAGAGATTGCAGAGTGGACGACAGGCACCAGCCTTGTGCCGATGGGGCAGGGCGTTGAACGGACCGATCCTGTGGCGATGGAATACGCAGCCGAGGCGTCTTATGCGCCGATGGTTTCGTTGCGTTATGGCAAGTGGAAATACAACCGCTGTGCGCTGGACCCCGACCAGTTGTTCGATCTTGAGGCTGATCCGCATGAGCTGCGCAATCTGGCAGAGGTGCCCGCGCATGCAGGCACACTGACGCAATTGCGCGCCAAATCGGAGGCCCGTTGGGATCTGGATGCCTATGACGCTGACGTGCGCAAATCTCAGGCCCGCCGCTGGGTGGTCTATGAGGCGCTGCGTTCGGGCGGGTACTATCCGTGGGACTACCAGCCTTTGCGCGATGCCTCCGAGGCGTATATGCGCAACCACATGGACCTCAACGTGCTCGAAGAGAATAAACGCTTTCCGCGCGGAGAGTGACAAATACCGGCAGCCCCGTTGGGTGCAGGTCTGCTGGGCATAAGAAAGCACCCGAAACAACCAATAGGGACGAAAATGTTAACCTCAATCATCTCCTTTGGAGCGATCCTTGCCTTCGCACTGGTGATCTTCTGCACCATCAAATGGTGGAATTTGACGCTGACGGGGACACAACCTGTGTCGCTGTTTGTGTTCATCGCCATCCTCTTCACGTCCGGCCTTGATGTCGGGCTGATCATGTTCCCTCTGGCGTTCGATTTCCCGCTTTACGCGGACACGGCGACAGAGCCTGCCTATGGCTTCACCAATCCGCTGGCGCTCGAGTTCGGCTTTTGGGGCTTTTTGATCTGGGCCTTCTACTTCCTGACCACATTCTACTTCTGTGCGATCGAACCGCGGGTCAAGTTCTTTGAAATTCCGGCCGTTAAGCTGCTGAACAACGTCGTGATCATCACGACCTGTGCCTTCACTGGCGCGTTGTTCCTGATCTACATGCCATACTATATCGCCGAAGTAGGCGATGGCGAGACGATCCTGCCGGTCTTCTACGTGATCTGTTTCCTTGTGATCCTCGTGGCGGCCTTCAGCTCGACTGACATCAAGTTCGTCAAAGTCCTCTCGGTCAGCTCGACCTTCTTGTTCTTTGCGCTAATCCTCTACATGTACCTCAATGCGGGCATGACAGTGGGTGATCTGGCGTCTTCGGGCAGCGATATCGGTGGTTACTTTACCAACCTGCACAAGTTCATCATCCCGCTGACAGACTACCACGAGTTCTACCTGTTCTGGTGGTTTGCGTGGTCCATCATGATCGGCCAGTTTGTAAGCCGCTTTGTGGGCGGTCTGAAGACATGGCAGCTGCTTGCGTCGCTGTTGATCTTCCCCTCCATCCCGCTTGGTCTGTGGTTCTCCGTTCTCTACTTCTACCACCTCAACGGGATCGGGACTGCTGGTTTGCCGAACTGGGCAATGACCATTGTTGGCATCGTGTTTGTGATCAACTCGTTTGACTCGCTGATCCGTCTGTACACGGACAACCTCAACCTCACGACAGAGCGTTTTGGTACAGTGTCCTATGTGCTGGCAAATGCGGTTGGCCTGTTTGTGCTGACACTGCTGTTCCAAAGCCAGTGGTTGCAGATCCAGTGGGTCGGCACCTTGGTGATCGGCATCTACCTCGCCGCTCTTGCCTATATGTTCTTCGTAAAACGTCACAAACTGTCCATCCTTGATGGGCAGGCCGCGCCGCTTAACTAACGCGTAGCTTCTGAAACCAAAGGCCCCGCGCGGATACGCCCTACGGGGCCGCATCTGACAAGAAAGAAACTCATGAACACCCAACCTACCGCCAGCCATTTCATCGACGGCGAATATGTCGAAGACACCGCAGGAACACCGATTGAGGTGATCTATCCTGCCACCGGTGCCGTCATTGCCACTGTCCATGCCGCCACGCCCGCGATCATCGAGCGTGCCATAGCCGCAGCAAAAAAGGCGCAGCACAGCTGGGCCGCGATGACCGGCACCGAGCGCGGCCGTATCCTGCGCCGCGCCGCTGACATTATGCGTGAACGCAACCATGATCTGTCAGTCCTAGAGACCTACGACACCGGCAAGCCGTATCAGGAAACCTCCGTTGCGGATGCGACTTCTGGAGCGGATGCGCTTGAATATTTCGGTGGCATGGCTGCAACCTTGACGGGCGAACACATCCAACTGGGCGAAGATTGGGTCTATACCCGCCGCGAAGCGCTGGGCCTCTGCGTTGGTATCGGCGCATGGAACTACCCCACGCAGATCGCTTGCTGGAAAGGCGCACCGGCGCTGGCCTGCGGTAACTCTGTTATCTTTAAGCCGTCCGAGACAACGCCGCTGTGCGCTTTGAAAGTGGCCGAGATTCTGCATGAAGCGGGTCTGCCTGCTGGACTTTATAATGTGGTCCAGGGCTTTGGCGACGTCGGGGCCGCACTTGTGACCGACCCGCGCGTTGACAAAGTTTCCCTCACAGGCTCGGTGCCAACTGGCCGCAAAGTTTATGCCGCAGCGGCTGCCGACATGAAGCACGTCACGATGGAGTTGGGCGGTAAATCCCCCATGATCGTGTTCGAGGACGCAGACATTGAAAACGCAGTCTCCGGCGCGATCTTGGGCAACTTCTACAGCTCTGGTCAGGTCTGCTCGAACGGGACGCGCGTGTTCGTCCACAAAGACATCAAGGAAGCGTTCCTCAAGCGTTTATCCGAGCGTCTGGCAAATGCGGTGATCGGTGACCCGATGGACCCCGCGACCAGCTTTGGTCCGATGGTTTCCAAGCAGCAGATGGACATCGCGCTGGGCTATATCGCCAAAGGCGAAGCAGAAGGTGCGCGGCTGGTTTATGGCGGCAAGGCCATCGAGGGCGAGGGTTTCTACATGCAGCCCACGGTTTTCGCTGATGTCACCGACGATATGACCATCGCCCGTGAAGAGATTTTCGGACCCGTCATGGCGGTGCTGGATTTCGAGGACGAAGCCGATGTTCTGGCGCGCGCCAATGACACAGAATTCGGTCTGGCCGCCGGTGTATTCACCCGCGATCTAAGCCGTGCGCACCGTGTTGCGGCAGGGTTCGAAGCGGGTACGTGCTACATCAACACCTACAACGATGCGCCCGTCGAGGCGCCTTTTGGTGGGGTGAAAGCCTCTGGTGTGGGTCGCGAGAACTCCAAAGCGGCGATTGAACACTACAGCCAGATCAAATCCGTCTACGTGCGGATGGGTGATCTGGAAGCTCCCTTCTAGCAGGGGGCGTGACCTGCCGGAGCGCTGGCGCACATTCCATTTTTGGAGATGGGTGCCAGCGTTCTAGCAGAAAATATGCGGCAGTTTGGGTCGAGGGGTGTTTGCCTTTCTGCTGAGAGGTGCTTGAGGGATCAATGTGACCCTCAAGTCACCCTGCCAAGTCTGGGTGCGATTCTGTGGCGCCTCAAGGACAAGCCCGGCTTTCGCCGGGGGCCTGCGGCCTCCTTGACCCGCCACAGAATCACGAGAGGTGAGTGAGAATTATGGAAGCTGATTATATCATTGTTGGCGCTGGTAGCGCCGGTTGCGCAATGGCGTACCGTTTGGGCGAGGCCGGGGAAACCGTGCTGGTGATTGAGCATGGCGGCACCGATGCGGGGCCGTTCATCCAGATGCCTGCGGCACTCAGCTATCCGATGAACATGAAGCGCTACGACTGGGGCTATATGTCTGAGGCTGAGCCGCATCTGGATGGGCGCAGTTTGGTTGTACCGCGTGGAAAGGTGATCGGCGGCTCTTCGTCGATTAACGGCATGGTTTATGTCCGTGGCCATGCGATGGATTATGACCACTGGCGTGACAGCGGCGCGGACGGGTGGAGCTATGCCGACGTGTTGCCCTATTTCCGACGCATGGAAACGTGGCACGACGGGGGCCATGGCGGTGACAGCTACTGGCGCGGCAAGGATGGCCCCCTGCATGTCAGCCGGGGCCCGCGAAAAAATCCACTTTTCGAAGCCTTTGTCGAGGCGGGGAAACAGGCGGGTTATGAGGCGACAGACGACTACAACGGCCAAAAACAGGAAGGCTTCGGCCCGATGGAGCAGACGGTGTACAACGGCCGCCGCTGGTCTGCGGCCAACGCCTATCTGCGTCCCGCGCTTAAGCGCGAGAACGTCTCGCTCACGCGGGCGTTGGCGCAACGCATTGTCATTGAAGATGGACGTGCTGTTGGGGTCGAGGTGCTGCGCGGCGGCAAAACCGAAATCCTGCGGGCGCGACGTGAAGTGATCCTTGCGGCGTCCTCTATCAATTCGCCAAAGCTGCTGATGCTGTCGGGAATTGGCCCTGCGGATCACCTCAAAGAACATGGCATTGACGTTGTCGCCGACAGGCCCGGTGTGGGTGGCAATCTGCAAGACCATCTTGAGGTCTATATGCAGATGGCCGCAAGCCAGCCGATCACGCTTTATAAGCACTGGAATGTGCTGTCCAAGGCGGTGATCGGCGCGCAGTGGTTGTTCTTCAAAAAGGGCATGGGCGCCTCGAACCAGTTCGAAAGCGCCGCCTTTATCCGCAGCCGCGCGGGTATTGCGTACCCCGACATCCAGTATCACTTCTTGCCCATTGCGGTGCGGTATGACGGACAAGCAGCGGCAGAGGGTCACGGGTTTCAGGCGCATGTGGGGCCAATGCGTTCGATCTCGCGCGGGCGTGTGTCGCTGCGGTCGGCGGATTCTGCCGACAAGCCTAAGATACTTTTTAACTATATGTCTGAAGAACAGGACTGGGAGGAATGGCGTCGTTGCATCCGCCTGACGCGTGAAATTTTTGGGCAGGAAGCGTTCAAGCCGTTTGTGAAGCACGAGATCCAGCCGGGTGCTGATGTGCAATCAGACGCTGAGATTGACGCCTTCGTCCGCGAGCATGCCGAAAGCGCCTATCACCCGTGCGGGACCTGCAAAATGGGCCGCGTGGATGATCCGGATGCAGTGGTGGATGCCCAAGGTCGTGTGATCGGGGTCGAGGGACTGCGGGTCGCAGACAGCTCGATCTTCCCGCGGATTACCAACGGAAACCTCAATGCGCCCTCGATCATGGTTGGCGAAAAGATCGCGGATCACGTATTGGGCAAGGAGCCTCTGGCTGCGTCAAACGACACACCCTGGATTCATCCGGAGTGGCAGACCCAGCAACGATAAAGGTTTATGAAACGGGCGTCTGATGGGCGCCCGTTAACTTTTTGTTAACCTTTTGCATGAAGCGTAATAGCTTGTTGGCATGAAGCCTGTGCACACGCAGTCCTGATGGCTGTTTCATTTTCATATATCGCGCGGCGCTGGCGGATAGCGCTTTTGTTCACATTAGGCATTGCTGCGCTGGGGTTTTCCGGTGGCAACCTGCAAGCGAACTGGAGTGGGGTTGGCTTAAGCGGGCCCATTCGTGTGATTGACGGTGATACCTTCGAAGTTGCGGGCATAAAGGTGCGGCTGCATGCGATTGATGCGCCCGAAAGTGACCAGATTTGCGAGACAAAGCAGGGGAAAGACTGGGCCTGTGGAGGCTGGGTTACAAAAGTGGTCTCTGACCGCTATTCTGGCGTGACCGCAAATTGTGAGGCATTGGACACGGATCGCTATGGTCGGACTGTGGCGCGTTGTACTGCCTTGGGCGAGGATGTGGGAACATGGTTGGTGCGTGAGGGCATGGCCTTTGCTTATCCGAAGTATGGCGCCGACTACGTGGCGTTGGAGCGTGAAGCAGCCGCACGTGATCGCGGATTGCACGCTGTCAAAATGCAAACGCCAGAACAGCACCGAAGACTGGGTAAGCCAGAGATCAAGCCGCTGGTGAATGGTAACTGCAAAATCAAAGGAAATATGACAGCCAAGGGGGACCGCATCTATCACGTTCCCGGTCAGAAGCATTACGACAAGACAAGAATCAGTCTGAACAAGGGTGAACTGTGGTTCTGCTCCGAAGCAGAGGCCCGCGCCGCAGGATGGCGAAAATCGCGGATTTAATCCACGCGGTAGGGCAGTATGTCACGTCGATCGGGGTCCACGATCAGATTGCGCTCCAACGGTGGCACGGCACGTTGATGGCAGGTTTTGCGCGCACAGATGCGGCAGGAGATGCCTATCGGCTCAAACGCGCTATCGCGGCTTAGGTCCAGACCATCGGCATAGACAAGCTGTGGAGCATGTCGCACCTCGCACCCCAGAGCGATGGCAAATCGCCGTGTTGGTGCGCCAAAGCGCCCAGCTGATTTGGAGATGTCCCGCGCAATAGAGATATAGCGAACTCCGTCTGGCGTCTCAGCGAGTTGGCGCAGGAACTGGCCCGGAGTCTCAAAAGCGCGGTGGACGTTCCACAGGGGGCAGGCTCCACCAAAGCGCGCAAACTGCAACCGCGTGGCAGAGTGGCGTTTGGTGATTGTACCGGCCTGATCAACGCGGACAAAGAAAAAGGGCAGGCCCTTGGCGCCGGGGCGCTGCAAGGTGGACAGCCGGTGGGCGATCTGTTCAATCGAAGCCCCGAAATGCTGGGCCATAACTTCGAGGTCATGGCGGCAGGTCTGCGCATGGGCCTGAAACGCACGGTAGGGCAGGAGCGCTGCACCGGCAAAATAGTTGGCCAGACCGATCTTGGCGATGTCGCGCGCGGCGGTCGAATGGAACCGCGCCAAATCCAGTGTGGCCTCAATCAGTGCGTCCTGTCTGGTCAGCGCGACCTGAAGCAAAAGCTGAAAGGTTTGGGTTTCGGGTTTGGCGCGGGCCGAGATGTGTAGAATTGCCCGTTCAGGCTCCAACAAACGCAGCGCATCCATATCGGTGAATGCGACGGTTAAACCAGCCGCTGCCAGCGCCTCAAGAGCAACCGAGCGAATGTGCGCAGGCGTAGCGGCGCGCTCTGCAAAATGCTCTGCGGTGCGGTCTACGGCATCAATATAATTGTCGCAGTAGTGGAAAAAGTCACGGACCTCTTCCCACGGGCTTGGTGTGGCGCGGGAATCCTCGCGCCCCAATGCTTCGTCCAGAGAGGCGAGCCGTTCATGCGCCTGACGGTAGCTTTGGTGCAGCGAGATAAAGGCCCGCGCAAGGCCCGGCGCATTCGAGGCGGTGAGCCGCACGTCAGCGACCGGAGGAACCAAGCCAGCGAAAAGAGGATCTGCAAGCACTTCCTGCATATCGCTCGCAAGCCGGTCGCTGTCGCCCGAACTAAGCTCGGTCACATCCATGCCAAATTCGGACGCTAGCGCCAAGACCACCGACGTAGATACAGGCCGGTTGTTATTCTCCATCTGGTTCAGATAGGGTAGGGAGACACCCAGACGGGCTGCAAAGTCCTTTTGAGTAAGGCTGACGCGCAGGCGCTGTTCGCGCAGCTTGCTGCCTGCATAAAGTTTTTGTATGGCCATCGGGCGCCCTTTGCAAATTAGCTGTGCGCCAAGACTAACTTTGCAAAGTCGCCCTCACAAGGGGGAGGTTGAGGCCTGTGCCAGACTCCGTTCACGGCGCATCACCACCAAAATCGACACAAGGCCGAGCAGCGCAGTGACCAGCATCATCCACAGCAGCGGGAATGCGCCTGATTCCGGTGTGAGCAAGACACCCACCCATGCGCTAAGGCCCGCACCGCCGCCGATCATGATCGCGCCACCAAGGCCTGATGCCGTGCCCGCCAGATGTGGTCGGACCGACAGCATGCCTGCCGTGGCATTGGGGATGGTAAGCCCATTGCCCAAGCCGACAAATGTCATCAAGCCAAAGAAGCTGAATGCTGTGCCGTAGCCTGCCGCGAATATCAGCAGCGATATCGTGCCACCAAAGGCATTGGCGCAACAGCCCCACAGGACCATCTGGTTCACGCCATATTTGTGGGCGAAGCGACCGGTCAGGAAGTTGCCGATGAAATAGCCCACTGCAGGCGCGCCAAAAAACAGGCCTAGTTTTTCAGGCGTAAGGCCAAAGACTTCTTGCCCCACGAAGGGAGCGCCGCCCAGATAGGCAAAGAACGCGCCCGAACTAAAACCGGAGGCCAATGCGTAACCCCAGAACCGCGTGCTGCGCAGAAGTTCGGGGTATTCGGCAAACTGCGCGGTGAGCGATTTGGTGGAAGTAATCGCAGTCTCGCCCATATCGCTCCAAGCCAACCAAAGGGTGGCCGCACCCATCAAGAACAATGCCCAGAAGACGGCCTCCCAGCCGAACCAGTGATCCAGCACGCCGCCAATGGCAGGGCTGATCATTGGGACCACGGCCATGCCCATCGTGACATATCCGATCATCGAAGCTGCCTGATCTTGTGCATACATGTCGCGCACCGCAGCACGGCTCAGCACCATCGAAGTGGCGATGGCGGCCTGCATCATCCGGAAGGTCAGGAATGCCTCGATTGAGGGGGCGTAGATACATCCCACGGTGGCAATCAAAAACAGGATCAAGCCCCAAAGGATCACGGGGCGACGGCCCAGTTTGTCCGACAACGGACCGACAAAAATTTGCAAGATAGCCGAAAATCCGAGGTAGACCGCCACAGAAAGCTGCATGACCGCGTAATCGGTTTCGAAATGGGCAGCCATGCTGGGCAGGCTCGGCAGGAACATGTTCATCACGCAAGCCGACATGCCGGCTAGCAAGATTAATGTCAAAATGTGTGGCGGGGTTCTCCGATCGCCGAGCTTTACCGGCTGGAGATCTTCTCTGATCTGTTGCATTGTTAACTATCTAGGTCGGCAATTTGGGCTTGTCGATAGGGCTTGGGTTTTACCGCGCGTAATTAGCTATTTTGCAATTTGCAGATAGGTCGCTGAAAATACTTTGCAAAGTTGCTAAATGGCACTTTGTCTCCTGCGGCCTCTCGGATACAAACGGCAAGATAATCCGTTGGGAGGAGCCGTCCATGAAAGATATTCTGCAACAGCTTGACGATCGCCGCGACACAGCGCGCCTTGGTGGGGGTCAGCACCGTATCGACGCTCAGCACGGGCGCGGCAAGCTGACCGCGCGTGAGCGTGTGCATCTTCTGTTGGACGAAGGCTCGTTCGAAGAGTTCGATATGTTTGTCACTCACCGCTGCACAGACTTCGGTATGGAGCAGGAAAAGCCAGCGGGCGACGGCGTTGTGACGGGTTGGGGCACCATCAATGGCCGCCTCGTCTATGTCTTTGCGCAAGACTTCACCGTTCTGGGTGGTTCGGTTTCCGAAACGCACGCCAAGAAGATTTGCAAGATCATGGATATGGCCGTTCAAAACGGCGCGCCGATCATCGGGATTAACGATTCCGGTGGTGCGCGCATCCAAGAAGGCGTGGACAGCCTTGCGGGCTATGGTGAAATCTTCCAGCGCAACATCGAAGCCTCCGGTGTTGTGCCACAGATTTCCGTGATCATGGGCCCATGTGCCGGTGGTGCGGTTTATTCCCCTGCGATGACCGACTTTATTTTCATGGTCAAAGACAGCTCTTACATGTTTGTGACCGGCCCTGACGTGGTTAAAACTGTGACCAACGAGCAGGTCACAGCAGAGGAACTGGGCGGCGCATCCACGCACACGCGCAAGTCCTCGGTCGCAGATGCGGCGTTCGAGAACGACGTCGAGGCGCTGGCAGAGGTCCGCCGCTTGGTTGACTTCCTGCCGTCCAGCAATCGCGAAAAGCCCCCTGTGCGGCCGTTCTTTGATGATCCAGAGCGGATCGAGCCATCGCTCGACACGCTGGTGCCAGAAAGCGCGAACACTCCGTACGACATGAAAGAGCTGATCCTGAAGCTCGCTGATGAGGGCGACTTTTACGAAATTCAGGAAGAGTTCGCCAAGAACATCATCACCGGTTTCATCCGTATCGAAGGCCGCTCCGTCGGTGTGGTTGCCAACCAGCCAATGGTGTTGGCGGGTGTGCTGGACATTGACAGCGCGCGCAAAGCTGCACGCTTTGTGCGTTTCTGCGATGCGTTCGAAATTCCGATCCTCTCACTCGTGGACGTTCCCGGCTTCTTGCCTGGCACTTCGCAGGAATACGGTGGCGTGATCAAGCACGGCGCGAAGCTGTTGTTCGCTTATGGCGAAGCGACTGTGCCGATGGTCACTGTCATCACCCGTAAGGCCTACGGTGGTGCGTATGTTGTGATGTCGTCCAAGCACATGCGCTCTGACTTCAACTATGCGTGGCCCACATCCGAGATTGCTGTGATGGGTGCCAAGGGTGCGACAGAGATCATTCATCGCGCGGACCTCAAAGACCCTGAAAAGATCGCCCAGCACGCGGCGGACTATGAAGCGCGCTTTGCTAACCCCTTCGTCGCCGCCGAGCGCGGGTTCATCGACGAGGTGATCCAGCCGCGTAGCACGCGTAAGCGTATCGCCCGCGCCTTCGCGAGCCTGCGTAACAAGAAGTCCAACATGCCGTGGAAAAAACACGACAACATTCCGCTGTAGGAGTACGGAATGCGTCCTGTCAATTCATTGATCAAGGTCACACAGGCGGGAACCGCCGCCTGTCTATCGTTGTTGTCTTTTAAAGGAGACAGCAATGACCAAAAATCATGGAAATTCTATCAAGGACGACGACACCTACGAAGCTTTGCGCGAACAGGGAGCGTCCAAGTCGAAGGCCGCCGCGATTGCCAATGCGCAGGCCAACGACCAGCAAGATCCATCAGTGAAGGGGGCCAGTCAGCCACCTTACGAGGATTGGACCAAGGACGATCTTTACTCGCGCGCGCAGGAGTTGGAGATCGACGGACGCTCGGACATGGACAAGGACGAGCTGATCAAGGCACTGCGCAACAACTGATTGCCGGAGCCCGCGTATGAGCCTTTGGTCGACACCCGGCTTCACCATCAGCCACGCCGACAGCGGCGCATTCGAGGGCGCTGGCTTGCGCCCCTTCTTCGAGTATCGCCAGCTTGGCGTGACCGAGGCAACCGATGGTAAGTTCGGCGCGCATGTGATCCGTGCCGTGACGGGTATGGAAAGCCCGGGCACGTGGCACACCCATGATCTGGATTTTCAAATGGTTTATGTCACCCAAGGTTGGGTGGTATTTGAATATGAAGGCGAAGGAGAGCACGTTTTGCGTGCCGGATCGTGCGTGTTGCAGCCATCAGGCATCCGCCACCGTGAGGTCCGCCACTCGGACGATATGGAATTGATCGAGATCGTCTCGCCTGCCGAGTTTGCTACACATACGGCGGAAGCGCCATGAGACTGCTTGCTGCCCTTGCAATGCTTGCTAACCCTCTGGCCGCCGCCGAAGTGCCATCTGGACAAGAGGTCACGCTTCACGAGGTGCTGGTGGATGCGCAGGAGACCGTCACATGGCTTCGCTTTCGCTATCTTGCGCCGCAAATCGCTGCTGGCGAGGGGCAGATCACGTATGACACGGCAGGCGAAGACATGCTGCACCTGTGCCAGACGTTTGCTATGGGGTACATGGCAGATTATGCGCTGACTGCCGACAAGATCGTGATCTCTTTCATGGACCGGATCACGGAATTTGGACAGCCCGATCCTGACGCAGTCCAGTATTTCGAGTCCTTCCGAGAGGAGGACGGTGTCTGCATATGGGACGATTTTTGATGTATACACAATATCTTGCGGCGCGGTATCAATCGCCTCGCACAGTTGCGACTTTGGAGTAACAGAATTTGGACACAGTTTTATCCACATATCAAGACGCTTCGGACTTGGGTATGATGCCCATAGGCCGTACATGTGTGCGGCCTGCATTAATTGCGGGAAATATGGCAGGTTTCGATAAACCGTCCCGTACAACAAGTTACAGGAGCTACAGATGTCGAAGAACATCAAATTGTTGGCAACTCTCGGCCTCATGGTCTTGGTTGCTGCCTGTGCACGCGAGCAGCAGGTCGAAGAATTTGTCGTGGTTGATCCAGAGCCGATCAGCCAAGAGCCCGTCTACACAGGCAAATACAAATAAGCGACAATCAGCAGGACGGGCGTTCGCGTCCGTCCTGACCCGCCCTCTCATCGCGGAGGGCGCAGCATGGCACTAGCTTACATGCTCAAACACCGAGGATTTCCGGGCCGTCTGCCCGGCACTGATTTTCAATTCACCCTCCGCCGCGCCAATCCCAAAGGCGCCACCGAACTCACCCGTCGTGAGCGCAGGTCGGATCGTCGTCCACCTGACCGCCGGGCGGACGAGGCGTTCTTTAAGGCGCTCTGGGAGCATTTCGGTGCTGAACCGTTCGAGCGGGGCAATCTGGACGTAGGCCGCTTGTCGTGGCTTTATGGCCGTGAGGTCATCCCTGCGACGGACCCTTTTGATGCTTCGGACTACGAAGCGATGCTGGTCATCGATTTGCACGCCGCAAAACAATCCTATCCGCATATTGTGGAAGATTGATCGGCATGTTTTTGCGCAGCCTCTTCACATATAGGCAGACCTTAGCCGACAGCCGCCGCGTGTGTCGCATGGGGTGTGCAGTGGCTCTGTTTGTGGCCAAGGTGACGATGGTGACGCGTCAGGGTAGCTGCTTTGTGCGTTTCCCGTCTCAAAATGAAACCCCCTCATTTGATGGGCAGCAGGCAAGTACCCCAGCCGCGCTGCCCGTCCTTTTGGGGTTGTTTGCACGGCAAGGGCGGGAACGTAACAACCGCCCGCGCGTTGGTACTGCGAACAACATTAAAAAGGGATTTAGGCAATGGGCTTTCCGAAATTTATTCTCGCGCTTACAGCAGCTGCAGGCCTTGCGGCTTGTGGTGACACATTGGGCGATCAGGCTCTTGGCGGCGCGGCTATTGGCGCAGGCGCAGCAGTCGTCACGAGTGGCAGCATTGCACAAGGCGCCGCTTTGGGCGCAGGGGCAAACGTTCTTGCCTGCCAGAGCAAACTGGTCAAATGCAACTAATCTGACAATCGGGCTTCGGCCCGCATTCGTACGAACAGCAAAACCCGCACAGGCATTACGCCTGCGCGGGTTCTGTCGTTTCACCAACCTCTTTCACCACCAAAAGGGACAAGCATATGTTCAATAAGATCCTGATCGCCAACCGTGGCGAGATTGCCTGCCGCGTCATCAAGACAGCGCGCAAAATGGGCATCCAAACCGTTGCGATCTATTCGGACGCCGACAAGCAGGCGCTGCATGTGCAAATGGCGGATGAGGCGATCCACATAGGCCCGCCCCCTGCCAACCAATCCTATATCGTGATCGACAAAGTGATGGCGGCGGTCAAAGCCTCTGGCGCGCAGGCGGTTCACCCCGGTTATGGCTTCCTCTCCGAGAACTCCAAATTCGCAGAAGCGCTTAGCGCGGCTGGTGTTGCCTTTGTCGGCCCCCCAGTTGGTGCCATTGAAAAGATGGGCGACAAGATCACCTCCAAGAAGATCGCTCAAGAGGCGGGTGTTAACACTGTGCCGGGCCACATGGGTTTGATTGCGGATGCGGACGAGGCGGTGAAAATCTCCAACCAGGTTGGCTACCCTGTCATGCTCAAAGCGTCTGCTGGCGGTGGAGGCAAGGGGATGCGGATCGCTTGGAACGACGAAGAGGCCCGCGAAGGCTTCCAATCCTCCAAGAACGAAGCGGCGAACTCTTTCGGCGATGACCGTATCTTCATCGAGAAATTCGTCACCCAGCCGCGCCACATCGAAATTCAGGTGCTTTGTGACGCCCACGGCAACGGCATTTACCTGAACGAGCGTGAATGCTCCATCCAACGCCGCAACCAAAAGGTTGTCGAAGAAGCACCGTCGCCTTTCCTAGATGAAGCGACGCGCAAAGCCATGGGGGAGCAGTCCGTCGCGCTTGCGCAAGCGGTGGGTTACACCAGTGCTGGTACCGTCGAATTCATCGTCGATGGAAACAAGAACTTTTACTTCCTTGAGATGAATACACGTTTGCAGGTGGAACACCCTGTGACCGAGCTGATCACCGGCGTTGATCTGGTTGAGCAGATGATCCGTGTGGCAAACGGTGAGCCTTTGTCGATCAAGCAAGAAGATGTGAAGATCAACGGTTGGGCCATTGAAAACCGTCTGTATGCGGAAGACCCATATCGTGGCTTCCTGCCGTCGATTGGCCGCCTTACGCGCTATCGTCCACCAGCCGAGATTGCCGCAGGCCCGCTGCTCGACAATGGCAAATGGCAGGATGATGCGCCCGCAGGCGAGACCGCCGTGCGCAATGATACCGGCGTCTACGAGGGCGGCGAAATCTCAATGTATTATGACCCTATGATCGCTAAGCTGTGCACATGGGCACCGACGCGCGGGGAAGCCATCGAGCGGATGCGTGTGGCTCTTGATAGTTTCGAAGTCGAAGGCATCGGCCATAACCTTCCTTTCCTGAGCGCTGTGATGGATCATCCGAAATTCGTATCCGGTGACATTACAACTGCTTTCATCGAGGAAGAGTACCCCGATGGTTTTGAGGGTGTGACGCTGGCCGAGGGCGAGCTTCGCCGTATCGCGGCTGCAACAGCTGCCATGCACCGTGTCGCTGAAATCCGCCGCGCGCGGGTATCAGGGCGTATGGACAACCACGAACGCAAAGTCGGCGCCGAGTGGAATGTTGCGTTGCAGGATCACAGCTTTGACGTGAGCATCGCCGCTGATCACGACGGCGCAACTGTTACGTTCGAAGACGGTACCGCGCTGCGGGTCTCAGGTAACTGGACACCGGGTGACCAGCTTGCCACGATGACAGTGGGTGACGCACCTTTGGTGCTTAAAGTGGGTAAAATCTCGGGTGGTTTCCGCATCCGCACCCGTGGCGCGGACATCAAGGTGCACGTGCGCACCCCGCTTCAGGCCGAAATGGCGCGCAAGATGCCTGTCAAAGTGCCGCCGGATACGTCTAAGCTGCTTCTCTGCCCAATGCCTGGTCTGGTTGTGAAACTGGATGCGGCCGTTGGCGACGAAGTGCAGGAAGGGCAGGCCCTTTGCACCATCGAAGCGATGAAGATGGAAAACATCCTGCGCGCGGAGCGCAAAGGCGTGGTGACCAAGATCAACGCCAGCGCGGGCGACAGCCTTGCGGTTGATGACATCATCATGGAGTTCGAGTGAGGCTTTGATGCTTCCCGCCGCTCATATCCAGATGGCTCCGTTGCTGTGCCGCGCCCGAAAGGGCGCGGGCAAAAGCTTGGATGTTCTGACAGGTATTAGTGAGCGGGATAGTAGCTCTCGATGCAGGACGTTGACGTCCGTTCGTGTGGCTGACAGCCATCATATCTTCGGGCTGGCTGCGGCTTACCCTTCCGGCGCTTCTTTTGCTTCGCGGATCTCGCGCTGGCGCATGGGCATTTTGTCGATGCTGCGGGTAATTTCGCGCACGCTCCAGGGGAAAGGTTTGCGTATCGCCACATTGCCGTCCTTGCCCACCAGCGTCAGCATGAAGCCACGCGGCCTCATCTTGAGCCTGATATCGCTGCGTGCGTCGGGATCCGTATCCACGATCACAACCACATCCCGCACGGACAGTTCCTCGGCCCTTAAATTGAGCAGCTCCATTTGTTCGATAAAGGCGGGGTCATCCACGCTATCGGCAAAGACGATCACGGGACGGTATTTCCACTTAAATTCGCTCAAATCTGTCTCACTGGCCTGCAGAACCATAAGCGGAAGGTCTGGACTGAACAGGGTCTGGGCCTGCCCGCTACCTGCGAAAACAGCAATTATAACAGCGCCTAACAACGATTTCATAAGCTCTCCCTTTACATCCTATATAAGCGCTATTGACGCGATTGCGAACGCGGTTTGCGCCATTTTTACCATTAAGCTCGCCGCAAGGGGTTTTGTCGCATGACTGCTGCAGTTTCCTTTTCACGGCTGCCCGGTGCAGCCCCATGGCGCAAAGGCATTGCACGGCTTATGGATATCATTCTTCACGTAGGGGCGCATCGCACCGGCTCGACCAGTTTCCAGCATTATCTGCGTGGCAATCGCGCGCGTCTATTCGCACAGGGCACCGCGCTTTGGGAGCCGGATATGTTGCGTAAGGGCCTATTCGACGGGTTATTTGCCAAACCGCGGATGCTAAACGGCCGTGACCTGCAACGTCGCGCTATGGGGCGCGTGCGGCTGCATGCTGCACAGGCCCAACGCGCTGGTGCTCAGCGCTTGTTGGTCAGCGAGGAAAATATGATCGGCGCGCCCCGCGCGTGTTTACGCGCCGGATTGCTTTACCCCGCGATAGGCGAGCGGATGGCGCGTTTGGATGCAGCCTTTGAAGGGCGGATCAGCCGCGTCGTGATGAGCATTCGCGCTCAGGATTTATGGTGGTCGTCTGTCGCAGCCTACGGTGTCGGGCGGGGCCATGCCGTGCCGGATGCGGTCCGAATCGAGCTGCTTGCCGCAGCGCCGCGCAGCTGGCGGGATGTGATCACGGATTTGGCCTGTGCCTTGCCGGAGGCTGAAATCAAGATTCTGCCATTTGAGCAGTTCGTCGGCCAAGCTGATAAGATGCTTGCCGAAGCGACAGGCCTACCTGCGCCGCAGTACTACGCGGAAAGCTGGCTTAACCGCTCACCCGACGTGGCAAAGCTGTGCGCCAAGATGGTACAAAACGGCATGTCACTGGCGGAGCTGCCCGCGCATTTGACCTTGCGCGAAGGGCGCTGGAACCCGTTTGACGTAGCACAGGCTGCCGCCCTGCGTGAAGCTTACGCAGACGATATGATGTGGCTCACCGCTGGTGCGGACGGGCTTGCAACACTGACAGAGGATCGCTCCCGCCAAAGAGCAGGCTTTAGCCTGTCGGCGGGGACACTGACAAAAGGACAGTCCCATGACCAACAAACCGACCCAAGCTTCCAAGGACGACTGGCGCAAACTGGCTGAATCAGAACTGCGCGGCCGCCCAGTCGAGGATCTGACGTGGAAAACGCTGGAAGGCATCGACGTTGCTCCGCTCTACACGGCCGAAGATCTGGATGATGTGTCCCATCTTGGCGGTATTCCGGGGCAGGGGCCTTACACGCGTGGCGTCAAGGCAACCATGTATGCAGGTCGCCCTTGGACGATTCGACAGTATGCGGGTTTCTCCACGGCTGAGGACTCCAACGCATTCTACCGCCGCGCTTTGGCTGCCGGTCAGCAGGGTGTTTCCGTCGCCTTCGACCTGGCCACCCACCGTGGCTATGACAGTGACCACCCCCGCGTTGAAGGTGATGTGGGCAAGGCGGGCGTGGCGATTGACAGTGTCGAGGATATGAAGATCCTTTTCGACGGTATCCCGCTCGACAAGGTGTCAGTCTCCATGACGATGAACGGTGCGGTGATCCCGATCCTCGCCAGCTTTATCGTCGCGGGTGAAGAGCAGGGCCATTCCCGCGCGGTGCTGTCTGGCACCATCCAGAACGACATTCTCAAAGAATTTATGGTGCGAAACACATACATCTACCCGCCAGAGCCTTCGATGAAGATCATTGCGGACATCATCGAATACACCGCCAACGAGATGCCGAAGTTCAACTCGATCTCGATCTCCGGCTACCACATGCAAGAAGCCGGTGCGAACCTTGTGCAAGAGCTGGCGTTCACGCTGGCTGATGGCCGCGAATACGTGCGCACGGCGATTGCGGCGGGCATGGACGTGGACAAATTCGCCCCGCGGCTGTCGTTCTTCTTCTGCATCGGCATGAACTTCTTCATGGAAGCGGCAAAGCTGCGTGCCGCGCGCCTGCTTTGGTCGCGCATCATGGAAGAATTCAAACCGCAGAACCCCAAATCCTCTATGATGCGCACCCACTGTCAGACGTCTGGTGTGAGCCTTCAGGAACAAGATCCCTACAACAACGTCATTCGCACCGCCTATGAGGCGATGTCGGCGGTGTTGGGCGGCACGCAGTCGCTGCACACTAACGCGCTGGACGAAGCGATTGCCCTACCCACCGAGAACTCCAGCCGCATCGCGCGCAATACTCAGCTGATCTTGCAAGAAGAAACTGGTGTGACCAACGTGGTCGATCCGCTGGCGGGTTCCTACTATGTTGAAAAGCTGACCCACGACATGGCCGAGGCTGCGTGGAAGCTGATCGAAGAGGTCGAGGAGTTGGGCGGCATGACCAAGGCTGTCGCCTCGGGTATGCCCAAACTGCGGATCGAGGAAGCTGCAGCACAGCGGCAGGCCGGTCAGGACCGTGGCACCGATGTGATCGTCGGCGTAAACAAATACCGCCGCGACAAAGAAGACGCGATCGACATTCTGGATGTGGACAACGTCGCCGTGCGTGACAGCCAGATCAAGCGTTTGAAAAGCATCCGCGCCAGCCGCGACGAGGCGGCTTGTAGCGCCGCATTGGCGGAAATGACCCGCCGCGCCAAAGAGGGCGGGAACCTGTTGGAAGCAGCCGTAGAAGCGGCCCGCACCCGTGCCACCGTGGGAGAAATCAGCATGGCAATGGAAAATGAATTTGGTCGCCACCGCGCAGAGGTGAAAATTCTGGCCGGCGTTTATGGCGCCGCCTATGAGGGGGACGAAGGCTTTGCCGCGATCCAGAAATCGGTAGAAGATTTCGCTGAAGCCGAAGGGCGTCGTCCGCGTATGCTTGTGGTCAAGATGGGGCAGGACGGCCACGATCGTGGCGCAAAGGTGATCGCGACCGCCTTTGCTGATATCGGCTTTGACGTAGATGTGGGCCCGCTATTCCAGACCCCTGCCGAGGCCGCGCAAGATGCCGTCGACAATGACGTGCACGTGATCGGCATTAGCTCTCAGGCGGCAGGGCACAAGACACTGGCGCCGCAGCTTGTCAAAGCGCTCAAAGAGGCGGGGGCAGAGGATATTCTGGTGATCTGTGGCGGCGTGATCCCGCAGCAGGACTATCAGTTCCTCTATGACGCTGGCGTAAAGGCGATCTTTGGGCCGGGTACCAACATCCCGAACGCGGCGCAGGACATCCTCAAGCTGATCCGTGAAGCGCGAGGATGATCTCCTTTGACCATATCGCAGTGGCGGGAGAGATACTCGCCGCTGCGACAAACCATGTGGAGGCCACCTTGGGCGTGCCGTTGCAGGCAGGCGGCGAACATGCGGTTTTTCACACGCATAACCGTTTGCTAGGGTTGGAGGACGGCCTGTATCTGGAAGCGATTGCGATCAATCCGCAGGCACCAACACCGGACCGACCGCGCTGGTTTGATCTGGACCGTTTTGAAGGCGCGCCGCGCCTGACTAACTGGATCTGCCGCTGCGACGATCTGGATGCCACGCTGGATCAATTGCCCGAAGGGTTTGGACGTCCCGTTGACTTACAGCGCGGCGATCTGCGCTGGCGCATGGCCGTCCCTGCAAGCGGCGTGCTTCCTTTTGATAATTGCGCGCCGGCACTGATCCAGTGGATCGGCGATGCCCACCCCGCACCGCGCATGGCCCAGCACGGATGCCGGATCAAGACTTTCACCATCCGCCATCCTGAGGCGACATCCTTGGCCGGGCTCCTCGCGCCGGTTCTTGCCGATGTACGCATCGCGTTCGAGGTCGGCCCGGTGCAATTACGTGCTGAGATCGCGACGCCAACAGGTCACACGACATTATGTTGATCCGCGCGGCCTCAATGGCCGACATTCCGCAGATCATGGACCTGTGGAACACTATGATACGCGATACCACAGCCACCTTCACTACTGTCGAGAAGACGGAGTCTGACCTGCATTCACTTCTGGTAGACCGGCAAGACGCATTTCTGGTGGCAGACGTGGAGGGGGCCTGCGCAGGGTTTGTGACATGGGGGCCGTTTCGGGCTGGACCTGGCTACGCCCATACGGCAGAGCACACGATCATCACAGGCGCACCGCGCCGAGGGATGGGCCGTGAATTGATGCACGCTGCTATGACGCAGGCAAAGGCGCAGGGTCTACACGTCATGATCGGCGGCATCAGTGGCGAAAATGCTCCTGCCATCGCGTTTCACCAGAGATTGGAGTTTGCAATGGCAGGCCAATTGTCAGAGGTAGGGCACAAGAACGGGCGCTGGCTTGACCTCATTTTGATGAGCAAACCTATCGACGCGTCCTGACAAAAGGACCTGCGTGCGTTAGGATAAGCCATGTCGATATGGACCCGCATCTCTGAAGCCCTCTCTGCCCTCACCTCTGGCGAAGGGCTTTCGGCTGTATTTGACCTTCTGCGCACACCGCCGGAACGTTCTGTTGCCTTTACCATCGCCGTGATCGCGCTGGGTGCGAAGATGGCAAAAGCCGATGGCCAAGTGACGCGGGACGAGGTGACAGCCTTTCGCGAGGTATTCCAGATCGGGGATGCGGATGCGCAAGGCGCCGCGCGGGTGTTCAATATGGCGCGGACGGACGTGGCCGGCTTCGACGATTATGCCCGCCGGATCAAGAGGATGTTCAGCGAGGATGCAAGCATCCTATGCGATCTGATGGAAGGTCTTTTCCACATCGCCATGGCGGATGGGATCTATCACCCTAACGAAAACGCGTTTCTGGAAGAAGTGGCCAAGATATTTGCCCTTCCCGAAGGCAATTTCGAGACATTGCGGGCGCGGTTTGTGCCCAATAGCTCTCCGTTGCCGCATAGCGTTCTGGGCATTGCGCCCAATGCCACACTTGCTGAAGCTCGCGCTGCGTGGAGCAAACTTGTTCGCGCCAACCACCCCGATGCATTGACCGCCCGCGGTTTGCCGGAAGAGGCGGTGAGGATGGCTGAAAAGCGGATGATCGATATCAACCGCGCCTGGGAGACCTTGTCGGGCAAGGCGGCATAATGCGGATTGCCACTTATAATGTTGAATGGTTCGCGAGCCTTTTCGACAGGAAAGACCGGCTTTACAATGATGACGGATGGTCTGCGCGCTGGCAGGTAACCCGCGCCCAGCAGACGCAGGCGCTTGCCCGTGTTTTCAACGCGCTCGACGCGGATGCCATCATGGTGATCGAGGCACCGGATGCAGGTGCGAGACATGATGCTGTCGCCGCGCTTGAACGGTTTGCGGCCTTTGCTGGCCTGCGCGCACGGTCGGCGGTTATGGGCTTTGCCAATGACACCCAGCAAGAAATCGCGATGCTCTATGATCCCGACGTTTTGACGGTGACACATGATCCGCAGGGAGAGGGCACCGGCGCCAAAGGCGCACGCGGCGCGCCACGCTTTGATGGGGTGCTGCGGATAGATCTGGACATAGACGCCTCAGAGGACCGTGTTGTTTTTTCGAAACCACCGCTGGAGCTAGCGGTAGAGACGGCAGGCGGCTTTGCGTTTCGGATGATAGGGGCGCATTTGAAATCCAAGGCTCCGCATGGCGCGCAGAATGATGCTGAGGCCATGCAGATAGCCATCTCAAACCGGCGCAAACAGCTTGCCCAAGCCATCTGGCTGCGCGCCCGAATTGAAAGCCACCTGTCCGACGGGGTGCCGCTGATGCTGTTGGGGGATCTGAATGACGGCCCCGGCTTGGATGCCTTCGAGAACCTGTTCGGGCGTTCTTCGGTTGAGATTATTCTTGATACCCAAGGGCCGCACCCGCTGTATGATCCGCATGCAGCGCGCGCGCTAGGGCAGCGTTTGGGCGCTATGCCGACCACGTCGCGCTTCTGGATCAGACCTGAAAAACGGTTTTTGCAAGCTTTGCTGGATTACATCATGGTTTGCCCAAACTTGCGCGCGCGCGAGCCGGTCTGGCGCATATGGCATCCGCTGGATGATCCCGACTGCTGGGCCAAGCCCGAATTGCGCGATGCACTGGTGACGGCATCGGATCATTTTCCTGTTACACTCGACATTGATCTGTAATTTGGTTTCTTGCGAACGCTCCCCTATATTAGGGGATATGAAACATATCGTTGCCCTCTCATTCGCCACTGTCCTCTTTGCAGCACCGGTTTATTCCGAGGAAGAACCCTCGCTCATGGAACGGGGTGCGCAGCTATTCTTTGAAGGATTGATGCAGGAAATGGCACCTGCGTTGGATGATTTGGCTGAGTTGATGGAAGAGGCCGGACCGGCTTTGCAGGAGTTTATCACCGAGATGGGACCGAAGCTGCGCAGCGTTCTGGAAGAGGTCGAAGACTGGAGCGTTTACAGCGCACCGGAAGTTTTGCCGAATGGCGGCATCATTATCCGCCGTAAACCTGATCTGCCGGAAGACGCGCCAGAAGACGCGTCGCCCGCTGAGCCTGAGCCGCAGGTTGACCTCTAGCGGTTTACGGTCTTCACGATTGCCTGCGCGCCAAGTGAGCTGGCCAGCGAGTTAAAGCGCGCCTCGGCGACCTCACCGAACAGGGGCATCATGTCTGGGCTTAACCGTAAATGGAGCTCTTTTTTCTTGGGGTACCAGCGCATTTCGCCCAGCTCTTCAAGCTTGTCCATCCACAGCATCGCGCCAAAACGCAGGGCCTTACCTAGAATTTCGGCTTCGGCACGGGTCTGTTCGTCCACCATATCAAACAGGTCGGCAAAGCGGATGTTTTCACGTTTATTGGAATAGCGGTGCATCAGCGCAACGCCCATGAAGATCCGTTCGGAGTGTTTAAGTCCGCCCAGATTGGCGCGCGTGGCGTTGTCGAAACAGACCTCTGCGCGGTAATCTGGGTGCGCGCGCCAGCTCACGTCATGCAGCAGGCACGCCGCTTTTATCAGGCGTTTGCGTGGCGCAGAGGCGGATTTGTAGATCGGCAGGATGAAGTTATACAGCATCCGCCCAAAGCCCGGCGAGCGTGCGTCCTTGTCTTCCGCAAAGCGGCATGCCTCGATCAAGGGATCGCGATCGCGCAGGCGCTGGGGCATTTGCTCATACAACATGCCTTCGCGGATGCCATAGCTTGAGATGGCAATGTCTTTGGGTTTGAACGTCTTGACCAGACGGGACAGTACTTCGCACGCATAGGGCACGAGGATCGCGCGGGCCGAAGATACGCCGGCCTCAACGCGCAGGGTGTCCATGTCGGACTTGCGTATGAAATCAACGGTTTCGCGCACCGATTTGCGTGTCATGCGGTATTCATGCAGGACGTGCAGCGGATAGCCACGGCGGATCATGTCGATCCGTGCAATCGCGCGCCAAGAGCCACCCACAAGGAACAATCGATCACGCTGGCTGCCCATCTTATCGGCCAGGCCATTCATCGTTTCCTTGATATGGGCTTCGCGTGCTTTGGCTCCGCCCTTGATATCGCGCAGCTTCAGCGGTCCCAGCGATGACGTCACACGGCGTCCGACCCGTCCACCGGAAATCTCCGCCAGCTCCAGCGATGAGCCGCCAATGTCACAGACCAGACCATAAGCACCGGGCCAGCCCAAAAGCACACCTTGTGCGGACAGGCGGGCTTCTTCCTCGCCATCAATGACCCAGATCCGCAAGCCGGTCTCGGCGCGGACTTCTTCGCAGAACGCGCGTCCGTCTTTCGCGTCACGCACCGCAGCGGTAGCCACTACAGTCAGCTCTGACAGGCCCATGCCCTCGGCAAGTTTCTTAAATCGGCGCATCGCCGAGAGCGCGCGCACGCGCCCTTCGGGCGACAGGTGGCCGGTGTCAGCCATACCGGACCCCAGCGCACACATGATCTTTTCGTTGTAGAAATACGCGGGTGATCGCGCCGCCCCGTCAAACACCACCATCCGGACCGAGTTCGACCCGACATCAACCACGCCCACACGGCGCAATGCACGCGCACCAGGGTCCTGAAATAGGGGCTTTCCGAACATGCCCAGATCGGCAACGCCGGTTTCAGGGACTGTTGCGGGCTGTGGTGTTGGATCGGTCATGCGCGCTCCGGCTAGAGGGGCGGAAAGTTGGGGCAAACTGGCCCATACCCGCCCCCGCGTCAATCAATAACCCTAGCGGAATGCGCGCGTTAATCTTCGGTGTGGGTGAGCTTTGGCACATCTGACGCGCCGGCAGAGCCGCGACCGGAAAGCGAAGGGTTCTCCATAAAGAAGCGGTGGCAGCTAAAGGCAAATTGCCCTTCGGGAAGCGGCGGGCGGGTAAAGCTACCATCGGGTGCCATCACCCAGCTTTGCGCAATGTCAGCCAGATTGGCCGCCATGATCTGGCTAGTGATTTGGGCCTGTACGGTGGCATTCTCGATCTCGATCAGGGTCTCGACACGGCGGTTGAGATTGCGGCCCATCCAGTCCGCAGAAGACATGAATACCCGCGCCTTTTTGTGGGGCAGCCCGTAGCCGTTCCCAAAACAAACGATGCGGCTGTGCTCTAGAAAGCGACCTACGATAGATTTCACGCGGACGTTTTCCGACAGTCCCTTGATCCCCGGCCGCAGAGCGCAAATTCCCCGTATCACGAGGCTAATCTGAACACCTGCGTTGGAGGCGGCGTAAAGTGCGTCGATCACCTCGGCGTCGACGATGCTGTTCATCTTGGCCCAGATCACCGCAGGTTTGCCCGCGCGCGCGTGGTCAGCCTCGGCGGCGATCATTTCCAGCAGACGCGGTTTGAGCGTGATGGGCGAGATCGCCAAATTGTCCAGATGCGCGGGCGGGGCATAGCCCGACAGGTAATTGAACACTTTGGTCGCGTCGCGGCCCAGTTTTTTGTCACAGGTGAACAGCGACAGATCGGTATAAATGCGCGCCGTAATCGGGTGGTAGTTGCCGGTGCCGTAATGGGTGTAGGTCACTAGTTCACTGCCCTCACGGCGCACCACGGTCGAGATTTTGGCGTGTGTTTTGAGATCAATAAATCCGTAGACCACATGCGCGCCTGCGCGTTCCAGCCTGCGCGATTGGCGGATGTTGGCAGCCTCGTCAAAGCGGGCCTTCAGCTCGACCAGAGCCGTCACGGATTTGCCATCCTCCGCTGCCTCGCACAGCGCTTCGACGATGGGGCTATCGCGAGATGTGCGGTAAAGCGTCTGTTTGATCGCAACCACATTGGGATCACGCGCGGCCTGCTGCAAAAAACGCACAACCATATCGAAGGTTTCATAAGGGTGGTGCAGTAGCATATCCTTGGAGTGGATCGCCTTGAACATATCGCCGTCGTGGTCTGTCACCCGCTCGGGGATGCGCGGAATGAATTGCGGCCACAGCAGATCGGGGCGGTCATCACCTACAAGCTGGGCCAGATCATCAATGCCGATCATCCCCTCGATTTCGATAACGTCCTGCGGCTTTGCGCCCAGTTCGCCCATAATGGTGGCAAGCAGTTTGGCGGGCGCGCCTGCGGAGTGGGTCATGCGCACCACTTCGCCACGGCGGCGGCGTTTGAGCGCAACCTCAAATTCGCGCACAAGGTCTTCGGCCTCGTCCTCGACCTCCAGATCGCTGTCTCGCAGCACGCGGAATTCGAAATGTGCCTTCAGTTTATAGCCCGGAAAGAGGTCTGGAATCATCAGGACCAGCAGCTCTTCGAGCGGTAAAAAACGTTTGCACCCGTCAGGTGCGGGAAGCGAGACAAAGCGGTCAATCTGTGCGGGGATCGGTAGCAGCGCTTGCAAGGGCTTCTTGTCGCGGCTGCGCTCGAGCTGGAGCGCGAGCGCAAAGCCCGTGTTGGGCAAAAACGGGAAGGGGTGCGCGGGATCAATCGCCAGTGGCGAGAGGACCGCAAAGACCTGATTGAGAAATACATCATCCAAAGCCGTCTTGTCTGACGCGCTTAGATCATCCAGCCCTTCAAGCATGATGTTTTGGTCGTCCATCTCACGCAGCAGGTCTACCAGCACGGCTTGCTGGCGCAGCATCAGCGCGCGGGCGTCTTGATTGATCAGCACCAATTGCTCTGCAGGTGTAAGGCCATCGGCGGCAGGTGTGGTGTTACCTGCTTGCGCAAGCTCGCGCAGGCCGGCGACGCGGACAGTATAGAATTCATCAAGATTATCGGCGGAAATCGACAGGAAGCGCAGCCGTTCCAGCAATGGCACGCGTGGGTTTTCGGCCTCTTCCACCACGCGCCAGTTAAAGCGCAGCCAGCTTAGTTCACGGTTCTGAAAGCGGGCAGGGCTGCCCAGATCCAGATCAGGCAGCTCAACAGGTGTATCATAAGGCGCAGTAAGGAAATCGGCATCGGACATGGGTGTACTTATCCAACATAAATGTAACGGTAATAAGACAGGAGTGTCGGTACTATCGCGCTTCTGTCTCGGCTTTGTCCAGCACTTGCGCGGCCAGCGCACGGGTGATGGGCCGTTTGCGTGCAAGGCTTTCGCGGTCAAGTGCCGCGACAAAGCGGTTGGCGGCAGCAAAGGACCGGTCCATCCGGTTGAGCAGGTAGGGGATCACGTCTGACGGCGGTACCAATTGCCGGTCGGCCAGCAGCTTAACCAGCACAGTGGACAAAAGCGCGTCATCCGGCGCATCGATAGAGACTTCGAGCGCGCCTTGCAGGCGGCTGACTAGATCGGGCAGCGTCAGCCCCCAATGCGCCACAGTGCCAACGCCAGTCAGCAGCAGGGAATGGCCCTCGGCCAGAACCATGTTGTGCAGATGAAACAAGGCTGTCTGGGCCTGCGGATCACCCGCGATCCGGGGAATGTCCTCTACCGCGACGCTGGACTGTGCCAGGTCGGGCACAGCTTCGTCGCGCAGATCAACGGCGCGGATAAGGCGGGCTTGGGCTGCATCTGTCCAGACATGTGTCAGGTGGCTTTTGCCCGCGCCCTCGGGTCCGGTAAGTACCATCTTGCCGCCCGCCCAGTTGCGCCAGTTCTCGATCATGGCCACGGCCATGGTATTGGACGGCGCGACCAGAAAGTCATCGCGTCCCCGCGCGGTACGTACCGGCAGATCAAACCCTAGCTGCATCGCCATATTAAAGCATGTCTTCGTCTGGAATTGAGATATCTTGTTCGGTGCCACGGTACAGCAGGCTTTGTTGGTATTGCTCGACCCCGAAGCGCGCAATCACGCCGAACGCGGCAGCGACAGGCACTGCAACCAACATGCCGACAAATCCAAAGAGCGTTCCGAATACGGACAAGGCAAGGATCAGCCAGACAGGGTGCAAACCGACCGAATTACCGACGAGCTTTGGGGTCAGAACATTGCCCTCGATCACTTGGCCGATCACGAAAACGCCGCCCACCAGTCCGATGGAAACCCAGTCACCCCAGAATTGGAACAAGGCCAGACCAAGCGCCAGCGCACCACCGATCAGCGCGCCAAGGTATGGGATGAACGTGACTAGCCCTGCAATAAACCCGACCACGAGACCAAATTGCAAGCCCACCAGCATCAGCGCGATGGCGTAATAGGTACCAAGAATTAGGCAGACCGTGCCCATGCCGCGAATGAACGAAGCAAGCGTTTTGTCGACGTCGCGGGCCAGGTTGCGGATCACTTGTGCATGGTCCCGCGGCAGCATCCCGTCAATGTGGGCAATCATCCGGTCCCAATCCAGGAGCATGTAAACCGCCACAACCGGCACGATCACAAACAGCATGATCACATTGATGATCCCCGCAGCCGAGCTGAGCGCAGTGTTCAAAAGCTCTCCACCGCGTTCCTGCACAGCTGTCCCCACTGAATTCAGAGAGTTGCGCAAGGTCGATCCATCCTCAAGGATGGAGGGGAACCGTTCGGTTAGCACGGCGGTAAAGCGTTTGGTTAGATCGGGAGCAATATCGAACAGGTTCACGGCCTGCGAAATCAGGGTCGGGATAACCAGCAATGCCATGATGACAAAGATCAGGATCGCGAGGACTGTGATCACTGCTGTCGACATCGCACGGCTTAGGCCCACACGCTCTAGCCGGTCGGCAACCGGATCGAGGAAATAGGCAATCGCACTGCCCAGCACAAATGGCAAAAGCACATCGCCCATAAACCACAAGATCACCAGAAACACAGCCGCGGCCATGCCCCAATACTTAATCTGGTCTCTGATCGGCAGGGCCATTTCTCTCTCCTGAGTGTTGTTTCACACATCGCCCATGGGCGGTCCGGTTTCAAGGGTTAGCGCACGAATTGCGGCGCTAACCCGCGCAGTGGGGCAACATTGGATGCATGTAGTGCACAAACGCGGCCGATACCGAGAATGCCCGCGCAAAGGGAGGCGTGCCCTTTCTTGATGGTAGGATCTTTGTGCGTTTGGCTGGACACAATGCGGGTCGCTGCCGCAACTTGCCTGACAATCAAAAGAAAATCTGATGCCCAGGCTACCAGAACCGGACACGCAACAAGTGCTGCACCAGATGGCCTGCATCCTGAAGGCATCTTCCTATGATGAGGTCTGGGCGCGGTTACTGGTGTGGGTGGAGTTTTTTGGAATCACTGCGGTGCGATACGGGCTGACACGCTCACGCTACGGGATGTCTTTGGGGGATTTGCAGGACATCCTGTTCCTGTCGACGGTGGGTGAGCAGGATTTCATCGATTACATCGAGACAGGTCTCTATCGCCGTTCGCCTCATTATCGATGGATGGCGGAAAACAACGGAGCGGTCTCTTGGGGGTGGTTTCTGGAGAAGGCAAAGGCTGGCCGCTTGCTTCCGGACGAACATGCATTTTTGGCGGAGATGGAGCAGGTGGGGCAACCGGCGGGGTATTTGCTGAACTTTCCGTCGGATACGACGCGCCTCAAGGGGGGCTTGGGCATGATGGGGCAGCGAAACTGGTCTCAGGCGCATATGGATGCGCTGTGGGCACGGTGAGGCGATCGAGGCGATGTGCATTGCAGCACATCTCAACATCACCCGCATGCCGTTGCCGTCAAAACGCAACCCCCTGCGCCCGCGCCAACGTGAAATGCTGGAGTGGATTGCGGACGGAAAATCCATGCAGGATATCGCAGTTCTTACCGAACTTTCTGTGACAACGGTGGAGAAGCACCTGCGGGGCGCACGCGATGTGCTTGACGTTGAGACCGCTGCCCAGGCAATTGCCCGCGCGGGGTTGTTGGGCCATTCGTATGTTGTCTCTGAGGAGACAGCTTGACACTGCGCGCGGGCGCGGCACGTTAGGGCAAGCCTGACAGGAGCCGCCCATGCGCACCCCCTTTGATACTGAACTGCAAACCCGCCTGATGCGTTATGCCGCCATCGACACGCAATCAGACGAAGATAGCCACGCGCAGCCCTCCACAGTATGCCAGCTTGATTTGAGCCGCGTTCTGATCGCCGAGCTTGAGGCAATGGGCGCTAGCGATGTACGGTTGACCGACTATGGCGTGGTGCTGGCAACGATACCGGGTAATACGGACGGGCCGGTGATGGGTCTGTGCGCCCATGTGGATACCGCGCCGCAGTTCAATGCAACAGGTGTAAAGCCACGGCTTATTCAGGGATATAACGGCGGGGACATCTCCTTTCCGGACGCGCCTGAGCGGCGGTTGGGGCCGGATATCTCATCCCATCTTGGCGATTGCGTTGGCCATGACCTGATCACGGCTTCCGGCACAACGCTGCTGGGGGGCGATGATAAGGCTGGCGTTGCAATCATTATGACAGGGGCCAAGCATCTGCTTGATCATCCCGAGGTCCCGCGGGGGGAACTGCGCCTTGCTTTCACGCCAGACGAGGAAATCGGGCGCGGCGTCGACCCGCGTCTGCCTGCCGACATGGCCTGCGACTTTGCCTATACGTTTGATGGATCGAAACCCGGTGAAGTAGAGCACGAGACGTTCTCGGCCGATCGCGGGATTGTCACCGTCACAGGCGTGTCGATCCACCCCGGTTGGGCGAAGGATAAGCTGGTGAATGCCATGCATCTGGCCGCGCGTATCATCGAAACCTTGCCGCAAATCACCATGACGCCTGAAACCACAAGCGGGGACGAAGGGTTCATCCACGCGACCGACATCAGCGGAGGCGCCGCCGAGACCCGCATCGGTTTTATCATTCGTGATTTCGAACGTGAGGGGCTTGAGCAGAAGGGCGCAATCCTGCGCGTAGTCTGCGATGCCGTCGCCCTGACCGAGCCGCGGGCAACCATTACCTGTGAGATTACACCCCAGTACCGCAACATGCGCTATTGGCTGGAGAATGACATGACGCCTGTACATCTGGCCCATGAGGCGGTGCGTGATGTGGGGTTGGAGCCGATATCTGTCCCGATCCGCGGCGGCACCGACGGCTCGCGCCTTACAGAGATGGGGCTGCCGTGCCCCAATATCTTTACCGGCATGCAAGAAATACATGGCCCGCTGGAATGGATATCGGTGCAGGACATGGGCAAGGCCACTCAGGTGGCACTGCGATTGGTGGCGCGGGCGGCGGGGGCTGTGGAGTGAGGTGCTAATCCCGTTACCTCCCAAGGATATTTCTGGCCAGAAGGATTAGGGGTGGGATGATGATTGTATTGGGCGCATGTTTGGCTTAGGCAAATCGCAAAGTTGAATGAGGATTGCCCCATGCGTTTGAGCCGTTATTTCCTGCCCGTTCTGAAAGAGACACCTTCCGAGGCGCAGATTGTCAGCCACCGCTACATGCTGCGTGCCGGCATGATCAAGCAGAATGCTGCCGGGATTTATTCGTGGTTGCCGTTGGGTTTCAAGGTGCTGCGCAAGCTCGAAAACATCGTTCACGAAGAGCAAATCCGCGCAGGCCATGTGCCGATGCTGATGCCAACGTTGCAGTCAGCGGACTTGTGGCGTGAAAGCGGCCGCTACGACGATTATGGCGAAGAGATGCTGCGGATCAAGGACCGTCAGGGCCGCGATATGCTATATGGTCCGACCAACGAAGAGATGATCACCGATATCTTCCGGTCGCATGTCGGGTCTTACAAAGACTTGCCACTGACGCTTTATCACATCCAGTGGAAGTTCCGCGACGAGATGCGTCCACGTTTTGGCGTGATGCGCGGCCGCGAGTTCTTCATGAAGGACGGGTACAACTTTGACCTGACCAAAGAGGATGCGATGCATGCTTATAACCGCCATCTGGTGAGCTATCTGCGCACCTATGAGCGGATGGGTTTGCAGGCGATCCCGATGCGCGCGGATAGCGGTCCTATCGGGGGCGATGACACGCATGAGTTCCTTGTGCTGGCAGAAACCGGTGAGTCCGAGGTGTTCTATGACAGCGCTGTGACCGATCTGCGCTTTGGTGACCGTGCAATTGACTATGACAGCCATGAAGAATGTGCTGCCGTCATGCAAGAATTCACGTCGAAATACGCCCGCACGGATGAAACCCATGACGAGGCGTTGTTCAACGAGGTACCAGAAGAGCGTCGCCGTGTGGCGCGCGGTATTGAAGTAGGGCAGATTTTCTACTTCGGCACCAAGTACTCAGAAACCATGGGTGCAAAGGTGCAGGGGCCTGACGGAAAAGTTGTGCCAGTACATATGGGCAGCCACGGTATCGGGGTCAGCCGCCTGTTGGGCGCGATCATCGAGGCAAGCCATGATGACAAGGGTATCATCTGGCCCGAAGGGGTTACGCCCTTCCATTGCGGCATTGTGAACCTCAAGCAGGGCGATGCCGAAGCGGATGCCGCCTGTGAATCGCTGTACAACAGCCTTGTGGCGCTGGGTCTCGACCCTCTGTACGACGACCGCAACGAGCGTGCTGGTGGCAAGTTCGCGACGATGGACCTGATTGGTCTGCCATGGCGGATCACGGTTGGACCGCGCGGCCTGAAAAATGGCGTGATCGAGCTGACGTCGCGCCGGACAGGGGAGAGCGAAGAGCTACCGCCCGAACAGGCGATTGAGCGGATCGCTCAGATCTACAAAGGTCTGTCCGTGCACGGTATCTAAAACAAATTTGCGGGGCGGGGGTGGACCCCGGACCGTTTTGCGCCATCCTTGGTGAAACCACAGGAAGATTGGCAATGGGCAAGTTTCTGACGTTACTAGCTGCGGTTTGTGTCGCAACGGGCGCTTCGGCGCAGGGCGTAGAGCAGGGTAGCAAAAATGCGCCTCAGTTCACCCCCGCGTGGCCCACACAGACCCGTGCCCCTGCGTTACAAAGCGGTGTATCCTTGCAGATTGAAGTATTGGCCGACGGGCTGGAGACCCCTTGGGGTGTCGCGGTGTTGCCGGAGGGCGGGTATCTAGTGACCGAACGGTCGGGGGCGCTGAGGTTGGTGCGCGATGGCACTTTCAGCGCGCCGATCCGCGGTGTGCCTGAGGTGCTGGCTCAACGGCAGGGCGGGTTGCTGGACGTGGCGCTGGCCGAAGATTTTGACACCAGCCGCGTGATTTTTCTGACATATGCAAAACCGATGGGGGGCGGCTTGTCCGCCACGGCTGCTGCGCGGGGCGTTCTGAGCGCGGATGGGACGATGCTCAGCGATGCTCGTGACGTGTTTGAGCAAGATCCTCCGTCACCCAACGCAATGCACTTCGGCTCCCGCGTGGTGCCATTTGGCGGGTACCTCTACATCACCACAGGCGAACATTTCAGCAATCGTGAGCGGCAGTTCGCACAAGATTTGGACAAGACCTACGGCAAGGTTCTTCGGGTCAACCCAAATGGCGGGGCCGCAGCGGGTAATCCCTTTGACAACGATCTCTGGAGCCTTGGACATCGCAATGTGCAAGGAGCCGCAGTACGTCCTTCTGATGGCAGCCTCTGGACGCTTGAGCATGGTCCTGCGGGCGGAGATGAGCTGAACCGTATCACTGCCGGGGCTAACTATGGCTGGCCTGTGGTCAGTTACGGAGTGAACTACAACGGCTCACCCGTCGGCAGCGGAGAGGCGCGGCGCGCGGGTTTTATCGAGCCGCAATACTACTGGGATCCAGTGATCGCGCCGGGGGGATTTGCCTTCTATCAAGGTGCTATGTTTGACGGGTGGGAGGGCAACGTGTTGGCCGCCTCGCTCAATCCCGGTGGTCTGGTCAGGCTTGTGTTGGACGGCGACCGCGTGGTCGGGGAAGAGCGGTTTTTGGCGGGCGAGATACGTGTGCGCGACGTCGAGATTGACCGCGATGGGGCCATCTTGATCCTCGATAACTCGGACGGGCGGCTGCTGCGGCTGACGCCGAAGTAGGCTGTGGTTCAAGTGCGATGCAAAGTGGCAGGCTGCGAGAATGAATATCAAGCTTATCCAATGTCGGGCACCCGCGCGAAGTTCTGCCCTTGCGGTGTCGGCATTCGCGCCGATTTCGGATTTAACCAATCTGGGCGTGATATGGCGGATCACCGCAACTCTCGGCATTTTGATCTGCGGTGCTTGCCGAGGCTGATGAAAACAGTCAGTTTTGCGGTGTTATTGAAGGGCGTGTAGAGTATGATGCCCGTATGTATTTGAACAAATGAGCGCGCCAAGCGTGGCATTGGTCAAGGTGGTGTATCGAATATGATCTTGCGCAGTATCGCTTTGGCGGGTGGGCTTGCCGGTGCGGCCGCTACCTCGCAATTCCCCGAGTTTTCCCAGCAGTACATGCAGCGCCTGGGCGGTGCGGTAGATGCGCTGGGCGAGGTCGTCGCGGATTTTGATGCCTCCGCCACAGCCTCTGATCTAGGCCGTGATGAAGCTTTGGCGCAGATGCAGGGCACCGTGTTCCTCGAACGGCGCAGCGCTGATATGGCCCGCTCTATTGCGCGCTATGAACGGTTAAGCAGTGATCTGGTGGCGCTTGAGGGGCAGGGCCCTTTCATGCGCGCCTATAACGCGGCGCGCTTCACCGACCAAGAAATAGCTCAATCGGCATGGCAGGCCTATCAACCTGCCGTTCCTGTGAGTTTTGCCGGCCTCATTTTTGCAGGTGTGGGTTTTGTTCTGGGCAGCATGGGCTTTGCACTGTTGTTGGGCCTGTTGCGGGTACCATTCCGGCGCGGGCGTCCAGTATAAGCTATGTCGTTGTCACCGAAGATTAAGAACATGGATTTCATGGTGCCGGAAAATCCAACCCTTACCCATAGGCAGCGCTTTGCGCAAACGAGACTGGCGCAATTGGTCTAAGCCTTGACCCTGCGCGTGCAAAGCCTCACCTTGCGCAAAACGCGAAAAGCGCCCAATTTCGAGCAAGGACCATCATGGCCTCAAGTACCCCTCCCTTTGCCCCGTTTGAATGGATGATCGCATGGCGCTACCTGCGCGCGCGCCGTGCCGAAGGTGGGGTGAGCGTGATGACATGGATCAGCCTGATCGGGATCACGTTGGCGGTCTTTGCACTGATTGCAACGCTTGCCGTACGCTCCGGATTTCGGGCAGAGTTTGTCGACACCATTCTGGGCGCTAATGCGCATGTGACAGTCTACGATATGGGTGTGATGCAGCCCAATGGCGTTGTGGACCGTAACATCCGCGACTATGATGCGCTTGCCGCACAGATCGCTACGGTGGACGGTGTGACCCGCGTTGCTCCGATTGTGCGCGGTCAGGTCATGGCGACCTTTCAGGGCAACAATGCAGGAATGGAAGTCTATGGCATCACCGCCGAGAACCTTGCCACCATCCCGCGTATTGCCAACCCGCAAACCGCCCAAGGTGATATCGCCCGCTTTAACGAGGGGATCGCCATTGGCTCTGGCATTGCGCGCAGTCTGAACGCGCAGGTGGGCGACCTTATCCGTTTGATCTCTCCCGATGGGGTCAAGACCGCGTTTGGCACGTCGCCGCGGGTGAATGCCTATGAGGTGACCTATATCTTCACTGCCGGGCGCTATGACATCGACCGCACCCGCGCCTACCTGCCATTGGCCGAGGCGCAAAGCTATTTCAACGCCGAGGGGGCGGTGAACGAACTTGAGGTAATGGTCGCAGATCCTGACAATGTGGATGATCTGAGCGCCAACATTCTTGCCGCCGCCGGAGATACCGCGCTGATCTGGACATGGCGCGAGGCATCTTCGGGCTTTCTCAATGCGCTGGATATCGAAGATAACGTGATGTTCGTCATCCTCTCTGTGCTGGTGCTTATCGCGGCGATGAACATTGTCTCTGGCCTAATCATGTTGGTCAAAAACAAGGGCCGCGATATTGGCATCTTGCGCACGATGGGCATGTCCGAAGGCTCCATCTTGCGCGTGTTTTTCATCTGCGGCGCGTTTACCGGTATTATCGGCACGGCGCTGGGCGTGATCCTTGGCTGTCTGTTCGCGCTCTATGTGGATCAGATATTTGGCATGGTGAACTGGCTGTCGGGGGGCAACGCTTGGGACCCTTCGATCAGGGGCATCTACTTCCTACCGGCCAAGCTTGAGCTTGGTGATGTGCTGTCTGCTGTGGGGTTGTCGCTTGGGCTATCCTTTATTGTAACTATCTTTCCTGCCCGCCGTGCGGCGCGAATGAACCCTGTTGAGGCGCTGCGTTATGAGTGATCCTGTCCTGCGCCTGTCTGGCATCACTAAAGGCTATAACCACGGCAAGCCCAATGAAGTCACCGTGCTGCGCGGCATCGACCTTCAGCTTGCCCGTGGTGAGGTCGTGGCCCTTGTCGCCCCGTCTGGTGCGGGCAAATCTACACTGCTTCACATTGCCGGCCTGCTGGACACGCCAGACGCCGGCACGGTTGAGATTGGGGGCATCGATATGACCGGAAAGCAGGATGGCACGCGCACGGCTGTGCGGCGCCGCGATGTGGGCTTTATCTATCAGTTCCATCATCTGCTGCCTGAATTTTCTGCGGTTGAGAACATCGTTCTGCCACAGCTTGCCAACGGAATTGCACGCAGCGCAGCGCTGGCGCGCGCGATGGAGCTGCTTGATCAAGTCGGAGTAGCACCACGCGCTGACCACCGTCCCGCCGCGCTGTCAGGGGGCGAGCAACAGCGCGTTGCCTTCTGCCGTGCGCTGGCCAACAGCCCCAAGCTGTTGCTGGCGGACGAGCCGACCGGCAACCTTGATCCCGAAACATCCGAGACGGTTTTTGCCGCGCTGATGGCTCTGGTGCGCAATACGGGGCTGTCCGCGCTTATCGCCACGCATAACCTTGAACTGGCTGCGCGGATGGATCGCCAAATCCGGTTGGATCAGGGTATTCTGAGCGCGAACTAAAGCGTGCCGGTTCGCGAATTCCGCATATCGTCAACGTAGTGTCACCATATTTGCGAGGTATGCTCAGACCAAAACAGTAACAAATAGGCCCCGACATGTCCCCGATCCTTGCGATGCTTCTCAGCGCACTTGGCCCGCTGATGGTCACCTTTGTGAACTTCAATGACGACGATCCTGATGAAGCGGAAGTTGAAGAGGGTGTAACCGCTACATCTACGGGTGACCCCGTCGAAACGATCGATGTTATGACCTTCATTGATAACGCTCGCGGCACTGATGACAATGTGGGCTCCGCTTTCGGTAGCCGTGGCACCGATCAGGACGAAGAGTTTGTAGCCGAAGCGGATACCGCTGTGAGCCACGATGCCTCGGGCGGCGCTGACAGCCTGACGGGCTCCATGCTCAACGATACGCTTGTGGGCGGTGACGGGGCAGATGTGATCGACGGAGGCGATGGCGATGATGCGCTCTTCGGAGCCTTCTCACGCGAAACGCGCGCTGATGACGAAGCGGCGGACACGCTGGGCGGCGGTGATGGAGACGACACGCTGTTCATGGGCGATGGCGATACCGGCAATGGCGGCGAAGGCCGCGATGTCTTTGTTGCCACTCAGGACGCGGTTGAAGTGATCCAGATCAGTGATTTCAATCTCGATGAGGACACCATTGCGATCGAAACCGAAGCGCCCGAAGACGCTAGTATCACCGAACAGGTGGTCGAGGACGGCGGACTGCGGATTGAATTATCCACGGGCCTAAGCTTGCGGTTAGAAGGTGTCAGCGCCCCGCTGACCTCTGGTAGCCTGCAATTCGTACCAGTGGAGCCGCTAGAGCAAAGCTGATCCGCTTGACGCGCAGCCCTCATGCTGGTCTGTCTCAAGGGTCCCTTACTCGGAGCCTATCAGATGCCCATGATATCCCTAGACGAGATCGAGAAAACTGTGCGCCGCGCTTTGAGCGCGCATGGCGCAGACGCCTTTGCGGCCGCAGAAGTGTCCCGCGCGGTGCGAGCAGCAGAGAGTATCGGTAACAAGATTTGCGGGCTCTACTATGTTGAAAGCTATTGCCAGCAGCTACGCTCGGGGCGGGTGTCGGGAACGGTTACGCCAAAGGTCAGCACGCCTCGCGCAGGTACGGTCGTGGTTGATGCTGGCTTTGGGTTTGCCCAGCCGGCGTTTGCCCATGCCTTACCGGTGGCGTTGGACGCCGCACGCCGTGCCGGTGTTGCATCCCTTGCTGTAGCGCACGCACATACCTGCACGTCGCTGGGATATTTCACCCAACAGATCGCACATGCGGGGATGATCGGGATCGGCTTTACCAATGCCTCGCCCATCGTTGCAGCTCCGGGCGGCCAGACCCGCGTCATCGGCACCAATCCGATCGCGTTCTCCGTGCCTGACGGGAAGGGCGGCACGGCCATGCAGTTCGACCAATCCACCACCACAGTGGCACTCGGCAAGATCACCATGGCCAAAGCCGCAGGGGACAGTATCCCCGAAGGCTGGGCGCTGGATGCCGACGGCAATTCCACCACGGACCCCGATGCCGCGATCAAGGGTTCGCTGGTCTCTCTGGGTGGCTACAAAGGTTGGGGTTTTGGCCTCATGGCCGAAGTGTTGGCCGCGGCAATGACGGGCTCGGTGCTATCACGCGATGTCAAACCGCTCAAAGCGCCCGAAGGCGCGCCGCATGATCTGGGCCAGTATTATCTGCTGATTGATCCATCTGTCGCATCAGATTTCGGGGAAAAAGTGCAGGCATTGGCCGACCACATCGCGCAGGACGAAGACGCGCGGATGCCTGGGCAAGGCAAGCAGACAATGGACCCAGTTGAAGTTGGGGACGATACTTGGGCACTCATCACATGTCTTGCCGCCGGTTAACTCAAAGGCAGATACGCTTAAGGTCCACACCGTCCCACGGCAGGCCCACGTCATAGGCGGGGCTATGCGGCAGCGGGGCGACTGGCATTACCTGAGACACCAGCGCATGCAACCGACTGGTCCGCGCGCCTTGCGGCTGGAGCGCGCGACAGCAGACAAACTCCTCAACGATGGAACCTTGCTGCTCATATCCGAATTCAAGGAACTTTCGGTCTTTGAGGTCAAACAGATAGGGGTCATCGCTTTGGCTGTGCTCGGTCGCGGCCTTGAGCGGGGAGTAGCCTGTAAGCTTGCGGTTCTGCCATTGCCACACATGAGTCAGTTCATGGCTGAGCAGCATGGCCGCGACCAATCCGATGCGGTCGGGGTGGTCGGGCAGATAGTCCTCCAAAAACCAGTCTTTGTCGAATAGCACGCGGTTATACAGCGCCACTGCCGCCGGTTTGGTGGTGATCACGGTCTCTTTTGGTGGATGGGGCGGAAAGATTAGCTCGCGACATGTCGTGCGGGGGCGTGGCTTGCGCCGGAACGTCACCGCACGGGTCGGCGCCCCGTCATGCAGGCGCACGCGGTCATAGTTGAGCGTGGGGCCGTGGATGGTGGCGGCAAAAGCGCGTTCCGTATCGGTTAGCGGACGGCCACAGGCGGCAAGGAAAAGTAGCAGGATGAGGGTGATACGCATGGAGCTATTAAGGCGCTGCTCCGATTTCTGCACAACCCCAAATTTGCGCACCAAAGGGCTGATCCCGCGCAACCCGCAACGCAGCCAATTTTCTGCGCGGATGTTCGGATTAATTGACACAGATCAGCGCGCGGTCTGAAAGGTCAGTCCAAACTTAAAGAGACTCAGGAGGATTTAGCATGAAACTTATAATCGCAACCGTTGCCACACTGCTGCTTTCACCCGCCATTGCGCTGGCCCAAGACGCGGACGTGGGCGCTGCTTTGTATGATCAACACTGCGCGGTCTGTCACGGCTTAGAAGGGCGCGGCAAGGGGCCGTTGGCTGCGGCGCTGATCTTGCAACCACCCTCGCTGCGCGACTTGACCGAGCGCCACGGCGGCTTCCCCACCCGCCGCGTAGTGATGCGCATCGACGGCAGCGACCCGCAGGTAAGCCACGGATCACCGATGCCGGTCTACGGAGAGTTCTTCGCGGGCGACGATACCATCCTCAAATCCGAGAGCGGCCAGCTCATCCTGACCAGCCGCGCAATTGTGGATTTGGTGGCGTATTTGCGGGGGATACAGGAGTAGGAGAAACACCCGCTCCATTTTATTCAGCGCACAGCTTGGATTCAAGTTTGAAGTGCGACGGTTGATTTAATGGCCGCAAGTTCTTCGGCTATGGCTTCGGCGGGAGTTCTCCATCTTAGTGTCTTACGAGGACGGTGGTTCATCATGCGTGCGACGTCGTTCAGGGCGGTTTGACTGAGTGAAGTGGTCCTGCTTTTTAGGACAGTTTTGCGGCTTGGCTAAGATGCATC
>NZ_JBALVJ010000032.1:0-43804 GCF_036961165.1 Sulfitobacter sp. | reverse complement strand
CGTTCGGGTTGGATACATCTTAGCACGCTGTCCAATTTTGCCGGACCACTTCACTGCTAGCGTGGCGCAGTTCTCAAAACGCACCACAGCCGAAATGTGAAAGCTAAAAACCCATCTCGCCGCGGAACCAGCGTCCAGTTACCGAAAAAATGCCTCCCTTTTCGATGCGCCTGTACTTGTTTCAACGATGCCACTAGAAAACCGCTGTTGGACATCACACATGCGGCTGAGATTGGTTAAAGTTATGACCCTGATAGAAATCCTGACGTCACACGGATGGTCCGTCATGGATAACAACGAATTAATTTCAAGGATTTCGCAGTCATTGTGCGGAGTTATTGAGACATGATGCCTTTGTTCGAACCCGCGCTTGGTATTTGCCGTTTTTCGTTCTGCGGCAAAGGGGATTGGCAAACTTCTCGCGCTGCCAAAACCACATCTGAAATCCAAAGCATGCGCGACCAAGTTGCCGCCCAGCTTTATGCACCCAGTCGGATGGAACTGCGGTTCTTTCTATTCGAGAACTTTCTTCTACCTTCGCTCAGAGCACAATCTGACAAAAATTTCATTTGCTTGATTTTGACGTCCGATATCATGCCAAAAGTTTATCTTGAGCGATTGCACGACATCTGCGTAGCTGAACCAAACCTCGAACTATTGGTTTCGTCTGAATTAACTGTTCACAAGGCGTTATGGCCGCGAATTTCTGAATTGAATTCAGTTGCGGGGCGGCCTTTAGTCAACTTCCGGATTGATGACGATGATTGCCTATCACACGACTACATTCAAGAGCTGCGGAGCTTTATGATCCGGCTCAGTGATCGTGTCCCGATCGGCTACTCACGCTCGAATGGGCTGGTTATAACCAACTACCAAGCAGACAAAGAGATGTTTGTTTATCAAGCTAATCTGCCATTCAATAGTATGGGGACTGCAGTCCGCGTTCATGGGGAGCGCACAATATTCTCATTTGGTCATAATGCCTTACACAAAAGATTTCCGGCGGTCGTCGACAATTCAGGTATGGGATACATCTCGATCAAGATTGATGGACACGACTCTGAACCGATAAGCATGTCTATGCCCCACATAAAAAGCAGCCATGTACCGATTGGCGAGAACCAGACCGAAGTCATCCTTTCAAAATGGTTTTCCTTTCTGAGTGATGATACCAATTCGCGATATGCGGTGTTGGTAAACAAGATCAATCAGGCGGTATCGCTGTCGCAGCAGCTCCAATCAACTTGATCACGACAGCAGATATTCTTGAAAAGAAACGATCCTACGGCCCCGAAGAGATATCTCAATTAATGAGCCTCATAACCTCACGGAATCTGCTTTAAAATGTAAGGCTATGTTCTCTGGATGCACTCGTGCGATACTATCAAGAATGGCATATTCCGCATCGGGCGAAAGCGTTTCCTGCCCTTGTACTGGTGAAGAGCGATCATGGAGAGCGTTGATGGGATTTGGGATTAGGACAAAGCGAGCAGCGGATTGACCAGGGTCTTCAGCATCTTCGAAAGGATCGGCCTTGGTGGCGGTGGCAAGGTTAGAGCTGTCATTCGTCGCATGAATGCCCTTTTCCGAAATGGCTGATCTTGACTCGGTTCTCCTGAATCTCGACCATAGCCCCCATCAAAAGCTCAATTTTGCCGAACTTAAGGCCAATGGCACAGTTGGCTCGGATGTTCGCTGCCTGTCTGTGCCCGAAGCCTGTGAAAGCGCGGCACTGAAAGCGGGGGTTCAGCCCTTCAACGGGTTCCCGCAGTATGGCCATACCGAAACCAAAGGTAATAAGACCATCTACTCGCAAAATGGCGCACCTGTTATGATCGACAGGACAAAGCAAACCTTGATCGGTGCAATAACCAAACGGACGGTCACAAATGAAGACAGGAATCTTCTATATACGCTTATCAACGGTTCCCTTCATCAACTGATCAAGCGGAACGCGGATGGTACAGTTGAGACGACGGATTTTGTGAATTCCCTGCCAATCAGATGGACCAAATCAAAAGACCGAAAGTTTGTGATCGGCAAGAACCTGATTACGGACACCATCTGCAGAATGGAGCGTATCTTTGGTCAAAATCTATTCGAAATGATTGATTGGGACCATTCAGTGGTTTTCTTTGACGGTGTCACATCTGCCTACCTTGCACCCGTGACAAAAGGACAGCGCGCCCTGTTCTTGCACGCAGACCACCGTGGCCCTGATGGGAAGATCGTTCCGCGATCAAAATATCTGATCGAAAACTTCAAAGGTGAGGCGATCATTACATCGACCAATGTTCACAAGGCGCAGATTGAAAAAGACGTAACACCCTCTTCCGAAGTCCATGTCATCCCACATTTTTGCGAACGCGGCCAAGCGCTCGGGCAAGAGCGAAAACACTTTGTAACCGTTTCGCGGCTGAAGCTTACGGGCAAGCCAATTCATGAGTGTATTGAGGCCTTTTGTGAGGTGATGGATGAGTTTCCTGATGTCGACTATTTGATTTACGGCACAGGTTCTGGTCAGCAGCAACTGGAAGCACAAATCGCTCGGCTGGGCTGTGGTGATCGCGTGAAATTAGTAGGCTACACAACCGATCCATTGGCAATTTTTCAAAGCGCGCTGGCATCTGTCTATCCAACGACGACCGAAGGGTTTGGCCTTTCCATCCTCGAAGCACTTTCCAATGACTGCCCGGTGATTTCCTACGACGTTAATTATGGCCCCCGCGAAATGATTGAACCCGGAAGAAACGGCGAACTCGTGCTACCCGGAGATATTGATGCAATTGCAGAGGCGATGCGTCGCGTGCTTCTGGATCCACTTCGCTATCAGCGTGAAGTAGTGAACGGGCTGGAACGCTATACCCGTGAGGCATACATAGCCAACTACCGCGCCATCGTAGACAAGCTAACGCGTCCTGAGACGCCGTTGTGAGGCTGGCTATTATTGACGCCTGAGCTCCGGATTTGATACTAGGGTCCTCTTGCCCCCACCACGGCAGTCTATGAAACAAGATCATCGAATAGCTGCATGCGCTTCTTTGCAAACTAAATGCTGCGAATGTCCGCTATCTACCCGTCTGAAAGGATGTCGCTTTCGATCCTTAGCGGCCGTGGCGGACTACCCATTTAAGTCTGAGACTGTTTTCCGTTAGGTTACTCTTTCCTCTGGATTGGGCCATGCTAACATTCGACAGTAAATAGTCGTATCCTCTGCCAGCAGGGACTGTGAGTCCATGTCTCACATGGTGGTACGGAACAAACCCAACGAAAGAGATTTATTATGTCATTGCCACAGACCTATCTGCAGTTGCTGTCCACGTTGACCGAAACCGGCGAACTACAGATGCATTTTGCTGAAAAAGAAATGCCAACGCCTGGGCCCGATGAAGTGCTGGTGCGCGTTGAAGCGGCGCCGATCAACCCATCAGATCAGGGTGTGATGTTTGGCTGGGCTTCAATGGACAAATCCACAACAACCGGCGCAGGGGCCGCTACGGTTCTAAAAGCACCCGTTTCAGAACAGGGCATGAGGGTCATGAAAGCCCGTGTTGGGCAAGACCTTCCTATCGGCAATGAGGGCAGCGGAACAGTTGTTGCCGCTGGTGAGAATGCTCAAGGGTTGATGGGCAAGCTCGTCGGCGTCATGGGCGGCGGGATGTATTCCCAGTACCGCTTGATCAAAGCAGCCATGTGTTTGCCGCTTGGCCCAGACCATACAGCCAAAGATGGTGCGGCTTGTTTTGTGAACCCGTTGACTGCGTTGTCGATGGTCGAAACCATGCGTCTGGAAGGTCACACAGCGCTGGTTCATACGGCGGCGGCCTCCAACTTGGGTCAAATGTTAAACCGCATTTGCCAGGCAGACGAAGTGCAGCTGGTCAATATTGTGCGGTCCGCGGCACAAGAGAAAACTCTTCGCGATATGGGCGCAACCTATGTCGTAGACAGCTCAAAAGACAGCTTTATGGCTGACCTGATTGATGCGATCCACGAAACAGGTGCGACGCTGGCCTTTGATGCGACAGGCGGCGGGCGTTTAGCATCTGATATCCTTAGCGCAATGGAGGCCGCTGCCGAGCGCACCCCTGGCGCATACAGCATTTACGGTTCCGTAAAACACAAGCAGGTCTACCTCTATGGTGGTCTCAACACATCAGAAACAACACTCACGCGCGGATACGGCATGGCATGGGGCGTTGGCGGGTGGCTGCTGCCCAACTTCCTTGGCCGTGTCGGACAAGAAGTTGCAGGCCGCATGCGCGCGCGCGTGGTCAAAGAACTGACCACGACTTTTGTAAACGAATATTCGGATGAGATTTCCCTCTCGGACGCTTTGCAGCCAGATGTTGTTGCGCGCTACAGTGCGAAGAAGACGGGCGAGAAGTTCCTGATGAACCCGCAGTTTCCGATCTAGTCGAAAATCTGAAAATGCCCGCTCCGATGCATCTTCCAGTGCGTCGGAGCGGCTGCAACGAGTTAGGGTTTCATCAGCCAAAGTTGTCTGAGCCCCAGCGGATTTGGCAAGATAGAGCTTACAGATTTTGCGCTCTAGACGGTGCCTCGGCTCAAAAGACAGCAATTCTTCAATATTGATATTTGCTAAAAGACCACGGAATTTGCACGGTTGGCCCTGATAAACTGTACGGCGCATCAACTGCCGCCCGTGAGCGAACCACCAAATACGCATATTTCTGCAGTCACTTAGCGCGCAGGTTACGAAGCATGGAGCGCTGGTAGAGCTTGGGCGACACACGCATCAGCAGCGAAGCAAGTAGCGCCACGCGACCTACTGGTATGAACTCTTGCCCTTTATCCACCCCTCGAAGGATCACTTTGGCAGCGGCTTCGGGTGTCATGTAATCAATACCATCCGTCGCGGCCCCGGGTCGCAAAATCCCGTCCTCCGTGCGTTGGGCATTCCCAATATTGGTGGCAATGAAGCTAGGCGCGGCTATCAAGCAACGGACACCGAATGGTGCCTCTTCAGAGCGTAGAGATGAGAAGAACCCCTGCATCGCATGTTTAGATGCGGCATAGGCCGTGCGGCCATGCAAAGGGGCAAAACCAGCAACCGAAGAGATCCCAAGATGGGTTCCGCCGCTCTTACGGATCGAGTGCAGAAAAACTCGCGTCATTTCAACTGCGGCGAAATAAATGATGTGGAAGACCCGCCCATGGCTGCCCGCGTTCGTCTCCTCAAACGGGGCAATCTGCGACACTCCCGCGTTGTAAATCACCAAGTCTATAGACGGACGCGCTGCGATGATTTGCGACGTCGCGCGTTCCAGCGCGGTTAGATCAGTAAGATCAACAGCCGCCGACGTGCGGCTATTGGATGCCTCTAGGCCAGCGATGTTCACATCCAACAGCACGCAATGCCAGCCCTGCCCTTCCAACTGCGCGGCCAGCGCGCGGCCCAAGCCGCCGTTCCCACCAGAGATAACTGCAGTCTTCATAGCCCCGCCTCACGCCGCCAAAGACCGAAAACTTCGACGGAGCTAAGCTCTGGCGAATACCCAAACACGGACTTGAGCCGGTTGTTGTCCAGCACCGGACGATATTGCAAAAACCGGACCTGCTCTGGCCCGTAAAGCGACAGCCCCAACGGCCGCGCAACAGCCAACGCAGCTTTCAACGCCCAAGCAGGCAGGCGCAGAACCGGTTTACCCAATGCCTCTGCCAGATGATCAATAGACATCCAGCCATCCCCTGCCACGTTGTAGATGCCGGCCGGACCTTCAGTAGCGGCGCGTTTGAGGATACGGGCAAGGTCGCGTGTCCAAATGAAGACGAACGGGCTATCGCTCCCCTTAATTGCAAGCAACCTTTTGCGACGAAAAAGCGCAGTAATCTGGTTGTCGGTTCCCGCCCCCAGTACGGTGCCGATGCGCAGAATGACCTGCTCAAGTTCGGGGTGCTGCTGCCGAGCTGCTGCCAGCATCTCTTCGACCTGACGCTTATGGTCTGCATAGGGGAATTCGGGGTTCCCCCGACAAGGCGCGTCTTCCGTCAGTGGAACAGGGTTGTCAGCGTGGTATCCATAGGCAGCACCCGAACTGGTGACGACCAGCCGTCTGACACCGTGCTTTTTGCAAGCTTCCAGCACGTTGCGCGTCCCCGTGACATCCACTGCAAACGCGTCTTCCCGGCTCATCTCTCGTGGCGGGGTCACGATGGACGCAAGATGGACGACGACATCAGGGCGCAGCTCTGCAATCACCGTGTCGGGATCACTACCGGTCACATCCATACGGTGAAATTGCACCTTATCCGGCAAGCCTGCACGAGCTAGATCTGTCACGACGATATCGTGGCCCCGTAGTGCCTCGACCAATGCGCGCCCGATCATACCTGCGCCACCTGTGATCAGAATACGGGTCATCTCTTTGCCACCGTGCGCGACATGATACTGGCCAGTACCAGTCCGAAATTGCATGCCAAACGCCCCAGAACGCCGCAACAATCGCCATGCCGCCAAGTCCGCCGAAGAAGCCAAAAATCAGAACCAACCCGAGACCGGAATTCTGGATGCCTGTCTCGATGGTCACTGCTCTGCGATCAAATGGAGAGAGGCCGCCAAGGCTCGCCGTGGCGTAGCCTCCGGCAAGTTCAAGAGCGTTGTGAACGAACACCAGTCCCGCGATGCCACCGGCAAAAGCCAGAAACAATGCCCAATTGGCGGCAAGCGCTATGATGAAGAATGCGATGCAAATTGCCATCGATATCCATTGCAACGGCAGACGTAGCTTGCAGGTCAAATCTGGGCAACGGGCGTTTAGAGTGACGCCAAGAAAGAGGGGGAGGATCAGCATCAAGCCAACTGTTATCGCCATGCTGACAGGATCAATCACGGTCGTACGCAGGATTTCGGCCGATGGTTCATAAAGGCTCCCCCAGAATGCAATATTGAGCGGCGTCAGCACAATCGCCGCCACAGTGGCAAAGGCGGTCATCGAAACCGATAGCGCCGCATTCCCGCCCGTACGGTGCGTGATGAAATTCGAGATATTGCCACCCGGACAAGCCGCCACAAGTATCAAACTCAATGCAACAGACGCCTCTAGCCGCGCGACAAGCACAAGCAGGAAGGTCAGCACAGGCAGCACAATAAACTGAGAGGCCAAGCCAACGAGCAACGGTTTTGGCGCCTTTGCCAGCGCCTTGAAATCGCTTGGCTTCAGATCAATTGCGATGGAAAACATCACCACCGCAAGAATAGCATTCAAAAGGGTCAGCGACCCCGCAGAGAAATTGAGCACGGCATCGTCAATCATGCTCGGCTCCCGCCCAGTTTGACGATCCACCGAGTCACTGCTTTGCGGTAGGTCGCCTTGTCGACATAGTAGGCCATGCGCGGAAGGTCGATATAGTCCATACCGCCAGTCGCACGATCGAATTCCTGCGCCTTGGTCTTTTGCAATACGCGCGCGTCCTCAGCACCATCGCGCAATCCCTTGATTTAGCGCACCACCATCTCGGCCTGTTCATGTCTGCCCTGCCAGCCAAGGCCCGACGCCTCCACCATGCCGAGCACGAACAGATCATCCCGTTCGGGGTGCATACAGTTGAGATAAAAATGCGGAGCATCGCCCTGCCAGTTGAGATGCGTACTGTCGATAAACGGATAGTCCAGTTTGTAGCCTGTCGCAGCTAGGATCATGTCGTAGTCTGCGCTTGTTCCATCCTTGAAATAGACGGTCTTACCGCTGAGGCGATCAATGTCGGGGCGTATCTTAATGTCGCCGTGACCCGCATGATAAAGCACTAGCGAATTTACGATCGGATGGCTTTCGTACAGCTTGTAATCCGGCTTAGGAACTCCATATTTTTGCGGGTCGCCCACGAACCATCTCAGGATCGTCTCATCCACAATCCGCTTGAGCGCCATAGGCAATTTGATCGCCCCGCCCATGGTATCGGCCGGTTTGCTAAACGCATATTTAGGCACAAAGTAATACCCACGCCGCATAGACAGATCGGTGGAAATAGCATGTGGATTGCATCCACGGCAATATCACAGCCGGAATTACCAGCCCCGACAATCAGCACGCGCTTACCGTCAAACTGGCTTGCATGACGGTACTGAAAGGAATGGATCAGCTCGCCGTCGAACACGCCTTTGAACGTGGGCATGTTTGGCGCGCTCAGTGTGCCATTGGCGATCAGTACCCCCGAAAAATCCTCGACATACTCGCCTGCGTCATCGCGCCATGTGATACGCCACCTCTCGCCTAAGTGACCCAGCGGTGTACACGACAACACCTCAGCGCCGAAATTATAGTATTTGCACAGGTCGAAATGCTCCGCGAAGTCCTGAAAATACCGCTTCATTTCGCGGTGTGACGGATATTCGGCCACCTCGTCACGCATCGGAAAATCCGCAAACTCAGTCATTTCCTTGGATGAGATTAGGTGCGCCGTCTCATACATGGTCGAGCGCGGGCCATCGATATCCCACAGCCCCCTACCCCGGAGTTAAGCTGGAATCCCTGAAAATCTATCCCGTGTTCAGCCAGTAGCTTTGCCGCCGCCAAGCCCATCGGCCCTGCCCCGATCAAGGCAAGCCGGTTGTGCGTTTATCCCATCGCATCCTCCCATGTCAGATCTTAACTTGAACAAGTGTTCGAGTTAAGGCAAGTTGTTTTCATGGAACTGACACCGCCCTCCGAGAAGAAGCACAAAAGAGCCCCGTCAAAGCGGGCGCTGGCAACGAAAACGCGCGTGTTCGACGCCGCCGAAAAGGTCTTTGCAGAAAGAGGGTTCGACGGGGCAACGATCCGCGATATCGCAGCCAAAGCGGGCGAGCCCGTGGGCACCATCCACCACCATGGTGGCGGCAAAAAAGCGCTGTTTCATCAGACTGTTGCGCGCCGTGCCGAAGCTTTGTCGTGTGATCGTCTCGAAGCGCTCAAGAAAGTTCTATCCGAGGGGGATCAAACGCTTGAGCGCGTCCTTGCGGCCTTTATCCGTCCGTTTTTTGATTTGTCAGCCGAGGACCCTCGCTGGCGCAACTATGCCCGCCTCGTTGCCTTTGTGTCGGCCGATAACCGTTGGCGTGACATCTCTACGGAGTGTTTCGATCCCGTAGCAGAAGTTTTTTTGAACGAGATCATCAAACTTCTCCCTGCGACATCCAGAAAGCAGGTCGCCGAGGGGTTCGTCTTTTCTGTCTCGGCCATGCTCGCGCTGCTGACTTCACAGCATCGCATGGGGGCATTGGGGGGCGGATTTGAGCTGGAAGGCACACAAGCCGACCATCTGGTTCGTTTCTGCGCTGCAGGCTTTCGGGCTTCATGACAAGAGTGCATAGCGTCCTTGCCCAACTTGCTATTCCGCCCATCTCGCATGAGCGACATCGGCGTAACAGCGGCGGGCGCCGTTTGGCGAAAAAAGAATATCAAGTTGCTAGATAAAGATGGAAAGCCGCTTACACCTTTGATGCCCTCCCAGAAGCTACGGCTGCGCGTGAACGAAGCCGTTGCGTTTATCTTCGAACGACCGTCAGGGCCGCAGCATGATTTTTCCACCACGTCCCGGCGCAAGGGCAGCCTTCATCGCATCGGCGCTTTCAGGCAGTGGATAGGTCCCGCCAGTATCGAGCGGCAACTGCCCCTGCGCGGCAAGCTGGACAAGTTCACCAATCAGGCGGCGACGGGTGTCGGGTGCCATCTCACTGCTGACACGCGACCCCCAGAAGCCTTTCACCGTAATGTGCTTCATGATCAGCTCGCCTGATGACATGGACAGCGGCTCTCCGGTGGCGGTGCCGAAGACCACCAATTCACCGTCTCGCCCCAGAAGTTCCACAAGTTCACCGGCCGTTTCGCCGCCGACTGAATCGATGGCCGAGACGGCACCGGCCTCGCCGATCAGGTCGCGGGCTTTTGTCGCCCAGTCGGCATCTGACGTGGATAGCACATTGTCCATGCCTGCTGCGCGCAGCTCATCGGCGGCTTCGTCACGGCGAACAAGGTTAATGATGTGAATGCCCCGTGCTTTGACCAAACCGGCCATGATCTTACCAACCGCGCCGTTTGCGGCGGTCTGGATCAACCAGTCCCCCTTGCCGACCTTGAGCGTTTCCAGCAACGACAGCGCGCTTAATGGCATCGAGATCAGCTGCGCACCTGCCTCGTCGGGGATGGCGTCAGGAAGGGGCAGTAGACCCGCAGCACTGGCGGTGAAATACTCTGCCCAAGTGCCATGAATACCCGCAGCGACAACACGCTGACCGACCAAGGCGGCATCGACGCCGTCCCCCACGGCCTCAACGATGCCCACAGCTTCAGAGCCACCGATCGCGCCCGGCAGTTCAGGCTTGTAGCCGTAATTTCCACGGATCGTCCAAAGATCATGGTTGTGGATCGGCGAGAGCACCATACGGATCAAAGCCTCACCAGCGGCAGGGGTCGGCGTGTCGGTATCGCGTGGGGAGAGGATTTTGGCAGGCTCGCCAAATGTGTCGTGGATAGCAGCAAACATATTGCTCCCTTTCAGTTCGTGGTTAATTCCCGTTCGGGGAGAGTTGTGCAGAAGTTTAGGTCCGCGCCCTGCGCAGACCCGTGTCGTTACTCGCAAGCTTGACCAGCACCGCAGCGCCTAGCCATTTGGGATAGAGCATACATGCCGCCGCCTGCGGAGCGTTAAAGACGCGGACACGGCCGTGCTTAGAGCCGCCCAACAACAACCGCGCGATACGACCGCACAAAGCATCAACACCCTGATCCAGAGTGTCACGCATATTGTTGGATAGATCGGCGACTTCAGCGCCCAGCTTGACCACAAGGCATTCGCCCGCGGTCCCGACGGAACCGGATTGAGCAGGCCAAGCATCCCAGAACCTGTCCAGCTTTTCGCCGCTCGTTCCCGGGCCCGCGATCAGCACATCGATGCGTTCAAGATAGCTCTCAACGTAGTCCGCATAAAGAGCGGTGCCGAAGGCTTCCTTGGACACAAAGTAGTAGTAATAGAACGATCCCTTGGGAGCCTGAATTTCTGCTGGAATGCGCACTGGCCCGACGCCCGATAACCTGTTTCGAAGCAAAAGCGCACGACCTGAATCAAGAATGCGTTTTCGCGTTAGATCGGATTTTTTTGCCTCTGCCATAGATATGATCTAAGCCCTACCTGATTAGTCTCCTACAACACCTCCCAAAGATGTGAACAGAAGAGGGCAATTACCTAGAAAGACCTGCAGACGAGAGAACGAACCGAGACTTGGAGCAATCCGCGCTGCCCGCGCCGGTTTCAACGGTTCACGTGAACCCATCGCTGCATTGCCCTCGACCTCGGCATTTCATCAAGGCACCAATACAAAAGAGGCACTTCGTATTTTCATGAGGAACAATTCCCGAGGCGTCCTACACTCAGGAATACCCCTCACTTGAACCGGTTTTACCGACGCGGCGCAGGAACGCTTTTGTACGGGGATCCTGTGGGTTTTCAAGAAGCTGTCGGGGTGGCCCTTGCTCGACGATCTGCCCATCGGACATGAAAATAATCCGGTCGGCTATTTCACGGGCAAACTGCATCTCGTGCGTGACGATCAACATCGTCTGGCGCTTTTCCGCGACGCGGCGCATTAGGTCAAGGACTTCGCCTACCCACTCAGGATCAAGCGCCGAAGTCGGTTCATCGAACAACATCAAATCGGCATCTAACGCCATGGCGCGACCAATCCCGATACGCTGCTGCTGGCCACCAGACAAGGCTGCCGGATAAGAGTTGGCTTTGTCGATCAGGCCGGTCTCGCGCAGTGTCTCGTCAGCGCGCGCGATGGCGTCAGCTTCGGATTGGCCCTTCACCGTGATAAGCGCCTGCGTGATGTTTTCACGCGCAGTCTTGTTGGCAAAAAGCGCATAGTTCTGAAACACAAATGACGTGCGGCGGCGCAGCGCAAGAACGTCTGCCCGCGATGCGCTGGCAGGATCAACATTAAGATCACCAACCCGGATAGACCCACTGTCGGGGCGATCCAGATAGTTCAGACACCTCAGCAGCGTAGACTTACCGGTACCGGATGGACCGATAACAACGACACGCTCCCCCGCTTCGATATCCAACAAGATATTCTTCAGAACGGACGTGTCACCAAAGGATTTGTTCAGCCCAGTCACAGATATCGCGGCGTTAGATGTCATCTTGCGTATGCCTTATCCACATAGGTCTCCAGATGGTGCTGCGCGAATGACAGTGCCTCGACCATGATCCAGTAGAGGGCAGCGACAACCAGAAATGCCTCAAAATAAAGAAAGCTGCCCGCAGCCTCTTTCTGTGTCGCGCCCATCAATTCGGTGACCCCCAGCGTAAACGCCAGCGATGTACCTTTGATCATGTCGATGAAGTAATTCACAAGCGTTGGTGCAGCCACGCGCGCAGCCTGCGGCAGGATGATGTGGCGCATCATCTGGATTTGGGTCATGCCCACCGCTTGGGCGGCCTCCCACTGACTGCGGTCGACACCAAGGATCGCGGCCCGAATGCTTTCGGCCATATAGGCTGAAAAGTGTAGCGTCAGCCCCATGATTGTGGCGGTGACACCGTTGATGTTGGTCAGGAATGCCAAAACCTGTGGCAAGCCGTAGTAAAACAAGAAGAGCTGTACCAGCAACGGTGTGCCACGGAAGAAGCTTATGAAAAGACGCACAAATACATCAAGCACTGGCACGCGGAACACCCGTTCAACCGCCATGATTGAGGCCAGTATGAGTGCGAAAAACATACCAATCAAGGCCATGAACAGCGTCAACGGCACATAGCCCAGCAGAACTGGCAGCAAGTCCCACATGTATTGAAAGTCCAGTGCTCGCATCAATTCACTCCGCGACTGTAATGTCGGTGCCGAACCACTTTTCAGAGATCTCGGTCAAAGTGCCGTTCTCTTTAAGGGTGACAATGGCGGCGTCGATCTTGTTGCGCAACTCGACTCCGCTGTCGTCATTGCGGAACGGCAGCGCGTTGCGGATTTGGCTGAACGATTTGCCAGCAAGCGCCAATGGCAGCGGGCTTTCAGCGATCAATTGGCCAGAGGACACACGATCCATAACAAAAGCATCTACGCGGCCAAGGGCAGTGTCCTGCGCGATATTGCTTTCGTACGTGCGAATGTCAATTTCACCGGCATTCGGAAGTTCGTTCAGCAATTGCTCGAAGTTTGAGCCAAGGTTGACCGCGACCGTTTTGCCGCTCAGATCCTCTACGCTTGCGATTGTATCCTCGTTGCCGGCTTTCACCACGACTTGCGCCCCGTCAAAGACGTACGCCTGCGAGAAGGCGAACTTTGCCTCGCGTTCCGGTGTGATCGTGATCTGGTTGGCAATAGTATCGATACGGCCGATTTCCAGTGCGCCGATAAGGCCGGAAAAGGACATCGTGACGAAATTGACTTCGTCCCCGGTTTCCGCGGCGATTGCGTTGACGAAATCAACTTCAAAACCCTGCAGTTTGTCCAACTTGACAAAGGTGAAGGGAAAGTAGCCACCCGACATCCCTACGTTGAGCGTTTCGGCCTGCGCCGCGCTGAATGAAACTGACAAAGCGAGTGCTGTAGCTGCGGCGGAAATTTTCATAATTTACTCCATACTTTCATGGGTCAAGTAACACGCGTGATGGCCGCTTCAATGGGGGCGGGAACAACAAGTCTGTCGTGATATCTCTATGGAATTCATTGGAACGCCGTTCTTCATGACGGGGATTTGGAAGAATAAAATAAATTGCCCCTGCCCCGCGCCCTCAAGTCAGATGAATGACCCGCCACAGATCGTGCAAACAACTGAGACATTACGCGGGCGGCTGACCCGTCTGATCGCGGCGTTGAAACGCTTTTGGTGACTATTCCAATCCAACTATAGACGCGGGAACCGGCGCAAAGCAGTATGGTTTGTAGGCCGACCCGAAACAGCGTCAACCAAGCGCGGTCAAGCAGCGGTTGATCGACCATCCATCTGAAAGGAGCCACCATGAGCGCATTCGACGAAGACTTGTTCCTGAAGGGACTAGAACAACGCAAGGCCACTTTAGGCGCTGAATACGTAGAGAAAAATCTGGCCGCAGCGGATGAGTTTTCCCGCCCGTTTCAGGAGGCCATGACAGCGTGGTGCTGGGGCTTTGGCTGGGGCGACGATGCAATTGACCCGAAAACCCGCAGCATGATGAACCTGTCAATGATTGGTGCTTTGGGGAAGATGCACGAATGGGAAATCCATTGCCGCGGCGCGATCAATAATGGCGTCACTCAAGATGAACTGCGTGCGATCATTCATGTCATTGGCATCTATTGCGGCGTTCCACAGGCACTGGAATGCTTCCGCGTTGCGCGAAAGGTGCTGGAAGCAGACTGACGTATCGCCCGCCCCACCGCACCTTATCGACCGAAAGTTCAGCTGCTTTTATCGACGATACGCCCTTCTTCAAGGGTGACAATGCGGTCGGCCTGATCAAGAATGCGGTTGTCGTGAGTGACCATTACAGTGGTCGTCCCCCGCTCACGGCCCAGCCGCTTGATAAGCGCTACGACATTGCCGCCGCTTTCGCGGTCCAGCGCAGCAGTCGGTTCATCTGCAAAGATCACATCGGGATTGCCAACCAGCGCACGCGCCACTGCAACGCGCTGTTTTTGACCTCCCGACAGATTGGCAGGTAGGTAGTCCAAACGATCCCCCAGCCCCAGCAGCCCAAGTACATGGCTGGCCGCCTCGTCTGACTGTTCGGGTGGGAGTGTGCCGTGCACCTGCAACCCCACCACCACGTTCTGGCGCGCCGTCAGACTGTTGTGCAAGTTATGCGCTTGAAACACAAAACCCAGCCTCCGCCTGAGCGACGTGAGCAAGGAGCCATTCGCCCCGTTCAATTCATGGCCAAGCAGTTGAACCGATCCGTCCTGCACTTCGCGCAGGCAGCCCAGCAGGGTCAACAAGGTCGTTTTTCCAGATCCTGAAGGCCCGACCAAAACAGTCAGACTGCCACGTTCGACCTCAACGTTGATATCGAACAAGGCCTGCTTTTTCGCCTCACACGTTCCGAACCAGTGGTTCAAATTTAGCGCTGCGATCGGGTATGGATTTTGCATCACCACCTCAGAACAATTCCGCCGGATCGGCAGCAGCCAGACGCCGGGTCGCAATCGCGCCAGAAAGAGCGCAGGCCACGACCGTCCCGACAAAAACAGACAGCGCCATGCCAATGGTCATTTTCAGCGGCAGCGTAGTCGCTGCGGCCATAGCCGTGAGAATAAAGGTGCCGACAGCTATGCCGGGGACGAAGCCAAAGACGCCCAGAATAACAGCCTCTTCGATGACGATCCCCAGAAAGAACGAATGGCTATATCCCATCGCTTTAAAGGTCGCGTACTCTCGCATGTGGTCGGACACATCCGTGGAAAGCACCTGATAGACGATCACGAGCCCTACAAGAATGCCGATGATAACCCCAAAGCCAAAGATGATTCCCGTCGGACGCTTGGTCTGCTGATAAGATAAGTCTTCAAGACCTGCATTTGTGTAACTACGCACCCTAAGCGTTTTGTCCGAGATCAACGTGCGCAGACGCGCCGCCACCTTTTCCGGATCAACACCCGGCCTTGTTTTCAGCAAGATATGGTCCGGCGCAGAAGAGGAGCGCGCCCCAAAGAGCGTCAAAAAAGTCTGGTCAGACACCATCATATAACCATCACCGCCAAACCCGCCGCCGCCTGCGAACGTGTCATAAAGCGTCAGCGTATTGCCGGAGACCTCGAAAGACAGCGGCGTCTGTGGCCGGATCGAAGCAGCCTCCTCGCGCGGCAAGCCACGGCTGAAACGGTCGACCAGACCTGCGCCCTGAAGCTGCAGCACTGCACTTTTGGTCGCAATATCCGGCGAAAGGAACCTGCCTTGGGTCGGATCAACTCCGTAGGTCGTAAGGCCTAACGTCTTATTCGCACGCTGCCATGATACATTGCCGATAAACAGGCCCATGCCGGCCTCGACATCTGCGTCCGCCAGTGCTTGCAGCAGCCATTGGCGGGCAACATTGCCGCCCTCGGCCATCGAATTCGCGTCACCGGCAGAGATCATGATATCGGCCGTGAAGAACTCGTAGGGTTTAAGCGTCGCTGTGGACATCGAATTCATGATGCCAAGCTGCACAAAGACCAGCACATTGGCAAAGGCCACACCGGCAAGTGCGGCGGCAAAGCGCGGGCGGCTGTGCGTCAGCTGCAACCAGCCGATTGGCAAGCGACCCAGTAGTGCGTGCAAAAGGCGGGTCATTTGCGTTCAAATTCATGGGTGTCGATGCGCGCGATTACCTCAAGATTGGTAAAGCGCGATGCGATCAGTGAAGACGCCGCGTCCAGCTCCACCATGACCCTGATCACCCGCGCATCAGTGTTGGCGGCGGTGTCGTCCGACACAAGCCCTTGTCGCCCCACGGTCAGGCCTATGAACGCAACCTTTCCTTGAAACGTCTGGCCCAGCGCGGTCGAGACCAGCTCCACCGGTTGTCCGGGCTGCACCTGAACGATGCGGTCCTGATAAATCTCGACTTCAGCCATCATCTGATCGGTGTCGCCCATTTCCATGATGCCTTCAGCCGGCGGGCGCTGACCGGGCGTGGCATGGATATCCAACACCCTCCCTGTGATGGGTGCCAACACGTCAGCACGGGCAAGGTCACGGCGGGCACGGTTCAGATCGGCCTTTACCGCATCAAGGTTGCGGGCAGCTACAATAACATCTGGTTGCTTCTCTAAGGCGACCGCAGCGTAGCGCGCCAGCGTCGCCTCGGCTTTTGTTACGGCCGACGCGGCCTGCTGTGCAGCTGCAGTAAGGGTATCCAGCGTTGCGCGGGTGGTGACACCGCGATCAAACAGGGATTTTGTCCGCGCCAGATCCGCTTCGGCCTCCGCTGCGGCGCTGCGCAGTTGATCCAGTGCCGCTTGCGCCTCGTCGCGACTGTTCTGCACAGCCGTACGGGTTTGCATCAGCGTCGCCTCGCGGATAGCAACTGCGGCCTCGGCCTGCAAAACAGCACTTTGCAGCACTTCGTGGTTATCGAGCCGCGCAACCGGCGTTCCCTTCTCCAGCCTCTCACCTTCCACCACCAGAATTTCCGCCACACGGGCATCTCCGGCTCCGTAAGGTGCAGCAACAATCGACACGTCCCCGCGCGGCATAAGGCGAGCCAAGCCGATCACATCGGTCGCACGCATGGTTTCCACCATATCCTGAGGCAGCTCGATCTCTGGCGGCAAAGCAATCGGCGAACCGGAACCGCCCCCCGGTTGCAGCCCTGTCACCGCATAGAACTTTTGCAATCCAGGTGGCTGGTAATACATTCCGATCACGGCCCCTGTGAACAAGACGACAGGAATCAACAGAACAAGAAGGTAGCGTTTGTGGAACCAACGGCGCTGGGATGGCTTCGCGGGGCCGTCCGCGCCGTGCTTGACGATCTCAAGCGGCAGATCTTCATTCGACTCGTCATTCATTTGCTATCTGATCCTGTCGGCGTACCGAAATTGTCCGGCGCCAGCGCACATTGGGCACATTCATATTCACAATGCCCTATGTTACGCCTACTGCGACCAATACAACAGCGGTTCCGCAAACCCGATTAGAAGAGCACTGCAGTTATCTTGATAAGAAGTAGTTCATCGGGAGTTTCAGGTACGCACGCCCGTTATCCTCTGGTGCCGGAAGGCGTCCTCCACGTATGTTTACCTGCAAAGCCGCCAGCATCAGCTTTGGCAATGGAAGCGTGCTGTCGCGCTTGTCGCGCAGAGCACAATAGGTCGCTTTGTCAGGGTCATCGTGGAAGTGAATATTTGATATCTTGTGTTCAGCGACGGTGGCAACACAGGCAGGGTCACGACCATTTGGCGAATAGTCGTGTCCAACATATACTCGCGTAGCATCCGGAAGCGCCAGAATGTCCTGAATGCTCTGGTACAGCGCTTCCGAACTTCCACCCGGAAAATCGGCGCGGGATGATCCGCTGTCGGGCATCATCAACGTGTCATGCACAAACGCCGCATCACCCGCGACGAAAGTTATGGAAGCCAAAGTATGGCCCGGTGAAAACATGACCCTGACAGGCACTTCTCCGACCATGAACTCCGCCCCGTCTTCCAACAACTGGTCCCACTGACTGCCATCCACGGGGAAATCATCTGGCAGATTGTATATCTCTGCCCAAAGCTGTTGAACGCCCGTGACTTTCGCGCCAATCGCCGTTGGTGCATCCAGTTCCTTAGACAGCCAATGCGCAGCCGAGAAGTGATCAGCATGCGGGTGGGTGTCGAGAATCCAGACAACCTCTATTCCGGTACTCTTTACGTAAGTGAGAATGCGCTCTGCATTGGCAGTCGACGTCGCCCCCGCAAGCGGATCAAAATCCAGCACAGGGTCGATGATGGCACCTTTCATGGTCTGGGGATCGTGGAAAACATACTGCCAACTTCCCGTTGGCGCGTCCCAGAAGGGTTTGACTGTCGGGTTGGACATGGGTTTTCTCCTAGAACAGCTCCTGCCGTCCCATTCTAGGACGGCAAACGCGTTGATGTGTTAATATCGAAGGCTCAGCGCGCGCTGGCCCGCATCATCCACAGTTCTTTCTCGTGCCATTCCAGACGATCGGTCAAGAAACCTGCGGATACTTCATCTTCAGCAGAAGCAGCCGTCTTGATGGCCTTGCGAAGAGTGTTGGCCAAAGCCTCGTGCCCTTTGATCAACTTGGCAACCATATCATCAGCTGATTGAGCTGCCTCCTCCTCCGGATCGGCCAAAGCCATCAATGCGGCCACGTTGGCCGGCGCATAGGTCCCAAGCGCGCGGATACGCTCGGCTATTTCGTCCAGCGCAGCCCAGAGGTTTTGATACTGCGCTTCAAAGGTTGCGTGCAGCTGACGAAAATTCGGGCCCTCAACGTTCCAGTGGTACCCGTGTGTCTGGACATAAAGACGAAAAGTCTCACCCAGCACAGCGTTCAGAGAGGCGACGTTTTTGTTAACTTCGGTAGACATGATAAAAGCTCCCTTAGTTTCAACGACGTGGCGGACAGGATTAGTCCGCCATCAGGGGTGTTCGAGGGCGCGGATGGGAAATCACCAATCCATGCCGTTCTGGCCGCCACTCCCACAGCCCAGTGCGGCTTCGGGTGTGGCAGGTGTCAGAAGACTAACGTTGCCACCCGGCTTTCAGTTCTCTGGCATGGCAGATTTTTTTCATCGGCTGTTTGCAGGACGACCAGCGAACCGGAGTGAAATCCGTCGGGCCGGAAACCAAGATCAGCCTTTTTCCACCGCGGTCTTGCGGCGTTGTGCGGCATAGCAAACGCAGGGGTCGCTTCGTTCCAGGGTGTTCAGGTGTTTTGTGCGGCGTTGGTCATGCCATCATTCCCCTAGCGTATCTGCCGCGCTAGAGTTGGCCCTGTTTGATGTCAGAATTGCGGTTTAATCCTGAGGGTCCGCAACGCGTTCAGGATGACTGCCACGTCGATAACTTCTTGCAAAACCGCGCCTTGCACCGGTGTCAGATAACCAAACGCAGCGGCGATCATACCCAATATCGAAAGACCAATACCTGCTACAACGCTTTGCAACGCGATCCGGCGCGCGCCGATGGCGATCTCAATGCCCGGCAGCAGACGGTCGAGGCGGTCGACGAGCAGCACAACATCCGCCGCTTCGGCCGAGGCTGCAGCCCCCCGTGCGCCCATGGCAACCCCGATGTCCGCAGCGGCCAGCGCAGGTGCATCGTTCACACCGTCCCCCACCATCATGACCGGCCCGTTAGTGCGCTCCGTCAGGACAAGTGACACCTTTTGGTCAGGAGTCAGCTCAGCGCGGACGGCGTCCAAACCCAGCCCCGCTGTAACCTCTTTCGCCACAGCAAGGCGGTCTCCCGTAGCCAGCAGGATGCGGACAATCCCGAGACGGCGCAGACCGGACAACAGCGCGCCCGTGCCTTCACGCAGAGGATCGGCCATGACGATATGCCCTGCAAGACGCCCCTCAATGGCCACTGCGACAACAACGGCCCCTTCTTCAAGCGCGTCAGTATCAGGTGTCGCAACTTCTGTGTGCGCTGTGACAAAGGTAATCCCACCCACGGCAACTGCGCGTCCGTTGACAGTGCCTGTAACCCCTTCGCCGGCAGTCTCGACCATGTTTTCAGGTGGGGGCAAGGTAAGGCCACGCGCTTGGGCAGCTGCGACAATCGCTTGCGCGATCGGATGTTTTGACGCCTGATCAAGCGCGGCTGCTACCAGCAGTATTTCCCCTTCCCCCGAGTCGCCAAAGGTCTGGATTGATACAATCTGCGGCCGCCCGTCGGTGAGCGTACCAGTCTTGTCGAGGATTAGGGTTTTGATCCGCGCCAGCGTTTCAAGAGGCTTGGCGCCCTTAATCAACACACCGTAATGCGCGGCCCGCGACAGCCCCGCCACCAAAGCGACCGGCACAGCGAGGATCAGGGGACAGGGTGTCGCGACCACCAAAACGGCGACAGCCCGGATAGGATCGCCAGTGAACCACCACGCGGCAAATGCCAGACAAACGGTGACTACAAGAAACAGAAGCGACCAGCGGTCAGCAAGGCGCGCCATCGGCGCCTTGGACGCCTGTGCCGCTTCCACCAACCGCACAATGCCTGCATAGGTGCTGTCGGCTGCGGCCCGTGTCACCCGCAGATCAAAGGCATCCCCTGCATTGGTAGAGCCGCTCATGACGTCATTGCCACGCATCAGGCGCACCGGCATCGCCTCACCAGTCAGGGCCGACTGGTCAAGCATCGCGGCATCGCTTTCAACCTTTCCATCCACCGGCGCCACATCCCCTTGGCGGATCAGGATCAAATCATCCGGCGCAAGATCATCCAGCGGCACCTCGCAGAGTGCGCCGTTTTCGTGCCGCGTAGCCGTCCTGGGCACGCGCGACAAAAGAGCGCTCATCTCCCGGCGGGCGCGCCCTTCGGCAAAGCTTTCCAGAAAAGTACCACCGGAGTACATGAGTGCGACCACCGCCGCCGCCAGCGCTTCCCCAAACACAAGCGCTGCGGACATCGACAAGGCGGCGACGATATCAAGCCCGAACTCACCGCGTCCAACACTGCGTAATACCTCAAAGACAAGCGCCACCAGCACGGGCACAACGCCCGCCGCGAAAACCAGCTTGGCTACATCTGACAGTCCGGCGAGCAACAGACAGAGCCCGATAACAAGTCCGGCCAAGGCGATAGCCAAAAGGGCGACCTTCAGGCGGTCCTGAAACAGCGGCCCTAACACGACAGACGTGGGCTTCATCTAGCTTTGCTTCAGTGCTGCGAAAATATTCTCCTGCACGTCAGCTGGTAGACCATCGACAGCGCGCGCCATATCGGCAAGATCCCTGCGTGCGGCATGCAACTGGTCCAGCAACGAGACCACAACGCCAAGTGCAATATCGTCCATCTCCATGTCTATCGTCAGATCACACAACAGTTCCAGCCGCGAGATATCGATTGGCAGAAAGACATATACGCCCTCCTCGCGCCGCGGTTTGACAAGATCCCCGTCGATAAAGCGCACCAGTTGCGTGTGCGTCAGCCGTGTGACGGTCGCAACGACATCGTCCTGAGAATACCGTTCTGTCATGTTGATGCTCCTTTCATCAGATCGGCCCTTGGATCAAACGTTTGGGACTTGCGCCACTCTGTCAGAAATTCCTTCAAGCTTTCATCGGCATTAGGCGGCGCGACGATCTTTAGTTCCACCCGCTGATCGCCCTGAGCCTTCTTGCCCGCCCGTGCAACCCCGCGCCCTCGCAGACGCAGTATCCGGCCCGAACTGGCGTTCGCAGGAATCGTCAGCCCCACGGGGCCATCGATGGTCGGCGTCGTGACCTTCCCGCCCAGAACGGCCTCATCAATCGTGATCGGCAATGTCAGCACTATATCGTCCCCGTCACGGGTAAACACGGCATGGGGAAGCACGGAAATCGTAATCAGCGCATCACCGGAAGGCCCTCCGCCGAAACCCAGCGCACCCTTGCCGCGCAATCGCAACGTCTGACCGTCCTCTGTGCCGCGCGGAATTTTCACCGACAACCGCGCGCCATCAGGCAAGGTGATGCCAGTCTCAGCGCCGCGCACAGCATCCAGAAAAGGCACGCTCAAAGTATAACTTGCGTCCCTGCCCGCAGCAGAAAAGCCGCGCGAATCAAATCCTTCACGGCCCCCCTGACGGGCGCGATTGCGCAAGATATCGGCAAAGATATCAGCGGGGTCAGCATCCGCACCAAAACCGTGGCTTTGCTGGTATCTGTTCTCGGGCGCATCCGTGAAATCACGGTAGTACTGGCGCTGAGGCTGTTCGGCCCCCAACCCGTCGATTTCTCCGGCGTCAAATCGCGCGCGGCTTTCTGGGTCTTTGAGTATGTCGTAGGCTGCTGATATCGCTTTGAACCGCGCCTCTGCGCCTGCGTCATCGGGATGCAGATCGGGGTGGCTGGTGCGCACCAGCTTGCGGTAGGCTTTCTTGATCTCGTCTGCCGAGGCAGTCTTGGCCAGGCCAAGCGCTTCGTATGGGTCGTTGGACATTCGGATTCCTTCACTTTGACCTAAGTCTACCAGCAAAACCTGTTGTCTGCACAAGGCCTGTTTCGCCTAAATGCCACGCCACCGTCGGCCATTTCACTGATCCATGTTAGTTTGCGGCACGTGGATTTCCGCATCGTTTGCGCGGTTGCTCTGCGGGGGGTCTGAAAAGCACTTTGCACACAGAACCACTGATAGAGGACGCATAATGAGAAAAACCGGCGAACCGCTGCGCTTGTAGGTACTTTCAGCCGAACTCGATTCCAGCTAAACTAAATCAGTGTGAGGACACCAGCCCTCCTTTATCACGGCATTGCGGCGATCACGTTCGACTGCAAACGCTATGATCGCACCCTAACGATACGCCGACTTTCTGCGTGTCACATGCATGACATTCGTCACTGCTACTTTGCGGACAGTTATTGCCGGAAGGTGGTGACCTACAACTTTTGACAGAAGCGAGACTGCCATGACAGATACAGATAAAACCGCACAGGACACTTCAACAAAATCCTCTGAGGAGATCAAAAAACAAGCGAAGGCGTATCCCAAAAAGCCCGCTCAGGAAAAAGCGGCTACGGCAAAAAACAAATCTGACTCTGACGACGATGACCTGTTTAACAATGTGCCGCTCTGACCTGCTTGTGCGCGCCTCGCTTGACCAAGCGGACGGCGCGCACTTTTAGTCGACAATGAAAACTGCGCCGCTCCTCGGCGACGTTTATACTTGTACCACGCCCCCGGTTTTTTCAGTGGCTTGCCCTTCGAAACTCTCCTCGGAGGCGTCAGCTTCGGCTTTCGTCTTCTGGACAAGCTGGTCCTCATGATGTGGAGGGCCGTAGATCGTGTAAAGCTTGAGCGGCTCATGGCCTGTGCAGAACACATTGTGATGCGCGCCAGCCGGAACCACGATCCCGTCGCCGGGGCCAATCTTGTGGGGGGTGCCGTCTATCACAAAGCGACCTTTGCCTTCTTCGATGCGAAAAAATTGGTCGGTGTCTGCGTGAATCTCTCCACCGATCTCCTGACCTGGCTCAAGCGACATCAGAACCAGTTGCAGCTTGGTCCCCGAATATAGCACCTGCCGAAAATTGGTGTTCTCTTCGGCCAGTTCTTCGATATTTCCAAAGTATCCATTCATGTTTCTCTCCTCAAAAAGCGCCGCCAGCAAGGCAACTGCGAATATTAGCTTCTCCCACTGTAACATTGGGTGCACTGATCGGGGTTAGCGGCCTATCATCCGTTATAAAAACCTGCGGAAAAGCGCGCAGTGCTAACACTGATCAGTACGTGAAAATTGCAGTACCGTTAACATAGTCCTACCAATTCCACTTAGAAAGCCCGCCGAACAAATGCCAGAACCTGTCAAGATCCCCGATCCAACGCAGCAGTCCGTCGGCGTTGTTCACGCGGTCAGGGGGGCGGTTGTGGATGTGGTCTTTGCTGGTGGCAATTTGCCCGCGATCAACACAGCGTTGATTGTAGAATGGGACCGCCCCACCCCCCTGATTCTCGAGGTTCATAGTCATCAGGACCTGACCTGCCTGCGCGCCGTGGCGTTCCAATCAACCGCCGGACTTGCGCGCGGGGTTGCCGTCCGCGCGACAGACGGGCCGGTTGCGGTGCCCGTCGGCACAGCAGTTCTTGGGCGCTTGTTGGACGTGGTGGGTACCCCCAAAGACGATGGGCCCGATTTACCCGAAGATACCCCGCGACGTTCTATTCATGCGCATGCGCCAAAATTGAGCGACCAGACCCGAACCACCGAAGTGTTCGAGACAGGCATCAAGGTGATCGACCTGCTGACCCCTATGGCGCAGGGAGGTAAGGCCGCGATGTTCGGTGGCGCGGGCGTGGGCAAGACTGTTCTGGTAATGGAACTGATCCGCGCCATGGTCGAAAAGTACGAGGGTATTTCGGTATTTGCCGGCGTGGGAGAGCGCTCTCGCGAGGGACATGAATTACTGACCGAGATGCAGGATTCAGGCGTGCTTGAGCGCACCGTGATGGTTTACGGCCAAATGAACGAACCTCCTGGTGCGCGCTGGCGTGCCCCGATGACGGCGCTAACGATCTCGGAGTACTTTCGTGACCAAAAGCACCAGAATGTGCTGCTGCTCATGGATAATGTGTTTCGCTTTGTGCAGGCCGGTGCAGAGGTGTCCAGCCTGCTGGGTCGCCTGCCCTCACGCGTGGGATATCAACCGACCCTCGCCACCGAAGTTGCAGGGCTGCAAGAACGCATCGCCTCGGTGGCGGGGTCTGCGGTTACGGCCATTCAGGCGGTCTATGTGCCTGCCGATGATTTCACCGATCCGGCTGTCACGACTATTTCCAGCCATATGGACTGCGTCATCGTGCTAAGCCGCGCACAGGCAGCCGAGGGGTTCTATCCCGCAATTGATCCGCTTGGTTCCTCCTCAATGTTGTTGGATCCGTTGGTGGTGGGGGATGTGCACTACAAAGCCGCCGAAGAAGTGCGGCAGGCGCTGGCACGGTTTCGGGAACTCACCGACATCATCTCTTTGCTGGGCGTTGAAGAGCTGGGCGCCGAGGACCGCTTGATCGTCAAGCGCGCACGTCGCTTACAGCGTTTCCTGACCCAACCCTTCATGGTAACCGAAGCCTTCACCGGCACGCCGGGGGCGACTGTTCCGCTTGCCGAGACGCTCAGCGGCTGCCGCGCCATACTGGACGGCGTGGCCGATGATTGGTCAGAAAGCTCTCTTTACATGGTCGGCACGCTAGAAGATGCGCGCAAGAAAGAGGCCGCTGCCAGTGCCAAGGAAGACGCGGCATGAGGTTGAAGATAAATACGCCGTTGGCCGTTGTGGTGGATGAAGACATTGACAGCCTGCGTGCCGAGGATGCCACCGGCGGCTTTGGTATTCTGCCCGGCCATGCCCCGTTTGTGACATCGCTTGCGATCTCCATCGTGAGCTGGCGCACCGCTAGCGCAGAGCATTTTTGCGCTTTGCGCGGTGGCGTGATGACTGTGGGGGATGCCTCCGACATTAAAATCGCGACCCGCGAGGCGGTGACAGGAGAGCACCTCAGCACGTTGGACAGCGATGTCCTGGCCCGCTTTCAAGCAGACGCCGATAGCGAGCGGGTGGAACATATCGAGACAATGCGCCTACAATTCAATGCAATCCGACACATGGTCAGCCGCTTGAAATCAGGCGCCGACGGAGGAGCGTTCCGGTGACCCGCCAACACAAAGATGACGCAGACGAAGATCCGCTGGTTAAACAGACACGATTGCGCCGCGACCGCCGCGCGCGGTGGTTACGTCAGGGCGACATGTCAGTGGGCCGCCGGTTGGCGCAGATCGGAGTGCTGGGTTGGATATTCGTGGTGCCGACATTGGCGGGTCTGTTTCTGGGCCGAATGATTGATGCGCGTTTTGAAAGCGGTATCTTCTGGAGCGCGCCGTTGATGTTTCTAGGTGTTTGCCTTGGTGGCTGGACCGCATGGAAATGGATGAATGCACGATGATTGATCTTACGACCCTTCCTCTTTCCGTCACCCTTCCCACGGGTTTTCTGGGCGGCCTCATCATCGGGTACGGCTATTTCCGCGCTCTGCGCGAGACGACCAACCTGATTGTTGGCGAAGGCGCGCCGCTCAAGGCGCTTGCCCTGACGCTTGGCCGCCTCTCGCTGGTGGGCACCGGTTTTTTCATCGCAGTTCTTGCGGGCGGTGCCCCCTTGCTGGCCGCATTGGCAGGCCTACTCTGTGCCAAAGCGCTGATGATGCGGCAGATGCGAAAGGAAGCGCCATGAACTCCCCGCTGGAGTCTGTGGCCCTGTTCCAGCTAGGTCCTGTGCCGATCACGCAAGCGGTGCTGACGACTTGGGTGATCATGGCGGTGCTGGTCGCGGGGGCCTTTGTGCTTACCCGTAAGCTGGCGCTAATCCCGACGAAATGGCAGGCAGCGCTTGAGCTGATCGTTGCCACGCTCGACGCCCAGATTACCGAAACAACCGGCGCGCGGCCCGCCCCCTACCGCGCCTTCATCGGCACGCTGTTCATTTTCATCCTTGCCGCCAACTGGTCCTCTCTCATCCCCGGAATAGAGCCGCCGACCGCCCAGTTGGAAACCGACGCCGCCCTTGCGCTGCTGGTTTTCATCTCTGTGATCTGGTTCGGCGTGCGTGGTGACGGGGTTGGCGGGTATCTCAAATCTTTTGCTGCGCCTAATCCGGTGATGATTCCGCTTAACATCCTGCAAAGCCTGACGCGGGTATTTTCCATGTTCGTGCGCCTGTTCGGCAATGTCATGAGCGGCGTTTTCATCATCGGCATTGTCGCCTCGCTGGCGGGGTTGCTGGTACCGATCCCGCTGATGGCACTCGATCTGCTGACGGGTCTGGTGCAGGCCTATATATTTGCGGTTCTGGCCATGGTGTTCATCGCCTCCACCGTCACCGATGGCTCTTCCGAGCAATCCCCCTCTGAAAACCAAAAGGATATATAATGGACTATCTTGCACTAGCCAGCATTCTTGGTGCCGCCTTTGCCGTATCGTTCGGCGCGCTTGGCCCTGCGATTGCCGAAGGACGTGCTGTCGCTGCTGCGATGGACGCCATCGCGCGCCAGCCCGAAGCTGCAAACACGATCTCACGCACGCTTTTTGTCGGTCTCGCGATGATCGAGACCACGGCAATCTATTGTCTGGTGATCGCGCTGCTGTTGCTCTTTGCCAACCCGTTGCTGGGATAGAACTATGACAATCGACTTCTGGGGGCTTGGGCTACAAGCCATCAACGTGCTGATCCTCGTCTGGCTGCTAAGCCGCGTCTTCTGGCGCCCTGTCGCTGCGGCCATCGCCAGACGTCAGGAAACCGCCCAAGCGGTGATGGAAACAGCCCAAGCCAAACAGGACGAGGCCAACGCCGCCTTGGCAGAGGTCACCAAGGCACGCGGCGGCATCAAAGCCGAACGCGCCGCAGTGCTGGATGCTGCAAGGGCAGAGGCCGAAACTGCAGCCAAGGCAACGTTGGCAAGCGCACAGGCTGACGCCGAAAAGCTGCGTGCAGCGGCAAAAGCCTCCATCGATAAGCAAACTCTGTCCGCGCAAAAGGCCAATGCCGTCGAAGCCGCTGACCTGTCGCTCAAGATTGCAGGCAAACTGTTGGAGCGGTTGAACGGGCCGGCTGTGCACGCTGCCTTTCTGGCCCAGCTTGTCGATACGATCACCCAGATGCCATCCACCGATCGTGCGGCCTTGTTGGACGCTCAATCCGACATCGAAATTGTCACCGCTCAGGATGCCAGTGCAGAGCGGGACAATATCGTGAAAGCAGTACACAAAGCCCTCGGAAGCAAACCGGATGTGCGCTTTGTCGTCGAGCCTGCATTGCTTGGCGGGCTTGAACTGCGCAGCGCGCATTTCGTCCTGCGCAACAGTTGGCAAGCCGACCTGATGCAGGTTCAAAAGGTAGTGACCGATGCCACCTGACATCCCAAACTGGATCAGCACAACCAACAAGGCATTGCAAAGTGCCGCAATCGGTCCTCGGACCGAGCACCGCGGGCGGGTAGAAGAAATCGGCGACGGTGTGGCGATGATCTCGGGCTTGCGCAATGTGCGCCTGGACGAGGTGCTGCGCTTTGAAGGCGGTCAGGTCGGCTTTGCCCGAGTGCTGGACGCTGACCTGGTCGGGTGTGTCCTGCTGGATGCCGTCACAGATGTGCAATCGGGGGATTCAGTATTCGGCACCGGCGAGATTACGCGCGTTCCGGTCGGTGAGGCGTTACTGGGCCGTATCGTGGATCCGCTTGGCCGTCCGCTTGATAATAAAGGACCCATTGACAGCGACCTGTTCAATCCGATTGAACAGCCGGCCCCTTCAATCATCGAGCGCGATCTGGTGACAGAACCAGTGCAGACAGGGGTCGTCGTGGTGGACACGCTGTTTGCACTTGGTCGCGGTCAGCGGGAGTTGATCGTCGGGGACCATTCGACCGGCAAGACTACCCTTGCGATCGACGCGATCATCGCGCAAGCACACAGTGACATGATCTGCGTCTATGTCGCTGTCGGGCAAAAGACATCTAGCGTGCGACGCGCCATAGACGCGCTTCAGGCGCGGGGTAATTTCGCACGCTGTATCGCCGTTGTCGCAGGCTCTGCCGAGGCGCCAGGCCTGCAATGGATCGCGCCTTATGCCGGTATGACGATGGCCGAGCATTTCCGCGACAAGGGCCAGCACGCGTTGATCGTGATCGACGACCTGTCCAAACACGCCGCCACTCACCGCGAAATCGCGCTGCTAACCCGTCAGTCACCGGGCCGTGAGGCCTATCCGGGCGATGTGTTCTATATCCACGCCAGACTATTGGAGCGTGCAGCCAAGCTGTCCAAAGAACGCGGGGGCGGCTCGCTCACCGCGCTGCCTATCGCCGAGACGGATTCTGGAAACCTGTCAGCCTATATTCCAACCAACCTGATCTCGATCACCGACGGGCAAATCGTACTGGATTCCGCCCTATTTCATCAGGGCCAAAAGCCGGCAGTAGATGTCGGGCTCAGCGTCAGCCGTGTGGGCGGTAAAACCCAAGCGCCCGTGCTGCGAAAGGCAGCGGGCACGCTCCGGCTCGATTATGCGCAGTTTCTGGAACTGGAAGTCTTCACCCGCTTTGGTGGCATGCCCGATGGCCGCGTGCGCGCACAGCTGACCCGTGGTGCGCGGATCAGAGAAGCGCTGCGCCAGTCACAGCATACGCCTTACCGCTTGAGTGATGAGGTCGCGCTCATGGTTGCTGTGCAGTCAGGGGTGCTGGACAGCGTGCCGCTTGGCGTGATCCCCGCCTTTCGCGCGGCACTTCCCCTCACGCTGGACAAAGAGGTTCCCGAACTGGAAGTCGCTCTGGACCAGACTGGGCAGCTTGAGCATGAAATGCGTGAAAAGGTGTTGGAGGCGCTCAAACAACTCGCCACCACCCTAACTGGCGACGCAACCGCGCCCCAAGCACCATGACAGAGCGGTTGGCCGACATCAGTGCGCGGATTGAGGGCATCCGCCAACTGGGCGCAGTGGTTAACGCAATGAAGGGGATTGCCGGTGCGCGCGCGCATGTCGCCCGCGGTCAGGTTCAGGCCGTGGATCGCTATGCCGCCACGATTGCAGGAGCAATGGCGTCTGTCCTGCATCCGACGGCAACGAGCAAACAGAACAGCTCTGACACAGGTATGAACAAACGCGGGATGCTGGTATTTACGGCCGAGCAAGGCTTTGCCGGCGCTTTCAGCGAGCGGGTTCTCGATGCTCTCGCGGCCGAGGGCGCACCGGAGTTGTTGTTCCTTATCGGCACGCGCGGTGCGACCATTGCTCAGGAACGCGGGCTGGAGCCGCATTGGACGGCTCCTTTGCCCTCACACACGCCCGGCATTCCAAAGCTGGCCCACCGGATCACAACGGCGATTTATCAGGCTGTTGCCGAAGGGCGCATCACCTGCCTAGATACCCTGTTCACCGGTTGGATCAAAGGACGCCCTGCGCTTGTCCGGCAGCGGCTGTTTCCGATCGATCTGGAGAACCTGCCCCCGGCCACCGCCACTCATCCCTTGACCCATTTGCCCGAAGAGCCGCTGATCGCCGCGTTGGGACAAGACTATTTCAACGCGCAGGTCTGCAAGTCAGCGCTGCACGCCTTTGCCGCCGAGAATGAGGCCCGCATGGAAGCCATGACCGCCGCTGGCAGTCAAATCGCAAGCGAACTGCTGACCTTTCAGGCCAAAATGCGGCGCGTGCGCCAAGAAGCCATCACCGCAGAGATTATCGAGCTTGGTACCGGCACGGCGTCAGCAGAACCAGCGCGATAGCCGATAAATTTGTGCGAATGCTGCGCGACACTAACCCAGATTAATTCAGCGCCGCAGCGGGAGAGCTAGATTGGAACGGAAGCAGGGCGGTGATCCGTCCTCCAGCTAAGGAGCCATCGTTTTGGACAGCAAACACCCCAGCAAAACAGTGCCTGAATCAAAGACTGATACAGGCTCAAGCAACATCTATGACAAGATTGACAGTGTCGCCCACGCAAACGTCGCCACGGCCACGTCTGGTCTTTCGCCTTCTGTGTTAGCCGAAGCATGGATGGATTGGGCGACCCATCTGGCTGTCTCACCGGGCAAACGGTTGAAGTTGATGCAACAGTGTTTGCAGAATGCCCAGACACTCTGGTCGGCAAGTCTTAGCATGACGACACCAGAGACGCCCGATGATCGCCGCTTTGCCGGCGAGGGCTGGCAGAAATATCCGTTTAACGTGATGAGCCAGGCGCATCAGCAGTCTTGGCAATGGTGGCAGGACGCCATGACCGGCGTCCACGGCGTAACCCCCGAGCATGAAAACCTGCTGGCCTTCGTGGCAGGTCTGGTTTCGGATACCACGGCGCCATCGAATTTTCCTCTGACCAATCCCGATGTCGTTTCAGCCACTCTCGCAGAGAAAGGCCAGAACCTCGTGCGCGGGACAAAAAACCTGATCGACGATGTAGTTGCCAAAACCAACAATACGCCCCCGACAGCCCCCCAGCCCTATGAAGTCGGGCGCAATATGGCTGTCACGCCAGGAAAAGTTGTCTTTCGAAACGACCTGATCGAGCTAATCCAATATGCGCCCACAACAGGACAGGTCCGGCCAGAGCCGATCCTGATCGTTCCGGCATGGATTATGAAATACTATATCCTCGACCTATCCGCGCATAACTCTCTGGTCGCGTTCCTTGTGGGGCAAGGGTTCACCGTGTTCATGATCTCTTGGAAAAACCCCGACGCGTCGGATCGCGAACTGGGCATGGAGAACTACCGCAATCTTGGTATCATGGCGGCCATAGATGCAGCGCTTTCAGTCACCAAAGCGCCACAGCTTCACGCTGTGGGCTACTGCCTTGGCGGTACGCTTTTGTCGATCGCAGCTGCAGCAATGGGACGTGACAAGGATCTACGCCTTGCCTCAGTCACCCTGCTCGCCGCTCAGGTCGATTTTACCGAAGCAGGTCCACTGCGTCTGTTTATCAATGATAGCGAAGTCACGCTGATCGAGGATATGATGGCGCGGAAAGGATATCTGTCATCCGAGCAGATGGCTGGCGCTTTTGCCCTCCTGCGCGCACGTGACCTGATCTGGGCACCGGCGATCCGCGATTACCTGTTGGGCCATCGCGGTGATGCGTTTGATCTGATGGCATGGAATGCCGACGCGACGCGGATGCCTGCGCGCATGCACTCTCAATACCTGCGCAAAATGTTCCTGAACAACGATCTGTCCGAGGGGCGTTATCGTGTCGCAGGCAAAGCGATTGCCGTGTCGGATATCCGCGCGCCGATTTTCGCCGTCGGCACCGAAGACGACCATGTGGCACCTTGGCAATCAGCCTACAAAATCCACCTATTCACCGACACAGACGTGACCTTTGTGCTGACCAGCGGCGGGCATAATGCAGGCATCGTCTCAGAGCCGGGCCACCCGAACCGACACTTCCGGATTGCAGAAACGTCGGCGCATGCCACATACCGCGACCCATGTGACTGGACCGACGAAAACGCCGTCGAAGAAGGCTCATGGTGGACACCTTTCGCGAGTTGGCTTGAGGCGCGGTCCGCAAAACCTGTAGCGCCCCCACCGATGGGCACGAAAACAGGCAAATATGCCCAACTATGCGATGCGCCCGGCACCTATGTGATGCAGCGTTAAGACGGCTAAATCGGGCGAGTTTCTGATGTTCCTGCCACGCGTGGCTGGTTGATCAAAAGCCCGGGAGCTTGACCCGATGGCCCGATAATGCAACCTCACAGCGGACCCTGCGCGGCAAAGCACTGCGTTTCATCAGATATCGGACAGAATTACCCTATGACCAAAGCGATACTTGTGCTGAACGCAGGCTCATCAAGCCTCAAATTTGCGGTTTATCCTGAAGCATCGCTTTCAACGGGGGCACTCTTGCGCGGTCAGGTCGCGGGGATCGCTACAGAGCCTACTTTTTCAGCGCACGATGCTGCGGGCAACAGAGTGCCTGTGGGGTGCTTTGCCCAGATGGATAGCGCGACAGGATCTGACGATGTGATCCGAATGTTGCTGGACTGGCTGCACACCCACTTTGCCGGACTGAAGATCAAAGCGGCAGGACACCGTGTGGTGCACGGCGGCCTACATTTTTCAGGGCCCGCGCTGGTCACAGATGCGCTGCTGGAAGAGCTCAAAGCATTGGTGCCACTCGCCCCCATACACCAGCCGCAAAATCTGGCGGCTATCGGATATGTCGCGGCCTCGGCGCCCGGCCTGCAGCAAGTTGCCTGCTTTGACACCAGTTTTCATAGCACCCAAGACCCTCTTGCAAAAATGTTTGCCCTGCCGCGCGACCTGACCGATGAGGGAGTGATACGATACGGTTTCCACGGCCTGTCTTATGAATATATGGCCGATGTCCTGCCCGAACACATAGGAGCCAAAGCTGAGGGCCGCGTGATTGTGGCGCATCTGGGCAGCGGTGCCAGCATGTGTGCCATGAAGGACCGGCGCAGCGTCGCGACCAGCATGGGGTTCACTGCCTTGGACGGGTTGATGATGGGTCGGCGTTGCGGCGCGATTGATCCTGGCGTCCTTCTATATCTGATGCAGGAAAAGGGCATGGGCGCGGCAGAAATCGAAACATTGCTGTATCGCGAATCCGGTCTGCTGGGCGTGTCGGGGATCAGCAATGACATGGGCGTGCTGGAAACCAGCACCGCACCACATGCACAACAGGCGATTGATCTCTTCTGTTTTCGTGCAGCGCGTGAAGTAGCCTCGCTTGCGACGACCATCAGCGGGCTGGATGCGCTGGTTTTCACCGCCGGCATTGGCGAGAATTCGGCCAAGGCACGTGCGGACATCTGCGCGCACCTCAAATGGATGGGTGTTGATCTAGACCCCGATGCGAATGCGCAGAACGCGTTGCATATCAGCCCGCAAGGGGCCATCATAGACGTTCTTGTTATCCCGACTGATGAGGAAGCCATCATCGCACGGGCCACTCAGGCGCTGACCGTTTCGGCCGGAGCCTGATCTAGGTCAGCGCCGCCCAGCGCCACACTTGCTAACCTGCTTCTGATCGGTGCCCCCAGCTCCGGCATGACAGGAGCTGCCATGACACTTTCTACGATGAAGCTAAGCCGCGATCCGGAGTTTGAACCTTTTCTGGGTGCCCAAATGGGACAGGACCAGCGCGGTGCCAATGTCTCCGTTCTGTCGATGCTTGCCCGACTTGAGATTGATCCTTGGAGCGATCTGGCCGACATGAAGGAAATAACTGCGCGCAAACGGTTGGAGGCACTGCTTGGCCGCTTTAAGGACGTACCCACCCTTGTTACTGACCGCAGCCGCGTGGCGCTGGCGTTGCTGGCGCATCTGCCGGAACGCCGTCCCAAGACCAAAACAGCCGCCAAAGAGGGTGCCGTGCAGTCACGTCAACTGCCCTTCGGCATGGTCATGTTCTGGGGCGTCGCTGCTGTGCTTCTTTTCATCTGGGTCACGTCACTGGCACAAGTGAACTGACTTGCACTACCCCCACAGCCCTTATCCGAAAGGTAACCAATATGACTGCTGAGGCCACCCTCTGGGAACTAGAAGAGAAATTCTGGACGCAAGGCGCGGATAGTGCGCGCAGCATGACCGCAAAAGGCGCGGTGTTCGTGTTCCCCTACCCTGTCGGCATTCTGAGCGGCAACAACCTATGGCGCGAGGCCGAAGTGGCGCAACGCTGGCGCTCGGTCGTGATGAGTGATCGGTATTATTTGCGTAAGGGCAATATTGCTGTTCTTGCCTATCAAGCCTCCGCCGAACGGGACGCCGAGGCGATTTATGAGGCGCTATGCACCTCAACCTATGTGAAGGATGAAGACGGCTGGCTGCGAATGATGCACCAACAGACGCCGATAGCAGATACCGAGGAAACCTAGGGCATATCTGCGGAATTCTGCGCCGCGGCTAACCTCGGTCAGTCCGCCCGCCGTCGCCCCCGAATAAGCTAAGTCTAGACGATGCAGCCACATGTCGCGGGCTGCGCAGGCAAAGGTTATGCACATGGCAGATCCAGCATCGATTCCTCCCGAACCCACCTCTCGCTTTCACTTTCCGTCGGCCTATACGATCCTGCTTGCCTTGATTGTTATTGTCGCCGCGCTGACGTGGGTGGTTCCCGCGGGCCAATATGAACGTGTGGCGTCAGAGGCGATGGGTAAAGAGTTGCCCGTTGCTGGCACCTACGCGCTGACCGAGGCGAACCCGCAGGGGTTTTTCGACGTCCTCCTCGCCCCCATCGCGGGTTTCTATGATCCGGGCAGCTATAGCGCGAACGCCATCGACGTGGCCCTGTTTGTCCTCATGATTGGTGGCTTTCTTGGCGTCGTCAACGCGACCGGAGCCATTGATGCAGGGATAAAGCGCGCCATGGTCCGCCTGAAGGGGCGCGAGAAATGGATGATCCCGATCCTTATGGGTCTGTTTGCCCTTGGCGGCACGACCGAAGGCATGGCCGAAGAAACGCTGGCGTTTTATGTGCTGCTGACGCCCGTGATGATTGCGGCTGGCTATGATGCGCTGACCGCAGTGGCGGTAATCCTTTTGGGGGCTGGCGTGGGTGTGCTTGGCTCAACCGTAAACGCCTTTTCGACGGTGATCGCCTCGGACGCGGCAGGTATCCCCTTTACGGACGGGCTCATGCTGCGCGTTGTCATTCTGGTACTGACATTCGTTGCAACCGTGGCCTACGTCATGCGCTATGCCGCCCGGGTAAAGGCGATCCTTCCCGCTCGCTTGTCTTTGACCTCAAGGAAGCGAACGAGGCGCATTTCCGCAGCACATCCGATTCGTCCGAGTTCACCGGCCTGCACAAATTTGTGCTAACCCTCTTTGGCGCCACCTTTGCGGTGATGATCTGGGGCGTGTCCTTTGGCGGCTGGTGGATGGCCGAGATGAGCGCGCTTTTCCTTGCTGCCGGCATTGGTATTGGTTTGATTGGCCGTCTGGGTGAAAAGGGTCTGACCGATGCTTTTGTGGGCGGTGCACGTGACCTGCTTGGCGTGGCGCTGATCATTGGCCTTGCCCGTGGCATCGTGGTGATCATGGACGCGGGTCACATGACCGATACCGTCCTGCACTGGGCCGAAGGCAGCGTGACCGGCCTGAACGCAATTCTCTTCATCAATGTGATGTACTGGATCGAAGTGGTGTTGTCCTTCCTAGTGCCCTCCACCTCGGGCCTTGCAGTTCTGTCGATGCCCATCCTTGCACCGGTTGGCGATTTTGCCGGTGTGGCGCGCAGCCTGATCGTGACAGCGTTCCAATCAGCCGAGGGCGTCGTCAACCTTGTCACCCCCACTTCGGCGGTTGTGATGGGCGGCCTTGCGATCGCCCGCGTCCCTTATGAACGCTGGTTGCGCTTCGTCTGGCCAGTCCTGTTATATCTCACTCTCATCATCATGGCAGCGCTCAGCATTGGCGTCTACTTACAAGGAGCACCCGCATGACCCTCACCTACGGTGTTCATTCCGAGGCGGGCAAACTGCGCAGTGTCTTGGTCCACAAACCCGGCGCGGCGATGGCGCGGCTTACCCTCGCGAACTGTGCGGAGTTACTGTTTGATGACGTGATCTGGGTCAAGCAGGCACGGATCGAGCATATGACTTTTGTCGATGCCATGCGCAATCGAGGTGTCGAAGTGGTGTTCCTGCGTCAGATGCTGACCGAGACACTCAAGGATATGGAAGCCCGCCGCTGGCTATTGGAGGCGCGGATCAATGACAACAGCGTTGGCGTCGGCCTTGCCGATGACCTGCTGGCGCATCTGATGGAGATCGACGCCGATCTTCTTTCAACCATTCTGATCGGCGGGATGAGCCGGGCGGAAATACCGGTAGAAGCAAAAGGTGTTCTGGCCCCGATGCTTGAGCCTGATGATTTCATCTTGCCTCCTCTGCCCAACCATATCTTTACCCGCGATACGACCTGCTGGATCTACGGCGGTGTCACGCTGAACCCCATGCATTGGCCTGCGCGGCGGCTGGAGACGCTGAACCTTGCTGCGATCTACCGCTTTCACCCCGATTTCAAAGATGCAGGCTTTCCGGTCTGGTGGGGCGATCCAACCCTTGATCACGGCCCCGCAACCGTAGAGGGCGGCGACGTCATGCCAATTGGCAATGGCGTGGTCCTGATCGGTATGGGCGAACGCACCACTCCGCAAGCTGTTGGTCAGATTGCACGCGGCCTGATCGCAGGCGGCGGCGCCACACGGGTCATCGCCTGCCAGTTCCCAAAATCACGCGGCGCGATGCACCTTGATACCGTCTTTACCTTCTGTGACCGCGACCTAGTCACTGTCTTCAGCGAAGTAACTGACGCCATCCGCTGCACCAGCCTGCGCCCCGGCGATGGCGACACCATAGCAGCAGAAGTTGAAACAAAGCCATTTCTTGAGGTTGTCGCCTCGGCGCTTGGTCTTAAGAAACTGCGCACCGTGCCCACCGGCGGCGGTTCCTATGAGGCCGCGCGCGAGCAGTGGGACGATGCCAACAACCTGCTGTGCCTCGAACCCGGTGTTGTCGTCGGATACGAGCGCAACGTCTATTCGAACACCCTACTGCGTAAAGCAGGGGTCGAAGTCATTACCATTCCCGGACCATTCCCGGATCAGAACTTGGCCGCGGACGCGGTGGGTCGCATTGCATGACCTGCCCATTGATCCGCGACCCTATTTAAGGACCATCCCATGCCACAGAACTTGCGCGGACAAAGCTTTCTCAAGCTGCTCGATTTTTCGCCCGACCAAATCCGTCACCTGCTGAGCCTTGCTGCTTCTCTGAAGATGGCCAAGACTGGCGGATATGAACAACCCCGCCTTCAAGGCAAGAACATCGCGCTGATCTTTGAAAAGGACAGTACCCGTACACGCAGCGGCTTTGAGGTGGCCGCTTATGACCAAGGCGCCCATGTCACCTACCTTGGGCCATCAGGCAGTCACATCGGCCACAAGGAAACGATGAAGGACACCGCCCGCGTTCTTGGACGGTTCTATGATGGGATTGAATACCGGGGCTTTGGCCACAAGGACGCCGAGGTGCTGGCCGAATTCGCTGGCGTGCCAATTTTCAACGGCCTGACAGATGATTTCCACCCAACGCAAATCCTTGCTGACCTGATGACCATGCGCGAGTTCACCCATAAACACCTCTCCGACATTTCGGTGTGTTTTATGGGAGATGTGGGCAACAACACAGCTGCCTCCCTGCTAACAGGGGCAGCCCTGATCGGCATGGATGTCCGCCTGTGCGGCCCGCAAAGCTGTTGGCCGGACGCGGAGCTTGTGACCCACTGCCGGAAGATAGCCGAGACCACTGGCGCGCGCATTACCCTCACTGAAAAACATGCCGAAGGGCTGGAGGGCGCGGATTTTATCTATACCGATGTCTGGGTCTCCATGGGGGAACCCGACAGCGTTTGGGAAGAACGTATCGCCTTGCTGTCCCCGTATCAGGTCACATCTAAGGTCATGGAAAAAAAACGTAATCCCTATACCAAGTTCATGCATTGCTTGCCCGCCTTTCATAACCGCGAGACCGAAGTTGGCGAGGAGACGTTCCAGAAATACGGGATCGACTGTATGGAAGTGGCGGAGGAAGTATTTGAGAGCGGTGCTTCGATCGTCTTCGATCAGGCTGAAAACCGGATGCACACAATCAAGGCGGTTCTCGTCGCCACGATGGGGCCCTGATATGCGCGTGGTTGTCGCCCTCGGCGGGAATGCATTGCTGCGTAGGGGGGAGCCGATGACAGCAGACGTACAGCGCACTAATGTGCGCATTGCGGCTGCTGCGCTTGCGGATTTGGCGTCGGATCATCAGATCATCGTGGCGCATGGCAACGGGCCGCAAGTGGGGCTGCTTGCCCTACAGGGGGCGGCGTATGACGCTGAAAAACCCTGGCCTCTTGATGTTCTGGGGGCCGAAACCGATGGCATGATCGGCTACCTGATAGAACAAGAACTGATGAACGCGCTCCCCGACGGAGGCCGCTGCGCCACCCTGCTTAGCCGTGTCGAAGTGGATGCCAAAGATCCTGCCTTCGACGCGCCTAGCAAACCCATTGGTCCCGTCTATTCGCAAAAAGAGGCGGCAGAGGCGACCCGTTCCCACGGATGGGAGATGGTGAAGGAAGCCACCGGCGGATTGCGCCGCGTTGTCCCCTCCCCCTTGCCACAGCGCATCATTGGACTGGATGCAGTAGAGGTTCTGTTGAACTCTGGCCACACGGTGATTTGCGCTGGTGGCGGCGGCATTCCCGTCATGCGCAACGCGGCGGGTGATATGGAAGGCGTTGAGGCGGTGATCGACAAGGATCGCACGTCGGCGCTTTTGGCTTTGGGGCTTCATGCCGATGCGCTTTTGCTGCTGACAGACGTGGCGGGCGTTTACCGCGACTTCGGCGCTGCGGAGCAAAGCCTGATCGGCGCGATTTCACCACAGGAGCTTGAGCCGCTTGATTTACCCGCGGGGTCGATGGGACCAAAAGTGGATGCCGCCGCGGTGTTCGTTCAGGGCGGCGGCAAGCTGTGCGGCATAGGGCAGCTGACGGATGCCCGCGCAATACTGGAAGGGCGCGCCGGAACGCGGGTGACACAAGGGCTCGGCTCTTAGGGGCCGGGCGAAAACCGCAATCACAGCATCAGTGGCCCGACCTGATCCAGATATGTCTTTTCAAAGTCCGCAAACTCGACCAGCTGATCATAGTCATGAAACGTGACAAATCCGTCGCGGAACGTGACCAATCCGGCCTCGCGCAGTTGGCGCAGCACCCGATTAACATGCACCGCACTAAGGCCAAGAGCATCGGCCAACAGGTACTGGGTCAGTGGACAGGCGTAACCGTCTCTACCACCCATATTGATAAGAGCCAGCCGCGCCTCAAGTTCGAGCAGAAAATGCGCCATACGTTCTGCTGCGCCGCGCCGGCCGATGCCGACCAGATGCTCGACGACCATCGCCTCATCCCGCGAGGCAGCCCAAAGCACGGCCGTGCCAAGGCGTGGCTGGTCCGAAAAAACAGCTAGAAGATCAGCGATATAAACCTCGATCACTTCGATATCGGTCACCGGCTCGATGCTGTGGTCAGACATATGAAGGAGGATGCTGCGCAGACCGAGAAAATCACCCGGTATCTGGAAATCTACGATCTGGCGTTCACCGTTATGCAGGATCTTATACGAACACGCCCATCCGGAAACGAGGATATACGCGACCTGTTCCGACTGCCCCTGATGCATCAAATCACGCCCGACGCAAACGGTGCGCCGTCGTTTATATAATCCGTCAAGAACGGTCAGCTCCGCATCCGAGAGCGCAACAAATGCCCCCAGTTTACGGGCAAGTGATCTGCTCTGAATTAGGTGCCCCTTTTTTTGCGCCATATGTGTTCCTTATCGAATAACTGACTGCCTAAACTAATTTCGATCAGCGCGAATGACTGAATAATCTGCATACATTGCTTCATTCGCTGCGCCGGGCCAAGTCACGGCATGTAAAAAATCTGAAAGGCTGGAATAATATGTCTGACCACAACACAAATTCAGGGATGGCTGCTCTGTCTATCTGTGAAGCTATGCTGCTGGCGCTAAATGATGCGAAGATCCTACCCGAGCGCGAGATCGTCGGCATCCTTAAAGACGCCGCCGCAGCGCATGAAAATGCAAGCGGATCAACGGCCGAACTTCAGACGCATAAAGCGGTTGCTGTACTGATCAACAAGATCATACTTGGCGGTAACTCAGTCCGACGAGGGTTGTAAGGCCCCTATCCCTGATCGGCCTAGCGCGACAGAACAGCGCAAGAACCTCGGTTTTTTTTCAGGACATCCCGACATGACCCGTATTGTTTCGATCGGAGAATGCATGGTCGAGATGTCACCGGTCGGGGTCTCCGGCGCCTGCTGCCCGCCCACTTTGACATTGATTATCTCACAGCAGTGGGGCGCGACAGCACCTCGGATCAGATGATCGAATTTATGCGCGTATCGGGTCTGGGAACCGATCACATCCAACGGCGCGCAGACCTAGCTGTCGGTCTATATGTGATCCAGCTTGATCAGGGCGAACGCAGCTTTGCCTATTGGCGGGAGCAAAGCGCGGCGCGCACCCTTGCCCGTGATATTGGCGTGCTGGAAAGAGCGCTGAAAGATGCCGATGTAGTATATTTTTCGGGCATTACCATCGCGATCCTATCACAAGAAGACCGCCGAAACCTGCTGCAAACGCTTGGCGCGTTCCGCACTCAAGGGGGCATGGTCGTCTTTGACCCAAACCTGCGCCCGCAACTATGGACATGCGCGCAAGAGATGACCGATATCATCACACAGGCGGCTGCGGTTAGCACAACGGTTTTGCCATCCCACGCAGATGAGGCCGAATGGTTCGGCGACCGCGACAGTGAGGCGACCGCAGCGCGATACGTAAGTCACGGCGTGCTCAACGTTATCGTAAAAGATGGCGCGAAACCGATCCTTGGCGGCGTCGGCGCAGAGACGTCGTGGCACAAGCCGGAGATTGTGGAGCATCCCCACGACACCACTGCCGCAGGTGACAGTTTCAATGCAGGCTATTTGGCCGCTACACTTGAAGGAAAAAGCGTCGCTCAGGCGATCCGCGCGGGCGCATCCTTAGCGGCGCATGTCATCCGGTCACCGGGGGCTTTGGTCGAGGTACTTAAGGCATAATCCCCGCACCAGTCGGCAAATCTGGAACCTCAACCAACCATCCCCTGCAACCCGTTGATCTGTGTGGCCGAGAACGCATTAAGCACCTTTGCCTCTTTCGCATTGATCGACATTCGCGCCGTATCACCGTAGCCGCCCATGTTGCTGCGCAACTCGGGAAATAGGGCAAACAGTTCTTCGCGGGCATTCTGTGCCAGCTTGCTAACCCCGTAACTTGCAGGGTGGAAGCTTTCGGCGGGGATGCCGTTGGCAAAGATGATCTCGTGCTGTTCGAACATGATGTGGATGTAGGTCACGTTTTCGCATGGTTGAAGCACGATGTTTTTACCATCAATCATATGCAAGGCTGGAACCAGCACTTCGGATCGACCGAACAGCAATTCCGATTGATAGCCCTTCACCAACATCCGGTGTTGAGGTGACACCGTGAGGCCGCCTGTTGCACCGGGCCAGACAGATTTTGCAAAATGCACTGGCGCAAAGCGGCCCTGACCGCTGACCGTGGTTTTTCCAATCCAGCCAATTTTCTGCATGCCGTTATCTTGGGTGATAACCGGATCGCCTACTCTCAGGTCTTCGATCTTTCGAAGACCTGAGAGTAGGCGATCAGCGTACCCGGCACGAAACAGATGATATTCTCGATCTCGGAGAAGCTGACAACGGTGCCGTCCAGCAGTTGCACCGTACCGGATTGGCCCCCCGCTTCACCGCTTGCTACGGTGATGTTGAGCGTAGAGCGTCTGCCTGCCCGGCGAGATCAAGCGTATCACCGTCGGCCTCTCCGCCTTCGCCGCCTGTAATCGTGATCGTGCCTGCGGCCGCCTCTCCCAGATCGACCAGCGTAAAGGTGTCATCGCCGTCACCACCGCTGAGCGTGTCGCCTTGGGCCGCTTGAATGATGTCATCGCCCGCACCGGCAATTACGGAATCCGCACCCAACCCACCGACAATTGTGTCGGCTCCGCTGCCTGCATCGACGGTGTCATCGCCACTGCCGCCCAGCACACTATCATCACCGTCTCTGGTGCTGACGTTAATGCCGCTTGTCGTAGCAGTGCCGTTTACGGTGCCATTATTATCGCTCAGCTCAATCCGTTCGATCTCGAGGAAATCCAACGTGTCAGTTCCATCACTCAGCGTACCCTCTTCGTTACCCGTAAAGGTCAACGTCACGGGGTCCACGACCGAGGACGTATTCAGGCTGATAATGTCAAAGTCGCTGCCGGTGGTGACAGCTTCACCGCCATAGATAGTATCTGCGCCAAAGGCGCCTTCGATAACAATTCTGTCGTTATCAGCGCCGCCGTCGATCAGATCAGCACCGGTCATGCCATTGATGACGTCGCTGCCATCCCCGCCGTTGAGGGTGTCTGAACCGTCAAAACCGAACATCGTATCGTTACCGGCTTCACCGAGAACCAGATCATCACCTGCGCCGGCAAGCACAAAGTCATTCCCGTCGCCCGCAAGAATAGTGTCGTCGCCCGCGCCACTCGACGCCGTGTCATTGCCGGCACCGGCCTCGACGCTGTCATCGTTGGAGCCATCAAGGGCATCGTTATTGTCGATCATGTCCCCTTCTGGATCGCCCAGATATGAGCTGTTGATATTGTTGTCGCCCGATGTGCCTTCGACGATATAGTCAGGCGCCGGAGGCGGCAGGATCAGGTTTTCGATCTCGGCAAAGTTGATGGTGATCCAATTGCCGGCTGCGTCCTGCACCTCGACACTGCCGGAGGTGCTGTTCGCATCGACATCCGGAGTTTCGGTCAGTGCGCGGTAATAGGTCCATGAAGCAAGATTAAGCATATCGTCGTCGATACCGCCCGTGCCGCCATCAACCGTTACGACGCCGCCATCAGCATAGCTGCCCGCAATGACGTTGATGTTATCGTTGTCATCGCCACCAAAAACAGTGTCGTTGCCAGACGTAAGCGCAATATAGTCGGCGCCCGCCCCTGCTACGACAGCGTCATTGCCTTCGCCGGCGTAGATGGCATCGTTGCCGTCTCCGCCAGCCATCGTGTCGTTGCCGGTTCCGCCCCACATGCTGTCGTTGCCTGTGCCGCCGAGCATACTGTCAGCTCCGGCGCCTCCAGTCATATTGTCGTTGCCGTCGCCACCCAGCAGCGTGTCGTTATCTTCACCACCGTTAAGATTGTCGTTGCCGCCCCCACCAATCAGCGAGTCAGCGCCGGCGTCACCTTGCAGATAATCATCGCCTTCCGAGCCAATTAGCGTATCCGCTCCGGTCCCGCCATAAAGCGAGTCATTTTCTGTCCCGCCAATGATGCTGTCATTGCCCTCTTCACCATGAAGCACATCAGCACCGCTGCCGCCGCTGATGGTGTCGTTGTCCAGCCCCCCGAACACGGTATCATTACCGGCCCCCACAACGATGCTATCTGCATTTGTTCCAGTGGCGTTGTCAGCGGCATCAACCATGTCTGAAGTGGTCCGGCAAAATTGGACAGCGTGCTAAGATGTATCCAACCCGAA
>NZ_JBALVJ010000154.1:0-3983 GCF_036961165.1 Sulfitobacter sp. | reverse complement strand
TCCCGAACTTTCTTTCCAAAGACATACGCGACAGGCTGCCGCCTTGGGCAACCAGCCAGACGGTCTCACTCGGCCTTGATCTGCAGGGCGGCGCGCATCTGCTGCTGGCCGTCGATCGCGCGGATCTGGCAACCACGCGCCTTCAGGAGTTGCGTCAGATACTTGTATCAGAGATGCGCACGTTGAACCTGAACCCAGCAACGATCCGGACCGACGTCACCTCATTGTCCGCTCCTGCGAACGAAGCGCTACTGGCGGCTCTGCAGGCGGCGGCGTCTGCCACCACTCAGCCCGGTATCCCACTGGACTTCACCGTCGCCCTGTCTGGTGACGTAACCCGGTTGTCCCTGACTGCATCCGGGCTTGACCGAGCGGCAAGCGACGCTGCCGATGCCAGCCTTGAAGTGATCCGTCACCGGGTCGATCAGGTCGGCGTCTCCGAGCCGGTGATCAGCCGGGTCGGCGATGACCGCATCCTTGTCCAGCTGCCGGGCGTCGAGAACCCGGCCCAGTTGCGCGAGCTTCTCGGATCGACCGCGAAGATGAGTTTCCAGATGGTCGCACCGGGGCCGGGACCGGGCGTCACGCTGCTGCCGCTTCGGGACGGTTCCGGCGACATCCCGGTTTATGACGATGTCGCGCTGTCGGGTGATCGGCTGGACGCGGCGGCCTCGGGGTTCGAACCCGACACCGGCCAGCCGATGGTCACTTTTGATTTCGACCGACAGGGCGGCGCCGCATTTGCCGAGATCACCGCTGCTAACATCGGTCAAAGGTTCGCGGTCGTGTTGGATGGTAAAGTTCTGACCGCTCCGGTCATCCAGCAGGCCATTCCGGGTGGTCAGGGCCAGATCACTGGCGACTTTACGCTCGAAGAGGCGCAGACGTTGGCCGTGCTGCTGACCTCGGGCGCTCTGCCTGCGTCGCTCGAAGTGATCGAGGAACGCAGCGTAGGGGCAGCACTTGGTGCGGATTCCATCCGCGCCGGGTTGGTCACGGGTGCCATCGGTCTGGCGCTTGTGGTCGCGATTATGGTGGGGCTTTACGGTGCTTGGGGCCTTTTGGCCAGCGCCATTCTTGGTCTGAACGTGATGTTGACGCTGACTGCGTTAGGTCTTCTTGGGGCCACGCTGACACTGCCGGGGATTGCCGGGATCATCCTGTGCCTTGGCATAGCGGTAGACAGCAACATTTTGATCTTCAGCCGTATCCGCGAAGAAACCGCCAAGGGTGCGATCGCGATCAAGGCGCTGACGCTCGGTTATGGGCGAGCCTGGGCGACAATCCTTGACGCCAACATCACCACGCTTCTGGCGATGGTGTTGCTGTTCATGTTTGGCGCAGGGGCGATCCGGGGATTTGCTGTCACGATGAGCCTTGGAATCGTCATCTCGATGTTCACGGCCGTCGCGCTGATGCGGTTCATGATGGAAACGCTGGTGCGTCGCCGCAAACTCAAGCGGCTCGACATCGCGCCGCTGTTCGGTGGCGTGCCAGCGCCGGGGAAACTGTCCTTCATGCGGCGCGGACGCCTGGCGCTTGTGATATCGGCAGTGCTGTCTGTGGGGTCGCTCGGTCTGCTCGTGATGCCTGGGCCGAATCTTGGAATTGATTTTACGGGTGGGGTGCAGATGGTCCTGCGCTCGGACGCGCCCGTCCCGTTGTCCGAGCTGCGTGCCGCCATCGCGCAACAGGTTCCGGGCGACGCGAGCCTGCAGGCCTTCGGCGACCCCAATGAGGTGCTGATCCGAGTGCAGGGAGAGGTCGGACAGGCCACGGTTGCCGCTGTCGAACGTGCAGCAACAGACGTGATCGCGGATGCGGTGTTCAACCAGATCGACCTTGTTGGCCCAACGATCAGTGGCGAACTGACAACCACCGGCTTGCTGGCGCTTGGCCTCGCGGTTCTGGCAATGCTGGCATATATCTGGATCCGGTTCGAATGGCACTTTGCCGCCGGGGCTATCGCGGTGCTTTTCCTTGACGTCACCAAGACCTTTGGCTTCATCGCCCTGATGGGATGGGAGGTGAACCTGACCACCATCGTCGCCCTGCTGACGCTGATCGGCTATTCGGTCAACGACAAGGTCGTGGTCTATGACAGGATCCGCGAACACCTTGCCGTAGGTGGCGACGAACCCCTGGCAGATGTGATCGACAGAAGCCTCAATCAGGTTCTGGCACGATGCATCTTCACCTCGGGTACAACGCTCGCAGCGATTTTGCCGATGGCGATCTGGGGCGGGCCAGCGGTATCGGGCTTTGCCTGGCCAATGATCGCAGGCGTGACCATCGCCACCGCGTCTTCGTTGTTTGTGGCGGGGCCGGTCCTTGCCTGGCTCGCGCAGCGCAACAAGGTTGCGGTTATGCCGGATGCCCTGCGCAATCAGACTTGAAAGCGACCATCGCCAGGGGCGCAATCCCCGGCGAGATACCTCCTATCGCCGTCGACTGGGCAATGTCACGCTGACCGTTTCTTGCACCTGAATGTATGATTAGAAAATAAGGATGCGGTTCGAGTCGAGAAAACCTGAACCCCGCGTCGCCACCGACCCAACGGAGCCTGATCACATCATGGCATTCGAATTTGTAACACTGGCACCCTACGCCGCCGTAATCTTGTTCCTCGGCGTTTTCACAGCCTTTGTCCTGGAACTGCGACCCCCGGATGTTGTCGCCTTTTGCGGGGCGGCAACAGCTCTTGCCATCGGACTTGTCAAGCCGACCGATGTCCTGGACGCGCTCGCTAATCCTGCACCTGCAACCATCGGCGCGATGTTCGTCCTCAGCGCGGCTCTTGTCCGGACTGGCGTACTTGAGGCCCTCAGCAATGTCCTTGGTCGATATGCGTCAACCCGTCCGGTGCTGACACTCGCGCTGTTCTTCAGTGCCGCCGCAGGAGCCTCGGTCTTCATGAACAACACACCGGTGGTCATCGTTTTGATCCCGGTCGTGATCACCCTTGCGCGACAGATGAATATTGCGGCGTCACACCTTCTTATCCCGTTGTCCTACATGGTCATTCTTGGCGGCACCTGTTCGCTGATCGGGACCTCGACGAACCTGCTGGTGGATGGCGTTGCACGCAATCTGGGGATGGCACCGTTCAGTCTGTTCGAGATCGCGCCGGTCGGAATCGTCGTCACCATCGTTGGCGGGGCTTTTCTGGCAATCGCCGCCCCGCGCCTTCTCCCCGTGCGACAGACCGTCGGAGAGGTTCAGTCCAAGCGCGACGGGCGCACCTGGCTGGTTGAACTCTTCATCCCAGCGGGCTCGCCACTGATCGGCAAGACCGTGCTGGAAGTGGACGCTTTCAAGAAGGCCGGAAGTCGGGTTGTCGATCTTGTCTGTGGGGACCTTTCCCTGCGCACAACCCTTGCCACATCGACGATGGCGGCTGGCGATGTTGTGGTTGTGAAGACCACAGATACCGAGATCATGGGTTTTCGCGACGGTGCAGCGGTGGGCAATGCCGTTCTGGGCACCGAGCCGTCGACCGCCCGGCGCACCTCGGTTGTCGAGGTCCTGATCGGCCCAAATTCGAAAGCGCTGCACAGAATGGTCGGACGTTTGCAGTGGCGTCGCCGTTTCGGGGTCTATCCGGTCGCACTCCACCGAAAGGGAGCAGCGGTCGACATGCGCCTTGCAATGATTAAACTGGAGGTCGGCGATACCCTGCTACTTGACGGTGCGCCGGAAGATATCGCGCGGCTTGCCGATGAAGAACAGTTGATCGAACTGTCCTCGGTCAATTCTCGGGGGTTTCGCCGCAATAAAGCTCCCATCGCGATTGCCACCATGGTTGCCGTCGTCGTTCTCGCGGCCCTGAATGTGGCCCCGATCCTGACACTTGCGCTGATCGGGGTTGCGGTGGTTTTGCTGACAAACTGCATTGATGCGGATGAAGGCATGGGGGCGATTGACGGACGGTTGCTGTTGCTGATCGTCTCGATGCTGACATTGGGGAGCGCATTGGACAATTC
>NZ_JBALVJ010000031.1:0-44909 GCF_036961165.1 Sulfitobacter sp. | reverse complement strand
TCCCGCAGAGCGTTTCAATGCATGTGTTGCGTCGATCAGTTGAGACCGCCGCCGATAACGGTAACGACAAAGGCAATGAACGTGGCTGGGCGCAGCTGCGGCAGGATCACGTACCACAGCATGCGCAGTCCCTTTGCGCCATCCAGTCGTGCAGCCTCGACCTGCTCGGGGTCCACCGCATTCAGACCTGTGAGATAGAGGATCATGCAATATGCCGTCTGCGGCCACAGGCCAGCCGCGATGATCCCATAGGTTGCCAGTTGCGGGTCGCCCAATACGTTCACGGGGCCAAGCCCGACCAGCCCGATGATCGCATTGAACAGCCCGAAGGTCGGATCGTAAAACCAAGTGAAGACAAGCCCGACAACGATTTGCGAAATCACGAAAGGAAAGAAGAACAGCGATTTATACAGGCGGATGCCACGCACTGTCTGGTTCAGGAACAGTGCGATGAACAGGCCCGCAGGCACGGCTAAAAGGTAAAAAACCAGCCATTTGGCGTTGTTCCAAAGCGAGGTGTTGAACGCCGGATCGCGGGTCAGCAGCTTTTCATAATTGGCCAGCCCGACATATTCGGCTTCTCCCAGCCCGTCCCATTTGTAGAGCGAGATGTTGAAGCTTTGTGCGATGGGATAGACCACATAAAGCGCGAACATCGCCAGCGCAGGAAGCAGGAACAGCCACGGCGTTACCGCGATCTGGTTGCGTTTGTACCAGCTGGTCATGAATTCCTCCCTCGTGCTTGGTGTATTCGGGTCAACAAGGAAAAACACGCGAACGGGCTTTTCGCTGGTGACGGGTGGGGCGCGCGAGGTGTCCCGCGCGCCCAGTTTTTGGTTAGATGTCCTTACGAACGGCTTCCATACGCCCAAGGATGTCATCCAGATTATCCGGGAACACCATGAACTCCTGCATGCCTTCCATCGCGGCCTTTGCCATTTCGGCAGGGAAGTCGCGGTCAAAGAACAGCGCAACACCGCCGGGGCTGTTCGAGGATAACATCTCAAAGCCTTCTTGCAGGAACTTGTCATCATCCACAGCCGACTTGGCGTTGACCGGCAGCTGGCCAAGGTTGTCACCGTTGTTGATTAGCGTCTGCTCATCTGCCGAGACCACGAAACGCAGGAATGCACGGGCGTTATCCTTGTTTTGGGCATTGGCTGGAATATGGAACGTATCGGTTGGCGCATCTTCGGCCAGCGCGACACCTTCGGTGATCATCGGGAACTGGTGGAAGTCTAGCTGATCGTCGGTCAGGCCTGCTTCGCGCAGTGGCGCCACGGCAAAGTTGCCCTTTAGGATAGCAGCAGCATCACCGGAGACGAGAAGCGGAAGCGACTGCTGCCAGTCCTTGTTCTGGTGATCGTCAACGAACGCACCCAGATCAATCAGACGGCGCCAGTTGGCGAATGTTTCACGCACGCGGTCATCGGTCCAAGGGGTTTCACCGCGGGCCATTTGCATGTGGAAATCAAACCCGTGGGTCCTCATGTTCAGGTAGTCAAACCAGCCCGAAGCGGTCCACAGCCATTTGGTTCCGATTGTATAGCACTTGCGGCCCGACTCGATGACCTTCTCACAGTTCGAGATCATCTCTTCGAAGTTCGCAGGCTCTTTGATGCCCAGCTCTTCGTAGATGTCTTTGCGATAGTAAACGCCCCACTGGTAGTATGTGTAGGGTACGCCCCACTGCTTGCCATCAATGGTCATCGCACCCTTGGTCGACGCCAGATTTTCAGCAATCTCGGGTTCGGCCCACAGATCAGAGACGTCTTCGAAAAGGCCTGCGTTGACATAAGGTATCATGCGGTTGGCGGCATACCATGTCGCAACATCAGGCGCGTTTGCCGTCAGGAAGTTGCGGATTTGGGTTTTATAGGCCTCGCGGTCAATGACGGTCGTTTCGATGTTCATTTCAGGATTTTTAGCCTGAAATCGCCCGATCATCTCTTCCATCGTGGCGCGCGGCGGAGGGTTCGACGTATCGAGAAAAATCTTCAGATCACCGGTCAGGCCTTCAGCGGACACGGCACCGGACAAACGCTGGTTGCAGCAAGCGCCGCCACCAGGATTTTTGTGCGTTGGAACATGGTTTCCTCCCTTTTGCTCCCCTTGAAACTGCTTCCATTATTTGAAACTTAATCTCAACTATTGAAAATACTGTTCCGAATCGCTACAAAAGTCAACGGGATTGGCCTGCTGTATGACTTGCGCATCCTAGGGAGGACACCATGAATAAGCCCGCTCATAGAGACGGAACAGTCGGTAAGGCATTGGAAGTTTTGGATATGGTCGCCGGTTTCGGTAAGCCGGTGCGGTTCACTGATTTGCTGGAAAAAAGCCCCTATCCAAAGGCGACTCTGTACCGTTTTCTGCAGACTCTGACCAATCAGCAGATGCTCAACTACGAAGAGGACACCGGCACATATAGTCTGGGTATCCGTCTGATGCGGCTGGCACACGAAGCATGGAAGAATGCGTCGCTTGCGCCAATCGCACGGCCACATGTCGAAACTCTGGCGGCACAGATTGGTGAAACAGTTCACTTAGCCCAGCTGGATAATGGGCAGGTGCTATTTGTGGATAAGCTGAACGCCTCTGACCGGTTTCAAACCCTTGCGCAGGTGGGGCAGGTGGCACCCGCCTATTGCACAGGCGTTGGCAAGGCGATGTTGGCCTTTGTCGCGCCCAAGCGGCTACAGATCGCTTTGCAACAGCAATCCTACCTCCAGTACACCGATGCCACCCACGGCTCTGCCGAGAGTCTGATGAAAGAGCTTGAGATCATTCGGGCACAAGGGATCGCCTTTGACCGCGAAGAACACCAGCGGGGCGTCAATTCGATTGCCGCGCCTATCCTGTCCAGCAATGGCCGGATTGTTGGTGCGATTTCGATCGCCTCTGCGACCAGCCGCTTTGATACCGATGCACTTATGCAATTCCGTGAGCCACTTTTGGATGCGGCAAAGAAAATCGGTGACGACGCCACCTCGTGGCAATTTCCGTCATAATCCGGAAGGAAACTCTATGTCTGGCGTTAAACTTGAAAAGGCCATCAAGCGTTACGGTGAGGTGCAGGTCATTCATGGCGTGGATCTCCAGATCGAACACGGAGAGTTCTGCGTGTTTGTAGGTCCGTCGGGCCGCGGGAAATCCACCCTGTTGCGCATGATCGCAGGGCTGGAAGAAACGACTGACGGCACAATCTCAATCGGGGACCGCGATGTGACCCGCCTTGATCCGTCTGAACGCGGTGTCGCGATGGTGTTCCAGACCTATGCGCTTTACCCGCATATGACAGTTGAGCAGAACATGGGCTTTGGCCTGAAGATGAACGGCCATCCCAAGGCCGAGATCTCCGCGAAAGTGGCGGAGGCGAGCCGTATTCTCAAGCTGGATGAGTATCTGTCGCGCAAGCCAAAGGCGCTGTCAGGCGGCCAGCGCCAGCGTGTTGCCTGACAGCGCCATCGTGCGTGGGCCCGAGGTCTTTCTGTTTGATGAGCCGCTGTCCAACCTAGATGCAGAATTGCGCGTGGATATGCGCGTTGAGATCGCGCGCCTGCACAATGAAATCGGCGCAACGATGATCTACGTGACCCATGATCAGGTCGAAGCCATGACATTGGCCGACAAGATCGTCGTCCTACGTGCTGGCAGGGTAGAGCAGGTCGGTAGTCCGATGGACCTCTATCAGAATCCGGACAATAAGTTTGTGGCAGGTTTCATCGGGTCGCCTTCGATGAACTTCCTGATTGGTGTCGTTGAGAACGGTAAGGTCCGTGTTGCCGGTTTGGAAAACAGGTTGATTGATGCGAACGTCGACTTGCCCGCTGACGGGGGTGAGGTGTTCGTCGGTCTGCGTCCGCAGCACCTTGAGGTTTCCGAAGCCGCAACAGCGCTTCGCGTTGATCTTCGTGAGCGTCTGGGCGGGGTCTCATACGACCATCTTACCACCCCGACAGGTGAGCGGATTGTGGTCGAAACCAAAGGAGATGATCCGATTGCATCAGGCACCACGGTTTCGGTCGGGTTTGACGCGGCAAACGCGTTGTTCTTTGATGCCGCGACTGAAAAACGCCTCCGATAAGCAAGACCGCCGATGGGCAGCGATAGACCTAGTGTTCCTCAAGCTTTTGCAGGATCGGACAATTGGGGCGTTGGTCACCGGCGCATTCACGTACCAGATGAGATAGCGTGTCGCGGATGTCTTCCAGATCCGCGATCTTTTGTTCAATCCGCGCAAGGTGTTCTGACGCGATTGCGCGGACATCAGCACTGGCGCGGTCCTGATCATCCCATAGGGCTAACAGGTTGCGACAGTCCTCAATCGTGAACCCCAATGCGCGCGACCGGCCCATAAACGCCAGCTTGTGCATGTCCGTATCGCGAAAGCTGCGATAGCCGTTGGTGTCACGCTGCGGTGTCACCAAACCTATGTCTTCATAGTAGCGGATGGTCTTGGCAGGTAGGCCTACTTTTTCGGCCACTTCTCCGATGTTCATCACAGGTTCCTATTCGGCTGGTACGGGTGTTAGCGCAGGCTGTGGTGCCTCGGTGCTGCCGCTAGGTGCTGCAACCCAGCGCAAGCGCAGGGCGTTGGACACGACAAACACGCTCGACAAGGCCATGGCACCTGCCGCCAAAGCGGGCGACAGCATCCAACCGAACATCGGATAGAATACGCCAGCAGCGACGGGGATCAGCAGCGCATTGTATCCGAAAGCCCAGAATAGGTTCTGATGGATATTTCGCATCGTACTTTGGCTGATGTGCAGCGCACGCGCTACGCCATCCAAGTCGCCTGACATCAGGACGACATCGGCGGCCTCAATGGCCACATCCGTGCCGGTGCCGATTGCGATGCCCACATCGGCATGCGCCAATGCTGGCGCGTCATTGATCCCGTCCCCGACAAAGGCGACCTTGTGACCCTCAGCCTTCAGCTGTGCAATGGCGTCCACTTTGCCTTCAGGCAAGACTTCTGCCACGATGGCATCAATGCCAAGCTGTTTAGCGATGGCCTGCGCAGTGCCCTTGTTGTCACCGGTAATCATGGCGACTTTCAGCCCGATTTTATGCAGGGATGCGATTGCATCTGCTGTGTTTGGCTTGATCGGGTCTGATATGGCAATCACCGCAGCCAAGCGTCCGTCGATTGCGGCATAGAGCGGTGTCTTGCCCTTCTGGCCCAAGTCCTCACCAATTGACTGCGCTGCGTTCAGCTCAATCCCTTCGCGAAGCATCAGGCGATCCGCACCCACCAGAACCTTGCGCCCCTCGACCACAGCGCTGACCCCGTATCCGGTGAGCGATGTGAAATTCTCGACTTGCCCCAACGACAGCCCATCGTTTTGCGCGGCGCGCGCAATGGCTGCGGCGATGGGATGCTCTGACATCGCCTCGACCGAGCCGACAAGCCGGAGAACATCTACGCGATCAAAACCTTCGGAAACTGAAAAATCCGTCAACTCTGGCCGCCCCTCGGTCAGCGTACCTGTTTTGTCAAAGGCCACCGTTTGCACATCACCCAGCCCTTGCAAGGCATCGCCGCGCCGGAACAGCACGCCCAGTTCAGCGGCGCGGCCCGTGCCGACCATGATAGATGTGGGCGTGGCCAAGCCCATCGCACACGGGCAGGCGATGATCAAAACCGCCACCGCGGCCACCAGCGCACGACCCATCGCCGGATCAGGTCCAAGAATAAGCCACGCCACAAAGGTCAGCAGTGCCACAGCCATAACCGCAGGCACGAACCACAACGTAATCCTGTTCACCAAATCCTGTATCGGCAGCTTGGCACCCTGCGCCTCTTCTACCATGCGAATGATCTGGGCGAGCGTGGTGTCATTGCCGACCTTGGTCGCGCGAAAAACCAGCGCCCCAGTGCCATTGACTGTGCCGCCCACGACCTCTGCATCAGGGCCTTTTTCAACAGGTACAGGTTCTCCGGTGATCATGCTTTCATCGACATAGGATGCGCCGCGCAGCACGATCCCGTCGACGGCGATTTTTTCGCCCGGCCGCAGGTGGATCAGGTCTCCCTGTACGATCTGCTCAACCGGTGTATCAACGGTATTACCGTCACGTTCGACCAGCGCTGTTTTGGCGCGCAAACCCACCAGCTTGGCGATAGCCTGACCCGTACGCCCCTTGGCGCGCGCTTCTAGATAGCGGCCCAAAAGGATCAGCGTAACAATCACGGCTGCCGCTTCAAAATAGACGACGCGGGTACCCTCGGGAAGCAAAGAGGGAGCAAATAGCGCAACGGTCGAAAAGGCCCAAGCCGCCCCCGAACCCAGCGCAACAAGCGAATTCATGTCAGGTGCGTGCTTCAACAACGCTGGCACGCCCTTGAGATAGAATTGCCGACCGGGCCATGCCAGCACAAGAGTGGTGAGCACGAACTGGATGGCCCAACTGGTTCCCATTCCCAGAGTGTTCATCACCCAATTATGAATCGCCGGCACCGCATGGCTGCCCATCTCAAGTATAAACACTGGCAAAGTGAGCGCCGCCGCAAGGAACATCATGCGCCGTAAATGCGCGGCCTCGGCGGTCTTGCGGTCTTCGGCTTCAGTTGTACGCTCTTGGTCCACGATCAACGTGGCGCGGTATCCTGCTGCGGTCGCTGCGGCGGCGACTATTTCTGGCGCGGTGCCCAATGCGTGCACCGTTGCTTCTTCGCTTGCCAGGTTGACTGAGGCCGAGGTGACACCGGGGACCGCCGCCAATGCGCGCTCAACCCGCCCAACACAGGAAGCGCAAGACATGCTTTCCACCGAAAAGCGGAAGGTGTCTGCCTGTGCTGGATAGCCCGCGGTTTGCAGTGCCGCCTCGATTGCATGCGCATCAAGGTCCGCGTCTCCGCTGACGCGAACAGTCTCGTTGGCAAGGTTCACTTGTGCGTCTGCCACACCCGTGACAGCCAGCAGCGCTTTTTCTACCCGTCCTACGCAGGACGCACAGCTCATTTCGCGCACGTTAAAGGTAAGGGATTTTTCGCTGCTCATTTTGGTCTCTATAATCCGGCTCATCTTCGACATAGGGGTCCAGTAAGGGGAAGGTCAAGGGGGCGACCGAAAGATAAGCGGTAAACAGGCGGTGGCGCTGATCATCATTGAATGGCCGTTTCGGGCCAGACGGCAAGCTCTTTGCGGCGAAGCTGCTCGGGAGGGCTTGGCGGCCCTACGAAGGGGCGCTATCACGGTCCTCCGATCCCGCCTCAGGAGACAGCCATGACCCTTGCTAAAGACCGCATCGCCCGCACCATTGCCCAAGATATCGGCGCACGGGTGGAGCAGGTGACCGCCACAGTGGCGCTTCTGGATGGTGGGGACACGGTGCCTTTTGTCGCGCGCTACCGCAAAGAGGCGACAGGCGGGCTGGATGATACCCAGTTGCGCAAACTGGCCGAGCGGCTGGATTACTTGCGTGATCTGGAGAAACGCCGCGCAAGCATTCTGGGTGAGATCACGTCGCAGGGTAAATTGACCGATGCGCTGGCGCGCTCGATTGCGGCTGCCGATACGAAATCCGTGCTCGAAGATTTGTACCTGCCGTACAAGCCAAAGCGGCGCACCAAAGCAATGATTGCCCGCGAAAACGGGCTGGAGACGCTGCTCCGTGCCATCATGGACGACCTTAACGCTGATCCGGCCACGCTCGCCGAAGGTTATCTCAGCGAAGCGGTGCCGACTTCCAAGGAGGCATTGAACGGAGCACGCGACATTCTGGTGGAAGAACTGGGTGAAAACGCAACCCTGCTTGGTCGCCTGCGGGAATTCATGCAGCGAGAGGCGCTGATCACCGCGCGCGTGACTGCAGGCAAAGAAGAGGTTGGAGCGAAGTTCTCGGACTACTTTGACCACAGTGAGAAATGGTCCGCGATCCCGTCGCACCGCGCTTTGGCCATTTTGCGTGCGGCGAAAGAAGAGATCGTGACCGTCAATATCGCGCCCGAGCCAGAGGCTGGGTTGCCCCGAGTACACGCGATCATCGCGGCCGAGATCGGCATCGCGGGGCAGGGTGCGGGGGATGTCTGGTTGCAGGGCGTGGCGGTTTGGGCATGGAGCGTGAAGCTGAGCCTGTCCATGTTTATGGATCTGATGACCGATCTGCGCCGTCGTGCCTATGACGCGGCTATCGATGTATTTGCGCGCAACTTGCGTGATTTGTTGTTGGCGGCTCCTGCGGGCGCGCGCGCCACACTTGGTCTTGATCCCGGCATCCGGACCGGCTGCAAAATTGCTGTGGTCGATGAGACGGGCAAGCTGCTCGATACGTCAACGATCTATCCGTTCCAGCCCAAGAACGATCTGCGCGGGGCAGAGGAAACCCTGATCCAGATGATCCGCCGCCACGGCATCGTACTGATTGCTATCGGCAATGGCACGGCCAGCCGTGAATCCGAACGGTTGGTGGCTGATGTGATCAAGCGTCTGCCCGCTGACGTTCAGCGCCCCACGCCCGTCATCGTCTCAGAGGCCGGCGCATCCGTCTATTCCGCATCCGAGCTTGCCTCGTTGGAGTTTCCTGACATTGATGTGTCCTTGCGTGGCGCAGTGTCGATCGCGCGGCGTTTGCAAGACCCGCTGGCAGAGCTGGTCAAGATCGAGCCGCAGGCGATTGGTGTCGGTCAATACCAGCATGACGTGGACCAGCGTCGTCTTGCACAATCTCTTGCTGCCGTGGTCGAGGACGCGGTGAACGCTGTCGGCGTCGATCTCAACATGGCCTCAGCGCCACTGCTGTCGCACATCGCGGGCCTTGGGCCATCGCTGGCGCAGGCTGTTGTTGCGCATCGTGATGCCAACGGACCCTTCGCTAGCCGAAAGGCGCTTCTGAAGGTGGCGGGGCTTGGTCCCAAAGCCTATGAGCAATGCGCAGGCTTCTTGCGGATCAATGACGGGGCGGAGCCTCTGGACGCTTCATCAGTGCACCCCGAGGCCTACGGTGTTGCGCGCAAGATCGTGCAGGCCTGCGGGCGTGACATTCGTGCGATCATGGGTGACAGCGGCGCGTTGTCCGGTCTGCGGGCCGAGCAATTCGTGGACGACAGCTTTGGCCTGCCGACAGTGCGCGATATTTTGGCCGAGCTGGAAAAGCCCGGCCGTGACCCGCGACCGACGTTCAAGACGGCCACCTTTGCCGAAGGCATCGACAGCATCATCGATTTGAAGTCGGGGATGTCGCTGGAAGGGACCGTGACCAACGTTGCGGCCTTTGGGGCATTTGTGGATATCGGGGTGCATCAGGATGGGTTGGTCCACGTCAGCCAGCTTGCCGACCGCTTTGTCAAAGACCCGCATGAGGTTGTGAAGGCCGGCGATGTTGTTCGAGTGCGCGTCACCGAAGTGGACGTGCCGCGTAAACGCATCGGGCTGAGCATGCGCAAGGATGGCGGTGCTGCCTCTGCTCCGCGCAGTGAAGCACCGGAGAAGCCCAAGCAAAGCCGAACGCCAAAATCGGCCAGTGCCAAATCGGCCAAACCTGAAAGTCAGGGCGCCTTCGGTTCAGCCTTGGCCGATGCGATGAAGCGCACGGCCGACGATTCCTGAAGTAGGTTCAACCTGAGCTTGGGACCGATTGATTGTGCCGCCCTTCTACGGGTTGCGTTATTACACGGTTTTTTCCGGCTTCCATTTTGCGCTATTTATGATATGTTAGCGCTAACTTTTTGACATGATCTCGGGAGAATATGATCGTGAGCCTGAATGCAGAACTGACCAAGATCACTGATCGCATCGTCGCACGCAGCGCGCAGAGCCGCGAAGCCTATCTGGCGCGGATGCAGGCAGCGCGCCGTCAGGGGCCATCACGCGGGCATCTGTCGTGTAGCGGACAAGCTCATGCCTTTGCCGCCGCTGGGCCTGATCAAGGAAAGCTTGCCACGGGGCAGGGTGGTAATTTGGGCATCGTGACAGCCTATAACGACATGCTCTCGGCGCATCAGCCGTATGAACGGTATCCCACGCTGATCCGTGATGCTGTGCGTGCGAATGGCGGGACTGCGCAGGTTGCGGGTGGCGTACCCGCCATGTGCGACGGCGTGACCCAAGGTGAGGCTGGCATGGAGCTAAGCCTGTTCTCGCGTGACGTGATCGCGATGGCAGCTGGCGTGGCGCTGAGCCACAACACGTTTGATGCGGCTGTGTTCCTTGGTGTCTGTGACAAGATCGTGCCGGGCCTTGTGATCGGCGCGCAAGTCTTCGGTCATCTGCCTGCAGTATTCATCCCAGCTGGCCCGATGACCAGTGGATTGCAAAACGAAGAGAAGGCGAAGGTGCGTCAGAAGTTTGCTGCTGGCGAAGTTGGCCGCGATGCTTTGATGGCGGCTGAAATGGCTGCCTATCACGGCCCCGGTACGTGCACATTCTACGGCACAGCCAACACCAACCAAATGCTGATGGAGTTTATGGGCCTGCACCTACCAGCCTCCAGCTTCATCAACCCCGGTGCGGAAATCCGTGATGCGCTGACGGTTGAGGCCGCGCACCGCGCCCTGTCGATGAGCGATCTGGGTGAGAATTATACACCGGTTTGCGATATCCTGACGGAAAAAGCCTTTGTGAACGGGATGGTCGGTCTGATGGCCACTGGTGGCTCGACCAACTTGCTGATCCACCTCATCGCGATGGCGCGCGTCGGCGGGATCATCCTTGATTGGCAGGATTTTTCAGATATTTCCGACATCGTGCCGCTTCTGGCGCGGGTCTATCCAAATGGTCTTGCGGATGTGAACCATTTCCATGCCGCAGGCGGGCTTGGCTATATGATCGGTCAGCTGTTGAAGGTGGGGCTTTTGCATCCCGACACCAAGACAGTCGCGGGCGAGGGGCTGCATCACTATACGCAAGAGCCGTTTATGGATGACGGCGCGCTTGCATGGCGTGACGGCACAGCCGAAAGCCTGAACACAGGCATCCTGCGCCCCGCATCCGAACCTTTTGCCACATCCGGCGGGCTCAAACGCCTGTCGGGCAGCCTTGGCACCAGCGTGATTAAGATATCTGCCGTGGACCCCGTTCATCACCTGATTGAGGCCCCCGTGCGGGTCTTTCATGATCAGGATGAGGTCAAGGCGGCGTTTAAAGCCGGTGAATTTACTGGAGATGTCATTGTCGTGGTGCGCTTTCAGGGGCCAAAGGCCAACGGGATGCCAGAGCTTCACAGCCTCACGCCGCTGCTGGGTATTCTACAAGGGCGCGGCTACAAGGTGGCGCTGGTCACTGACGGGCGTATGTCTGGCGCATCAGGCAAGGTACCTGCGGCGATTCACGTTAGCCCCGAAGCGTTGGATGGCGGGCCGATTGCTTACCTGAAGGATGGCGATGTCTTGCGCTTGGACGCCGCTGGGGGAACGTTGGAAATCCTAACTGACGGCGTGCTGGACCGCGAGGCAGTCACCGCCGACCTCAGCCACAACCACTACGGTACGGGCCGCGAGCTGTTCGCGCCGTTCCGCAATGCCGTCGGCACCGCCGATACCGGCGCCTCTGTTTTCGGGAATTGAACGATGAAGAATGATACTGCCTATATTCGTGAACTGGCCTCTCTTGCCCCTATCATCCCTGTGCTGGTGGTAGAGGATGTGGCCCACGCCATCCCCCTTGCCGAAGCGCTGGTCCGTGGTGGACTGCCCGTGCTTGAAGTAACCTTGCGCACCGATGCCGCGCTGGACGTGATGACCGCGATGGCCAGCGTTAAAGGCGCGCGGGTTGGCGCAGGAACGCTTGTGACTGCGGAAGATGTGGCCGCAGCGAAGGCCGCAGGTGCCACATTCGGGGTAAGCCCGGGCTCTCCGGCTGCGTTGATTGATGCCTGCCTTGAGGCAGGGTTGCCCTTGCTGCCCGGCGCCGCCACAGCGACAGAGGTGATGACGCTTCAGGCGCGCGGTTTCGAGGTATTGAAATTCTTCCCCGCCGAAGGTGCCGGCGGCATCAAGACGCTCAAAGGTCTGGGCGGTCCGTTGCCTGGTATTTCATTCTGCCCCACAGGCGGTGTCACGCCACAGAACGCGCCGGACTATCTTGCCCTTTCCAACGTGGTTTGCGCGGGCGGCAGTTGGATCGCGCCGTCTGATCTGGTCAAAGCCGGCAAATGGTACCAGATCGAAGAGCGCGCCCGTCAGGCAGCAGCCCTGCCACGCTAGTCTGCGGACGAAATCCTGTGCCAAAGTCGACTGTAGCAGTGCAGTCGGCAACGCAATCGCATGACTGGCGAAATCCAGCTGCGTTACTTGTGGAAATCACGGCACTTTCGCAGAATAATTGCTCAGCTGTCTCAAATTAGCTGTTGTGTCATCCGCTGCATGATGGCTGATAGTTAGACTATGACCAACGAAAATATCTCCAAAAAATTGCACCGTACAAGCCGGTCCTTGCCGATTGCTCTTTTGCGTGCGCGTGAAGCCGTGATGGGGCCTATGCGCGAGATGCTGGCTGACAGCCCTGTGAACGAACAAAAGTGGCGCGTGCTGCGTGTTCTTGAAGAGGTCGGTCCGCAGGATCAGAATACAATCGCCCAACAGGCCTGCCTGCTTTTGCCAAGTCTCACGCGCATCTTGCGGGTGATGGAGGAAGACGGACTGGTCTCGCGTCAAGCTGACCAAGACGACCGCCGCCGCAGCATTGTCACCATCGAGGCTCCAGGGTTGAAAGTGCTTGAATGCCACGCCGAAAAAGCGGCGCTTTTGGTCGAGCAGTTGCGCGCGAAATACGGTGAGGACAAGTTCGAGAAGTTGCTTGATCTGCTTGAGGACCTGCAATCTGTGAACGCAAAAACCTAGCTATCTGTGTCTGGGCCATGGTGCTGCCGGGCAGGGCCGACATATTTGAGCGTCAGTTCCTCATCGACTTCACTACCGTCATACAGAAACGGCAAGATGCCTTTGCGTCCAGATGCGCCCCGTGATGCCTTGATGGCATCTTCGGATTTGGTCACACGCTGTGACATTCGGCGGCCCCATTGCGCCAGCATTCCGTACATCCGGTCAATTTCGGGTTTGTGGCTATCGCCCTTGGCTAAGTCGATGAATTCGTCGGGGTCGTCGGCCAGATCAAACAACATCGGGCGAAAGCCGCCCTCGGCGTGCATCAGTTTATAGCGACCGTCATACACCATGAATAAACGCGCATCGCGCGGCTCCAGGCCCAGTTTCACGCATTGCGGGGTGGCAGAGTAGTCATATTCCGAGATGACAAAATCACGCCACTTGGGCTGCTCGCCCCGCAGCCATGGCAGCAATGAACGCCCTTCGATGATATGATCTGGCACTTTGCCGCCCGCAGCCTCAACGAAGGTCGCGGCCAGATCAATGCTTTCGACCAGCGCATCGCAGGTGGTGCCGCGCGTGACATCGCCTGAGCTTCGGGGGTCATAGATGATCAACGGCACCTTCACTGATTGTTCGTGGAACAAGTCCTTCTCACCCAGCCAATGATCGCCCAGATAGTCACCATGATCCGAGGTCAACACGATCATCGTGTCTTTGAGCGTGTCTGTCGCTTCCAGGTGGTCCAGAAGGCGCCCCAGTTGGTCATCGCATTGTTTGATCAGTCCCATATAGGCTGGGATCACTTTTTCGCGCACTTCATCGCGCTGGAAAGCCTGCGCGATCTTGTTGCCCATATAGGCGCCAAAGACGGGGTGGGGGTCTTCCTGTTCGACAGTATGACGATGCGCATCTGGTACGTGATCGGGGCCATACATGTTGTGATAAGGGGCGGGGACGATGTAGGGCCAATGCGGCTTGATAAAGCTGACGTGCGCGCACCACGGCCCTTTGGCCTGCTCCATGAACTCTATGGTCTGACTGGTCAGCCACGGCGTTTCGCTGTCTTCTTCACAGATGTTGGCAGGTCTGTCTGCGTTGCGAAACATCCAGCCAGAAGCGATTTGCGCATCCGTGACGCCTGCGTTGGCATAATCTGCCCAAGGGTTCTCACCATCATATCCTTTGGATTTGAGGTATTCATTATAGGGCGAGCGTTTCTCGTCATAGTAGCCATCAGGTCCATAGCCCCAAAGCCCGTCATCGCGCACCCATGCGTCAAAGCCGCATTCGGCCTGACGCGCGCCAATGGTGCTGTCCGGTGAAAGACCCAAACGCTCCATACCTTCAGCGTCGGCTTTCATATGCGTTTTGCCCAGTAGCCAGCAATCCATGCCCGCCCTTCGCAAGTGATCGCCCAATGTGTGCTCGCCCACGCGCAGAGGAAATCCATTCCACTGCGCCCCGTGACTGGAGGCATAACGCCCAGTGTAAAAGCACATCCGGCTGGCACCGCAGATCGGAGACTGCACATAGGCATTGGTAAAGCGCACGCCCATGGCCGCGACACGATCAAAGTGCGGTGTGTGCAGGTGTGGATGGCCTGCACAGCTCAGATAATCGAACCGCAGCTGGTCATACATGATGAACAGAATATTCATGGCAATGATCTCCTCCGTCACAGGTAAGCATAACCGGTAACGGGTTTTCCAGTGGCAAAGCGTTGTATCAATGCCGCAATCAGGTGCTGATCTGGCATGAGGCCCAATCCGCCCTTGGCTCGAATCGCGCAACGGGGTTATCGAAAAGGCCGCTGTGGGGGCGATTTTGACAGGATTTTCCGATGGTTAGACACGTCGCCGGCGCAGTATTAGCGTGCGCAGTATCTCTTTTGTTAAGTGCCCCTGCGGCAGATGCTGCTGAGCGCCAGAGCCTTGGCTTTGGACGTCTCCTGAGTAATGACTATTTCGGCGACGGCAAAGACCGTTGGCGTACCGGTTCATGGACGCTGTCGAAGGTTTGGGGATCTGAATGGAACGGGCAGGCGCCCAGCACATTTGGTGACTTGATTGAATTGCGCATTTCCTCAGAAATACTTGCACCCGATAATATCAACAGACCTGCGGCAGGTGACCGGCCTTATGCCGGCGCGTTGTCTGTTGGCGCACATACGCATTTCCAATGGCAAGGTCTTGAGACTGCCTTGGGTGCTGATCTGGTGATGACTGGATCGGGCACAGGCCTTGGCAGCTTCCAGCGCGCTGTTCACAAAGTTCTAGGCGTGCGCATACCTTCTCATGACACGTTGGACCGACAGATTGATGGCGGCATTCACCCGACATTGGTCGGAGAGTTGGGGCGCACTCTATCACTTGCGCCAGGCGTGCAGGCGCGTCCCTTTCTGGAAGGACGCGCCGGGGCAGAGACACTGGTGCGCGCCGGTGTCGACATTACCTTCGGCACAGTTGGAACCGCCGAACTGCTGGTCCGCGAAAGCGTGACTGGACATCGCTATCGCGTGATTGCGGATGATGCTGTAACCGGTTTTACCTTCCTTTTGGGTGCAGACATCGCACAAGTCAGTGACAGTATTTTTCTGCCCGAAGACCGCGGGTATGAGTTGACTAACAGCCGTGACAGGCTGCGTGCAGGCCTGCATTGGCAGGGGCATCGGGCAGCAGCATTTTATGGCGTGACCTATTTGGGCGAAGAATTCGAAGCCCAAAAAGAAGGTCAGTTCGTCGGCTCTATCCGGATCGACCTCAGCTTCTAAGCGGGTCAATACGCAACACTCAAATTGAAACCATCATTCTCTCTTTTCAGAACAGCTCTGTTTTGCTAACTCTTGTTTAATAAAAAAATAATGAGGCAGGCGAAGCAGTATATGGGAACGGGCTTTAAAGGCACGTTCGTCATCTCCTGGTCGCAAACGGAAATTGATGGTCTTGATGCTGCACCCGTGCAGTCATTGAGCGTAGGTGCTGCTTGGGCATGGCGTGGGGACGCTGTGCGTGTTGATGGGCCATCGGATGTTTTGCGGCTGGACGAGGCGGATGGAACAGAGAATTTGCGCAAGCGCGCGGCACGTATGGTGCACCGTCTTGTTGGTGCAGCACTAGAGCGTGATCCGTTAGGACGTTCGTGGGATAAGTGGGACGAAAATACGCCCCTGATGGACAACAGTTTTGTCGTTACCGACGGTGGCAAAAGTTATGGCGTGACATTAATCGAAGTCGGCGGCGGCAGCCAGCCCTTGCTCATGTTCCTCAACGAAATGCCTCCGCGTAACTGCGACCTGTGGATTGTTCACCATACGTTGGGAACAACGCGGGCGACTGATGTTGGCCCCCAACAAAGCGGTGTGATTTGCTTTACGCCCGGCACGCGTATCCAGACGGATATCGGTGTACGGATGATCGAAGATCTGTGCGAAGGGGATCTTGTTCAAACAAAAGATAACGGCTTGCAGCCTTTGCGCTGGATCGGCAAGCGTCGGATGACTGGCGCGCGCCTGTTTGCGATCCCAAAATTGCGGCCGATCAGGATTTCTGGCGGTGCGCTAGGACTGGATCAACCTGACTCGGATTTGCTTGTTTCACCCGAACACAGGATGCTGATTAAAGGCGCCGCTGCGCAGAGCTTGTTCAATACGTCCGAAGTATTGGTGGCGGCAAAAGACCTCATCAACGGGAAGACGATCACCGTTGATATCCAAGTGCGCGAGATTACCTATATTCACGTTTTGCTGGATCAGCATCAGATTGTGTGGGCCAACGGTTTGGAAACGGAGAGCTTCCATCCGGCCTCGGCAGCACTTGCCACGCTCGACGTCAGTGACAGGCTGCGTCTGCTGTCTGGCTATCCAGAGCTGGAATACGATCCACACACCTATGGTAGCTTTGCGCGCCGGACGCTGTCTCCCTCGGAGGCGGCGATCCTAAACCATGCGGCGTGAATTACTGGCCGCATGGACGTAGTGGGTTAAACCGAAAATTTTGAGGACTTTGCACGATCAGCTGTCTTTGCGCGCTTCGATCAATGTCTTGATCACGCTTTTGGCGCTGTCACCGGCCCAATCAGCATCGCCGCGCAGGCGAGCGATTTCACGGCCTTCGGGGTCAATCAGAACGGTGATCGGCAGCCCGAAAATACCCATCTGGCTTGCCAGTGCCTGTTTGGGGTCTTGGTGGCGGGGCAGGTTGGTGATGCCAACCTCTTTGAAGAATTTCACAATACCTTGTGGAGAGTTGCGCCCCGTTGCGATTGTCAAAACCTCGAAGTCATCGCCGCCAAATTCGGTTTGGAGCTCGGAGAGGTGGGGCATTTCCTTGCGGCATGGCGCGCACCAAGTTGCCCAAAAATTCACCAGCACATATTTGCCGCGGTAATCCTCCAGCGAGGCACGACCGGCCCTGTCAGCAAGCTCAAAAGATGCGCCCGACGTAGCCTTGGGTGCCTCGTGCACTACAAGCTTTTTCAAGTCCCCCTCCAGCAACGGCACGATGAGATCGGCATCCGCAGCCAGCGCAGAGTTTGCACCTGTTGTCAGGGCCGTATAGACGAGGATAAGCAACAGTTTCTTCATGGGTCCCTCCGGGGAATAGGCAAATGACTGACAAGACTTCGAACAAAATGTGGGGCGGCCGTTTTGCCGCTGGTCCGGATGCGATCATGGAGGCAATTAATGCCTCGATCAGCTTTGACAAGCGGATGGCTGCTCAGGATATTGCCGGGTCTCGTGCCCATGCGGCCATGTTGGCTGCTCAGGGTATTATCAAGGATAGCGACGCCAAGGCGATACGGGAAGGCCTGCTCACGGTCTTGTCAGAAATCGAGGGCGGAAGTTTCGAGTTTTCTACAGCGCTAGAAGACATCCACATGAATGTGGAAGCGCGTCTTAAAGAGGTGATCGGAGAGCCTGCAGGGCGTCTGCACACTGGCCGGTCGCGAAATGATCAGGTTGCAACGGATTTCAAACTATGGGTCCGCGATCAATTTGATGCTGCCGAAGAGGCGCTGCTTGCACTTATCCGCGCGCTTTTGTCTCAGGCAGAGGCGGGTGCGGATTGGGTCATGCCGGGCTTTACGCATTTGCAAACCGCTCAGCCGGTCACATGGGGCCACCACATGATGGCCTACGTCGAGATGTTCGGCCGCGATCTTGGTCGTATGCGCGATGCACGTGCGCGTATGAATGAAAGCCCACTTGGGGCGGCGGCATTGGCAGGCACATCTTTCCCGATTGACCGCGAAATGACGGCCAAGGCGCTGGGCTTTGATCGTCCCGCGGCCAACAGCCTTGATGCGGTTAGCGATCGCGATTTCGCTTTGGAGTTCCTTGGGGCCGCCAGCATTTGCGCCATGCACCTGAGCCGATTTGCCGAAGAGCTGGTCATCTGGTCCTCGGCGCAGTTCCGCTTTGTGACCTTGTCTGACCGGTTCTCGACCGGTTCCAGCATCATGCCCCAGAAGAAAAACCCGGATGCGGCAGAGCTGATCCGCGCCAAGATTGGCCGGATTTTCGGGGCCAATGTAGCGCTTATGATGGTGATGAAGGGCTTGCCGTTGGCCTACTCCAAAGACATGCAAGAAGATAAAGAGCAGGTGTTTGACGCCGCCGACAACCTCATGCTGGCGCTTGCCGCGATGGAGGGGATGGTACGTGATATGACCGGAAACCGCGTCAACCTTGAAGCAGCAGCGGGCAGCGGCTTTTCTACGGCGACAGACTTGGCTGATTGGCTGGTTCGTGTGCTGGGTTTGCCGTTTCGCGACGCGCATCACATCACCGGATCACTGGTTGCCATGGCCGAGGCGCAGGGCTGTGATTTGCCCGATCTGACGCTTGAGCAGATGCAATCCGCGTATGAGGGGATTACGCAAGACGTATTTTCCGTTCTTGGGGTGGAAAATTCGGTAAACTCGCGCATGTCTTATGGCGGAACGGCGCCCGCGCAGGTGCGCGCGCAGATCGCCCGCTGGAAGGAAGTGCTTGGATGAGAACGCTGATTGTTTTGGCCACCTTGCTGGTCGCCGCCTGCGGTGTGGATGGTGAGCCTGTACAGCCGTCAGGTGGCGTGGATGTCTCGCTCTCGCCTTCGGGCGTGGGGCTGGGGGCAAATATTGGCCTTAACAAAGGCCCGTTGCGGGTTGGACTGGGGCTTTGAAGTTCGTCGGTGCACTCGGTTTGCTGTTTTTGACAGCTTGCGGTCCGACGCAGACAAATGCGCCGCGTGACGTCTCCCCGCAGCAGCAGCCAACCGTCACAACGCCGGGTGTGCATGTCTCCGGCTATGCCAATGTCGGCGTAAAGCGGAGGTTCTGATGTCAGTCTCCAGAATGATTTATCTGGCGCTTGCCATCTGGGGCGCAATCCATCCGATGTACTATTTTGTTCAGTGGTTTCAGGAAAACGGCTGGGACATCATGGCGATGGTGGATGCATGGCATGCAAACGCTGCCTCCAGCGGTCTTGTCTGGGATCTGACAATCGCGGTCATCGCGCTAACCTTCTGGATCATTGTCGAGGTCGCAACACGCCGCAATTTGGGCGCTCTAATTGCAATTCCGGCCACTTTTTGTATCGGGGTAAGCTGCGGCTTGCCACTCTATCTATTTCTGCGTTCGGCACCTGTCCGCTAGGACTGGGTCGCGTCTAAAAGGCAAAATAAAATGGACCACTTTCTGTATCGCTACGGCACGCTCTTTGCCGAGGACGTCCCTATCTCCGAGATCGCGGCAGCAGTCGGGACGCCGTTCTACGTCTACTCTACAGCCACGTTGCTGCGCCACTACCGCGCCTTTGATGAGGCATTGTCGGGCATGGATCATCTCGTGTGCTACGCTATGAAGGCGAACTCCAATCAGGCTGTGCTGCGCACACTGGCGCAGGCTGGCGCAGGCATGGATGTTGTGAGCCAAGGCGAATATCTGCGCGCAAAGGCGGCTGGTGTGCCGGGTGACCGCATTGTTTTTTCCGGTGTAGGCAAAACGGCTGAGGAAATCTGCGTGGCCCTTGAAGGTGGCATCCGGCAATTCAACGTCGAGAGCGAGCCTGAGATGGAAGTTCTCAACGCGGTCGCGATCGAACTGGGGAAGGTCGCACCGATCACCGTGCGGGTGAACCCCGATGTAGACGCCAAAACTCACGCCAAGATCGCCACCGGCAAGTCCGAGAACAAATTTGGCATCCCGATTGCGCGCGCGCGGGAAGTCTATGCCATGGCAGCATCTTTGCCCGGATTGCAGGTGATCGGCATCGATGTGCACATCGGCTCACAGCTGACCGATCTGGCCCCGTTCGAGCTGGCCTACCAGAAAGTGGCGGAGCTAACCAAGCAGCTGCGCAGTGACGGCCACACGATCACGCGGCTGGACCTTGGCGGCGGGTTGGGCATTCCCTACTACGCCAGCAACGAAGCGCCACCATTGCCCAGCGATTACGGCGCGATGGTCGAGCGGACGCTGGGACATCTTGGGTGCGAGATCGAGATCGAGCCGGGCCGCCTAATTGCAGGTAACGCGGGCCTGATGGTGAGCAAGGTCATCTATGTAAAGTCAGGCGAGGGGCGCGATTTTCTGATCCTGGATGGCGCGATGAACGATCTGATCCGCCCGGCGATGTACGATGCGCATCATGATATCGTACCGGTGGTGGAGCCTGCGCCCGGTACTGAAAAACAGCCCTATGACATCGTCGGGCCAGTTTGCGAATCTGGTGACACATTTGCCAAACAGCGCGACATGGTGCCGCTGGCTGCAGGTGATCTCGTCGCCTTCCGAAGTGCCGGTGCTTATGGTGCTGTCATGGCGTCCGAGTATAATTCGCGGGCACTTATTCCCGAAGTTCTGGTGCACGGAGATCAATTTGCGGTTATCCGCCCACGGCCGACCTTTGACGAAATGATAAATCGGGATACCATCCCTTCATGGCTTGAGGCGCATACCGCGACCTGAGCGCCTGCCTGAGAGGTCGATATGGTCCAGTTTACCCCCGAAGATCTAAAGCGCACGTTTGACGGCTTGCGCCGTCCGCTTTGGCTGACGCGTTTGGGGATGAAGGCTGAAGTGGCCGTGCGTAGCCTTTGGCCTTTGATGACCGTGATCTTGCTGGCTTTTGCGGCCGCGATGCTGGGCCTGCATGAAATGCTCCCGCTTGAGGGCGTCTGGGCCGCTGTTGGCCTGACCGTCGGGGCCAGCCTTTGGGCGATCATTTATGCTGTGCGACATTGGTCTTGGCCGTCGGATGCGGATGCAATGATGCGTCTCGACGGCAGCCTTAAGGGCCGCCCTTTAACGGCACTCTTGGATAATCAGGCCATTGGTGGCAGTGATGATGCCTCTGCCGCAGTTTGGCGCGCACACAAGCGCCGCATGGCCGAGCGCGTGGCCGCTGCCCGTGCGGTGCCCGGTGATCTGCGCGTGTCCCCCCGCGATCCCTACGCGCTGCGCTATGTCGCAGTTCTGGCCTTTGGCGTGGCGCTGCTGTTCGGTTCGGTCTGGCGAGTCGGAACGGTGGCGCGAATGGCTGGCGGCGGTAGCACCGATCTGGCCTCTGGTCCCGTTTGGGAAGGCTGGGCTGAACCGCCGCGCTACACCGGAAAACCGACGCTCTATCTTAATGATCTCGCCGAAGGCCCGCTTGAGATGCCTGTGGGGACGCTGATTTCCATGCGGTTATACGGGCAAGTCGGCGCGCTGGATGTGAGCGAAAGCGTTTCCGGTACCTCGCCGCAGGTTGATCCCGAAGCGCCCCCGCAGATGGCGTATGATTTCAAGGTCAACACGAACGGGAGTATTGCAATAGAAGGGCCCGGCGCACGCGCATGGGACATCACCGTGCGCGCGGATGAGGCACCAGAAATCATGATCCTCGGTGCGCCGGATGTAGCGGCGTTGGGCGAAATGCGGCTGCCTTTCGCAGCCAAAGATGACTACGGCGTAGAGGCGGGCGAGGCGCTGATCATGTTGGATCTGGCTTCGGTTGATCGACGCTATGGGCTGGCAGCCGATCCAGATGAACGGAGTGAGATCACAATCCCTCTCCCGATGCCCATCGCGGGTAACCGCGTGGCGTTCGAAGAAAACCTGATTGATGACTTCTCTGAACACCCATGGGCCAACTTACCCGTGACTTTGGCGATGACTGCCTTGGACGCGGCAGAGCAGCAGGCGCAGACGGCGCCAATGCAGATGATCTTGCCGGGTCGTCGGTTTTTTGACCCCACAGCCGCAGCGGTTATCGAAATGCGCCGCGATATCCTTTGGAGTCGCAGCAATGCACGGCGCACAGCTCAGGTCTTGCGCGCCATCAGCTACCTTCCGCAGAATGCATTCCGGACCGAAACCACCGCACTGCGTCTGCGTAAGTTGATCGGGCGGATTGAAACCCTGGCTCGCTTTGGAATTGAAGAGGAAAATCGCGACAAGCTGGCGCAAGACATGTGGGATCTGGCACTGGAGCTTGAAGAAGGTGATCTTGAAGACGCGCGCGAACGGATGCGCCGCGCGCAAGAGCGCCTGAACGAAGCTATGAAGAATGGCGCTTCCGAAGAAGAGATCGCCGAACTGATGCAAGAACTGCGTCGCGCCACCGAAGACTTCATGCAACAACTGCAGCGCGAGCAGGCCGAGCGGCAAGATGGTGAGCAGCAACAAGGCCAGCAGCAGCAAGGCGAATCCATGCAGATGACGCAGGACGATCTGCAACGCATGATGGACCGTATTCAGGAGCTGATGGAGCAAGGCCGCATGGCCGAAGCAGAGCAAGCGCTGCGCGAGCTGCAAGAGATGATGGAGAACATGCAGGTCACGCAAGGCCAGCAAGGCGAAGGCGGCCAGTCTCCCGGTGAGCAAGCGATGGAAGGCCTTGCCGAAACCCTGCGAGAGCAGCAGGGCCTAAGCGATCAAGCCTTTCGCGATCTGCAGGAACAGTTCAACCCCAATGCCCAAGCGGGTGAAAATCAGGGCAACGAAGGCCGCAATGGTGGCCAAGGGCGTGGCGAAAGCCATGAGGGTCAGCAGGGACAAGGCGATGGCCAGCAGGATCAGCAAAACGGAGAGCAAGGTGGCGGCGGTGAACAGCGACCCGGTGAGGGGCAAAGCCAAGGGCAGGAACAAAGCCTTGCCGAACGCCAGCAGCAATTGCGCGACGAACTGAACCGGCAAGAAGGCCGCATGCCCGGCCAAGGCACGCCAGAAGGCGATGCCGCGCGTGATGCGCTTAACCGTGCAGGACGCGCCATGGACGATGCCGAACAGAACCTGCGGGATGGGGCTTTGGCAGAAGCGATCGATAACCAATCCCAAGCGATGGAAGCCTTGCGCGAAAGCATGCGGTCACTGGGTGAGGCATTGGCAGTGGAACAGCGCAGCCAGCAGCCGGGGCAGGGTAGTCAAGAAGGGGAACGGCGCGCAGAAAACCGTGATCCCTTGGGCCGTAACCAAGGCAGCAACGGCGCAACTGGCAGCGACAACGATGCCGATCTCAACGGGGATGCACAAAGCCGGGCGCGTAAATTGCTTGATGAAATTCGCCGCCGTTCAGGTGAGGCTGCGCGGCCAGAAGTTGAGCGTGACTATCTCAACCGTCTGCTGGACCGGTTCTGAATGCTTTAAAAATTGGGCCAGCTGACAGCGGGCACCTAGTTGCCGCTGTCCTTAGCAACTGAATCCAGAGATTTCAGTGCGCTTTGCAAGCCATTATCGAGCCAGACACGTAGCTGGTCTACCATGAAGACATAGCTGTCTAGCGGGCCCTTAAGCGCAGGAACGGATTCAGCCAGACGCGGTGCAATGACATACAGCACGCCGAGAATGATGAATATCATAAGCACTGTCAAAAACCCGACGCGGAAACCGCGACGTGCGCGCTGATATGTCGGAGCTTCGATTTCAGGGCCGACATCAGCGGCACCAGCGCCCGTGCGGGCACTGCCAGACCGCAGGGTCGAATTGATTTCTTCAATATCGGGAAGCAGGTCGCGGCGTGAACCCAAGGTAGCGGCTGCTTCGGCGTCCGGCACAGCCTCGGAGGCTTGATCATCAAAATTCTCTTGCCCGCGCAGACGCGCCATCCGGTCACGCGCCTCGTTGGCGCGACGCTCTGACGCCTCTTGCGGTTCGGGATCTTCAAGGTCCATGCCCAAATCGGGCTGACTTTCTAAGCTGGCTGTTCGATTGGCAAAGCGTGCCGCTTGTTCGGCCTCGGCCTCCTGACGCAGGATATCCGCCACAGCGGGATCAAGCTGCTTACGCGCTGGTGCCGGCGGTGCGGGAGGAGGCGGCGGCGGCGGTGGAGCGACCTCTTCATCTGGCGTTGGTAGATTCTGTGTATCAACATCCTCGTCGGGCATGTTGTCAGGATGGTACTGAAACCATGTCTGGCCACAGTTTGAGCACTGCACATCGCGGCCTGCGGCGGGCAGAACCTCGTCTGGCACTTCGTACTGTGCATCGCAATTTGGACAGATAAGTCTCATCTAACGCCCCGAAAAAACGGTCTTTGACCCGTTTACCACTCAATAACTCTACCATAAGAGTTAACCGGTGGCGCGAAAAGTGCAATATGGCACGTTTGGCATATGCGCATGGATTGAAACCCAAGCGATGCTCAGGCACAACAGGCTAACCAAAAGGGGCGAGCCGTGATCGAGCTGGAAAATGTGGCCTACAGCTATGGTGGGGGGGAGTTGTTGTCCGACATCTCGCTAAAGCTTGCGCCCGGATCTTTTCATTTTCTCACCGGGCCGTCAGGTTCGGGAAAGACAACATTGATGAAGCTGTGCTATGGGGCGCTGCTGCCAACCGCTGGGCATGTGCGCCTGTTTGACCGAGACGTGCGCACGCTGACTCGCGATGACGTCGCATTGTTGCGCCGCCGCGTGGGCGTTGTGCATCAGGATTGCCAGTTTTTGGACCATCTACCGGTTTCCGAGAATATTGCCTTGCCTCTGCATGTCTCTGGCCGCAGCGCCGAGGCGCAGGGCGAGGATTTGGGCGATCTGATGCATTGGGTCGGCCTGACCGAACGCGCAGCTGCACTGCCCCCAGAATTGTCCGGAGGCGAGCGTCAGCGCGCTGCCTTGGCCCGGGCGGTGATCATGTCCCCCGACGTCGTGCTCGCAGATGAGCCGACAGGGAATGTGGATTGGGACATGTCCCAGCGCCTGTTGCGGTTGTTGATCGAGTTGAACCGTATGGGCAAAACCGTGCTTGTTGCCACCCATGACTTGAGCCTGATCCGCGCCACCAAGGCGCACGTGCAAGCGCGGGTGCTGCGCATCGCCAACCGCCGTATCCAACTGGCGGGGGCAGATCTGTGAAGCAGTTGCGGGCCATCACTCAGCGTTTGATCCATTCGGATGCGCAAGCCGACCGTGTTGTACCACGTTCCGGCTTCACCGCGCAGCTGACCTTGTTCGCTGCCGGAGCCATGGCCTTTCTGGCGGTTTTTGCGCTTGCCATGTCACTGGCAGCAGGGAGACTTGCGACCCAATGGGGTGAAGAATTGGCCCGCTCGGCGACCATCCGTATCGCGGCACCAGCCGAACAACAGCAGGCCCAAACCGATGCGGCCCTGCGTATTCTGGAGACGACCAAGGGCGTCGCACAAGCCCGTGCATTGAGCAATGATGAGCAGGCAGCGTTGCTTGCCCCGTGGTTCGGTCCAAAGCTGCAACTTGATGCTTTGCCTGTGCCACGGCTGATTGAAGTGATCGAGACTTCAGACGGAATGGATGCGGCGGGTCTGCGACTGCGGTTAGCGGCGGAGGTGCCGGGTGCGGTTCTGGACGATCACAGCCGCTGGCGCGAGCCGCTGGTGAAGGCAGCCTCGCGTCTGCGCATACTGGGTTGGGCTTCGATCTTGTTGATTGCGGCAGTGACGGCGGCGATGGTGACGCTGGCAGCAAATGCTGCTCTTGCGGCTAACGCTCAGGTGGTTGCGGTGTTGCGGCTGGTTGGCGCGACCGATGACTACATTGCACATGCTTTCATCCGCCGCTTTACCCTGCGGGCGCTGATTGGCGCAGCAGCAGGCATGGTGTTGGGAATGATTGCTGTGCTGTTCATGCCGCGTGGGGGAGATGAGACAGCGAGCTTCCTGACGGGGCTCGGATTTCAGGGCGTGCACTGGTTGATGCCCCTTCTGATACCGCCCTTGGCTGCTGCGGTGGCGTTTGCAGCAACCCGTTTGGCCGCGCGGCGTACTTTGGAAGAATTGTCATGAAGCTCTTGCAGTGGATCCGCTCGATCCTTTTTTCTACACAAGCGACGATCATGTTGCCGGTTATCGGGTTGCTTTATGCCCCATGGGCAATGGTTTCAAAGCGCGGCGCTTATGCGGGCTGCCGTGCCTATGCACGCTGGGTGATCTGGACGGCGGGTTGGATGATAAACCTGCGCTGCGAAGTGCGTGGTACGCCGCCAACAATCGAGGCGCTGGTAGCTGCGAAACACCAGTCATTTCTTGATATCCTAATGATCTACAACGCGCTTCCCGCCTCCAAATTCATCATGAAGAGCCAACTGCGCTATGCGCCGTTTCTGGGGCAGTACGTCACGAAAATGCAGTTCGTGTTCGTTGACCGGGGCAAACGCGGTGCAGCGATCACAAAGATGCTTTCGGATGTAAAAGCAGGACTGCGCGATCCGGGCCAATTAGTAATCTACCCCCAAGGGACGCGCTCTGCTCCCGGCACGCATATGCCCTATAAGGTTGGCACCGCAGTGCTTTACGAGCAGCTGGGGCAGCCTTGCTATCCTGTTGCGACCAACGCGGGCGTGTTTTGGCCGCGCCGTGGGCTATACCGCCGCCCTGGTGTTGCGGTGGTGGAATTTCTTGCTCCAATCCCGTCGGGTCTGGAGCGACATGCGTTTGTAGCGGAATTGGAAAAGCGGATTGAAACCGCGTCAGATGCTCTGCTGGAAGAAACCGGCTTCGCGCATCTCTATTCTAAAAGCTAGATTTTGGAATGTTGCGATGGCTGCAAAGCGGCCATCGGCCTTACATCCTGATGTTTAGATGCGGCGAGAATTCTGGGTGATAGCAGATCCTTGAAAAGGATCTGGGGCAGGCCTTGTCTCAAAGCCTGCCCCCTTGTCCGAAGACCTGTTTACATGTGGATCGCGCCATCGCCACAGGCAAGCGCTGCTTCGCGCACCGCTTCTGAATAGGTCGGGTGCGCGTGGCATGTCATGGCGAGGTCTTGCGCAGATGCGCCGAATTCCATTGCAACGCATATTTCATGGATCAATTCGCCGGCTGAGGGACCGATAATGTGGCAGCCCAGAATGCGGTCTGTCTCTTTATCTGCCAGCAGCTTTACAAAGCCGTCACCGGAGAAGTTCGCCTTGGCCCGCGCATTGCCCATAAAGCTGAACTTGCCGACCTTATAAGCACGACCCGCCGCTTTGAGAGTTTCTTCCGTTTCGCCGACGTTGGCAACTTCGGGGTGGGTATAGATAACGCCGGGGATCACGGAGTAGTTCACGTGACCGTGCTTGCCCGCAATCTGCTCGGCGACAGCCATGCCCTCATCCTCCGCTTTATGCGCGAGCATCGGACCTTCAATGACGTCACCGAGGGCATAGATGCCCTTGACCGATGTCTCCCAATGATTGTTCACAGCGATCTGGCCGCGCTTCGTCATGGTGATGCCCAATGCATCAAGGCCAAGGCCTTTGACGTAAGGACTGCGACCGGTTGCGACCAGTACGGTGTCTGCGTCAATGACGTGCTCGGACTCGTCGCTGCGCAGTTTATAGGTGACTTTGGCCTTGGATTTGGTGGCCTCGGTCTTTTGCACGGCTGCACCCATGATGAATGTCAGGCCCTGCTTTGTCAGCAACTTCTGGAACTGATGGCTCACTTCGGCATCCATACCGGGTGTGACGTGATCCAGATATTCGACCACGGTGACCTCGGACCCAAGGCGCGCATAGACCGAGCCAAGCTCAAGCCCGATCACACCGGCCCCGATTACGACAAGCTTCTTTGGCACCTTGCCAAGTTCAAGCGCGCCGGTTGATGTGACGACAACTTTTTCATCGACTTCAACACCGGGCAGGCTCGAAGGTTCGGACCCGGACGCGATGATGATGTTTTTGGCGGTGTGGATATCATCGCCGACTTTGACCTTTCCTGCTTCGGGAATGCTGGCCCAGCCTTTGATCCAGTCGACCTTGTTCTTTTTCAACAGGAAGGCGACACCCTTGGTGTTGGTGTCCACAGTGGATTGCTTGTACTTCAGCATCTGCGGCCAATCGACCGAGGGGCTTTTTCCCTTCAGGCCCATTTCTGCAAAGTTATGCTCTGCTTCATGCAGCATGTGGCTGGCATGCAGTAGCGCCTTTGACGGGATACAGCCCACGTTGAGGCAGGTGCCGCCCAATGTGTCACGTCCTTCGACGCAAGCGGTTTTCAGGCCCAGTTGAGCGCAGCGAATGGCCGCAACATAGCCGCCGGGGCCGGAGCCGATGATGATAACGTCATAGTCGGACATGAAGATCTCCTTTGGAAAAATCGTGTGTCACATATGGTATACTGCACGCGCACCGCGCAGACATACGGTGAAAAGTCAAAACAGCGCTGCCAGCAGCATCGCCAGCGTAGCCAGAAAACCAGCAAACCAGATGAGCGAGCGCCACGGTTTCCAGCCCATCGCATAGGCCGGAACATAGGCCACGCGCGCCGCGAGATAGACCACGGCGCAACTGGCTGTAAAACCGGTATTCTGACCTGACATTTGGATGACACCCACAGCGATGGCGAAAAGGATCAGCCCTTCGAAATGGTTGTCAAAAGCGCGGCCAAGGCGGGCGGTTTTCGGTGTCATCGGCCTGCTCGGCTCACGGTCACGGGCGGACATAGTATAGCCGCTGCCCAGCTCGAGATTAGCGGGCACAGCATAAATACCGTACTGCAAAAATTGCAGCAGGCCGGCAAGGGTGAGGGCGGTCAGCTCAATGCTCATCAGGCTGTCTTGATGAAGAAATGGCTGGCATGGGTGATGGTCGAGGCATCATCCGAGCTGAGCGCATTTGATCGAGTAATCCATGCGTCTGCCCGCGCACGGTCATTGACCGACAGGAGCGCGAAGGCATGTGTGGTGCTGTCGGCATCGCGCCAGATTTGCAGCACACTGAGGCCTGCATCGCGGCGCGCCTCTTCGTCGGCCTGAAAGGCGGCGTGCCAGTCATCAAAGGATGTGACTTCGAAGTGGCAGATCATCTGGGTTTCCATAGTCTCTCCTCAGGGTGTTCGGCTGCGGCGCGCGGCTTGTGTTCCGCAGGAGGGGGCAGCTGACAATAATTTTGGTTTCGAATTCCTGAACGGTCCAGTCCTCTTTGAGTTGCACCTTAACATATCCAGCGGTTTGTCGCGTGTCTGTGTTAAGTGGTGTGCCGGTCAACCATGTCAACGGGCCTTCAAGGCCACAACGGCGGAGATGAGGATGGTTGGGCTCAGATAGGCCATTCTGCCCGCCGTGCGGTGGCCCCACCCCTCAGAAGGGTGGGGCGCTTGAGTTACAGATCCATCAACAGACGGCGTGGATCTTCGAGTGCTTCTTTCACGCGCACAAGGAAGGTCACGGCGCCTTTGCCGTCCACGATGCGGTGATCGTAGCTAAGGGCCAGATACATCATTGGGCGGATGACAACCTCACCGTTGATCGCCATTGGACGATCCTGAATCTTGTGCATGCCAAGGATACCCGACTGTGGTGGGTTCAGGATGGGCGAGGACATAAGCGAGCCATAGACACCACCGTTGGAGATGGTGAAGGTGCCGCCCTGCATTTCTGCCATGCTGAGCTTGCCGTCCCGGGCGCGCGCGCCTTTCTCGGCGATGGCTTTCTCGATCGCGGCGAAGGACATGGCATCCGCATCACGGATCACAGGGACAACGAGGCCGGTTGGCGTACCAGCAGCAATGCCCATGTGCACAAATTTTTTGTAAACGACATCTGTGCCGTCAATCTCTGCGTTCACTTCGGGCACTTCGTTCAGGGCATGCACACAAGCTTTGGTGAAGAAGGACATGAAGCCAAGTTTGACGCCGTGCTTCTTCAGGAAGAGGTCTTTGTACTCGTTGCGCAGGGCCATCACCTCGGTCATGTCGACCTCGTTATAGGTGGTGAGCATTGCAGCGGTGTTCTGGCTTTCCTTGAGGCGGCGCGCGATGGTTTGGCGCAGGCGCGTCATCTTTACACGCTCTTCACGGCTGGCGTCATCGGCGCTGACTGGTGCGCGCGGCGCGCTTGGGGCTGCGGCGGGTGCAGCTGACGTACCAGCAGCCAGCGCCTTTGCCACGTCGTCTTTCATTACACGGCCATCGCGGCCTGTTGCGGCGACCTGATCACGGTTTAGACCCGCTTCGGCCATCGCCTTTTTGGCGGAAGGCGCATCTTCGACATCTTTGCTGTCAGAGCTCGCTTGTTGCGCTTCAGGGGCGGGCGCTGATTGGGAGGCAGGAGCAGCCGCCTCACCTTCGCCTGCGGCGATCACGGCAAGCTTGGCTTTCGCATCAACTGTCGTACCTTCGGCTGCTGTGATTTCGGTCAGAACACCTTCTGCAGGGCTTGGAACTTCGACGGAGACTTTGTCTGTTTCAAGCTCGCAAAGCATTTCATCCTGAGCGACAGTATCGCCGACCTTTTTGAACCATGTGCTAACTGTCGCCTCGGTCACAGATTCGCCCAATGTGGGAACCATCACATCCACAGATGCGCCGCCTTCGGCTGCAGCAGGAGATTGCGTTGCGGCACCTTTGGTCTCGGACGCTTCTTTCGCTTTGGGGGCAGCGGCATTGCCTGCATCGCCTTCGGAAACCATTGCCAGCAAGGCATCGACGCCAACGGTCTCACCTTCGGCGGCGACAATCTCGCTCAGTGTGCCTGCAATCGGGCTGGGTACTTCGACGGTGACCTTGTCGGTCTCCAACTCGCAGAGCATTTCGTCAACGGCGACAGTGTCGCCAGCTTTCTTGAACCATGTGGCCACGGTTGCTTCAGTAACGGATTCGCCCAGTGTGGGCACGCGGACTTCGCTTGACATGGTTTACGATCCTTTGACTGTCAGCGCATCGTTCACGAGCGCTGTTTGTTGTGCTTTGTGTTGTGAGGCAAGGCCGGTGGCAGGCGAAGCCGCCGTGGTGCGGCCAGCGTAATCGGGGCGCTTGTGCTTGGCTTTGATACGACCCAGAACCCACTCAAGGTTTGGCTCGATAAAGGACCACGCGCCTTGGTTCTTGGGTTCTTCCTGACACCAGACCATTTCCGCATTCTTGAAACGTTCCAGCTCCTTGACCGCCGATTGCGCGGGGAATGGGTAAAACTGTTCGAAGCGCAGGATATAGACATCCTTGATGCCGCGCGCATCGCGCTCTTCCAGCAGGTCATAGTAGACCTTACCGGAGCACATGACCACGCGCTTGATCTTGTCGTCGGTCATCAGTTGAGTGTCCGAGTTGCCCTGCTGTGCATCATCCCACAAAACGCGGTGGAAGCTGCTGCCTGTGGTGAACTCTTCTGCTTTGCTGACGGCTAACTTGTGACGCAGCAGAGACTTTGGCGTCATCAACATCAGCGGCTTGCGGTAGCTGCGGTGCAGCTGGCGGCGCAGGATGTGGAAGTAGTTGGCTGGCGTCGTGCAGTTTGCCACTATCCAGTTATCACCACCGCACATTGTCAGGAAACGTTCCAGACGGGCTGAGGAGTGCTCGGGGCCTTGTCCCTCATAGCCGTGCGGCATGAGGCAAACGAGGCCGGACATACGCAACCATTTGCTTTCACCCGAAGAGATGAACTGGTCAAACATGATCTGCGCGCCGTTGGCGAAATCGCCGAACTGCGCTTCCCAAAGTATTAGTGCGTTTGGCTCTGCCAGAGAGTAGCCGTATTCAAAGCCCAGCACTGCGTACTCCGACAGCATCGAGTCGATGACTTCGTAGTCGGCCTGCCCTGTGCGGATGTTATTGAGTGGATAGTACCGTTCTTCCGTGTCCTGATTGATCACGGCGGAGTGACGCTGCGAGAAGGTGCCGCGCGCACTGTCCTGACCTGAAAGGCGGACTTTGTATCCTTCGGTGAGCAGCGAGCCAAAGGCCAGCGCCTCAGCCGTTGCCCAGTCAAAACCGTCGCCGGTCTCAAGCATCTTGGCCTTGGCCTCCATCAGGCGATCAATGGTTTTGTGCACCGGATAGCCTTCAGGCACAGTGCTGATCGCCTTGCCGACGTCGGCCAAGGTTTCTGGTGCAATCGCGGTTTTGCCGCGCTGATATTTCTTTTCCTTGGCCTTTTCGAGGTTCGACCACTTGCCGTCCAGCCAGTCAGCCTTGTTGGGGCGGTATTCTTTACCAGCCTCGAACTCTTCGTTCAGCTTGGCTTGGAATTGCGCTTTCATATCCTCGATCTCGCCCTCTGGAATGAGGCCGTCTTTCACAAGACGCTCTGTGTAGAGGGTGAGAGTGGTTTTCTGCTTTTTGATCTTTTTGTACATAACAGGGTTCGTGAACATCGGTTCGTCCCCTTCGTTATGGCCAAAGCGGCGGTAGCAGATCATGTCGATGACGACATCTTTGTGGAATTTCTGACGGAACTCTGTCGCAACGCGCGCTGCATGCACGACAGCTTCGGGATCGTCGCCGTTGACGTGGAAAATCGGCGCCTCGACCACCAGCGCGTTGTCGGTGGGGTAGGGGGAGGAGCGCGAGAAGTGCGGTGCGGTGGTAAAGCCGATCTGGTTGTTCACAACGATGTGCATGGTCCCGCCGGTACGGTGACCGCGCAGACCAGAGAGTGCGAAACATTCAGCCACAACACCCTGACCCGCAAATGCTGCATCGCCATGCAGCAGGATGGGCATAACAGCGGTGCGATCCTTATCACCCAGTTGGTCCTGTTTCGCCCGTACTTTGCCAATCACAACAGGGTTCACAGCTTCAAGGTGGGAGGGATTCGCCGTCAGCGACAGGTGCACAGTGTTGCCGTCAAATTCACGATCAGAGGACGCGCCGAGATGGTACTTCACATCGCCGGAGCCATCCACATCTTCGGGTTTAAAGCTGCCGCCCTGAAACTCGTTAAAGATCGCACGGTAGGGTTTCTGCATGACGTTTGCCAGCACGGACAGACGTCCGCGGTGCGGCATGCCGATAACGATATCACGCACTCCAAGGTTGCCGCCTCGCTTGATGATCTGTTCCATCGCGGGGATCAACGACTCGGCACCATCTAGGCCGAAACGCTTTGTACCCATATATTTGACGTGCAGGAATTTCTCGAAGCCTTCGGCCTCGACCAGCTTGTTCAGGATCGCCTTGCGGCCCTGTTTGGTGAACGCGATTTCCTTGCCGTAACCCTCAATCCGTTCCTTCAGCCACGCGGCCTCTTCTGGGTTGGAGATGTGCATGTATTGCAGTGCAAAGGTACCGCAATAGGTGGCTTTCAGGATGTCCGTGATCTGACGCATGGTTGCGATTTGCAGACCCAGCACGTTGTCGATGAAGATCGGACGATCCATGTCGGCTTCGGTGAAGCCGTATGTTTTTGGCTCAAGCTCTGGATGCGGGGTCTGATCGCGCATGCCCAGTGGATCAAGGTCAGCGGCTAGGTGGCCACGGATGCGGAACGCACGGATGATCATCAACGCTCGGATGGAATCCAGAACAGCGCGCTGGATCTGGTCGTCAGTAATCTCGACGCCTTTGGCGGCAGCCTTTTCGGCAATCTTGCCGCCTGCGGCTTTTGCTTCAACAGGCCATTCGCCAGTCAGCGCTGCGGTAAGATCATCACCGGGCATTGGAGGCCAGTCGCTGCGTGCCCAAGAGGGGCCTGTCGCCTCGGCTTTTACGTCCTGCTCGGCATCGCCAAGCGCTTCAAAGAACGCTTGCCAGCTTTCATCAACCGCCGAGGGGTCATTGGCATAGCGGGCGTACATCTGCTCCAGATACTCGGCGTTGTGGCCTTGCATGAAGGAGGACGCGTGGAATTGGTCGTTGGCAGGGTGATCAGTCATGGAGTGACCTCATTAGGGTTAGGACCGTATGTGTTTGAGCCGGAAATAGAAGGAACAAGGCATTGGCCCAATACCTGAGAAACGCACATCAAGGTGGCGATACCTGCAAGAATCACCGCAGGGTAAAAGAGGAAATAGAGAATAACGCCGAAGAAGACTCCGACGCCCGCCGAACCAATCGCCGCGGCATCGGTCCAGCCGCCGCCATGTTGCGCCATCAAATATGCTGGGCCAAAAAATATGAGAAGTATCCCCACGTAGACGCAATAGAAATTAGCAAATGGGACTATTGGTGACCAAGCCATCCGGCCATGCTCTCTGGTATCTTTGATCCGCTGATGGGCAGTTGTAAACGCCGGGATCATGAGCACGATGACCCAAAGAAAGTTGTCTATATACCAAATCCACTGGAGGTCAGGTGCGACATACATCAAAACAACGACGACAAGGGGGAGCCAGAGGGCCGCAAACTTCCAGAACACAGACCGAGGCATGCGGCCTGTAACAGACAAATATCTGGAAAGTTTGCGGAACACTGATGCATTAACCCTTGTTGATCGCTTCTTGCACCGCTTCACCCAACGTTGCTGGGCTATCCGCGACAACGATACCGGCTTCGCGCATGGCGTTGATCTTGCTTTCCGCGTCGCCTTTGCCGCCGGCAACAATCGCGCCTGCGTGGCCCATGCGGCGGCCGGGAGGGGCTGTGCGACCCGCGATGAAACCGGCTGTTGGCTTCCAGCGGCCTGCCTTGCGCTCGTCAGTAAGGAACTGTGCTGCGTCTTCTTCGGCTGTACCACCGATTTCACCAATCATGATGATCGACGTTGTCTCAGGATCGGCAAGGAACATTTCGAGGATGTCGATATGCTCGGACCCTTTGATCGGGTCGCCACCGATACCAACGGCAGAGGACTGGCCCAGACCCAGATCGGTGGTCTGCTTGACCGCCTCATAGGTCAGTGTGCCGGAGCGGGAAACAACGCCGCACGAACCGCGCATGTGGATGTGGCCGGGCATGATGCCGATCTTGCACGCATCTGGCGTGATAACACCGGGGCAGTTGGGGCCGATCAGACGGGATTTGGAGCCGTCCAGTGCGCGTTTGACGCGCATCATGTCCAGAACCGGAATACCTTCGGTGATGCAGACGATCAGCTCCATCTCTGCGTCGATGGCTTCCAGAATGGAGTCAGCGGCGAAGGGCGGGGGCACGTAGATGACGGTGGCGTTTGCTTCTGTGACGTGGCGCGCCTCGTGGACAGAGTTGAACACTGGCAGGTCCAGATGCGTCTGACCGCCTTTGCCGGGGGTCACACCGCCGACCATTTTAGTGCCATAGGCAATCGCCTGCTCGGTGTGAAATGTCCCCTGCGAGCCGGTGAGGCCCTGACAGATGACTTTGGTGTTTTCGTCGATGAGTACGGCCATGTTATTGTTCCTTGAAGTGTGACCTGACAAAATCCGCGGTTTCGGACTCTATCGAGGTGATTTTGTTAAGTGCATGTTTATAAAGGGCATCACCGCGTGCAGCGCTTTCGCTGTCACGGCGCGGTGCGATTTGGTCGACCGTAAGGGCACGCAAGGGTGCGCTGGCCGCGATCTTTAGGTCAAGCACCAGTTCTTTATGTTCGCCCTGTCCATTTTTATTGGCAAAACTTTCGATTCTAGCGGTCTGAACAAAGCCATGTGCTGCCAGTTCATATCCGCCAGATTGCTCTGATGTCCAAACGAAAATCTCGTCACCTGCTTGAACAGTTGACTGCTTGTAAGGCCGCGCATTTATCTGCGCGACCCCATCTGTTGAAATGTTCAACGGACCATTAATTTTCGCGATCAGTGCCATTCCCTCAGCCTTTAACCGCTTTCACGATTTTCTGAGCGCCGTCTTTCAGATCATCGGCGGCAATTACATCAAGGCCGGAGTTGTTGATGATGGCTTTGCCTTCTGCAACGTTGGTGCCTTCGAGACGCACAACCAATGGCACTTTCAGACCCACCTCTTTAACCGCAGCCACAACGCCCTCTGCGATCACATCGCAGCGCATGATGCCGCCGAAAATGTTGACAAGGATGCCTTTGACCTGCGGGTCAGAGGTGATGATCTTGAACGCTTCGGTCACTTTTTCTTTGGTCGCGCCGCCACCTACGTCGAGGAAGTTGGCAGGCTCTGCGCCGTAGAGTTTGATGATGTCCATGGTCGCCATAGCAAGGCCGGCACCGTTTACCATGCAGCCAATTTCACCGTCGAGCGCGATGTAGTTAAGGTCGTACTTGGACGCTTCAAGCTCTTTGGGATCTTCTTCGGTGGTGTCGCGCAGTTCGGCAATGTCGGGCTGGCGGTACATGGCGTTACCGTCAAAGGAAACCTTGGCGTCCAATACCTTGAGGTCGCCGCCGTCGGTGACGATCAGTGGGTTGATCTCGAGCATTTCCATGTCTTTTTCGACGAACGCCTTGTAGAGCAGAGCCATCAGGCCAACGCACTGTTTGACAGCTTTGCCTTCCAGGCCCAGCGCGAATGCAACGCGGCGGCCGTGGAATGCTTGGAACCCTGTCGCAGGATCAACGGAAAAGTTGATGATCTTTTCAGGTGTGTTTTCGGCAACTTCTTCGATGTCCATGCCGCCCTCAGTGGAGCAGACAAAGCCAACGCGCGATGTTTCGCGATCAACAAGCAGCGCGAGGTAGAGTTCGGTCTCAATGCCGGAGCCGTCTTCAATGTAGACACGGTTGACTTGTTTGCCCGCTGGGCCAGTCTGGTGCGTGACCAAAGTACGGCCCAGCATCTTCTTGGCTTCCTCGGCAGCTTCGGCCACGGATTTGGTCAGGCGCACACCGCCGGCCTCGCCTGCGTCTGCTTCCTTGAATTTGCCCTTGCCGCGTCCGCCGGCGTGGATTTGTGCCTTAACGACCCAGAGCGGCCCGTCAAGTTCGCCAGCAGCGTTTTTGGCATCTTCAGCTTTGAGGACAATACGTCCATCGGAGACTGGCGCGCCGTAGCTGCGTAGGAGGGCTTTGGCCTGGTATTCATGGATGTTCATAAGAGACGGTCCCGTCTTTGGTTCTGATTAAGCGATGTATAAGCGAAATACGTAATTTTTCCTGAACAGCATTTCGCAGGTAGAAAGTTAAATCCACCAAAAAGCGACATTTGTGATCACACGTCAAAAATCTGTGATCACAAATGTTGGCGTGAGGTGGAGAATCGGGTGGGGCAGGATAAGAAATCACCCAAAAATGGGATCGGGTTTTTCGATTATGCCTCAAACCCACAGTAAAACCGAATTTGCAAGTTTCTGCCGGACCTAAATGAGGTCTTTTTTGTTTCCGGATTCTGGGGTGCCACCAGAAGGGGAGTGGGGCACTCCCCGCCGGTTTCATGCATCAGCGAGGAGTGTCACGAAGAGCTTCAGGTCGGGATAAGAGCCCAATAGTCGAGATCCAGCAGCACGGTCGGTAGGTACTTGCCGTCCTCGCCGCGCAGTTCAAAAGGCTGGCCGCCTTTTGTTGCAACTAGACGCATGCGGATTGCGCCAACGCCCGGTGCCGCGGTCTCCGCTTTGTCCAATACCTCGGACCACGCATGGATGGTATCGCCCGCAAGGCAGGGGTTCGCGTGCGCGCCACCGTTAAGGCCCACAACCATTTGCGCATTTGCTAACCCGTTGAAGGACAGGGTGCGCGCCATGGAGATCACGTGTCCTCCATAGATCAAGCGGGTGCCGTCGGGACGGGCAGAGGTATCGAAATGCACCTTTGCAGTGTTCTGCCACAGGCGCGTGGCCATCATGTGTTCGGCTTCCTCAATCGTGACGCCGTCCACATGGTCAATCTTTTCACCAACCTCGTAGTCGCCCCAGCGGTGCGGCTCTCCGGCGAGGGTGAAGTCGTAGTTGGTAAAATCGAGACCCTTGGGGACGACCAAATCCGACGCATTTAGCGCGGCGGGCAGATCAGGAATGACGGCCTCCGGTGCAGGCGCTTGGGCATCTCGCTTGCGCACCATGACCCAGCGGACATACTCCAGCACCGCTTCGTCATGCTGGTTCAGACCTGTCGTGCGCACATAAACCACACCAGTTTTGCCGTTTGAGTTTTGCTTTAGCCCGATCACCTCGGACTGGCTGCGCAGCGTGTCACCTGGCCAGACAGGCAGCAGCCAGCGGCCTTGGGCATAGCCCAGATTGGCGACCGCATTCAGCGACACATCCGGCACGGTTTTCCCGAACACCACGTGAAACGCGATCATATCGTCTAACGGGCTGAAGGGCAGACCGCAGTCCTGCGCGAACTGGTCGGACGAATACAGCGCGTGGCGCGCAGGATAAAGCGCGTGATAGAGCGCGCGCTCACCCATCTTTACAGTGCGTGGTACAGCGTGGGTCAGGATTTGCCCCACGCTGTAGTCTTCAAAAAAATTGCCTGCGTTGGTCTTCGTGGCCATCTCAGTGCGCTCCCAGCTTGGTCTCTGGGGTGTAGGTGCCTTCGACCTCTTTCACGACCGATTGGCCGCAGCGCATCACGCCGACTGTATGGTCCCACGTCTGTGTAGGAGAGCCGTAAAGCTCCCATCCCTTGTTCAGCGCATCGGTGACTTTGTGACAAAAGGCGGAGGTGTCTTCCTCCGACAGGAAACGGTAGAGTTTCATGAGAGCTCCGATTGGTTCAGGAGAAGGGATTAACGCCAAGGGCGATGTGGATGCCGGCCGTGATGCTGAACAGAACCAGCGAAATCACGGCAAGTCGGATATAGGTCACACGGCCAGCGCGGTCAGGTGCGGTCCAGTCAGGCTCGGCGCGGTTGATCAGGATGACCGAGCCAACAGCCCAAGCCAGCATGCCGCCGAACAGGATAATCGAGGCAAGGTCGCCATTCACCAGCAAGTGCGCTGCGGCCCAGATTTTCACAGCCGTCAATTGCGGATGGCGCAGTTTATAGGCAGGCCATGCTTTGGCCCCCTTTGCAGCGCTTGATCCGAATACCCAAAAGGCGAGCAGCATGCCGAGGTTGTTGATGCCTGTTAAGAACGCAGGCGGGTTCCAGACTGGTATGAAGTCAGCCATACGGTAGCCGATGATCATAAAGATCAGCCCCGCGACGATTCCAGCTGTCACTACCCCTTTGCCTTTGTCGCCCATCGCGCTGCGCTGTGCAGGCATCATGCGTTTGAAGTAATGGGCGCCACTCCACAGGATCAGGCCGAGGATCAGAAGGGTCATGAGGAGTTACTCCGTGTTGAGGGCTGCTATCGCCTCAACCTTTGCCAGTGTTTCACGGGCCGTGGCAACATGTAGATTTTCGACGATCTTGCCGTCGACCACTGCAACACCCTGTCCGGTGGCCTCGCATTCCTCAAACGCAGCGATCTGACGACGGGCCAGATCAACCTCTGCATCAGAAGGGGAGAAGGCGTCGTTTGCCACGTCCAACTGTGCGGGGTGGATCAGCGTTTTACCGTCAAAGCCCATGTCGCGACCTTGGTCGCATTCAACGCGCAGCCCTTCGTCATCCTTGAAAGCGTTGTAAACGCCGTCAATCAGCGCCACGCCATGTGCCTTGCCTGCCAGCACGCACAGGCCAAGGCCCGCCATAAGCGGCAGGCGGTCTGCACGATACCGGGTTTGCAAGTCTTTCGCCAGATCATTGGTACCCATCACCATGCCTTGCAGCTTGGGGTGAGCGGCAATAGCGGCGGCGCCCAACATGCCCAATGGGGTCTCCATCATCGCCCAAAGCGGCATGTCGCCGGTGATGGCTGCAAGCGCATCCAGATCGGCAGGGCTGTTTACTTTGGGCAACAAGATGGCATCCGCGCCCATGTCAGCGGCGGCTTTCGCGTCATCCGCACCCCATTCAGTGTCCAGACCGTTGATGCGGATAATCTTCATGCGGCTGCCGTAGCCTCCGGTGGCAAGCGCTTCGGTGAGGGTCGCGCGCGCGGCGATTTTTTCCTCAGGAATCACCGCATCTTCGAGGTCGAAGATGATGGCATCAGCGGGCAGACCCCGTGCTTTGTCCAGCGCACGGGGCTTGGAGCCAGGGATATAGAGCACGGAACGCAAGGGACGGGCGATTGAGGGCATGATAGGCTCCTTGGGGATGGGTGGCGTAATAATGTTGCGCGCAGAGGGGCATTTTTGGCGATAAACTTCAAGATCAAAGGCGCCGCAGTGCAGCAAAAAGCCACAGTGCAACGACTTGCGGACGCAGCGTTAACTTTGTTTTCAGGGGCACTGGGGCAGGGTTAACACGTTGCTAAAGCGTCGCAAGGATCGCCACAGGGGCTTTCTGGACTGTGATGGAGTACAGATCAATCGGGGCTGTGTCGCTTTTACGGGCGCGCACACTGCCTCACCACTGGAAGGGCACTGATATGACTCGGACTGCTAAGATTCTCCACCTTGCTGCGCTAACGGCTGCGGCGGCGTTGTACATCGCGTCTACTTCACAAGCTTACGCACAATCGCGCGCTAATTGCGGACCGCGCGATGCGGTGGTCGAGCGGCTGGCAGATGGATTCGGCGAAACGCGTCACTCTGTGGGTATCGGCTCTAACAACGCCATGGTTGAGGTGTTTGCCAGCGAAGAGACCGGAAGCTGGACAATTCTGGTGACCATGCCCAGCGGCGTTAGCTGTCTTGTGGCGTCTGGTCAGTCATATGAACAGGTGGCCGAGGCGCTGCCTGCCAAAGGTAGTGACGCCTGATCTCAGGTAACGCCGTCCCAGATCAATTTCACGCCTGTTACGGTCAGTAGCACATACGTCAGGGCGAAAAACGCGCGTTCTGGTACAGCTCGGTGCGCGCGCACCCCCATCCACGCACCGGCCAGCGCGAAAGGGGCCAACAGCAGATTGGCCTTAGCTGTTTCTAGCGTAAACATGCCCAAGAATGCGTAGGGAACGAACTTGGCGATATTTACGGCCCAGAAAATGAGCACCGATGTCGCCTGATAACCAGTCTTGCCCAGATTGCGCGAAAGCAGGAAGACAGCAGCAGGCGGCCCGCCACCGTGGCTGACAAAGCTGGTGAAGCCTACGGCTATGCCTGCCAACAACCCTGCGCCGTCTGGCATGGGTTTTCCGCCAATACGCAGCCAGCCCCGTTTCAGGCTAATTTGCCATGCAACGAATCCCACTGACACCAAACCAATAAGCAGCCGTAAGAAATCGGGCGAAGCGACTTGGTAAAGAGCTGCGCCCAGCGCCACACCGGGCAACGCGCCTGCAATCACCAGCAACGCTTCGCGCAGGTGCCAGCGGCCCCAGTAAGGTTTGAGCGACGCCACGTCGATCAGCATCAGCAAAGGCAGCATCACGCCAAGGGCCAGCCCGGGATCTACCACCAAAGCAAGAACAGACGCCGATCCAAAAGCGGCACCAGAACCAAAGCCGCCCTTTGAGATGCCTGCAAACAGAACCGCCGGTCCGGCAATGGCGAAGAACCAGAAATTGAGTTCGAGCATGTGCACCTCTTGATTTCGGCCGGTTGCGGCAGTGTTTGACACCAACGGTACGCGGCTCCAACCTTTGATTTTACGCGCCGCCTAAATGCGGGGTCTGAAAATCTGCATCCGATCACCTGCGGCCGTGGTGGGGATCGGGGCCGCAAGGTGAAAACGTCGGTGGATGGGTTATCCGGTTCAATGATCTGCACTGTGTTCGCAAATCTATGACCCTCACCTGACGCGGGATGCAGAGCGGTGTACCCCGTTTTTGAAAAAAGCCAAATGTCCCAGAGTGTTCAGCCACACGGTGAAAGGGCGTGAGCGACACCTTCATGGGATTATCAAAAAATGTGAAAGACGTTGGAACCATTTTTGGCAACAGCGGGTTGATTAGGCAGAAGAAGTTAAGCTTTAACAAACAGCTAGGAATAATCAAAATAAAACGCCTTCTTACAACAACTGCTATTATGATGTCCCTTACCGGTGCCGCATTTGCCGAGTCGCACTCAGCTCCCAAGGTTGACGAATCCACTGCGGTTCAGAGCGAAGCTGGCACAATGGACGCCGATACAAACGCAGCGGCCAACGCTGATGTTGCCACCATGGACCGTGACATGAAAATCGGTTCTGTCTCTGCAATGCCAACCGACTTTCTTGCGTCGAACCTGATCGGCATGCGAATCTACAACGTCGAAGCCGACATGGACACATCCGCTTATATGAACGCTGATGCGGAAACAGAATGGAACGATATTGGCGAAATCAATGACGTGCTGATCACCGCTGACGGCAAAGTGTCCTCTGTGATCCTCGGCGTAGGTGGTTTCCTCGGAATCGGTGAGCGTGACGTGTCTGTTCCGATGAGCGCGATCGAAGTGCTGACGGAAGAAGATGGCGAAGACCGCTTCTTGGTGGTCAAGACTTCCAAAGAAGAGCTGGAAGCAACACCCGCATTCGAGCGTGAAGCCAGCTAATCCCTACATTATCTGAGACGATACAAGGCCGCTCCTTCGGGGGCGGCCTTTCTCGCGGTGCACGTGTGCGGGTGGTGAGTTGTCTTGCACGCGGAAGCCGATGGGTTTATCCCCCCTCCCAACGCAAACCTCATGGAGTACTCCAACATGGCACGAGCCAAAATTGCGCTGATCGGCGCGGGTAATATCGGTGGCACGCTGGCCCACCTCGCGGCTGTTAAAGAACTGGGTGATGTGGTGATGTTCGACATCGCTGATGGCCTGCCCCAAGGCAAGGCGCTTGATATCGCGGAATCCGGCCCGTCCGAGGGTTTTGATGCTGCAATGTCCGGTACATCGGATTATGCAGATATCGCTGGCGCAGACGTTTGCATTGTAACCGCTGGTGTTGCGCGCAAGCCCGGCATGAGCCGTGATGACCTGCTCGGCATCAACCTGAAAGTCATGAAGTCCGTGGGCGAGGGGATTGCCAAGCACGCGCCAAACGCTTTCGTTATCTGCATCACGAACCCGCTGGACGCGATGGTTTGGGCGCTGCGCGAATTCTCCGGTCTGCCACACGAGAAAGTCTGCGGCATGGCGGGTGTGCTCGATTCGGCACGCTTCCGTCACTTCCTTGCAGAAGAGTTCAACGTTTCCATGCGCGACGTGACTGCATTTGTGCTGGGTGGCCACGGTGATACAATGGTGCCGCTGACACGCTATTCCACAGTTGCAGGTATCCCGCTCCCCGACATGGTGAAGATGGGGTGGACCACACAAGAGAAACTGGACGCAATCGTTCAGCGTACCCGTGATGGCGGCGCCGAGATTGTTGGCCTGTTGAAGACCGGCTCCGCGTTTTACGCGCCTGCGACTTCCGCGATCGAGATGGCCGAAGCTTACCTCAAAGATCAAAAACGCGTGCTGCCTTGTGCCGCATATGTTGACGGCGCTTACGGTCTGAACGGCTTTTACGTGGGCGTTCCAACCGTGATCGGCGCAGGTGGCGTTGAGAAAGTTGTAGAAATCTCCATGAACAAAGACGAGCAGGCGATGTTCGACAGCTCTGTGAACGCGGTCAAAGGCCTTGTTGACGCTTGCAAAGGCATCGACAGCTCGCTGTCCTAAGCTACGCTTGGTTCGAAATAGAAAGGCGCGTCCTGCGGGGCGCGCCTTTTGCGTTGGTGGCACAGAATAGTGTTTGCTGGTCCACGCTCGAAAGAACCTGCGGATATCCGCGATCACATGCGGAACGCCGCGGTTGCTTGTTTGCCGTTGGTTATACGCCAAATCTAGGGGGAAGCCTTTGACGCCCAGCGGTGGGGGAAGGGTTGCCAAATCTGCATGTGCCTGAAGCTCAAAGCCGTTTTTGGTGACCACTGCGATATAGCCCGTCTTGGCTAGCATGGATGGCACCAGTTTGAAGGGCGGTACAACCGCGCCGACACGGCGCGCCAGACCCAGAGCAGCCAGTTGTGCATTCAGTGGCGATTGCGACACTCTTTTTCCGGACATCACGATATGGGGGAACTCCAGCCACGCCTCCAGACTAAACCTGTTCGCCGCAGTGTGATCACGTCGCATCGCAGCCACGTAGGATTCTTGAGGTAGTGTGACCTGTTCGAGCCCTTCTATGTGGGATTCAAAAACAGACACCGGGATACCTGTTTCAACGCCGATCAGACCTTTTGCCGCAGCGTCGCCGCCACCATGACGGGCGTTCCGGCGCTGGGCAATCTGGCCGAGGCATATGGCCGTGCGGGACAGAACCATTTCACTTTCGAAGAAGTTCTGACACCGCTCAAGGCAACCGCGCATCGCAGCGGTCTGCCGTGGTATGCTCCGCGCCTGCTGTTTGCCGCAGATAAGCTTGCCCCCATAGGTTGGCGGGAGCTGCCGAAGGCTATGTCAGCGCAGTGCACGCGTAAATTGCAGCGACGCCAGCGCTGAAAAGGTCTGAGCCAATGGCGGTACAAAAGCATGACAGATATGCCGTGAACAGGCTGCGGGCGTCGGCCTTTTTCACATGGTTAGCATGCACCCTGCCTGCCGCGATCTGCGCCCAGTTCCTTTTGGCAGGGCAGGCGCTGTTAGGGGGACTGTGTTGGTCTATGCATGGCGTGGTCGGAGGACTAATCGGCCTGCCTGTCGTCGCTTTGGTTGCGATGGCGATCAGCGTTTCATACCTGCGCGGCCTTGCTTGGTAGGCCTGCGCGGTTCTGGTGCTTTATACAAAGCAAGTTGCGCTGGCCAACGGCGGGGCGACAACTCTTGCTTTTCCCCGCACAATGCGGGCCTGATATTGATTGCCAGCGTTATCCTGCTGACCAAGGCGGGGGGCCGCCGTATCCAACCACAAATCAGGAGGACGTGGTGTCCAAACCCGTCGCCATGTTTCCAGCGGACCGTCAGGATATTTATGACACCAATCGCTACTCTGCTGCGATCCGCTCTGGCGACCTTCTGTTCGTCTCGGGTCAGGTGGGCAGTCGCGAAGATGGCACGCCCGGGCCGGACTTTGCGAAGCAGGTCGAGTTGGCGTTCAATAACTTAAAGGGTGTGCTGGCCGCCGCAGGTTGTTCGTTTGACGATATCGTCGACGTCCCCGGCTTTCATACAGAGCCTGAGGCCCAATTCGGTGCGATCATGGAGGTGAAGGATTGAAGTGGTCCTGCTTTTTAGGACAGTTTTGCGGCTTGGCTAAGATGCATCT
>NZ_JBALVJ010000030.1:0-46263 GCF_036961165.1 Sulfitobacter sp. | reverse complement strand
TCTTTGGCTAAAGATTAAAGTGTTGCGTCGACCCGTTAAAATCGCCGCCCATAGCGTTCCTTCAGTCGCCCGTGGTCGGACCAGTTTCCTTGCAAGACCAAGTCGCCGCAAGTTTGGCAACTTTCTAGTACGCCTCGCTTCAGCTTTTAAGGACGGTGAAGGCTCGGCTCCATCGAAATACGAGCATCAGGACAACCATGCACACGATGAGACCGATCAGGTCTCCAACTGCATATATGGCCAAAACTTTAATGATCACCTCCCAATCAATCAGATCGGAGAAGACGAGGGTTTGGCCAAGTGAGTTGATAACAGATGAAAGTGCACCCACTGCAATCATACCCTTCCACCGGAGTTTCACTGAGCCGCCGAAATAGAAATTGTAGCCGACGAAACGCGCGAACTCGAAGGTAATAAATGCGGAGGCTGCCCCAACAAGGAGGCTCTCTATCAGAGCTGGTTCAAGGAAATTCAAATCTTCGGACGGGCTGAACAGCCAAGCAGATAGGCTTGAACCGACTATAAGCGCGGGTATCGCCTTCCAGCCATACGCCCAAGTCGCAAGGACCCTGACACCGTGGGGCAGATACATAAGACTCGCAAAAACCGTCACTTCTGGCAAAAAGATGTTCTGGACCGGAGTAACAACCAGCGCGGTCAATCCATGAGCTAAGACGTAAAGAAGTACGATAATCAAGAAGTTCAAGGACGGGGCCCATTCGTTGAGGATGTCGAGATTTCTGCATTTTCACGACAGCCCGTCGTCCTAATCACATAATCAAAAATCCTGCTAGCTACCAGCAAGATCCCCGCGCACCAAATAGTGCTTCGATTTGTGACCTTCTGCTTTCTCGAGCAAGCCAAGGGAGAGTAAGGAGCGCAGCGCCCTGTGATAAGACGCCTGCGCGATCCCTGCGGTTAAATCATGCTTTCGGATTTCGTCAGACGTAACGACCTCCTCACGCGATCCCGATAAGGCATGCGCCGCGAGAAACACGTCCATTTCCACGGGTGTTAACGCGTCAAGCCCGACCTCATGCTCCATTTCGCGCAGCATGCTGCGGAGTTCGAAAACTGCCGAGAGCGTCCCAAATGATTTGTTCATCAAATTTGTCGCATTCCAAAAGACCTAAACAAGACACCCCACCTTTTAAAAATTATCATATTGACAATTGTGGCAACTTGAATGGATATTCATTAAACCTTGAATAACCGTGAGTAGATTTTCAAGGTTATTTTAGAATTTTCTTCCCCGGTCGATAATCATGACATCGACCGGGGTAATTTAACAGCCTAAAGATACTTTAGCAAAGAAAAGACTAGGCGCCAAATGTCGGCTTTGTCCCGCACAGCAGACCAACAGAAAATCGGGCCCGCGCTCTCCGGAGACCCGCTATTTTTGGTACTTCTATTCGTCGGGCTTATCAGGTTACCAAGGGATCAAGATCAGGGTGATTGCAGGGAACAATACCAGCAGAACCACGCGGAACAGATCGGATGCGACGAAAAACATGACCGCTTTGTAGGTCTCGGACATCGGCGTTTTGCGGTCCATCGCGTTGATAATGAACAGGTTCATGCCCACCGGCGGCGTGATCAGGCCCACCTCAACCACGATCAGCACCAGAATGCCGAACCAGATCGCCACCAGCTCTTCGTTGATGCGGTAAAGCGCGCCAGAGTTCACGCTGCGGATCTCCATCGCCTTGATCTGGTCGCGTGTCAGCTCAACCCCGTCGGCAAGGCTTTGTTGCACACTGGCAAGCATATCAGGCCCTAGTTGCACCCCCGCAGCAAAAGCATCAGCGGCGCGGTGGGCGTGCAAATCGGCCATGGTGACAAAGCCGAAATCAAGGCCCTGAATGACAGGCCAGAAGATCGGAATGGTCAACAAGATCATGGACAGGCTGTCCATCACGCAACCCAGCAGAAGGTAGAACACCAAAATACACACCAGCACCAACCACGGGCTATAGCCCTGCCCGCCGATCCATGCCGCAATCTCTTGCGGGACCTGGGTGAGCGCCAGAAAGCCGTTGTAGAATGCAGCGCCCAGCACAATGAAGAAGATCATCGCAGTAGAGCGCGCCGTCACAAGAAAGCTCTCAGCCAGCGTCTTACGGGTGAGGCCGCCGTTTATCAGGGCGATCAATCCGGTGCCAAAAGCGCCAACAGCCGCGCCTTCGGTGGGGGTGAACCAGCCCAGATAGATGCCGCCGACCACCAGCGCAAAGACCACTAGCACGGGCCAAACCTGCACCAGATCAACCAGCCGCTCTGCCCAAGGGACACGCCCGCGCGTGCCCGCCGAGTTTGGATAAATCCGCACGTAGATCGAGATAACCGCGACATAGCCAAGCGCAGCAAGGATGCCCGGAATGAAGGCCGCAAGAAACAGCTTGGCGATGTTCTGCTCTGTCAGGATCGCGTAAATCACCAGCACGACAGAGGGCGGGATCAGGATGCCAAGAGTCCCCCCTGCCGCAAGTGTCGCTGTTGAAATGCCGCCTTCGTAGCCGTATTTCCGCATCTCCGGCAGGGCCACTCGGCTCATGGTCGCAGCGGTGGCAAGGGATGAGCCGCAGATCGCGCCAAAGCCCGCGCAAGCACCGATGGCGGCCATGGCCACACCGCCTTTGCGGTGACCGATAAAGCCCGCAGCCGCCTTAAACAATGCCTGAGACATGCCGCCGAGCGTCGCGAAGTGTCCCATCATCAGAAACATCGGAATGATCGACAGGGAATAGCTGGAGTAGGTCGTAAAGGTTTCGGACTTAAGCCGCGCAAATGGTAGGCCAACGTCGCCTGTCACCAAAATCATCCCAACCAGCCCGGCCAGAAACATCGCTAATCCAATTGGCACACGCAGAAATATCAGTCCCAGAAGCGCCGGAAATGACAGGATGCCGATTGCAACATCACTCAATGGTCTGCTCCTGTTTCGGACGGCAGCAGCTCATGACCCGACAGGGTTTCGACCACACGCACCCCCGCGACATAGACTGCGACAACCGCTGCGACCGCGGCCGCGAACATGCTGAGCGCATAGGCCCACCAAAGGGGAAACTCCAGCAGGAAGGTCGTCTGACCCGAACGAAATTTGGTCTGCAATCCGCCGAAAAGTTGGGTTGCGATCAGGACAAACACCGCCGCAAAAAGCAGCGATGTGATCAGGCGCAAGATCCGATTAACCCGCTCTGACATCCCTTGGGTAAAGATATCAACCGACGCATGCCCGCCCGACAGGGTACACAAAGGCATGAACGCAAAGATGGCAAAGGCGATGCCTGCTTCGATCAGTTCAAAATCACCATTGATCGGGCCGATACCAAGGTTGATCGCCAACTGCGCAAACCCCGGGGCGATGCCCTCAACGAAATCAGAGTGCAGCATCCCGTTGAGCGACCTGCCCAACACCGAAGCACATGTTAGGAGGATCAATGCCGAAAGCATTATGCCCCCCAGATAGGCCATAAAGCGCGAGATTTTCATAAAGGCTGGATACATCTTGCCCCGTTCCCGAAAATGAGCGGACCAACCATGTCAGACCCCAAAAATGCAAAACGGCCGCAACACACCATGCTGCGGCCTTCTGTTGTTTAGTTGTTGGCTGTGTACTCGGCCATCAATGCGCGTGCTTCATCGATGCGTGCCTGACCGTCGATGCCCTTTTCGGCCATCTCGGCAATCCATGTTGCATAGATTGGCTGAACAACTGGCAGCCATGTGGATTTGGCTGTTTCAGCATCGATTGTGATGATGTTGTTGCCCATCTCTAAGGCCACAGCGCGTGCAGGACCGTCAGAGTCGGACTGTGTACCGCCAGCAAAGACAGAGAATTCCAGACCGGAGTTCTTGTCAATCACAGCTTTCAGATCATCAGACAGACCTTTATACACACCCTTGTTCATCGCCAGTACGAACGTGAGGTTATAAAGCGCAGGACCTTCAAATTCTGTGTGGTTCTCGACAAGCTCTGGCACTTTCAACGCGCCGGTCACTTCCCACGGAATAGTGGTACCGTCGATGACACCCTTGGACAGCCCTTCAGGAATCGCAGGCACAGGCATGCCGACAGGTGTGGCACCAGTGGCTTCCAGCAACTGGTTCACCAGACGCGAACCACCGCGGATTTTCATGCCGCGCAGATCGTCAGGTGTCTGAACCGGATCGGCTGTGTGGAACATGCCGGGGCCATGCACCCATGTACCCAGAATATGCGTGTCGTTGAATTCGTCCTGCATGTATTTGTCGAACATCTTGCTATAGGCGTAAGATGCCGCGCGGGCGTCAGCGACCATGAATGGCAGCTCGAACACTTCGGTGGACGGGAAACGGCCCGGTGTGTAGCCGACAACAGTCCAGACCACATCGGCCACGCCATCGACGACTTGGTCATACAGCTCCGGTGGAACGCCGCCCAGCTGCATGGAAGGGAAACGGTCAACCTTGATGCGGCCATCAGAGTCCGCCTCAACAGCGTCTGCCCAAACGTCCAAAATGAGTTTTGGCACGTTCGCCTGTGCGGGCAAGAATTGGTGCAGCTTAAGCGTCACTTCTTGTGCCATCGCGTTACCCGCTGTCAGCGCAAGCATCGCAACGCTGCTCAAAGCACCGAGGATTGTTCTACGATTTGTCATGTGGTTCCTCCCTTGGATCCGTTTATTCACGATGCGGATCTGCATCGCGGTTGTTAGTCGTTCGAGCGCGTGTTTCTATGACACGCCGTCTCTTTTTCTGTTCTGCTGGCGGCCCTGTCAAAGGGATCACCAACCCGTCTATATCCAGTGCCAAATCGACCCGCTTGGCAAGTGAATTGCAAGCCGCCAATCTGTTTCGATCTATTTGTGCGCTCCGCCCCTCGCCCAAAAACCTCCTGCAGTCGAATCTTGTTATTTATTGACCGACCGGTTGGTTTATGCAAGATTTTTCCAAACGGGAGGACGCGATGTCAAACACAATCACGGTGACAGACCATGGCCTCTGGGTTGAAATTACGCTCAATCCTCCTGACCGACTGAACAGCTTTAACGAAGATATGCACCTGGCTTTGCGCGCCGCATTAAGGAGCGCAGAAGGCAAGCGTGCTGTCCTTTTGACAGGTGCCGGCCGTGGCTTTTGTGCGGGGCAGGATCTGGGAGAGCGCGATCCCGCAAAAATGGACGGGCCGCCTGATCTGGGACAAACAGCACGCCAGTTCTGGGCACCACTGGTCCGACAGTTGCGCGGTCTTGAGATGCCGGTGGTATGCGCAGTCAACGGTGTGGCGGCGGGCGCAGGCTCTAGCCTCGCGCTTAACTGCGATATCGTTCTAGCGGCACATTCCGCCCGCTTCATCCAGAGCTTTGGCAAGGTCGGGCTGATCCCCGACACAGGCGGCAGTTGGCAGCTTACCCGTTTATTGGGCCCTGCCCGCGCGCGCGGCCTCACGCTTACGTCAGAGCCGCTGACCGGCACGCAGGCTGCCGAGTGGGGCCTGATCTGGAAGGCTTATGACGACGAAGACCTGATGGAGGAAGCCCGAACACTAACCGCCAAGCTGGCATCCGGCCCCACCTTTGGCTACGCGAGCACAAAGCGCGCCATAGATGCCGCCGCGACCAACACGCTGGATGATCATCTGGAGTTGGAGGCCGATCTGATGAAGGCCTGCGGAGAAAAAATGGATTACGCCGAAGGTGTCAGCGCCTTTCTCAACAAACGCGATCCAGTCTTTCAGGGCCGCTGACACCTCTCAACGAAGGATACAGCCGTGCCGCGCCCGATTGCCCAAGACCATGACGACAAACGCGCCGCGATTCTGCGCGCTGCCGCCCGGCTGTTCGCCGACGAAGGCTATGGCCGCGCGTCAATGTCCAAGGTTGCGCGCGTGTGCGGTATTTCCAAGGCCAACATTTACCACTATTACCCGAGCAAAGAGGCGCTTTTGTTCGATATGCTGGATACCCATCTGCGCTATCTGCGAGACCGGATCGGCAACCTAAGCTTTCCAAGTAGTGATCCGAACGCAAAGGTCTTGCACATGATCACCGAAGTGCTGCTGGCCTATCAGGGCGCCAACGCCGAGCATGAGGTGCTGCTAAATGCTACCAAAGCCTTGCCGCCCGAGCAGCAGAAAATTCTGCGCCAACACCAGAGCGACCTGATCGGTTACGGGCAGGCAATCCTGACCGCGATCACGCCCCCCTCTGTCGTCGCGGACCGCGACAAAATGCGCGCATTCACGATGTCCGTTTTCGGCATGCTGAACTGGCATTACAAATGGTGCCGCGATGCCGATGCGCAGACAAGGCAGGCGCATGCACAGGTTATCGCGCAGCTTGTCATCGGTGGAGCCCCGAGCCTGTCGTAAATACAACTTGGCCAAGCCGCAGCAACCTACGGAAATTACCAACACGAATCTCTTGCCTCAGTTCATATTTCATATATTCAAGAATTATGGAATATTTGCTTCTTGATCGCCTTTCAACCCTTAGCCACCCCCAGCGCATGGCGGTGTTCCGTCTGCTTATGCGACGCTGTCCTGACGAACTACCTGCGGGAGAGATTGCCGCAGCACTCGCACTTAAAGCGAGCACAGCATCGGTATATCTTTCTACGCTGACACAGGCAGGGCTGATCACAAAACGCCGCGATGGCACGCGACTACTTTATGCTGTTAACCTTGACGCCACACGCGCGGTTGTAGCCGGGTTATTCTCAGACTGCTGCCGTGGACGCGCAGACCTATGCCCACCGCAATTCGCGGACCTGCTTGGCACTCTCGCCTCATCCGAGAACAGAAAGTTCAACGTCCTTTTCGTCTGCACCGGAAACTCCGCCCGCTCGATCATGGCCGAGACCATTTTGCGGGACTTGGCGGACGACAAATTCACAGCGCATTCCGCAGGCACGGCACATCGTTCCGAACTCAACCCGTTTGCTGTCGAAATGCTGAAGTCAAAAGGGCATGACGTGTCCCACCTCCATTCCAAGAACCTGACCGAATTTCAGGGGGCGGATGCACCCATGATGGACTTTGTCTTCACTGTCTGTGACCGCGCCGCGAATGACGACTGCCCCACTTGGCGCGGTCAGCCCGTGTCAGGCCATTGGGGCATGCCCGATCCCGTCAAAGCACAAGGCTCCGAAGCGGAAAAACGGCTCGCCTTCCACCAGACATACGGCTCCCTGCACAACCGGCTCACAGCGTTCACAGCCCTATCGTTCGAGGCTTTGGACGGTGGATCGCTGCAAAAAAAAATTGATGCCATCGGCAAAGAAGCCGTCACAAAGGATCAACCAGCATGACCACATATGCCATCAACGGCCTTGGCCGCATCGGAAAACTCGCCCTGCGCCCGCTTTTGGAACGTGGCGCAAAGATCGCCTTCATCAACGACGCGGTGGGCGATCCGGCGATGCATGCACACCTGCTGGAATTCGACTCGATCCACGGGCGCTGGCCTGCTGCATTTTCTGCGGATGAGACCTCCATCACCATCGACGGCACCCGCATTCCCGTGACCGGCACCCGCAACCTTATAGAGCTGCCGCTGGACGGTGTCGATGTGGTCATCGACTGCACCGGTGCCTTCAAGACCGAAGCCAAGCTTGCCCCCTATTTCGCGGCAGGCGTCAAAAAGGTCATCGTCTCTGCACCGGTCAAGGACGGCCCCACGGCCAACATCGTCTACGGCGTCAATGACGATACCTATGATCCTGACCAACACCGCATCATAACCGCCGCTAGCTGCACCACCAACTGCCTCGCCCCCGTGGTGAAGGTGTTGCTGGAGGGGATCGGGATCAAACACGGCTCAATCACGACGATCCATGATGTCACCAATACCCAAACGATTGTGGACCGCCCAGCCAAGGACTTGCGCCGCGCGCGGTCTGCCCTGACCAATCTGATCCCGACCACCACTGGATCTGCCACCGCGATCACGCTGATCTATCCAGAACTTAAGGGAAAGCTGAACGGCCACGCGGTGCGGGTACCCCTGCTGAACGCCTCCATCACCGACTGCGTCTTCGAGATGGCGCGCGAGACAAGCGCAGAAGAGGTCAACGCCCTGTTCAAAGCCGCCGCCGATGGCCCGTTGAAAGGTATTCTGGGATATGAGGAGCGCCCGCTGGTTTCCTCCGATTACACCAATGATCCGCGCAGCAGCATCATCGATGCCCTCTCGACCATGGTCGTGAATGACACGCAGGTGAAGATCTATGCCTGGTATGATAATGAATTCGGCTATGCCAACCGTCTGGTTGATGTGGCCCTGATGGTGGGCGGCAAGCTGTGACACGTCCTGCGGGCCTTGCTGCATATATGACCGTTACGGCGGCCTATTGGGCCTTCATGCTAACCGATGGGGCGCTGCGGATGTTGGTGCTGCTGCACTTCCACACACTGGGCTTCTCTCCGGTGCAACTGGCATATCTGTTTGTGCTCTATGAGATCGCAGGCGTGGTCACCAACCTTTCCGCAGGCTGGACCGCAGCACGCTTTGGGCTGACAAAGACGCTCTATGCGGGGCTGGCCTTGCAGGTCATCGCCTTGTTGGCGCTGGCACAGCTTGATCCGGCTTGGAGCATCACTGCGTCGGTTGTCTTTGTCATGCTGGTGCAAGGGCTGTCGGGCGTGGCCAAAGATCTGGCAAAGATGAGCTCGAAAAGTGCCGTCAAAATTCTCGCGCCTAGCGATGGCGCTGGCCTGTTTCGCTGGGTCGCGGTTCTGACGGGATCAAAGAATGCGGTGAAAGGGTGCGGATTTCTGCTGGGCGCGGCGCTACTTGGGGCGGTCGGGTTTGTGCCGTCAGTGCTGGGCATGGCTGCGGTGCTTTTTGCCATGCTGATTTGCGTATTTTTCGCTATGCCTGCGGGTCTGCCTAAAGGGCGCAAGGACGCAAAATTCACCGAAGTGCTGTCCAAGAACCGGAACATCAACTGGCTGAGCGCCGCGCGCCTGTTTCTATTCGGCGCGCGAGATGTCTGGTTTGTTGTCGGCATCCCTATCTACTTTTACGCAGTGCTGTCGGACGGCAGCGAAGACGGCAACCGGGCGGCGTTCTTCATGATCGGCAGCTTCATGGCGGTCTGGACGATCCTCTATGGCATTGTGCAAGGCTGGGCACCGCGCATCCTGCGCGCAGCTTCGCGAACCGAGGCAGAAACACTGACGCAGGCGCGCAACTGGGTTGGGTTGTTGATCATTGTGCCGACGTTGCTGGCCGCTTTGGTCTGGCTTGTGCCAACAACCTCGCCCGCGCTCACAGGTGCGATTGTGCTGGGGCTGCTGGTCTTCGGGGGGGTGTTCGCCGTCAACTCGGCGCTTCATTCATACCTGATACTCAGCTTTACCGATGCCAAGCGCGTCACGCTGGACGTGGGGTTCTACTACATGTCCAACGCGGCGGGTCGGCTGGCAGGAACCCTGTTATCAGGGCTGACCTACCAGATCGGCGGACTGGCGTTGTGTCTTGGCACGGCGGCTGCAATGATCGGGCTTAGCTGGCTGGCGGTATCCCGGCTTGAACCCCAAACGCAAAAAGGCGCGATTGTATGAGCATTTTCGAGAGATACCTGTCGCTGTGGATTGCACTGGCTATGGGCGCAGGCATCCTGCTGGGTAACTTTGCGCCAGCGGTGATCACTGCAATCGCTGCGGCGGAAGTGGCCAGCGTCAACCTCGTGGTGGCTGTGCTGATCTGGGCAATGGTCTATCCGATGATGGTCGGTGTCGATCCTGCGTCCTTGCGCAATGTGGCCAAGCAGCCGCGCGGCCTGATGATCACGCTCGTCGTCAACTGGCTGATCAAGCCCTTTACCATGGCAGCCTTGGCCGTGCTGTTTTTCCAGTACATCTTTGCTCCGTGGATCCCGCCCGAGGATGCGATGCAGTACATTGCAGGGCTGATCCTGTTGGGGGCCGCGCCCTGCACTGCGATGGTATTTGTCTGGTCACAGCTCACCCGCGGGGATGAGACCTACACCCTGCTGCAAGTCTCGGTGAACGACCTAATCATGGTCATCGCCTTTGCCCCGATTGTCGCGTTCCTGCTGGGCGTGACCGATCTGACCGTGCCGTGGTCTACGCTTGTGTTGTCGGTCGTGCTGTTCATCGCGCTGCCGTTGGTGGCGGGGCTAATTACGCGTAAACAGCTCGGCTCCCTTGAGGCGATCTCCGCGTTTCAGGCGCGGGTGAAGCCATATTCCATGGTCGGCCTTATTGTCACCGTCATGATCCTGTTCGGCCTTCAGGGGCAGGTCATCGTCTCAAAGCCGTTCATCATCGTGCTCATTGCCGTTCCGATAATCCTGCAAAGCTATGGTATTTTCGCCATTGCCTATGCGGCGGCCTTTGCGCTCAAAGTGCCTCACCGTATCGCAGCCCCCTGCGCGCTGATCGGTACGTCGAACTTTTTCGAGTTGGCCGTCGCCGTCGCCATCAGCCTGTTCGGGCTGAACTCGGGCGCCGCATTGGCAACGGTCGTCGGCGTTCTGGTCGAAGTGCCGGTGATGCTGACGCTGGTGGCATTTGCCAACCGGACGCGGGTGCGCTTTACGTAAGACCGCTGTCAAACAAAGTGTTGCGTCAATGCTGTCCGAGCACTCATGCCCGGGCCGCGATCAATCGCCTGTCACTCAAAGAAAGTTGCATTGCGCCCGCCCACAACGACATCAAAGCGATAGCCCAGCTCGACGTCGCTGTCAGGTGTCTCATACGGCTGCCCGATGTTGCGCTCGAATGCGTCTCCCATGAGGATCGCCATGGGATCGCTAGCATTGTTCTCGTCTCCAGGGAAATACATCTGCGTGATCAACCGAGACGATCCACCAGTGACCGACACATGAATGTGCTTGGGCCGCCAACGCCCGATATCAGGCCGCGCCAGATAGGCACCGGGGCTGATTGTCCAGAACGAGTAACGCCCTGCCTCATCCGTCACTACGCGCCCCAGCCCGAGGAAATTTGGGTCCAGCGGCAACCCGCTGTGATCTTCGCTGTGCGTGTAGCGACCGAAGGTATTGGCGTTCCAAATCTCCAGCATCGCGCCTGCGACAGGTCGGCCCGTTTCACTGCGCAGGGTGCCCGTGACCTCGATAGGTTGGCCTTTGGCGCGCGGACGGCCCGGTGCGATGCGGGTCATATCCGCCTCGTGCTGTCGGCTCATGGCGCGCGCCGGAGCGAAAGATACAAAAGAAGCACGTGCGGCTTCGGGGATTAGACGCAACCGTTGCCGCGGTGTGCGCTGGTCAGACGTGTTGTCCGTGGGGCCGATTTCGAGCAGCCTGCCTTGCTTGTCCATATCCAACACTCCCTTAGCCTGCAAAATCATCAAAGAAGAGAGTTTCACCCTCACCGGCCATGACCACGTCGATCACATAAACCTCATAACCGTCCCGCGTGCGCCCGTCATGACGCGCGATCAGCTTAAGCTGATCTTCATCGGGCAATGCCCCCAACAACGGATCGGACGCATTGGCAGGCTCATCGTCAAAAAACAGTTGGGTGATAATTCGGCTGATCCCGTCCGAGAAGATCGTAAGCGTCATACAAGGCGCGCGGCCCGCAGTTGCCCCGGGTTTGATGCTTCTGAACTCAAACGCGCCACTGGCGGTTCGGATGCGGCCAAATCCATGGAACCAAGGATCCAGATCGGGGTGGTTCGCATTGGCAGGCGTGTCGTAGATGCCTTTGGCATTGGCCTGCCAAAACTCCAAAAGTGCGCCATTCGCCAGATCGCCGTGGCGGTCCAGCACCCTGCCAGCGATGCTCCGCCGTCCCAAGCTTTTGCTGCGTGGTGCGTTGTTGATGGCGGACCTGATGCTGGGCTGCGTACCCATCCTTTGGGCGCATGCCGTGACTTCCGTAACTGGAGAACATGCCGTGAGCGCCGTAGAGCTGCAGGCGGTAGATCACGCTTGGGCACCGCAAGGCGCGGCCCAGCGCTTTGAGGTTGATAGTCTATGTCTTGGCCATGGTCTGATTCCTGCGATCAAGACCGCGCAATTGGCCGGGGCGAAAATTCGCCATGACCCCGCTCTTGGCGGTTGGGTTCCAGTGGTCAAGACGGACGGCAGCACCGATGTCGCAGGGCTCTACCTATGCGGTGATGGTGCTGGCATTCGCGGGGCGGATGCGGCGGAAATCCAAGGCACGCTGGCGGGGCTAAGAGGGGCCAGTGATCTGGGAGCCGAGGGGCTGGCGGAGGAAATGCGCGTGCTCACCCGTGCGCACGGGGAGCGGTCAAGTTTCAGGCGGGCTATGACCGCGTTGAGCATACCGCGCTCTGGCATGGCACAGTGGAGCACGGCGCAGACCATCACCTGCCGATGTGAAAACCTGACGCGCGCTGAAATAGAAGCCGAGATCAGCGCAGGAGCCACTAGCACCAATGCCGTCAAATCCGGTCTGCGGGCCGGCATGGGGCCTTGTGGTGGCAAGTTCTGTCAGACTGCAATTGCACAAATGATAGCCAGCCAGACCGACTGCGCCCTTGGCGACATTCCCCCACCCACGCCGCGCCCGCCGCTGCGCCCTGTGCCCGTCTCGGCCATGTCCAAGGGGTTTGACTATGACGATCTCCCCATCCCGAAACCCGCACCGCTATGAGTCAGCATTACGACATAGCCGTCATCGGCGGCGGCATCATGGGATGCGGTGCAGCACTTCGGGTGGCGGAAGGTGGCATGCGCCCTATCCTGCTAGATCTGGGCGATTTGGGCCAGGGAGCTTCGGGCGTGAACGCCGGCACACTGAGCTTGCAGATCAAGCGGGTCAAACTGATCCCTTACGCGCTGCGCGGACACAAGATGTGGGAAGAGATGGGCGATGCTATCGGCTTTCGCAAAACCGGCGGCTTTACCGTGGCCTTCAACAACCGCGAGGCTGAACTGCTGCAAGAGAGGCAAACGCTCAAGGCGGCGGCAGGCGCGCCAATTGAATTTGTCTCTGTCGAGACGTTGCGCAAAGCAGAGCCTACCCTATCGCAGAAGGTAAAAAGCGGCAAGCTTTTGCGCCGAGGACAGCTATGCCAACGCCTCGCTGACGGGTCAATACTACCGCGCAAAGCTGCGCGCTGCGGGCATCCCCTACCGTGAGCGCTGCGCGGTTACTTCCATTACTCAAAGCGCGCAAGGATTCACCCTTGAGACGGCAAAGGGGCCAGTTCACGCCACCCGCGTACGGCTTGCCGCCGGCGGTTGGTTGCAGCCTGTGGCGCAGATACTGGGCGTTGAACTGCCCGTGCAGGCGCGCATCAATACCGTCTCAGTGACCGAACGGATGCCACCGATCATGTCCCATGTGATCGGCCATGCCACCGGTCTTTTAACCATGAAGCAAAAGGCCAACGGCACGGTGCTGGTTGGCGGCGGCTGGCAAGGGCGCGGCACCCCACAAACAGGGCGCGGCGACGTCACTGCCGAAAGCCTGCTGCCCAATCTGGCACTTGCGCAATTTGCCGTGCCCGCCCTTGGCGATGCCCGCGTTTTGCGCAGCTGGACGGGGTTCGAGGCCAATGTCCCCGACTTCTACCCGCTGGCAGGCGCCCTCCCGGGTGTGCCCCATGCATTCGTGCTCGGTTGTGTGCGCGGCGGCTATACCATCGGCCCGTATATCAGCAAGCTGATGGGCGACTTTATCCTTGGGCGTGAGCCAGAAATGCCCCTATTCGATCCGGGGCGCGACTTTGAGAAAGCACTGACATGACCAAAACTGACCCAAGCCGTCTGGACGGAAAGCTTGCTATCGTGACCGGAGGAGGCTCCGGCATTGGCGAGGCAACGGCACATGTCTTTGCCCAAGCAAGCGCAACAGTTGTGGTTACGGGCCGGAGGCTGGAGCCGTTGCAAGCCGTCGCAAATACAATTGGCGGTCATACGATTGCCTGCGATGTCTCCGATCAGGATCAGGTGCGCGCGATGTTTGCCCAAGCGGTGCAGATCACCGGCCGCATCGATGTGCTGCTCAATAACGCAGGCGGGCCCGGCCCGATTGCGCCGGTGGCCGAGGTCGATATGGCCGAATGGCTAACGTGCATGAACATCAATCTGGTGGGGGCGATGTATTGCCTGCAAGAGGCGGCCAAGATCATGGGAGCGCAGAAATCCGGCTCTATCATCAATATGTCCTCGCTCATGGGCATACAGGGCTATCCCATGCGTTCGGCTTATGTGGCGTCCAAATTCGCGCTCATCGGCATTACTGAATCGATGGCGCGAGAGTTGGGGCCGCTGGGCGTGCGGGTAAATGCGCTGATGCCCGGCGCCGTGTCCGGAGAGAATATGGACCGTATTCTGGCCAAGCGCGCCGCGGCAAAAGGGCGTCCTGTGGAAGAAATAGAGCGGCAGAATTATACGGATGTGGCTGCGCTGAAACGCTGGGTCACCCCCGAAGAAGTCGGCCGCGCCGCGCTTTATTACGCGTGCGATCTGTCCTCTTCTATCACGGGTGACAAGATGAAGGTGGATTGCGGGCGTTTCTGAGAGAATGCCGTCAACGCGGCGCAATCCAACCCGCATACTGCCGACGCAACAGATCCAGTTTTGGGTCAATATAGCGCGTGCAGAACGGGGCCTCGGGGTTGCGCGCGCGGTAGTTCTGAAACTGCGGATCAGAAATTTTGAACCGGTGATGGGGCAATACCTGTGTCACCAGAGGCGCTGCGAAATCGAGCGCCAACCTACTCAGCACCGCTTCGAATTCGTCAACTTGCGCCTGTGAGCAAACATAGACTGCGCTGCGGTATTTACCGCGCATCTTGTGGTTCGAGGTACTGGCATGGGTGCGCAGATGGATACCCACCAGCACCTCTAGCGGGATCACCGCCGGATCAAAGGCGATCTCGACCGCTTCTGAATAGCTATCGTTTGGTGGGTCAGATGTGATGAAGCCCTGAGAAACGCGGCTTAACCCGCGCAGTGCGCTGAACACCGCTTCGGTGCACCAGTGGCAGCCGCCGCCGAAACCGATGCGCTGCACGTCCATCACCGTTTTCCGGACGTGCAGCGCAACCGGATTACATCCGTGCCGCGATCAGGCGGATCAGTTTCTTGTGGTCGGCGTCAAAGTTGCGGATGCCTTCGGCAAGCTTCTCAGTGGCCATCGCATCGGCGTTCATTTCCCAGCGGAACAGCGCTTCGGTCATCTTGACCGGGGCGACACCGCTGGCGCTTTCAGGGGACAACACGCGGGTGAGCGTGCTAGGGTCCTTGGCCATCTCGTCTAGCAGGCTGGGCGCGATCGTCAGGTTGTCACAGCCGGCCAGCGCCTTGATCTGGTCGGTGCTGCGGAAGGACGCGCCCATCACAACAGTCTTGATGCCGTTGGATTTGTAGTAGTCATAAATCGCCCTGACAGACTTCACACCCGGATCTTCATCGGGGGCATAGCTGTCACGGCCTTCGGCCTTCTTGTACCAGTCAGTGATGCGGCCAACGAACGGCGAGATCAGGAAGGATTTCGCATCCGCACAGGCCACTGCTTGCGCCATGGAGAACAGCAGCGTCAGGTTACAATCAATGCCTTCGTCTTGCAGGATTTCCGCCGCGCGAATACCTTCCCAAGTCGAAGCCAGCTTGATCAGGATTTTCTCTTTGCCCACGCCGCGCTTGGCATATTCAGCGATGATCGCCCGCGCGCGTGTGACAGAAGCTTCGGTGTCAAAAGACAGGCAAGCGTCAACTTCAGTTGAGACGCGGCCCGGCACCAGTGCGGCCAGTTCTGCGCCCATCGCAACGGTCAGCACTTCGGTCACCTGCTCGGCGTTCAGGCCAGCGGCTTTGCCCGCTTCGATCTCGCGCTTCACCAATTCCTCTGACGCGGGGTCTTCCAGCGTCTTGAGAACAAGCGACGGGTTGGTGGTACAATCCACTGGTTTATAGGTCTTAACGGCGGCAACTTCGCCGGTATCGGCAACCACGGTGGTCATGGTGCGCAGTTGATCCAACACATTTGTCATATCATGTTCCCTTGCTTTTGCGTCCGGCGCGGGCGTACTGCCTTTGTCGAATCCGTCAGTGTTTGGTTCGGTGTAGCGGACCTGTACCCGTGAATCCATCCATGCCGCTGCGCCGCGCAGCAATCCCCGAAGATGAGGCGAGGATACTTGTGGCAAATCCACGCCTTGCCGCTACGATATTCAGAGCCACCCCTTACAAAGTGAAATCACCCCTATGTCTCGCATCAATGCCCTGACCCAAGCCGCCACTTACTTTGACAGCGGCGCCCTTCAGTCTGAACTGACCCATCTGGTGAGCTTTCGCAGCGAAAGCCAGAACCCTTCACAGGCCGAAGTTATTGAGAGTTATCTGGAAGCCGCGATGCGCCCGCGCCTGGAGGCGATGGGCTTTACCTGCACCCTCTACGAGAACCCCACCGGCCGCGGCTGCCCTTTCCTGCTAGCGCTCCGGATCGAGGATGCAGCCCTGCCCACGGTGCTGTCCTACGGCCATGGCGATGTCGTGCTGGGACAAGACGATCAGTGGCGTGCAGGACTGGACCCGTTCACATTGACCGAAGAAGGCGATGTACTTTATGGCCGCGGTGCCGCTGACAACAAGGTGCAGCATCTGGTCAATATCGCCGCCCTTGAAACGGTGCTGGCGGTGCGCGGCAAGCTGGGATTCAACGTCAAGATCGTGCTTGAGACCGGAGAGGAGATTGGCTCTCCGGGATTGGCGGAGATGATGGAGCGACATCGCGAGACGCTCAGCGCAGATGTGCTGATAGCTTCGGATGGACCAAGGCTGAGCGCGGATGTGCCCACAATGTTCATGGGCTCGCGTGGGGGCGTCAGTTTCGATCTGGCCATAGAGTTGCGTAAGGGCGCGCATCACTCGGGCAATTGGGGTGGATTGCTAGCCGATCCGGCAATGATCTTGTGTCATGCGCTGGCCAGCATCAACGATGCACGCGGCCAATTGCTAATCCCCGAATGGCGCCCGACCAGCCTTACCCCAGTAGTGCGCGAGGCCCTTCGCAAGCTGCCAGTTGGCGCAGCGGAAGGGCAGCCGCAGGTGGATACTGATTGGGGCGAGGAAGACCTCACACCGGCAGAGCGCGCCTACGGCTGGAACAGCTTTGCCATTCTGGCGATGAAGTCCGGCACCCCCGAAGCGCCGCTCAACGCGATTTCGGACAGCGCCCGCGCCACATGCCAATTGCGGTATGTGGTGGGCACCGACGCGCAAGAGGTTCTGCCCGCGTTGCGCCGCCATCTGGACGCCCATGGCTTTCACAAAGTCCGTATCGAGAGTTCGGACGAAGGCATCTTTGCAGCCACGCGACTGGACCCCGAACATCCGTGGGTTGGGTATGTTAAGGATTCAATTATCCAGACCACCGGCAAAGCGCCCCATGTGTTGCCCAATCTGGCAGGTTCGCTGCCAAATGACTGCTTCGCCGATATTCTCGGCCTGCCAACGATCTGGATTCCACACAGCTATCTGGGGTGCAACCAGCACGCACCGGACGAACACGTCCTAAAGTCAGTCTGCCGCGAAGCCATGCAGATCATGGCCGGCCTGTTCTGGGACATCGGGGAAAGCACTCCGGCGCAGGGCTAGGCCGTTTCGACTTGGGCGAATGCGGGAACCGACAATCCACCAGCGGCTAAGATATATTGGACTACGGCTTCGGCCCCTTCCCCGTGGCGCAGCGCGCAAAAGACAAACGGCAAATCGCCGCGCATGCGTTTGGCGTCGCGGTCCATCACCTCCAATGAGGCCCCCACATGAGGGGCCAGATCGGTCTTGTTGATTACCAACAGGTCGGATTTGGTGATGGCAGGCCCGCCTTTGCGCGGGATTTCCTCGCCTGCGGCGACGTCGATAACATAAAGCGTGAGGTCAGCCAGTTCAGGGCTAAAGGTGGCCGACAGATTGTCGCCGCCACTTTCGATCAGGACAAGCTCAAGATCAGCGTGGCGGCGCTGCATCTCGGCCACGGCGGCCAGATTAATCGAGGCATCCTCGCGGATAGCAGTGTGCGGGCAGCCGCCTGTCTCAACACCCATCACACGGTCTTGCGGCAGAATTTGCATGCGCATCAACGCTTCGGCATCTTCCTGTGTGTAGATATCATTGGTAATAACACCCAACGACAGATGCGGGTGCAAGGCGCGCGCGATGGCGGCGGTGAGAGTGGTCTTACCAGCCCCGACAGGGCCACCGATGCCCACCCGCAGGGGGCCATTCATTTTGGTCATGTGCGAAAAATCCTGTGGTTAAGTGTTTCATGCCGCATGGCGGCAATGTCAGAGGCGAAGGTGGCGCTCAGTAGTCCCTCCATCCCCTCGTCGCTTGCCTCGGCGCTTATCTGTGGGCACAAAAGGCTAAGCCGACGCAGCACCGCCTGCCCTTCGGTCTGGCCCAACGGGACAAGCCGCACTGCGCAAGAAACAAGGTTCGCCACGAAGGCCTGTAGGTACAACGTGGCTGTCAGCCCGGCCGGTAGATCAAGCAGCCTTGCGGCATACCCCACGGAAACCGGATGCAGGAGGTCCGGTAGGTCCACCCCCCAAATGTCACGGGTGGTTCGGGCAAAAGCACTGCCCTGCTGGGCGCTTTCAAACAAACGCTCGGCGCTGGGGGAAAACGCGCGCGCCTGTGCATCAAGCACTTCAACGCGGGCAAGATCATCACAGCTATGCGCCACATGCACAAAGATCGCGTCCGTGTGCCCCGTGCCGTGATGCAGCAGATCGCCCAACCACAACTCAAGCTGCGCAGCCGTGCTGATGCCGCCCTCCTGTATCGCCACCTCAAGCCCGTGCGAATAGGCGAAGCTGCCCAACGGATAGGCCGGTGAGAACCACTGGCTGAGGATCAGGATCGGATCAGTGGGCATGGTCGTGATCATGTGCCGTGTGTCCGTGCTCATGACTGTGGGTGCGCCCGTGCCCATAGGCGCCGCCTTCCGGCGTAAAGGGGCGCAGCACCTGCATGACCTTAGCGCCCAGATGCTCAAGCATATGGCCGATCACCGGATCATTCTGGATCAGCAGATGGTCTGTTTCGATCTGGCACGGCGTATGGCGGTTGCCGATGTGCCATGCCAACTGCACAAGGTTTTCGCCCGTGATCTCCAGCAACTCTTCCTCTGCGGCAATCACCTCGACCAACTGCCCTTCTGTCGTCTCGAAGGCATCACCGTGATTGAGCGATGTGGTCTTGGGCAGGTCCACAAGCATGCTTTGCCCATCAAGCGTCTGGATTACTTTTCGCCGTAAAAAGCGCCCGCCATAGCTGAGCTTGCAAGTGTCGGTTGCGCTGGTCCAAGTGCCTGCGAGCCGGATGGTCTGGGTGAGGTGGTCAGTCATATTAAGCTTTCAATTGCAGTGCTCTGGAAACGTAGATTTGTGAAACCTGCGCCGCCGTCAGAACATGAAGTATCGCTGCGCCATGGGCAGCACTTCGGCAGGCTCGCACGTCAGCAGGACGCCGTCGGCGCGGACTTCGTAGGTCTCAGGGTCCACCTCAACCTGCGGCGTGGCGCTGTTGTGGATCAGGTCCTTCTTGCCGATGGTGCGGGTGTTTTTGACGGCGATGGTTTTTTTGGCCAATCCAAGGGACGCGCCGATGCCATCGGCGTGGGCGGCCCCTGACACAAACGTCACCGAAGATTCCGTAAGCGAGCGGCCGAAAGCGCCAAACATTGGGCGGGAATAGACCGGCTGCGGTGTGGGAATGGAGGCATTGGTATCGCCCATCTGCGCCACAACGATGGTGCCCGCCATCAGCACCATCTCAGGCTTCACGCCAAAGAAGGCCGGATTCCACAGCACCAGATCAGCGCGCTTGCCCAACTCGATCGAGCCGATCACATGGCTCACCCCTTGGGCAATCGCGGGGTTGATCGTGTATTTAGCGATGTAGCGGCGCACGCGGAAATTGTCGTTGTCGCCGATTTCCTCAGCCAGACGACCGCGCTGCTTGCGCATTTTGTCCGCCGTTTGCCATGTGCGGATCAACACTTCACCCACACGGCCCATGGCCTGACTGTCCGATGCAATGATTGAAAACGCGCCCATGTCGTGCAGGATATCTTCGGCGGCAATCGTCTCGCGCCGGATGCGGCTCTCCGCAAAGGCGACATCTTCGGGGATGGATTTATCAAGGTGGTGGCAGACCATCAGCATGTCCAAATGCTCTTCCACGGTATTCACTGTGAAGGGCCGCGTCGGGTTGGTGGAGCTGGGTAGGACATACTCCTCGCCACAGATCTTGATAATGTCCGGCGCGTGACCGCCCCCTGCCCCTTCAGTATGGAAGGCATGGATGGTGCGGCCCTTCAAGGCCGCGACTGTATGCTCGACAAAGCCGCTCTCGTTCAGGGTATCGGTGTGGATCATCACCTGCACATCCATGTCGTCGGCAACCGACAGGCAGCAATCAATCGCCGCAGGTGTCGTCCCCCAGTCCTCGTGCAGCTTGAGCGAACAGGCACCGCCGCGCACCATTTCGATAAGCGCTTCGGGCTGACTGGCGTTGCCCTTGCCTGACAGGCCGATATTCATGGGAATACCGTCAAAAGCCTGAAGCATCCGCCCGATGTGCCACGGCCCCGGGGTGCAAGTGGTGGCCAGCGTGCCATGCGCAGGCCCAGTCCCGCCACCAAAACAGGTGGTCACGCCAGAGTGCAGCGCATCATCCATCTGCTGGGGCGCGATGAAGTGGATATGGCTGTCCATGCCGCCCGCAGTCAGGATACGCCCTTCGCCGGCGATGATCTCGGTCCCCGGTCCAATGATAATGTCGACGCCGCTTTGGGTGTCCGGGTTACCCGCTTTGCCGATAGCCGCGATCAGCCCATCCTTCAGCGCGACATCTGCTTTGTAGATGCCCGAGTGGTCCACGATCAACGCATTGGTGATCACCGTATCCACTGCCCCGCCTGCGCGGCTGATCTGGCTTTGGCCCATCCCGTCGCGGATAACCTTGCCACCACCGAATTTCACTTCTTCGCCGTATGTCGTCAGATCACGCTCGACCTCGATGATCAGATCGGTATCTGCAAGGCGGATGCGGTCACCGGTGGTGGGGCCATACATGGCTGCGTATTGCGTGCGGGGGATTTGAACAGGCATATTTTCAGCTCCTCTTGAGGCCACGTTTGCCAAGGCGTTTTGCGTTTGCGCGGGTCTTCTGGCGCAGAGGCTTGATCGCAGCGGCGGTAATCTTGTCAGGCGTTTCGCCCCGCATCATCGCATGGCCTGCGTCAGCGGCAGAACGGGTCACGGCGTGCATTTTCTCGGATACCATGCGGGCGTCTTCCGCCGACGGGACAGACCAGACGCCCGCCATGCCCATGAGGCGCATGCCAATGACCATCTGCGCCTCGGCCATCATATGGGCGACCTGCACAGTATTGGTGAGATAGGCGAAAGGATCGGGTAGTATGTCTTGGTATTTCATAGCGGCTCTCCTGAGCGCTTGACTTAATAGGCGTGGAATTCAAGCAGCATGCGGGTGCGCCGTACGGTCAGTTCGGTCATGCAGGTGCTGTAGACAAGCGGCTGGATCGAGCCGCCTTCATAAGGGCTAGCATGTACCTCGCAGGCTGCATCACGGTACCCAAGCCATGCCCGCTGGGCGGCAAGCAAGGCATCGCCCTGCCCGATGGCATCGGCAAAGGATTTGGCCGGCTTCCACGCCTCATTCAGCGCGTCATCCACTTCTTGGTACTCTTTTGCAGCACACGCGTTCATCAACTGCTGGGCTTTTGGCGCAATACACTCCGCTGCGGTCTGCGCCTGCGCGACAGGTGCTAGGACCGATCCAAGGAACATGCCTGCGGCCAAGACCAACGGGCCCATGACCTTACCGTTGAAGCCGAACACCTTTCGCGCACCGCCAATCGGGATCAGTTGCACTTCGCGGCGCTGGCCCGGCTCGAACCGCACCGCCGTACCTGCGGCGATATCAAGACGCCAACCATACGCAGATGTACGGTCAAAATCGAGCGCGGGGTTAGTTTCCGCGAAATGGTAGTGGCTGCCCACCTGAATGGGCCGGTCACCGGTGTTGGCCACAATCAGCGTGATCGCCTCTGCACCCGCGTTCAGGGTAAGCGATCCGGAGGCAACCAGTACTTCGCCGGGGATCATTTCTGCACCCATCCAATGACTGCCGCACCTGCGATCACAAACAGTCCCGTCAGCAGCGGCAGCCAGTTTGGATCCGAAATGTGGTAGTGCATGTGCGCGCCGTCGTGGGCCGATGCCAAAGAAGCCGAAAGGACGACGGGAAAAGCGGTAAATAGCGTTTTCATTTCAGGAGTTCCTCTTTGGGTTCAGCGGATCGGATTATGGACGGTCACCAGTTTGGTGCCATCAGGAAAGGTCGCCTCGACCTGCACGTCGTGAATCATCTCGGGGACCCCATCCATGCATTGATCTCGGGTGATGACATGGCCGCCTGCCTCCATCATGTCCGCGACAGAGCGACCGTCGCGCGCGCCCTCGACCACGGCATCGGTGATCAGGGCAATCGCTTCTGGGTGGTTGAGCTTCACACCGCGCGCAAGCCGCTTGCGCGCGACCTCCGCGGCCATAGCGATCAGCAGTTTGTCTTTTTCTCGGGGGGTCAGTTGCATGGGTTACAGTCTCCAGACAGCGGGTAGCGGTTGGCTGGAAAGCAATTCCAGCACAGGAATCATAAAACGGCGCAGGCTCAAGCTGTCCTCGGCCAGAGCGCGCAGTACAAGAAGGCCGGGGCTGCGCAGGCTGGCACCTGCATTCTCAGGTAAAAGAGCGCGCACCTTGGGCAGCATCTGTTCCGCCTCGGGCGCGGCGAATGCCAGCGTTGCCACAACACCCGCCCCAGCCGCCATCGCCGAACGCGCCAGTTGCGCGTGGGCATCTCCGATTAGCCGGATACCATCACGGTAGATCGGCGCGCCGTTGCGGGTAACCTGAATGCGGTCGTGCAAATGCAAATCATGCACCCGCTCTCCCATTGCGGCACGCCCGAAGACAAGCGTTTCACACAAAAGCAGCCGCGCATCACCGGTCAAGTTGATGTCCAACCTGCGCGACAGGCGGGCGCGGTCGAACAGGATGGTTTCTTGTGGCAGCCAGTTAAGCCGCGCGCCCTCGTCAACCTCGACCTTAGATCTGATCTGGCCAGTGGTGCCGTCTAACGTCCGGTAAATCCGCTCAGCTGCTTGCGTGGTGATGCTAAGCTGCGCATCTCGCGCCAGCGTCGCCGCAACCTCGATCCGGTCACCACCCGTGACACCACCAGCGGTATTGACCAACACAGCTTCGGCGTCAGGGCGAAAAATTCTGGGGAGAATACACTTGAGACATCCCGACTGGCGCAGCCGCGACAGGTGCGTACCACCATCCCGCACATGCATGGATAGCACCACAGCCCCCCTCGCCCGCGGCGGGAAGGCGCTGTGCGCAACAGGGGCCTCTGCGGGCAGGTGTAGATTATCCAGACTCATTCATCTCTCTTTGCCAAAGATGAACATAGCGGCGCAGCGGGCGGTAGCTTTTTCAGGCTAAAACGGTGCGTGTTTAAGCGCTGTGCTTAAATGTCGGGCAGTTCAGCGATCTTGCGTGATCTCAACCACCGGACGCGTGCCGCCCAAGCCCGCGAAAGCCATCTGGCGGCAGGAAAATACGATCACCTGCTGGTCTGCCGCTACGCGGTGCAGCGCGGTGAACATTGCCAAAATCCGGTTATCATCAGAATAGACCAGCGCATCGTCCAGAATGATCGGCATCGGCTTGCCCTGCCGCGCAAACAGCCGCGCAAAGGCAAGACGCGTCAGGATGGCAATCTGCTCTTGTGTGCCACCGCTGAGCATATCCAGCGGTTCGTCCGCGCCGCCCCGCGCCAGGCCTTGCGGCAAAAGAGAAGTGGGATCGAAGCTGAGCGCGGCATCCGCGTGCAACAATGCCAACAGTGGCGCCAGCTCTTGTCGGACAGGGCCAAAGTAAGCCTCTTGTGCAGCACCTCGCTTGGCACGCAACGCCTCTACCAGCAACATCAGGCCTGCGGCTTCATGCTCGAACCGCGCCGCGCGTTCCGTTGCTGCCTGTAGCAAACCTGCGACCTCGTCGCGTTTTTCTTCCACGCCATCCTCGGCACGGGCACGGATAGTTGCACCCAGATCGGCAATGCGGGTTTTCAGGCGCAAACGTTCCTCGCGGGCATTCTCAGACGCCGATGTGGCGCGGGCAAGATCGGCTTGCGCATTGGCCAGATCGGGCGCGTCTTTCTGCAAGGCCTCCGACGCAGCATTGGCATCCTCCACAGCAACGCCCGCCAGCGCACAATCGCGCGCCGCCTGCGCCTTGCGACCCTCAAATTCATCCGGATCACCATAGGTCGCCGCCGCCAGATCAAACCCGGACTGGGCGGCATCACGCAAGGCTTGCGCACGTGCCAACGCGGCGCGCGCGGCATCGCGTTTGTCGCGGCTGTTGTCGTAAGTCGCACGCGCCGCATGCTCTGCCTGTTGTGCCGCCTCTAGCTGTCTTGCGACTTCAGCTGGATCGTGCTGTGCTTTAGTCCGGCTTGTTGTTGACGCTTCGACAGCCGCCAAAGCTTGTGCAACAGCGGCTTGCAGACGTTCCAAGCCTTCGGGTGCCAGCGTCTCTTGCACGTTTTTCAGCAAGGCGATCTCTGCCATTGTGTCCCGCCGCAGCGCTGCTGAGCGGCGCGCTGTGTCCACGTTCGCCATGCCCACAGCGTCAAGCGTTGTTCGAAGCGCCGTTTTCGCCTTTTCGACAGCCGCCATGTCAGCGGCAGCGTCGCCTGGATCAAGGGTCATCCGCCCGATCCCCGGCAAATCAAAAACCGCGCGCTGGCCGACTCTGTGCGCACCCGCCTCAAGCGGAACATCCTTCGAAGAAACCTTTTGCGCCGTGTCATAATCCAGATGCATCTGGACACCGCCAGCAGCAGCCTCTGCCTGCACCCGCGCGAGATCGGCCTGCGCTTGTTCAATCTGTTCCAGCGTTTGTGGCGTCACCGTTTGTGTTGCAAGGGCTGCATTCGCCTGCTCAAGCGCGTTCCGCTTTTGCATCATCTGCGCAAGACGCGCCTGTAGCTGTTCGTGCTTTTCAACAGCATTCTTGTGCAGCGCTTCGTGCTGCAACGTCTCTTTCGCGGCCTGAGCGGATGCCAGAGCGGAACTTGCCTTCACCAAAGCAGTTTGCGCACTGTTAGTGGCCGCCTCAGCCGTGCGGACATTCTGCGCCGCTTCGGAATAGGCCGCCTGAGCTGTCGAGAGCTGAGTGCGCGCGTGCTCAAAACCTTCCGCCGCCGCGATAAGCTTGTCCAGCCGCGCCTGCGCGCCCTCCATTTCAAGGCACCGCAAAGCGACCTGATCCTGCACCTGCGCCAATTTCTCTGCATGATCCTGTGCAGTCTTGTGCGCTATTTGTGCCGCTTCTAACGCAGCGGTCAGTGCCTCTTGGGTGCCAGGGGCCTCCAGCATTTCCAAGCGCATGGCGACCTCACGGCGCTGGACCAATGCATCGGATAACTCCAGACAAACACGCTCTAGCTCCGCGTGTTGATCGGTTAGGACATGCGCTTCTTGCTCCGCCAACTTCCAAGGACCGTTTGCCTTGGGTATACCCGTTGCGGTGGCGAGACGGCCAAGCGATTGCATCGCGGCTTCGATCACGCGATCCATGCGGCGGCCACCGGTGACCATGTCGATCTCACCAGCGACCGACGAAAGCAGATCACGGCGCGCGCCCAGCAGACGCTCCTTCTCTGTCTTCTCGGCACCGCTAGTACCGCCGGGTTCCAGCGCGGTCGTGCCTTGCCGCACCCACAGCAGACCTGCCGGTCCCTCAATCCCGTTGCCCATCAACTGCGCGATCCAGCGCTCGGCCTCGTCGTCCAGCGCGATCACCGTACCGCTTGCATCTTTCACCGACGCGCGTTTTTGTGCCAAAAACGATTTTTCCAGCGTGAACAAACCCTCAGGCAATTCGATCTGCGCGCTAACCCGCACCGCCCCACCCGAGCGCGGCTGGAGCGATTTAACCTCGCGCGTTGCAGCACCGTATTTGAGAAAGAACAGCGCGTGCAGGGCGTCAAAGAATGTGGACTTACCGAACTCGTTGGCCTCCGACACCACACTGACACCATCGCCGATGGCGCTGATGGTGGCGCTTTGGCCTGCGAACTTGCGGACATTGCTGAGAGTGAGGCTGCGCAGTTTCATGCGTCTGCTCCCGCAACAAAGGAAAAGAGTTGCGCCAGTGCGGTATCCGCCACACGCCGGTCAGCTGCCGATAGATCGCCGTTCTGCGCACGGGCGGCTAGCGCCTCCGCCGTCTGGCGCAGCGCTCCGCCGGAGGGGTCGATCACTTCAAGATCGGTCGCGTCATGGGCCAGCAACACCGCATCCAGATCCTGTGTGAGGTCCAGAAAGTCGGGCGCGACGTGGGACAGTGTTGACCGTAGCTGTTGCATCTGTTGAACGCCCAACCTTCCCTGCGCGCTCACCCGAAGCAGCGTGTCACACCGCGCGACCAACGGCGGCAGAGAGGCATCAAGGATTGTGGTGCAATCGTCTTGCGGCGTCAGCTCAAGCGCGATGTGTTGCCAGCCAATTCCACCAGTGTGCACGGGCGTGACTTCGGGAACCGCACCGGCCTGCGCGATGTTGACGGCCAGAGCACTGCCGCTGTGCGGGTGTTTAAAGCTGTCAGGCTCCGGCGTGCCGGAATACCATGTGTGCGTATTGACCCTGATCTGACCGTGCCAATCACCCAATCCCAGATAATCCAGTCCGGCCTTGGCAGCGCGGTCAGGCGCTATGATCCCGCTTGGCCCTTCGGCCGCGACCGAGCCAAGGCTGCTGAACTCCTGAATACCACCGTGCCCCAGACCGATCCGCAGCGCCCCTTCGGGCGTTGGCTGGTCCATATCTACGGTTAGGTCACGCCCGGGATTGCGCGTTGTACAAGGCGCGGGCAGCACATAGGCGTTGGCCATCGCAATTGGTTGAGGCGTGAGCGCCAGCAGCAGGTTGTCCGGCTTGTCGCGTTGGATGGTTTGCCACAACTCGCTTGCGGCGAGGCTATCATGGTTGCCGGGCATAAGCACCCAAGTAATGTCCTGCTCATGCGCCATCGCATTCAACGCCTGACGCGTTACCTGCGGGGCCGGAGTTTGCTGGTCGAATGTATCGCCGGCCAACAAGACCACGGATGCTCCCTGTTCGCGGGCCGCAACCGCAAGCCGCCCCAACACCTCATGGCGCGCCTGCCGCAAACGGCCACGCACCTCTTCGCTGTGGCGGCCAAAGGGCTTGCCCAGATGCAGATCGGAAGTATGGATAAATCGGAACATTTAGAGCTTTCGAACAAGGCAACCAGAGCAGCAGTCTGGCCATTTACACAGCAGATGGTCAAGGCACGATTGCGCCTATTCGAGCTTGATCCAATGGCATAAAAATAGAGATGAACCAAATGGGCGTTCAGCGCGTTAAATCTGGTAATCGCTCTGGGGGACCGCATATTTTGGAAGACCTCTCCTCGATCCGTCGATCCTTGCAGCTACTTTGCTTGATTGCGGTTTTCGTAACAGCCTATTTCGCAAAAGACCTTGTCTTGCCTATATTACTGGGAGTGCTTTTAGCCCTCACCCTTAGCCCGGTCATGCGCACACTTGGGCGTGCGGGTGTGCCAAGCAGCATTGCGGCTGTACTGCTGGTAGGGATGACTGGCGTCGTAATTATAGCCGTCATCGGCGGATCTACAGGCACCGTGGCGCTTTGGTCGGATGATCTGCCGGTCATGGGCCGCCAGATCGAGAGCAAGCTGCGCGGCGTATCGGACACAGTCGAAACCGTGCGCCGCGCTACCGAAGAAGTAGACAAGATCAATGCCGCCCCCGTTGGGACACAAGAGGTGGTAGTCAAACAACCCAGTCTTCTGAACAGCGCTATGAGCACCAGCGTTAAGTTGGGCGGGACAATCGCCGTGACGCTGGTGCTTGCAACATTCCTGCTGGCGTCCGGCAACATATTCTACATCAAACTGGTTCAGTCGTTTCAGACTCTCACCGGCAAAAAGCGCGCCCTCTCGGCCGTTTATGATGTGGAGCGGCGCGTGTCGCGGTATCTTTTCACCATCACAATCATCAACGCGGTTCTTGGTGTTTGCGTCGGAAGCCTGATGTGGATTATCGGTCAGCCCGGTGCGCATATCTTCGGGATCGCGGCATTTCTGCTTAACTTCCTGCCCTATATCGGCGGGGTCACAGGGGCAGCCATTGCGGGCGCCTAGCATTAATCACCTTTGACAGCGTCGGATACGCCATGCTTGCCCCCGCTGGCTACATGTTCCTTACCTCGGTCGAGGGGCAATTCATCACCCCCTGGCTGGTGGGCAAACGGTTGGAGCTTAACACCGTTGCGGTGTTCTTGACGGTTGTTGTCTGGGGTTGGTTGTGGGGCATTGCCGGCGCGCTGATTGCCGTGCCGTTTCTAGTCGTCTTCAAGGTTGTTAGCGAAAACGTCGAGGCCTTGAAAATCTTTAGCAATTTCCTTGATAACAGAGGTCAGGACGCCGTTCGTTTACCGGAAGAAGAAACACGCGCCCCCTGAGAGGGAACGCGTGTTCCAAATGCACTTCGCCGGAGGCCGCTGGCCTTAGCTCGCCAAAGACGGCAGCCAAAGCACGATGCCCGGGAAGGCAACGAGCAGAGCGATCGTGACCGCATCGGCGAGGAAGAACGGGGTTACCCCTTTGAACACATCCTGAACGGTCAAATCATCCCGGACACCGGCCACAACGAAACAGTTGAGACCGATAGGCGGAGTGATCAGACAGAACTCTGCCATTTTGACCACCAATATCCCGAACCAGATCGCACACATCGGGCCAGACATGCCAAAGGCACTGTCGATGGCGGCGACATTCTCACCACCGTTGAGCGCCATGACAGCGGGATATACCACTGGCAATGTCAACAGCAGCATCCCGATGGCATCCATGAACATCCCCAGCACAGCGTAAGCCAGCAGAATGCAAATCAGGATAACAATCGGCTGCATCTCAAGCGAGGTGATCCAGCTGGCAAAAGCATCAGGCAATTCGGCGAACCCCAGAAAGCGCACATAGATCAGCACGCCCCAGATGATGGTAAAGATCATCACGGTCAGCTTGGCTGTCTCCAACAGTGCCTCTTTGAGCTGGCCCCAGCGCATGCCGCGATAAAGCGCCACCAAGAAGACGATGAACGCGCCCACGGCGCCGCCCTCTGTCGGGGTGCCCCACGCATCGCCGAACGGGTTGTAGACAAAGAAGATGATGATCACGACGACCGCAACGATGGGCAAGGCAGGCGGCAGGCTTTCAAACCGCTGTTTCCATGTGAAACCCGTTACAGGCGGGCCCACGTTCTTCCAGATCATCGCGATCCCGATGATCAAAGCCGCATAAACGATGGCTGAGAACACGCCGGGGATGAAGCCGGCCAACAGCAGCATGCCCACGTCCTGCTCAACAATGATCGCATAGATCACGAGGATCGCTGAGGGCGGGATAAGCGAGGCCAGTGTGCCACCAGCGGCCACAACACCAGCCGCGAACTGCTTGTTATAGCCGATCTTAAGCATTTCGGGGATAGCAATGCGCGCAAACACCGCCGCAGTTGCCACAGAGGCACCGGACACCGCAGCGAAGCCCGCTGTCGCAAATACGGTCGAAACCGCCAACCCGCCCGGCACCCACGCAAACCAGCGCTTGCAGGCTTCGAATAGGGCGGTGGTCAGCTTGGCGTAATATGCAAGATAACCGATCATGATGAAGACAGGGATAAGGCTCAGCACCTGCGCGCTGACTTTGGAGTGTGGCGTCAGACCTGCAATCTTTGTGCTGATCTCGACCGCTTTCCAGAACCGTTCGGGATCATAGTCGAACCCGTTCCAACGCAACCAGACCAGACCTATATAGCCCGCCAGACCCGCAGCGAATGCCACGCGCATGCCCAACACGACCATGCCCAACATCCCGATTGAGACGTAGATACCAATTTCAATAGGTTCCATCAGTCAGCCCCTTCGAGAATTTTCGCTTCGGCCATCGCCTGCTCTGCAACCGTGAGCGACAGCGGCACGGCAACGGGGTTTTCAAGCCCCAACACCAGCGCACGGCAATAGCCCCACGCCTGCAACAATAGGCGCAAGGTCAGCACCCCAAAGGCAACTGGTACGACCAGTTTACTGGGCCAGATCGGCAGGCTCACATCAATCGAACTGTCGCGTGAACACCAAGGGCGGGCACAGTCGAACGAGCGGTCAAAGTGTTCCCATGCGCCGTAGGTCAGACCAACAATCAGCAACAACATCAGCAAAACCGAGATCAACTCAAATAGCCACAAGACGCGGCCTTTGAGTGCATTCACCAAGATGTCCATGCGGATGTGCGTGCCGTCTCGGGCGACATAAGAGACGCCCATAATCGCAATCACCGGCATCGCAGCTTCGATGTAATCCACGTAGCCCATCAGCGGGCTACCGAAGAATTTCCGCGCCGTGACCGAATAGGCCGCCAGAAACATCAGTGAGAAAATCGCAAGGCCGCTCAGCAGCGCGCAAAAGCGTTCTACCGGTAGCAACATGCGGTCGAGTTTGCTTAGTAAGCTGGAATCTTCCAGCACCGCAGCTGAACCTGCCATGGGCTCACCCCCCTTATTCAATTACGGAAAAAGGCTGCGCAACCCAGCATTCAGGGGTGCGCAGCCTATGTGTTTTAGGTCAGGGGCGCATATCGCCCCGGCTCCCGATTAGCTACCGCTTTTTGCGTCAGCCAGTGTTTTCACAACCAGATCATAGAGTTCCTGACCTGGAATGCCTTGTGCTTCCATGTCCGCAATCCATTTGTCACGGATCGGGTCAGCCGCTGTTGTGCGGAATTCGGCAAGAACTTCGGGCGCGATTTCGACTTTGGTCACGCCTTTCTCTTCCAGAACCGAATCCCAGCGCTTCAGCAGCTCGCCGTAGTTAGCAAGGTAGTGATCCAGCGCTTCGTCAACAGACGAATCCAGCGCTTCGCGTTCGGCGTCCGTCAGGCTTTCGTAGGCGTCGATGTTGACGACCACAGGGCAGTTCACGGTGCCGGGGTTCAGGTTCGCTGTCCACCAGTCCGCTTCGTTGATCGTGCCAAAGCTCAGGTGTGCGTGCTGGGCGAATGCCACTGTATCAACAACACCGGATTCCATCGCTTGGAATGCCTCGGAGGACGTCACGGACGTAGGCACAGCCCCAACAGCAGCGAATGCATCACCGATACCGCCGGTGGCACGAACGCGCATACCTTCAAAATCAGCCAGCGTGCTGGGAGCATCGCCTGTGCCGACAAGGTTATACTGTGGCATTGGTGACGTCATCAGCAGCTTTGCATTCCACTGCGCCATTTCTTCGGCAGCCGCGGGGTGGGCATAGACAGCTCTGGACACGGCCAGCTCTTGCTCAAGGTTCTCGACGCCGAGGAAGGGCAGCTCGAGAACTGTCACAACGCGGTTTTTGTCACGGTGATAGCCGGCACAGAACTGCGCCATCTCGAATGCACCGATAGAGATACCGTCGAGGTTCTCACGGTTCTTGGAGAGGCCACCATAGCTCACGTTCATGGTGAATTCGCCGTTGGTTTTCTCTGATACCAGCTCAGCCAGCTTTTCTACGTGCTCTGTGAAGGCGCGGCGCTTGCCCCAGACAGATACATTCCATTCGGTAGCCGCTGCTTCAGATACAAAAGCAAAGCTCAGGGCGCAGGCGGCTGCGCCGCTCAAAAAGTTATTCATTGGAGTCTCCCGTTGATGCACGCCTTCTTTGACGCGCTTGGGTGGTAAGTTAGCGGCTAGCACCCCTACTGCCAAGCCCCTGTTTCACCGTACTGATCCGAATGCGGCCGCTTCATATTTACAGGCTTTACTGAAATTCGGAAATTTATTTACATAAACTCCGACCCACCCCACCCTTGAATATTCCCTTACTCTCTTCCAGCCCCTAAGCTGCGCTCAAACACTGGCAAGACTGCGCGAAACAAAAAGACGCAAGCTGCCCCTCTGGAGGAGACATTTCCATGTCACAAACTGCAAAAACCTACCCGCCCCACGCCGATCTTGCGGCAGCCGCCCACGTGGATGCTGCTAAATATGATGCGATGTACGCCGCTTCAATGTCCGATCCTGACAGCTTCTGGAGAGAGCAAGCCGACCGCGTGGACTGGATGAAGCCGTTTACGCAGGTGCAAGATGTGGATTACACACTTGGTTCGGTGAAGATCAACTGGTTCGCCGATGGGCAACTGAACGTGGCCGCCAACTGCATCGACCGCCATCTTGAGACACGCGGCGACCAGACCGCGATCATATGGGAGCCGGACAGCCCCGAAGAAGCAGCCAAGCACATCACCTATAAGGATTTGCACGCAGGCACCTGCAAAATGGCCAACATCCTCAAAGATCTGGGTGTGACGCGCGGCGATCGTGTCATCATTTATATGCCGATGATCCCCGAAGCTGCCTATGCCATGCTGGCCTGCGCACGGATCGGTGCGATCCATTCGATCGTTTTTGCGGGTTTCTCCCCCGATGCTTTGGGTGCGCGTGTCAATGGCTGCGGCGCCAAGGTTGTCATCACTGCCGACCATGCGCCGCGCGGTGGCCGTGCTACGCCGCTCAAGACCAATGCCGATCAGGCGCTGCTGCACTGCAAGGACACCGTGAAATGCCTTGTGGTGAAACGGACTGGCGGCCAAACCACATGGGTTGAGGGCCGCGATTACGACTATAACGCACTGGCCGTTGACGCATCCGATACCTGTGAACCCGAAGCGATGGATGCGGAAGATCCGCTATTCATCCTCTACACATCGGGGTCTACCGGTCAGCCAAAAGGCGTGGTGCATTCCACAGGCGGCTATCTGGTATATGCCGCGATGACGCATGAGATCACCTTTGACTATAAGGAAGGGGATATCTTCTGGTGCACCGCCGATGTGGGCTGGGTCACTGGCCACAGCTATATCGTGTATGGCCCGCTGGCGAATGGCGCGACCACGGTTATGTTTGAAGGTGTGCCGACCTATCCAGACGCCAGCCGCTTTTGGCAGGTCTGCGAGAAGCATAAAGTGAACCAATTTTACACCGCCCCCACAGCGATCCGTGCGCTGATGGGTCAGGGCGATGATTTCGTCAAAGGCATTGATCTAAGCAGCCTGCGGATCCTCGGCACGGTCGGCGAGCCCATCAACCCAGAGGCGTGGAACTGGTACAATGAAGTCGTCGGCGGCAATCGCTGCCCGATCGTCGACACATGGTGGCAGACCGAAACCGGCGGCCACCTTATGACCCCCCTGCCCGGCGCACATGCGACCAAACCCGGCTCTGCCATGAAGCCGTTTTTCGGGATCAAGCCAGTTGTGCTAGAACCCACAACGGCAGAAGAGCTGACAGGCAATCCTGCTGAAGGCGTGCTGTGCATTGCAAGCAGCTGGCCCGGCCAGATGCGCACGGTTTGGGGCGATCACGACCGCTTTGAAAAGACGTATTTCGCCGATTATCCCGGCTATTACTTCACCGGTGACGGCTGCAAACGTGACGAAGACGGCGACTACTGGATCACAGGCCGTGTGGATGATGTGATCAACGTATCTGGCCACCGGATGGGCACAGCCGAAGTTGAATCCGCTCTTGTGGCACATGCCAAAGTGGCCGAGGCCGCCGTGGTAGGCTACCCACACAAGATCAAGGGTCAGGGCATCTACTGTTATGTCACTCTTATGGGCGGCGAAGAGCCAACGGACGAGTTGCGCACGGAATTGCGCAATTGGGTCCGTACCGAGATAGGCCCAATTGCGTCACCCGATCTGATCCAGTGGGCACCGGGTCTGCCGAAAACACGCTCCGGCAAGATCATGCGCCGCATCCTGCGCAAGATTGCCGAGAACGATCACACCACGCTGGGCGACACCTCAACGCTGGCTGATCCATCCGTGGTGGATGACCTGATCGAGAACCGCATGAACAAATGATCCTTCGCTCACCGCTAACTGAAAGGCGTCCCTAGCGGGGCGCCTTTTTTCATTGCTGCAACGCTGGGGTGACAATCAGTGCGCCTCTTTCCTTTGGCAGAACCACGCTATGTAAGGCGGTAATAACGTAGCTGGTAAATCACAGAGCTTTAGCGCTGTAGGTCAGCGCACTAGACAAACCGCAGCGCCCGTGGCACCGCTCGCCCCTATGGAGACGAATATGAAAAGCTTTGTGCCTGATCCGGCCCGCACCACAGACCTGCGCCGTGCGCTGGGGCAGTTTGGCACGGGTGTCGCGCTGATTACCGCGGAGACGGATGCAGGGCCGCTGGGAATGACCGCAAATTCTTTTTCATCGGTCTCGCTCGATCCTCCGCTGGTGCTTTGGTCTGCGGCGCGGTCTTCCAAACGGCACGATGCGTTTGCAGCGGCATCCGCTTTTTGCATCCATGTTTTAAGCGCCGAGCAAATGCCGCTGGCGAAGCACTTTGCCGCGCAGGGTCATGACTTTTCCCCATACCTTTGGGACTCAGGCCCCAATGGAGCCCCAACCCTGCACGGGTGCCTCGCGATCTTCCATTGTAACGCCTATGCCGTCCACGCCGCAGGCGATCATTCGATCATCCTGGGCCAGATCACATCGGCCGCGATCCAGCCCGAAGAAAGCGACGGGCTGCTTTTCAAGCGGGGCCGGTTTGGCCGCTTCACACCGGATCAATAATCTTTTTCAAAGAATAGGCCGATGGATGAATTCCCGTCCGAGCCGAGCGTCGCCTTACCGATAAGGTGATCCGATATGTCGATGTTCAATGAAACTTCACCGGTGCCGTCAGAGGCGGCAGTGACGTCTGTATAAACATTGTCGCTGATGTATTTACCCACGCGCAGGGCGGTCTCGCCGCTGTCAGTTGTTGTCACATCCAGATCATCCAGACCAAAACGGTCGCGCAAGTCACCGACCATGCCGGTGCCGCCACGCCCCGCCAGTGTCGCCACTGCGTTGGCCAGTTGCAGCGCCTGAAAAGCAGAAATCTCGGACAGGTTCCGCCCGAATAACAGTTGCGCAAGGACTTCGTCCTCCGGGCCCGCAGGTGAGCTTTCGAAGCTCACCACGGGCTCGTCAGCGGGGCCTTCAACGATGATACTTGCGGTGCCTGCTTGTGTCGAAGTGGTAGAGACAAACCGGATATAGGGGATCAGATTGCCCTGAAACTCAGCCGATCCTTCCTCCAGATCAAACCGCTTACCCAGAATATCCAAGCGCCCGCGCTCAAGCTCGAACCGACCTGCGGAGATGATGTTGCTGGTGTCGCCCGTGATCCGCAGGTTACCGCCCAGCTCTGCATCAAGGCCGCGACCGCGTACAAAAATGCGCCCCGGGGCATTCACCGAAATGTTGAGGCTCAGACCCGAACCGGAGGCGCCACTTTGAACCGGATCCCTCGCCGCGCCCTCTTCCAGAAGGCCCGCACGGCGGCGTGTAGCAAGGTTGTCGCCCGGCGCGCCCACGTGGTTGATTGGCGGGATGTCCCCAATGCTTGTGAGGCCAGTGGACGGCACAGTGACGTTCGTTTCGCCGATGGTGATATCACCGCTCAAACCAGCGCCGCCCGAAAGCGGGCCGGAAAGACGCAGCTCGCCGTTGAGCGATGTGCGGTAGAGACGCGGATCAATCAACACAATATCACTTAGCCGGACATCCAGATCGGCAGGCAACCCGCCATCAAGCCCGACAGCGCCGCTGATCGCAAGTCGCCCGCCTGCAGTGGCGTTCGCGGTGACGTCAATCGCGGCACGGCTGTTGGCGATTTGCACGTTCGCGTTGATCCCTTCCAGCCCCACCCTCAGGTTGGGCGCGGTGAGCGTTGCATCAGATGTCTGGATGGTCCCGCTCAGTGCACCAAGCCCTGCCGCCCCGTTCAGCACCAGATCAAACCGCGCCAGACCCTGCAGGCTGCGCGGCGCGATGAACGGCCCCGCAAGGCCCAAGGGCGCATTGCCGTTGATTGCGATGTTAAGCTGACCATCATCACCCACCAGCCCTGCCACGGTGGCCTGCATGCCGGCAGGACCAGTGGCGGAGGTGTCAATCTGCCACCCACTCCCGGTTTTGGCGGCATTACCATTCACACTCAGCGGGCCGTTCAGTTTGGGAATAATTGCAGCAAGGCTGGGCACCGCAACGTTGAAATCAACCAGAGCGTCCGGGCCCGTCACAACACCGCGTGCAGACGCCCGGCTGCTATAAGGACCAGTCGCGTTGGTATCTACGGCAAGCCCATTGGGCGTCTGGCGCAACGTACCTGTTGCGGCCAGCGGACCATCTACTCCGGGAACCAGGGGCGCCACATTCGGCATACGCACGTCAAAATCAAGCGATATGTCTGGCCCTGTCGCCAGCCCCTCAACCAGCGCCCGCGCGCCGTAAGGCCCGCTGACCGATGTGTCGATGAAAAAGCCTTCATCAGTTTGGCGCACCTGCCCAGTCGCACGCAAGGGGCCGTTCACTTGGGGCACCAACGGCTGCACGTTGGGCACCGAGAGGTCAAACTTCACATCAATCGCCGGTGTCAGCGCGCCATTCACCGAAACATTCGCATTATATGGACCGGAGGCGTCCGTCTCGATCACAAAGCCGCTGTCCGTCTGGCGCAGGCGACCTGTTGCCTTGAGCGGGCCGTTCACTTGCGGCGCCACCACCGAAACCTCTGGCATGGCCAAATCGAAGCCGATGTTAAGCGCAGGGGTGACCAAACCGTTGATCCGCGCAGTCGCGTCATAAGGACCGGAGGCATTCGTTTGCAGCAACCAACCCTCGGGCGTCTGGCGCAGCGTGCCGTCGGCGCTCAACGGGCCTTCCACAGCAGCGACAAAACGGGACAGATCAGGCACCTTCGCAGCAAAATCTAACGCGGCGTCAGGACCCGTTGCCAGACCGTCAACCGTCAATGCTGCCTCATATGGGCCGTCAGCGTTTACATCAACCAGCCAACCTGCACCGTTTTCGACCGCGTTCGCCTTGAGCGTCACACGGCCTTCGTATTGTGGCAGCACTGTCGCGATATCGCGCAAGACCACATCGGCATCCACACGGCTGGAAGCCGATGAAAGCTCGGCTGATCCGGTGAAAAGAATCGCGGCATTGTTCAACTCAAGCCCGCGCAGGAAGGTGCCGTTGACGTTGCGGATGGCGTTCATCTGCACATCGGTCCGGCCCAACAGCAGCGCGTCTGCTTGCGCAATGCCCGTCTTGATATCGTCCGCCGTGCCGACGGCTTGTAGATCGAACTCACCGCTTAGCGGTGTCACGTTGCCTTTGAGCGCCAAAGAGGTGGCACCATCCAGCTCACGTCCTGCAAGGGCAGAAAAACGACTGAGATCGGTGGCCTCAAGTGTCGCATCGATCTCTGTCTCCAGCCCCTCGCCCAGACCATTGAAAGCAACGTTGCCCCTGAGGCTATAGTCGCTGCCTTCAAGATCGAGGGTGCTGATCCGGAAAGGTTGGCCCTCGGTATAGTTGATCTCAGTTATGCCTTTGATGCTCTCGCCCAGCGCCTCTGCTAGTGCGGCATCCGCTAGGGCAACGCCTTGCGCTGCAAACTGGACAGCCCCATTTAACTGCCCGACATTGCCCAGCGCCCCAGTCAACGTGCCGGTTGAGCGCAAAGTTGTCTGCGCCACTTCTGCCGCGCTGGTGCTTAGACCTGTGATGTCGAAAACCGCCTCATAGGCGTCGTCATTTTGCACGTCATAATCAATGTTGAGCGCGATCCGGTCCACTTTGGCCCCACCACCGCCCGGCAGCAAAACCGCCGCGCCGTCTGCGCGGGCCACTGTGCCTTCGATATCTATGAGAGCGGGCCATTTCTTATCTGACAACAGCAAGCGGCCTGACAGATCAACGGCCGCTGCTTTGAGGTCAAAAGCCTCCAACGCAATCGCTCCGCCTGCCTCGATCAGCGCATCGGCTGTCAGGCTGACATCAGGGCCAAAAAAGGCGCGGTACTGCGGCACGACCACAGCCGTAATGTCCCCGCTGATGTCGGCGATGATCCGGCGGTCGGGGTCGGATGCATTGCCTTGGGTGATGAGCTGCACCTGACCTGCAAGCCGTTCCTGCCCGTCAGTGTCCAGCTTAAGATCGGTCGTCAAATCATTCAGCGGGCCATTTGCCTTGACCGTCAGCACGACGGAAGGGTTTTCAGGAATCTCCAACAGTGTCGAGACGATGCCGCCCTCGTCCTCGGTTAGTTCCAGCAGCAGATCAAGCGTATCGGCCCCGCTTGCCAGCACTGCCGTCAATCCGAAAACACCCCGCTTGCTGTCTGTCCGGTTCGCCTTGAACGCCAGATCCAACCCGTCATCGTTAAGCGTCGCATTCGCGTTCATCTGAAGCTGGACAGCCTCGCCCACCAAAGGCGCGCCGAGGTTCACCTGCGCGATAGTGATCGCTTTGATATCAATCGCAACCGGCAGTTCGGGAAGCTTGGGGAGCGTGAAGGGCGTGGCCTCTGCATCCGGCAGCGCCTGTTCTTCGCCTACCGGCAGGCGGGGAATGTCGATGCGCCCCGCGCTCAGTTCTTCGACTTCAAGCCGTCCACGCAGCAGAGCAGAACGGTTCCAGTTCAATACGACATCCTCTAGCGTCAGCCAGATGCCATCGCTATCCGAAATCGTCATCCGGTCGAATGACGCCGCAGAGCTAAGTGCCCCCTGAAATCCGTCAAGACTCACCTGTCGGCCAGCCCCGCTCAGCAGTTCCTGTATCTTGCTGATAAGAAATCCCTTTTCCTCTTCATTGGTATGCGCTGCCGCAGGAAGCGAAAGAAACAGCGCAAGCGCCAGCAGTGCAAAACGGATGATATGCATCAAAACGACTGCCCTATGCCGATATAGACCTGAAGGTTGTTGCCTGTTTCCGGCCCCGAAGTGGGCACGGCCACATCCAACCGGATCGGGCCGATAGATGTATTGTAGCGCAGTCCAAGCCCCACACCGGAGTGCCACGTGCCCGAGCCATCATAGAATTGCTCTTCGCCGATATAACCCGCATCGGCGAAACCCACGATGCCGATGCTATCGGTCACCCCGACACGCACTTCTGCCGACAATCCCGCAAAACTGCGGCCACCAATGGTTGCTGTGCCGACAGGGACGCCAAGTGACTGATAATCCTGACCGCGCACAGTGCCGCCACCACCGGAATAAAACAGATAATCCGCCGGCGCCTGCGCCAGATCGGGTCCATAGACCGAACCGAGCTGACCGCGCAGGGCAAAGGTCACAGGGCTGGCACTGCCGAAAGTCTTGTAGCCCCGCGCATCAACAAAGCTGCGCACGCCATTGTCGGAACCTGACAACGCCACAAACGGCATCACGTTGGCTTTGAGATAGTAGCCAGTTGTAGCGTTCAGCCGGTCATCGCGGTAATCAAACTCGGCGCTGAGCGGCATGGTTAGCAAAGTATACTTGTCCTCGCCAAACACATCGCGCGTTTTCGCCGTGCGCAGACCAAGGCCTAAGGTATAGGTGCGCTTTTCGGTCGCGATCCGCTTGATACCAGCTTCCAGATCAAGCTGGCGGGAAAAGTAGGAAACCTCGTCCAGTTGCTCAATCTTCGCCAGCGCGTAAAAGTCCGTGTCTTCGTTAAAGGTGGCAGGGCGTTCGAACCGCGCGGAAAGAGTATAATCTGTCCCGCCCGAGTTACCGCCAATGCCTGCGATCTTGGCGTCAAAGCGCAGACGCTCGGCGCCACCCAGAAAGTTACGGTGCAGCCAGAACGCGCTGAGCGTCAGACCTTCCAGCGTAGAAAGCTCGGCGCCAAATCCGAGACGCCGCTTCGGAGCATCCGTGATCTGGGCGATGACGGGCAGCGTGTCATTTGGGCCGAACTGCTCTGCCTCATTCAGCGCCACCGCACTGAAAGCACCGGTGCGGCGCAGACGTTCGGTCGAAAGGCGGATTTCTTCGGGGGTAAAGACCTCCCCTTCCGGCAAACCGGCAATATCAATGATGCGTTCACGGCGGACATCGCTTTCGCCCTTAATGACCAATGGGCCGAAACGCAGACGCGGGCCGGGATCAAGGGCAAGGTCGGCGCTGATGATGCGGTTGGGATGGTCTGCCGTTAAATCCTGCTTGGTCAGGGCGGCCTTTGCATGCCCCTGCGCGCGCCAGCCAGCTACGCCTGCCGAAACTGTACTTTTCAATACGCCAAGGCTGGCAGTTTTGCCTTCGGTAAAGCCTTCGGGAAGCTCCGTATTCGGCGCCAGCGGCGCAATGCGGGTGCGGCCAAAGCGGAATTTCGGGCCCGGCTCGACGCTGATGTTCACTTTGGAGATATTGCCGGGGGGCTGGACCGGCGGAATAGCCGCGGCTCCGCGCCCATCAACCGCAATATTGATCACGCCGCCAAAATATCCATTATCATAAAGAACAGCCAACAGACGTTTATAATCAGCCTGCGCGGCAGCGAGTATTTCTGCTGTGGTGGGAGGATTGTCTTCTAACAGCGTTTGCTCGACCAAAAGGGAGCCAGCGCGGATATCGTCGCGCAGATCATCGTTCTCGATCCCGGTCACCTGAACGTCGGCACTATGCGCAGCCGCCGCGGCCATCCACACAACAGCCGATGCTACCGCAGCGCGACGCACTCTCGACAGAGCAACTACCTTCACCCTCAGACCCTCAAACTGTTACCGCAGCATTCCGGTTCGCTTTCTGCGCACTCTTGAATCTGTGATTTTGACACACAATTATTCTTTCTGTTTAACCTGTCAGTACCGACAGGCGCAAACCACTTGTTGCAGCAAAGCTTCCTTCATCCCCAATATATCGCGCGAAAGCGCAAATAGGCGACTTACCGCTTAGAGTAAACTCCGAGATAGAGTGATCGACGCCAGAATCCACCAAGCCCTCCCTCCGCTAGGCACGGCATGCTGAATTGACAACGCGCGGCTCCGGTCTCCAAAGACTAACGCTCATTATTCATCGGGAAGTGGACTATCTTGTTCAGACGTCATCTGTTCGCCAGCACTGCCAGCAACAACAGCATCACTCTGGAGGAAGAAGTTGCATGGAGGATCGAGGCGGCCAAGCCGTCATTGACCAAGCCAAGGCTTTGATTACAAAATACGGTGGCTAATGTCATACATAGGACCGAGGGGCGCAATTCGCGTCCCTTCGACATCTTGGGGAGACGGATGATGACGGTATTGATTGCGGGCGGTGGCATTTCCGGTCTGGCATTGGCGCTAAGCTGCCATCAGGTGGGCATCCCCTTTCAGGTCTTTGAGGCTTCTACCGAAATGCGCCCTCTAGGTGTCGGCATCAATCTGCAACCGACCGCCGTGCGCGAACTCTTCGATCTGGGACTGGTCGACAGTCTGGACGAAGTCGGCATCCGCCTCAAGGATTACGGGATGTATACCAAGATGGGCCTGCACGTCTGGACTGAGCCACGCGGGCTTGAAGCAGGCTATGACTGGCCTGCGTATTCCGTCCACCGCGGCCGCCTGCACATGCTGTTGTATGAAGAAGTCCTTCGTCGTGCAGGCCCTGACGCCGTTCAAACGGGTTGGCGCGCCACCGGTTTTGACACGCAGGGCGACGAGGCAGTGCTGATGCTTGAGAACCGCGAAGGCGAGACCAAAACCGCCCACGGATCCGTTTTGGTCGGGGCAGACGGAATTCATTCGGCCATCCGCCGCCAGATGCAGCCGCACGAAGATGAACCACAATGGAGCGGAGCCATCTTATGGCGCGGCACCACCGTGGCAAAGCCGTTCCTGTCAGGTGCCTCTATGGCGCTGATCGGTCATGATGGACTGCGCTTTGTCACCTACCCGATTTCAAAGCCTGATCCCAAAACAGGCCTCGCCGTCATCAACTGGATTTGCAACCTACAGCATGATCCTAGCATCAAATTCCGCAAGGAAGACTATAGCCGCAAGGCCAATCTGGACGACTTCCTGCCCGCGTTCGAGCAGATCCGCTATGACTGGCTTGATGCGCCCGCCCTGATCCGCGGCGCACAAGAGGTGTTCGAATATCCGATGGTGGACCGCGATCCTCTAGAAAGCTGGACAGTCGGGCGCACGACACTGATGGGCGATGCGGCGCATGCGGCCTACCCTGTCGGCTCAAACGGTGCAGGCGCGGGCATTACAGACGCGCGCAAACTGGTTGCGGCCTTCCTTGACTACGGGCTCACCCCCGAAGCATTACTGGCCTATGAGGCCGAAATGCTGCCCGTCACCACCAAAATCATCGTAATGAACCGCACTGCAGGACCGGACAAAATCCTCGACATCGTCGAGAAACGTTGCGGTGGGCAGTTCGACCACATCAACGACGTCATCCCACATGCAGAAATGGCCGAACACGCCGCGACCTACAAACGCATCGCGGGCTACGGCATTGCCGAGACAAACGAACGCCCCCCAATCATCCCCGCCGGCGCGCGCTTTGTCTCTAAAGCAGCCTAAGACACGCCGGAGGTCACTGGAAAACTCGGGGGCGTGAAATCCGTGAGTGGAAGTAACGCAATGAGGTTTTGCTTAAGGTCGCAGCCGTTTTCACCAATGCTCCGCGGGAAATGGTCGTCGATCACACTTTGATGGCACAGCGGCAGGGAGGCGGTTATAGCGCCTTCATCCGCGATGTATCTGCGCGCGGAATCGTCGGCTGACGTGGCAAGCCCACGTTCTACCTAATTTTGCCGTTTGCGAACTGCCGAACCTTACTTGCGGTATATCAGCGGCGGCTTTTTCCGCGCTATCGCTGATTTATTCGTGGACGGATGAGCAGTGGTTCACCTGCCAACCCTCACGACTTACCCAGATATGAAATCGACGGCGGCCAGACCGTCGCAGCTCAGCACACAGCTTTTTTGGCCGACCGCGCAGGTCCATTTCCCCGAGGGACTTCGGCGCGGGGATAAACACACAGATCCTCCAAAAAGACATCATCTCGCTTTGTCCAAAAATAAAACCCAATCGTATTCAACAAATCTAATATGATTAATTCAGATCAATAAACTCTCTTCCGGACCAAGCTAAATCATGGGTGAGGTTCAGTTCTTTCATTTAGGGCTGAAAGCTTCTGACGACTTATTTTGGAGAAAAACAACATGTGCGCAGACAAGGTTTTAAATCTGACACCGACGTTTACGTCGTCTCATACATTCAGTACTGACGATATTACCGGAACATTCAGTGGCATCACGCAAGGTAGCGTGGAAGATGGCGAGGCCCCGGTGATCGACTTCACCGCTATTCCGATTGTCACAAAGGAGGGCGTCAGCCTTTACCCGGTGAACAGCGAGTTCGGATATAACGTTACGGACTTTGTCGGCGCGATTGAGAAGGATTATGTGGACGACCCGGCCTATGAAGAAGGCTATGTTGGCGATCTGAAGGGTGAAGGCGGAGAGCAAGTCGGTATTGTCATCTCGAACACTCCGACAGATTTCTTCAAGACACCGGCACTGCTGGGCACATGGCTCGCAGGTTTGGGGGGCAACACCGTCAAGGCCTCGACCGAGCACTATATCGTCATGCAGAACATCCTGTCTGACCAGCACTTTCCCGAGGATCCGGACGCGGTCTATCAACTCGATGACAACCTCAGAATGGTTGGTGGCGATTATGACGGACAGTACATTGTTGATATTCTGCCGCAAGTCGGCGACGTGAACGGCGATGGCGTCACAGATATCAAGGATATCCTGCTGCCCAATGAGACCACGATCGATTCGAATATCGCCGTTGGCGATGACTATTCGGTTACAATGAAAGACGATGGCAAGCTTCTGTACCGCTGGGGCAACACCATTAAGAAGCCCAATGACATCCGCATCGAGGCAACTCTGGATTTGCCGGACGAATGGTCAGAGCCTGATAACGCGAATAACGGGTTGATTCCGCTTTTCCGGGTCACGCAGGCAGAACTGGTCACAAATCACACGATCACCAACAACCCAAATGATCAGATCCGCCCTGAGGATTTCGAGAACGAATCCGCTACAGGCACTATTCCTACTTATGAGATTCTGGCTGATGGCAAATGGGTGACCACTGACGACTACTATGCTGGTGATGGTACGCTCTATCCTGCGGGAACGGTACTCAGGGATCCGGCTCTTGCTGACACCTTAGTAGGCACGACGATTGCTGCGACTGGCGCGACATCGTCAGACCTCGAAGGCGGCTACACCAATGCTTGGTACACAACAATGGACCGCGAGCCTTTTGAAGCATCGCTGACCCCCGATGGCACCGAATATATCGTCGGGCCGCGCTGGCGCCTGCAGTCTGACAAATACGGTCAGGATTTGCCCAGCGTCGACATGCCACTTGATCCCAGCCTGCCACCCCCTCCTACCAATGACGAGCTGAAATACGAAGTTGGTACTGACACAACAACTGTGATCAATCTTCTTGATTGGGCGCAGCCCGTTTCGCCGCTGTCGATCAGCGCTGGTTATCAGCACATGTCGGGAACGGTAACGGAAAATGGCCTGAACATGACCGAGGGTTTCGACGTTGCCTTTTACGTGAAAGGCGACATCAAGCCCGCCACTCTCTACAATACAGAGCTGGTAATGACCTATGAAGAGCTGACAATCCACGGCTCGGGCGGCTTCATTACCGGACAAGACGGATCCGACTATCTGGTCGGCCAAGGCGGCAACACTTTCATCGGGGATGCGAACACCAGCGAAGCGGCTGAGGATCTGTTCGTACTGTCCTATGGCGCCGGCGACAACTGGACCCAGATTGTCAGCAGCTCGGTTCTTGATTTCCAAGTCGGACTGGACACGCTTGGTCTCATCGACTTTGACGTGACGGAGGATAATTTCGAAGAGCTGGTGGGTCAGGTCGTGATCGACGGCGATCTGCATATTTCACTAAACAGCTTCGAAATCGTAGTGCTAACGGGCGTTGCGCAAACGTTGGACTATGAGAACTTCTTGATCCTGAACCGCTTTATTGACGAGCGTATCGTCGGCACCGAGTTTGACGACTATCTGGTCGGTGACCAGTTCGACAACGTGATCAACGGCTTGGAAAGCAATGACACCATTTTGGGTCTGGAGGGGGATGACCTTCTTCGGGGCGGCACAGGGGATGATGTCATTTTCGGGGGCGACGGGGTCGACAGGCTTTCGGGCGACGCCGGAGCGGACCAACTGAATGGAGGAGCCGGCCGTGATATTGCCGTCTACGCAAGCTCCACATCTGGTGTCACCGTTAACCTTGAGACCAACGTAAACACCGGTGGTGACGCCGAAGGTGACACATTGACCGGCATTGTCTCAGTGACAGCTTCGGACCATGACGACGTGATCACCGGCAATGCCAGAGTCAACTTACTTACCGGTCGGGTCGGCAACGACACCTTGTCTGGTGCGGATGGCAACGACGTCTTGAACGGCGGTGCAGGCGCTGATGTGTTGAATGGCGGCAACGGCGTAGATACCGCCAAATACACAGCATCCTCCGCTGTGGTCATCAATTTGGAAACTGGTGAAGCAACAGGCGGCGAGGCGGAAGGTGATAGCCTGAGCGGGATAGAACGTATCGCGGGCTCGAAGTTCGCTGATGTTCTCACCGGGGATAGCATGAACAACCTACTGTTGGGCGATGCCGGAGACGACACGCTGAACGGTGGCGAAGGACACGACGTCCTCATTGGTGGTGTTGGCGCGGATGTCCTGAACGGTGGTGACGGCAATGACCGGGTGGACTATACGCGCTCGGCCAGCGGCGTCTCAATCAACTTGGACACAGGCGCAGTGTCCGGCGGCGAAGCCACAGGTGATATCCTGACCAGCATCGAACGCATTTTCGGGTCCAATTTCGCCGATACGCTTGTCGGTAGCGCTGGCTCCAACACGCTCAAAGGTCTTGAAGGAAACGACATCCTTGACGGCGGTGACGGAAATGACGCCCTGTTCGGGGACGGCGGTCAGGACGTTTTCATCTTTGGTTCAGGGAGCGATACACTGGACGGCGGTGACGGCGAAGACTTCGCCCTCTTTGCCGGAGCTCAGAGCGATTTCACCATCGTCAATGAAAGCAACGGGTCCTGGCAGATCACGGAGCTCTCATCCGGTGATATCGATAGTCTGATCAGCATCGAAACGCTGGGCTTCTCTGACGGCTATATCATCGCCTAAACTAAGCTTAAGCGACGAACGAACTGAAGTGGTCCTGCTTTTTAGGACAGTTTTGCGGCTTGGCTAAGATGCATC
>NZ_JBALVJ010000153.1:0-4096 GCF_036961165.1 Sulfitobacter sp. | reverse complement strand
ACTTTCCAAAAGGCACAGATTTGTCGATACACAGTCAAGCAAAGTTGAGCGCCGTCGCCAGACAACTCAACGAACGACCTCGAATGACGCTGGGGTATGAAACTCCCGCAGAGCGTTTCAATGCATGTGTTGCATCGACCAGTTGAGACCGCCGGACTAAGCGGCCTGATGCAGGTGCGGCTATTGCTCATGCAGCATTTCTTCGCTGTTGCAGCAGAAAAATTCGGCGGCGCAGCGATTTTCCCAAGACCAGCCATTCGGTCACTTTGAAACGGGGTGAATCCAATCCGATCTTTCGCTGCGGTCCGTTCCAACTCACGAGATGCGGGACAAAACCGACTTTCATCCTTGCAACCGGGATGTCCGCTTTTAGTAGGCAATTTACGACCCGAGACAGCGATCTAAAAGTGACTTGGCGAATGGAGTGTTCCAGGTATGTTGGACAGTTCTGGCTAAGGGCAGGCCCGTAAACCTATTTAAGACACGGGCACTGGCGCTCGAAATTCAGGAAATTTTTAGGAAAGTTGTATTATGAAAGTCCTTTTCACTTCGACCAAAGGAACTGGCCACGCACGCCCACTCCTTCCATATATCGCAGAATTACAAAGGCTTGGTCACGACGTGCACTTTGCGGCCCCAGAACAGTTGCGCGATATGTTTGAAAAACGATCCATACCTTTCACCCCTCTCAGCCGAGTGCCCGAAGAAGACGTACAAGCTCGATTTGCTGCCGCACGCGATATGCCCAAGGACGAAATCCCAAAGTGGGCAATTCAGGAGTTTTTCGTCAGGTTGTGGGCTGGTGATGCAATGCAGGACCTTTCTGCGCTTGTGACGGAATGGAGCCCTGATCTTATCGTACGCGAGTCTGCTGAATTTGCGGCTCCCATCGTCGCAGCCAAAACCAAAACACCTTGTGTCCGTGTGGAAGTCCATAACAGTCCGGGAGAGAGTCTCTTCATCGAACATGGAGCCGCACCACTTGACGAACTACGCCAATCGGCTGGCCTACCTGCTGACAACGGGAAGTCGCTAATGACCGAACGCGCGTTTACGTCTTTCCCAAAGTCCTTTGATCCAAAAACTGATTGGAATGACAGGCCCGAGCCATTTCGGGTAAATTCGCAATCTGACGTGGGCAGCCCTTCTTTGAAACGGCCCGCATGGGCTCCTGACAACGGCCAGCCCTTTGTCTATGTCACGTTTGGGACAGTCGCTGGAAATGAAGCTGAAGAACGCGCCGCCTATCAGACTGCGTTAGAGGCTGTGGGCAATTTGCCAATTAACGCGCTTCTGACAACAGGCATCAATATGGATGGTTCGCTACTTACTGACATTCCAGACAATGTAATAGTCGAAGCTTGGGTGCCCCAAGACGACGTCTTTTCATATGCATCTGCAATAGTGCATCACTGCGGGTCGGGTACGTTGATCGGCGCTTTGGCGGCTGGGTTGCCCTCCATTGCCGTCCCACTTTTTGCGGATCAACCGAGCAATGCCGAGCAAATTGAGAAAATTGGTGCAGGTGTAGCGGTTTTTGATCTGGACGTCGCTTCGTTACAAAACGCTATCATGCGCGTGCTGGACGATGACAGTTTCCGCGTGAGCTCTGAGCGCTGCGCAAAAGAGATTGCGGTGTTACCAACGATAGAAGATGCAATCGAAGAGATGTGCAAATAGTGTCTGGGTAACTAAGTTGCGGCCAACCAGAATATCTGATCTTCATCGCTGACTTTCAACGATCTCAAGATTGTCGTCGCATTTGATGGGGAATTGACCAAGTTGGCGAAGCGGACATTCGTCTCATTGTAGCCTCAGTCCGCTTGGGGCTCCGTCCCGTCATTGGCTCTGCTTTGATGCATGACCGGTTCAGGAAGACGAACGGCAACAAGCCGTTCGTCCAGTGTTCAAATGTCGATCTTTTCCGCAATACTCAACGCGTCTTCAAGTTCGACACCGAGATAGCGGACCGTGCTGTCAACCTTGGTGTGCCCAAGCAGAAGTTGGACCGCGCGAAGATTGCCAGTTTTACGGTAGATCAACGCAGCCTTTGTACGCCGCATCAAATGGGTGCCATACGCACTCGGATCAAGACCGATTTCTGTGACCCAATTCCGGACTAGACGCCCATACTGCCGACTCGAAACGTGAGGCCGGTCATGGAAGCGGCTTGGGAAAAGAAAGCTGCACCTGAGCATTTCCGGACTGCAAACCCAGCTCCATAGAGAATCGCGCGTATTTTCAGAGACTTCGAACTGCACCGGCCGTTTGGTCTTGCTCTGGATGACAGAAACACGTTCGCGAACCCTGTCATTGGATACGAGATCAGTAACTTTCAATCGGACGAGATCGCAGCCTCGCAACTTGCTGTCAATTGCGAGGTTGAACAGCGCCAGATCTCTGAGATTGCCCGCAAGTTCAAGCCGCGCACGAATGGCCCAGGCTTGTTTGGGAAGCAACGGGCGCTTTTGGCCAACCAGACGTCCTTTGTTCCAAGGTCGGCGTTTTGACTTAACTGCGGGAAGTTGGATTCTGGACATGAGTTTTCCTCCAACCATCCCTCCAACCCAGGCATCGACACAGTGTCGACCTGCAAACTCTATCAGAAAAGGTAATGGCCGCTCTCAGAGACGCCTCATAGCGCTAAACGGCAGCGGAACGGTTGACCGCTTGGAGCCCAATCTGTGAATTCGATTTTCTCGCTGCTCGCGCTCGCCGAACTGAAAATGCCGCAAGTGCTTAGTCATCTGCGCTGCCACGCGGCGGGAAAACCGGCCATTCATGCAAGACGTAGCAAGACCAATCCGGCGAACTCACGCACTGAGGACAAAGCCGTCGTTTAGCTGATGGAGGTACGAAAACCTTGCGATCGACTTATTGCTTGATACGCAGGTATACTTCGACGCCAAGAAGATATGGAAGAAAGAACGCAACACTTTGTGCCAGATCAAAGCCTCCCGTGAATTGCGGGTTGGACCATAGACCGTCAGTGGCCAGATACCAAAGGCCATAGTGGACGCGGTAGAACCAAGAACCCAAAGCCAGCCAGAAAAAACGCAGGGCCCAAGCGTTATGATCCGCGATACGCCTTGCCAGTGCGTAGCGGATGGTTTGCATGGCGGTCAGCAGAACCAGTACCCCGTAAAGTGAAAAACCGATATTCATGGGAGTCCCACCGATTGTGCCACGCAGTGGAATGTAGACGAGCCCACCTACTGCGGTCGTAACTGCAGCGATGATGATCAGCCGCCCCGACCAGCGGTGCAGCGCGGGTAAACGCAGTCGGATTGAAGGGATTAATTGGAGCGGCACCAATGCTGTAATGGCCGCTCCCGCGGCCATATGGCTAAAAATAGACAGATTGGCGATAAGATTATCGGACCGTATGTAGTGCGGCGCGGGCAGGGTATCCCGCAGGCCGCCCTGCGCAAAGTTTATAGCATAGATCGAAAAGGGAAGCGTTAGCAGTGCTAGAAGGACAAGCGAAAATGTTTGGACTCCGGTTTTCATACGCCACATTAGATAGCGTATGTAAAGCCTTCGCAACTTTGTGACTGAAGAGCGAAAATATGTTCGGTTACTGAAAAAGTGAGATAGGATACTTCGGGCTCTCAGCCGCCATGCGGTGCTGCAGCGACAGGAAGTGATCGACCGTTCCGAGACCTGCCGTTGGTCAAATTCACGGCAACCTATTCCAAAGCTGTTCAAAATATTGGTGTTTGCGGCAACAAGGCCAAGAAAGCGCGCCATTCCGGTTCAGACAGGGGTCGTTCCTTTTTTCCATCGAGCGCTCGCTCCGAGCCCAAAGTGTCCTGTCCCAATTTTTGCCCGCAACTTAAAGAGTTGACGCTCCTCATGCGGAAAGCCGGAAAAAAACATTTGAACCGGTCAATCTTTAGATACAGTTCAACAACTAGTAAGGAGAAAACTCATGAAACCTTCCATTCTCAACCTAGCTCTTGCCAGTTTTTTGGCTTCAAATCCGGCTTTCGCCGAAGAACGCATTGAGATTAACAATATCTACCCGCTTAATCAGGAATACTCTGAAGTGGTCCGGCAAAATTGGACAGCGTGCTAAGATGTATCCAACCCGAAC
>NZ_JBALVJ010000029.1:0-47179 GCF_036961165.1 Sulfitobacter sp. | reverse complement strand
CAGATGCATCTTAGCCAAGCCGCAAAACTGTCCTAAAAAGCAGGACCACTTCAACTGCGACAAGATATAGAAGTTGTTTCAGAGTTAGTTTGTTGGGTTTCATGTGTGCTCCGCGGAGATCGAATGAGACGTCCTTGGTGATAGGAAAATACTATCATTAAATCTCATTAATGCACATTTATTTTCACAAAAATATCCCCATCTCAATTGCATGGTGCTGATAGCAGCATCGCGCCAAAAAATTAGTGCAAGGAGTAAACAAAATGAGTTCGCCCCCCGCAAGCCGTTCACCGCGCGTCAAGAAGCGCTCACCCGCATGATCTCTTCGCTCAATGCGCAGGTCAGAGAAGAAATGAAACGCCCGCGTCCTGATTGGTTACAGCTGCGTGCACTTAAAGCGGCCCGGTTGAAGGCAAAGGACCGGATTATCGCCTCGCTGGACGGCCAGCGTGCGCAACAAGGCCAAGTTCAAATGAGCAGCCTTCAAACATAGTAAGACTTAGAAAGAGGAGCGAGACACTTGGGAAGCAAAAATATCTGGATGATCGCCGGAGCCATCGCAGCATTTGGTGGATGGTATTTCCTGACAGGCGGTGACGAGGAAGACAGCGTCATCGGTGAGGCTGCCACAGTCCAAGACGCCGAGACCGCCGAGGAGCAAGACACCGGCGACGCGGATGAAGAGGACGGCGATGACTGAACTGCGCGACGTCCAACAACAATAACCTGTTTTCAACCGCCTCAGAGCCCGTTTGGCGCGCGGCAGGAAGGATAATTCTATAATGCGAACTCAAGAAACTGTCTCGGCTATGCTGTGCCCTTTATGCCAAACCGGCTTGTCGATGTCTGATCGAAACGGGGTGGAAATCGATTTCTGCCCTTCGTGTCGGGGCGTCTGGCTCGACCGCGGAGAGCTGGACAAAATCATCGAACGCTCCTCGGTCCACGAGGCGCGTGATAACGAAGCGCGAAACAGCCCTGACCAGCGCAGCGACGCCAGAGGGCTGGTGGGGATGGCGTCATCGCTATTGAAGGGCGAAGATGACCGTTACCGGGATCGACACAGAGATGATCGATACGACGACCGTCGGTATGACAAACGACGAAAGAAAAAATCGATCTTCTCGGAATTCTTCGACTGACCGCTCATGTACGCCACTTCACGCCGAAGCGGCGTACAACTTTGCGGGTAGCGCATCACGTATCAACTTCGTCATGGCAGCAGCCGGACATCGACGAATTGGCCCAGTTTGACCCTGACTTGCGCCTATTGTCGCATGATCTTCCCGACTGCGACCTATGCCCTAACTGACGCAATAAGTTAGAAAAGTTAGACACGGAGCCTTCGGCGGACACACTTATTCTCTCGCGCATCCAGTTTGGGGCGAACATCTCGTTTCACATCCTTTTCCCGACGATCACCATTGCGTTGGGCTGGATGCTTTTGTTCTTCAAGGTGAGGTTCAGCGCGACGGGGGACCGAAAATGGATGGACGCCTATATGTTCTGGGTGAAGGTGTTTGCCCTGTCGTTTGCCATGGGCGTCGTGTCAGGCATCACGATGTCGTTCCAGTTTGGCACCAACTGGCCCGGCTTTATGGAAAAGGTCGGAAATGTCGCAGGGCCCCTTCTGGCCTATGAAATCATGACGGCATTTTTCCTTGAGGCTGTGTTTCTTGGGATCATGCTGTTTGGGGCATCACGGGTGAAACCGTGGGTGCACACGCTGGCGACGTTCCTTGTGGCGTTCGGCACCACGATGTCGACGTTCTGGATTATTGTGTTGAATTCGTGGATGCACACGCCGCAAGGGTATGAGCTGATTGATGGTGTCGTGCATGCGACCAACTGGTTTGAGATCGTTTTCAACCCGTCGATGCCCTACCGCTTTGTTCATATGATGTTGGCCTCTGGCCTGACGGTTGCGTTCCTGATTGCCGGTATTTCCGCATTGCGGATGCTGTGGGGCGACCGCGGCGAGGACGTCAAGACTGGGCTGCGGGTCGGTATCATTACTGGTTCGGGCCTCATTCCGCTGCAAATTCTCGCAGGCGATTTTCACGGGTTGAACACGCTTGAATACCAGCCCGCCAAAGTTGCCGCCATGGAAGGAAATTGGGACACCGGCCCCAATGTACCGCTGGTCCTGTTCGCGATACCAGATGAAGAAGCCCGCGAAAACCGGTTCGAAATCTCGATCCCCAATGGCGCGTCTTTGATCCTGACGCACAAGCCGATGGTGTCGTGCCGGGCCTGAACGATTTTGTAGCCGAGGACGGCGAGGTCATGCACCCCCGCGTGGCACCTGTGTTCTTCAGTTTCCGCATCATGGTCGGGATCGGCATGACGATGCTGTTGCTGTCATGGACGGGCTTGTTCCTGCTGCGCAAATACGGGGCTGGCGGCATACCCAAACTGCCTCTCTATGCGTTTTGCGCGATGAGTTTCAGCGGATGGATCGCTACGCTGGCGGGCTGGTACACCACCGAAATCGGGCGTCAACCGTGGTTGGTGCAAGGCGTTTTGGCGACCAAGGATGCGGTCAGCGATGTGCGCGCCGCCATGGTTTTGAGCACCCTGATCGGATACCTCGTGGTCTATGGCGTGCTGATCGTCGCCTATATCGGCGTCATCACTTATCTGGCCCGCAAGGCGACGCGAGGTGAACCCTTCACCACACGCACCTATCCCCGCCGCGGCGAAGCCAATGTCGTCGCCCTTCAGCCAGGAGAATAATCATGGAGTATTTTGGTGATCCTGCCATCTGGATACCGTGGACGTTTGCAGCCCTCATGGGTCTGTCGATCCTGATTTACGTGGTGCTGGACGGGTTCGACCTTGGTGTGGGGCTGCTGATGCCGCTGGCGGACGAGGACGAAAAAGATCGACTGGTCGCCTCGATCGGGCCCTTCTGGGATGCCAACGAGACCTGGCTGGTCCTTGCGGTCGGCTTACTCCTTGTCGCCTTTCCGCCGGCGCATGGGATCATCCTGACGGCACTTTATCTGCCCGTGTTTGTCATGCTGATCGGTCTGATCCTGCGCGGTGTGTCCTTCGAGATGCGCGCAAAGGCACCCATTGCGCAAAAGAGAATGTGGAACGGGGCCTTTTTCGCAGGCTCCCTGATGGCGTCTCTCAGTCAGGGGTTCAAGCTGGGGATGTATATCATGGGTCTGACATGGACCTTGCCACATGTCGCCTTCGCGCTTTTGACGGCGGTATTTCTGACCGTCGGCTACAGCTTTATCGGTGCGGCATGGCTGATCTGGAAAACCGAAGGCCGGTTGCAGCTCCATTCGCTTCGCTGGGCAAAAGGCGGGATCTGGGGGCTTGTTCTGGGGATCGGTGCCATTTCACTGGCCACACCGTTCGTGAGCACGCGGATTTTTGATCGTTGGTTCAGCTGGCCCGAGTTCGCGTATCTGTCAGCGCTGCCCATCGTCTCGGGCGCGCTTGTGCTGTTTTTGTGGTGGCAACTTGCGCGGCTCCCCTTAGCCGAGGATCGTTGGTCGTGGACCCCTTTTGCAGCCGCCACAGCGCTTTTCACTCTGGCCTATGGGGGCATGGCCTATTCATTTTACCCGTATGTCGTACCCGAAAAGATCACGATTTATGACGCTGCCTCCGCGCCCGAAAGCTTGTTTATCATATTGATAGGAACGCTCTTCGTGCTGCCGGCCATTCTGGGCTATACGGTTCTGTCCTATTATATCTTCCGCGGCAAAACGACGGCCCTTCGATATGATTGAGCGGTCTCGTTTCAAAAAAACCGCATCATCCACATCCGAAATCAAACCGCCGCATCGCGGCAACTTTAGACGCATGCCTTTGTCCTCTCGGGTTCTGACTTGCACCGCGTCAGACGGGGGCCTTTAGCATCGCAACGGCACCGGTGAATTCACGTTGGTAACAGCTTTGGTCGTCTTCGCCGATGCCGGGCCCACGGCCCAATGCGCGCGCCTGCTGAAAAAACCCCTCGGCCGGGGTACCTTGCCCAATTTTGCTGACGACCAGAGAGGCAAGAAAGGGCGCACCGCTTTCGACGTCCTCGATCATTGTTGCCTCAAGGGCTTGCGACACCTTGCCAATAGACCCGGGCGCGTAAAGCCCCATCACGCGGGCTAGTTGGCCGTAGGTTATCGGCATATCTGCGGCAGACTGGTCTGTCAGATGCGTCCGAATGCGATCTCGCAACGCACTGCTTGCGGTGGCAGCTTTTGCGGCGGCACGCGGGGCGGGAATTTCATGGGCGGTGCCATCTGCGGCGATTTCAGCCGCCCAGACCCGCTTGCTGGATCGCATGATCAGCCGCGTCTTTCCCGCGTCCGCCTCGGTTCCGGTTTCAGATTGGCTGACAACCTCGCCCGATTGCATCGCCGCCTGCAGGGTTTCTACGTCCATCCCCAGCCGCGGTGCAAGATATTCAGGAGAGATCAGAAACTGGTCGTCCTCACGCATAATCGCATGGGGTGGGACGGGGCGATACAATAAGGGGCGCTTCGGCTGTTGCTCATCGCCCGGTCCGGAGCTGTAATACGGGGTCTCTCCGGCGGCGTGGTCGGTCACGTCAATGATGTCGCGAACTTCGGGCACAGCGGCTCGGATCATCGTTTCCACACCGCCGCGAAGCGTCGCAGCAGAGGCGGCACAACCCTGACATCCCCCAGACATCAGCATGCTGACGACACCGTTCTGCACGCCCGTAACGCTAACATGCCCGCCGTGGGCGGCAATCGCCGGATTAGCCTGTCGGTCCAGTACGTCTTGGACCGCAAGAAGGATTTCGCCGTCGCTCCGGGCTTGGCCAGAGGTCCTGACGCTTTGACCCAAAGGCGCTGAAGGCTGAGCCACGCTACCGCGGAGTGCATCGGCAATCAGTCGCTTCAGGTCGTCCCAATTGCTGTCATCGGTCTTGACCACGACCACAACCGCGCCCGAGACATCAACTATTTTCACCGCGGGAATTGCAAATAGCGCTTCGGCCAAAGGTGCGCCCTGCGCCGCAGCTGCATCGGGAAAGCTAGCCAAAGCACCGTCCTGCACGTCCCGGTCCAATACAAAGCGCATGGAGTGTGGATCAGCGGGCGAAGCTTCGGCGCGGATACGCAGCGGGCCAGTTACTTCAGACATCTTCAACCACGGCGGCCACCATGCCGCGCAAATGACAAAAGGTATAAATTCCGGAACTGTGGCCATCGCTGAAGCTGACACCGATTGCATAGTTTCCAAGGCTCCAGATCCGGGTCGGCACGATGTTCAGCGGCACAGTCGCCGGGTGCAGCACCGCGCGCCCGCTCATCTCATCGACACAGGCAGCACAGCGGCATGCCAGACGTAAATCGCGAACGTCGATCTGCTGGTCATGGCCATCTTGCCAATACAAGACCAGAGTACGCCCGTCGCGGCGATCCAGCGCTATCGGAATTTCAGCAGCACCACCTGCGTGAGCCGCATGGGCTGCAGGCTTTGGTTTGCTGGCGTCATCGGCCCAATGCCAGTCGAATGGCGTCGGAATTCCTGCGGCGTCGCGCTCGCGACCTGACAGGATCGCGGCAATGTCGCGATATACTTCCGAAGCGGGTGCGTCAGGAAGGGCAATCACCAAAGGGCGGCCCTCATCGCCGCAATCCACGATTGCAGGATCAAGCGGAATGGCACCGAGAAACGGGATACCCAGGCTGGCCGCGATCTTAGTACCACCGCCTTGGTGGAAGATGTGGGTGACCTCATTGCAAGATGGGCAGGTAAACCCGCTCATGTTCTCGACGATGCCGAGAATGGGCACCTTGACCTGCTCCATCATGCGAATGCCGCGTCGGGCGATTTTCAGGCTGACATCCTGCGGCGTGCTGACCACAACAGCGCCGGTCAGCGGAAAGGCCTGTGCTAGCGTCAGTTGTGTGTCGCCCGTGCCGGGGGGCAGATCGAGGATCAGATAGTCGAGCTTGCCCCACTCCACCTCCAGAATAAACATGCGCAGGTATTTTGTTACCATCGGGCCACGCAGGATGGCGGGCTTGTCGTCATCGGTCAGCATGCCCATCGACATGACCTTGATCCCGTGCGCAATCGCAGGGATCACCTTACCCGCAGGTGACATCGTGGGAGCTTTTCCAGTCTCGATCCCTAACATTCCTGGCACAGAGGGGCCGTAAAGATCAGCGTCCACCAGCCCGACCGCCGCACCTTGCGCCGCCAAGGCCAATGCCAGATTGGTGCTGACGGTGCTTTTGCCGACACCGCCCTTGCCGCTGGCGACCGCAATGATCTGTCCAAGATGCGCCATGCCGGGGTCGCCAGCCGGGCTCGATGTGGCTTGTGCCGTCGTCATGATATTTCCTTTGATTTGAGGCTTGGCATCGCTGCTTTTCGGCCTTCGCTTGCGGCGAAATTCACGCAAAGACAGCCGAGATCGGCGGGAGCCAGTTCAGCGTCGACGCACGCACAATAGCTGACCGCGTCACAGCACGAAAAATGCCGACAATCGCCGCAGGTGCCAAAGGCGACGGTGCCGCGAACTTTGGCCAGTTCTCCTGCCAATGCGGGTAAAGCCTGCCGCAACGCCGCGCGCAGCTCGTCTTCCAACTGATCAATGGCCTCCGTCAGGTTATGCAAAGGATCATGACGCATGATTGCCTGCCCGCTGCGCGTCAGGTCCAACCGAATGCTACGACGGTCATCGACTGCCTGATGTCGGACAAGATAGCCCCTTTGCATCAAAGATTTGATGATTTGCGACGCAGTGCCCCGCGTCGTGGCATTAAAGCTGGCAAACGCCGACGGCGTCCGAGAAAGTCGATTGGCGCGCGCGAAAAACCGCGTGGCCGTCCATTGCGCCGCCGTCAGGTCAGATCCTGCGTCGGTCCCGCGCGCCGCGCGCCCAAGATAGACGAGCAGTTCGGCGATTTCTTCCGTTGTGGTTGGACTGTCAATCATGGAAGATTGATAGCGTTTCGAAACCTTATTGACAAGCAATTCTTATCAATATTAGTATCGAAGCGATATCAAATGTGCAGAAAATGAACAAACCCTTCCCTCCGCCCCGAATGGCCCGCAAACAAACACTACGCCCAGAATTTCTGGACGCGCCCACCGAGGCACGGCTTGCCAGATGCTGGCGCGACAAAGGCGATATTGCCGCACGCAACCGTCTGGTTGCCGCGCATCAAGCCCTTGCTATGGCGGCGGCCAGCCGAGCTGGGGGCAAAGGCCGCAAATTGGATAACGATATTCTGCAGCATGCAAATATCGGGTTGTTGAAGGCGGCTGATCGCTTCGACCCCGACAAGGGGTTTCGGTTCTCCACCTATGCCGCATGGTGGATCAGGGCGGAAATCCAGGACTACAAGATCCAAGGTTGGTCCCTCGTAAGGCTTCCCAATTCAGCGCCCAGCCGCAAGCTGTTTCATAATCTGAAGCGCGTTGAAACCCGACTGGTCGCAGCAGGCGAGGTACCACCGGAACACCTTGTTGACCGGATAGCTACTGAGCTCGCGGTTACGCCCGAACAGGTTGTGTTGATGCAACAAAGACTGGCCGCCCCAGATGGGTCCCTCAACCGTCCCGTCGGTGACGATGGTGGCACAACGCAATTGCAAGATCTGATTGAGGACCCGGATGCAGATGTTGAGAAAGAAGTCAGCGCATGTTTGGGTTCCCGTGCGTTTTGGATCAAGATGTCCACCTATCTGGACCGACTTTCCAAGCGTGAACAGGAGATTATCATACAAATATATGTGTCTGATACACCAAAAACTCTGGATGCGTTAGGCCAACGGTTTGGCGTTTCCCGCGAGCGTATCCGCCAGATCCGCGAAGCCGCTCTGATCCGACTGCGTGCGTCGTTTGCGAATTCAGCAGTTTCTATCCAGCATGTTCGCGCAGGAGATTAAGCCGAAGCCATGTCATGGCTTGGCTTAACTGCAGCGTTGAGTCTGTAAAACAGATCAATTCCGGCACATCATGGGTGCTGCTGTTCTTTTGAGATTGCCGTTACTCGCGGGGCACTTTGTTTGATTTCTTGGAGCTGGAATGAGTGCGGCCCCCGTCATCGTCCCAGCGGTCGAAGCAAGGCGAACGTGGTTTAGGAGCGCTCGATACCGCCAGCTGGCCTTGTTCCGATTTGAATAATTCGGGAAATAGTTCTTCGAAATCTGCTCTACAAATCATCATTGCTTCGTGTCCTTCTTGTTGGATCAGTTGTTTCCGTTGTGGGGGGCCGCGCACCTAGAATACGAAGGCGCGGGTGTGCTACGACCACTTGGCCGTTGCGCGGGGCATCGCGATGTATGACGCCATGCTGGCCCGGGGCCATCTGATTGAAACAAATGATACAGTTCTATTGAGCGCCGCCGGTGTAGAGTTTGTCACCGCTTTTGGTGTCGATCTGTCAGCGCTAGAAAAGGCTCGCGCACCTGTCTGGATTGGAGCGCGCGGCGGATGCATTTGGCTGGCGGGTTGGGCCGTGCGATGCTGGTGCGGATGGAGGAACTTGGTTGGGCCCGTCGCGAAAGCGGCAGCCGTGTGGTCCGGTTTACCCAGCCAGGCGGCGTTGCGTTTGAGGCGCAGTTTGCCATTGATATCTAGGCCGCTATCTTGCTTGCTGCGCCTGCTTCTGTAACGATCTGACAAAGCCATAAAAAGAGCAGCAGTCACAATGTCAGTTACCCCTCCCGACTTTCCCTGGTCCCCCGCGATGAATTCCTAAGGGTTTTACTGTATTCTGGGCACTTTCCGGAAACGCGAAGTATAGCAGACATTGTTGAGAGGCGAGGTGAACGAGCCGCGCACGCTGAGCCTGATCCCGCAGTTCGTAGGGAACGGCGATATTGTGAGTGGCGGCGCGTTTGTCGGAGATTTCCTGCCCTTCATGTCACGGACCTTGAAACGTGGTGCCTACGTACATTCGTTTGAGCCGAACCCGACCGGATTTGCCGCCGCGACGATGACGCTGGCGCTCAACGACATCAAAAACGTCAAGTTATCGCCAGTCGCTGTAGGAAGAGAAACAGCGGTGTTGCCGTTAATGGTTTCGGCGGCAGCAGGCAAGGAAATGGGTGGGTCGTCCAAAATCGTTGAAGCGCTCGAGGAGGGGCGTACGATTGACGTCGATATCGTGCGGATTGATGATCTTGTGCCCGAAGCCCGTAAAGTCAGTGTGCTTCAGTTGGACAAATAAGGGCACGAAGGGCTCGCCTTGGAAGGCGCGCCACAATCGCTTTCCAATGGGCACCCGCTGGTGGTGCTGGAGACCTTGGCAGATCAGGACCCGCGCGAGATTGAGGCAAAGCTGCGGGAGCTATGTCCTGCTGCCGAGTATACCTTGATGGGCATGATGGAGCGCAACGCGTTCTATAAGCCGTTCAAGACGCGCAGTTAATTTTGGGCTTAGTCGCTTGAGGGGGTCTGGGGCGCTGGTTCTACCTGCTCTGTGATCGCAGGCTCGGCCAGTGCTCCGTCGTCCCAGTCGCCTGAGGCTTCCTCGCCCGTGGCGTAGCGCATGGTGCCTTGCCCCTGACGCCTTCCGCCTTTGAACATGCCGACATAGACATCTCCATTGGCGTAAGTCGCTGTGCCCTGGCCTTCAATCTCACCGGCGGCCCATTTGCCTTCGTAGACGAATCCACTGGCCATTGTGATCTTGCCGGCGCCTTCGCGGCGACCATTCATGAACTGGCCTTCATAGACCGTGCCATCGGGGTAGGTGGCCGTTCCGGTACCGTGTCGCAGGCCATCTATCCACGCGCCCACGTATGTGCGGCCGTCGCCGTAGGTCAGCGTGCCTTGGCCCTCGTTGCGGGCATTCACAAAGCCGCCCTCATACACCATGTCGTTGGGATAGGTCGCACGGCCCTGACCTTCAATCACGCCGCCAACCCAGTCTCCTTCGTAGGTGGAGCCATCGGGATAGGTGATTGCACCCGTCCCCTCCGCAAGGTTGTCGATGAAGGTCCCGGTCTGGACCGAGCCGTCCGGATAAGTCACGGTGCCAGCCCCTTCGGCGCGTCCTTCGACCCATTCCCCTTCGTAAGTATAACCGTCAGCGCCCTTGAAGGTGCCTGTCCCATGGCGCTGGTCGTTCAGATATTCGCCCGTGTAGGTATCACCCGACGAAGTGGTCGAAGATCCCGTTCCTTCGCGGCGGCCTTCCACCAGATCGCCTTCGTAGGTGTCGCCATTGGCTTGAACGATCTTGCCCTTGCCGTTGAGCTGCCCGTTGGCCCAAGTGCCCTCCAACTTGAAGCCTTCGGGGTGGGTCAGTGTGCCTGTGCCGGAGCGCGCGCCGTTCACAACAGTGCCTTCGTAGATTGCACCATCGGCGTCTTTGATGACCGCCTGACCAGTGGCCTGACCGTCAACCCAGTCACCTTGGTATTCATAGCCCGCGGGCGTGACCAAGACGCCCTTGCCGTGTCGTTTGCCATTGCGAAAGCCGCCCTCGTAGCGTTCACCGCTGGCGTGGATTGCAACGCCCTGGCCTGCGATGGTGCCGGCCTGCCATTCGCCTTCATAGGTGCCGCCGTCGGCCATGGTGATTTTGCCGATCCCCTCGGGCTTGCCCTTGGAGAAATCGCCCTCATAGACGGAACCGTTGGGGAAGCGGGCAACGCCCTTGCCCCGTATTTCGCCTTCTACCCACTGGCCCGAATACTCGTACCCGTTGGGCAGGGCGTAAGTGCCGCTGCCATGCTGCAAGCCGGCCTTGAAGGTGCCTTCATACACGCCGCCGTCATCGTATTGTTTGCTAAGCACCTGCGTGTTTTGCGCCCATGCAGGGGCAAGCGTCAGCGGCGTCAGGGCGGCGGCAAGCAGGAGGGTGCGCAGTGTCATGGTGGTCCTGTCATCTGGGTCGGGCGTCGCGTGCCCGTCTGGTCAGGAGCAGACTAATGATGCAGGCCCAAAGGGGCAACGACCTTTTACCCCATCGGCCAATGTGGGCTTTCCCTAGACGCATGATCTGCTACATCAGGCTTGGTAAACGAGAGGGACACCCATGGCAGAGCGGTTTCGCATCACATTGGCGCAGTTGAACCCGACGGTCGGCGATCTGGTAAGCAACGCGGCACAAACCCGCGCGGCATGGATCGAGGGCCGCGATGCAGGCGCGGATCTGGTGGCGCTGCCTGAGATGTTCATCACGGGCTACAACGCGCAGGATCTGGTGATGAAGCCAGCCTTCCAGCTGGATGTGATGGCCCATATCGAAGCACTGGCAGTTGACTGTGCGGACGGTCCTGCCTTGGCAATCGGCGCGCCGTTGGCCGAAGGCGCCGAGCTGTTCAACGCCTATCTGATCCTCAAGGGCGGCAAAATCGTCTCTCGCGTTCTTAAACATCACTTGCCCAATGAGACAGTCTTTGACGAGGTGCGCATCTTTGACAGCGGACCACTGGGTGGACCATATTCGGTGGGCAACACCCGCATTGGTAGTCCGATTTGTGAAGACGCATGGCACGAAGATGTCGCCGAAACGCTGGCTGAGACCGGCGCGGAGTTTCTGTTGGTGCCCAACGGCTCGCCTTACTACCGCGGTAAGTTCGACACGCGGGTCAGCCATATGGTCGCGCGTGTAGTCGAAACGGGTTTGCCGCTGATCTATCTCAACATGGTGGGTGGTCAGGACGACCAGATATTTGACGGCGCGAGCTTTGGCCTCAACCCCGGTGGCAAGCTGGCCTTCCAGATGCCCGCCTTCGACGCGATGACCCAGCACGTCGACCTAGAGCGTGGGTCGGACGGCTGGCGCCTTATCGAGGGTGAGAAGGTTGTCCATGCTGATCCTTACGCGCAGGATTACCGCGTGATGGTGCAGGGCCTGCGCGACTACATGCGCAAGACTGGTTTCAAGAAAGTCCTGTTGGGCATGTCCGGCGGTATCGATTCGGCGCTAGTGGCTACGATTGCGGTAGATGCGCTGGGCCCTGAAAATGTGCGCTGTGTCATGCTGCCGTCCGAGTATACCTCTGCCGGGTCCCTAAAGGATGCCGAGGATTGCGCGCAGGCGCTGGGCGCGCGGTACGACTACGTGCCGATCAAGGAGGGGCGTGACGCGATCATGCAAACGCTGGCGCCGCTGTTTGAGGGAACCAAACCTGATCTGACCGAGGAAAACATTCAGAGCCGTTTACGCGGCTTGCTGTTGATGGCGCTGTCTAACAAATTTGGTGAGATGTTACTGACAACTGGTAACAAGTCCGAAGTGGCGGTGGGCTATGCCACGATCTATGGCGACATGGCCGGCGGCTATAACCCGATCAAAGATCTTTATAAAATGCGCGTGTTTGAGACATGTCGCTGGCGCAATGCCAACCACGCTGAGTGGATGATGGGCCCCGAGGGGGCCTTGGTGATCCCAGAGAACGTCATCACCAAGGCCCCCTCGGCTGAGCTGCGCGATGACCAGAAGGACAGCGACAGCCTGCCCGACTACCCCGAGCTTGATGCGATTTTGGAAATTCTGGTGGACCGTGACGGCTCAATCGCGGATTGTGTCGCGGCAGGCTTTGACCGTGACGTGGCCAAGAAGGTCGAGCATCTTGTCTATATCTCTGAGTATAAACGCTTCCAGTCCGCACCGGGGCCACGCCTGACCAAAGGTGCATTCTGGCTGGACCGCCGTTATCCGATTGCAAACCGCTGGCGTGATCCAAGCTGAGGCCGCGGTTTGCAATAGGTATGAGCAAGAGCCCCAGAGTCGTCATTGTTAAGACGTATCGTGAAGTTGTGGCTCTGTTGGCTGTGTGTAGCATTACGCTTGCTGGAGGAATGCTACTGCGCTGTCGGTTCGGCTGCGCAGGTGAGGCTACACCGGCGCTTACAACGGTCGTGAATATCGGCATGGCTCTAGCCTTACTTGGCATTTCAATTTATCTGTTTGGTATTGCGATCCGGCAACCGATCGCGCTGCGGATGGATGAGGACGGCATCTCAGGCTATTACGCACCTCCGCTGACATGGAGCCAGATAGCGGATTTCGGCGTGTATCGAGATCGCAGCGAAGGCACTTTTATACCTACAACTTATATCGGGATAAGGGTGGCGCGTACTGGCGCGCTTTATGCTGCGCAAACGCCAAGGCAGCGTTCAACAACGGCCAGCCTGTTTCGTAAATCGGATTATCATATCCTGATCCCGCAGATCATGCTCAAGGACTTCTCGGCCGGGCGGGTCGTGTCTGCGGCAAAAGCATTGCAGGTCTTTTCTAAGAAGGCAGATCCGAAATAGGGCCGTGCCTTGGTCTTGGCTGTCTTCCTTAGTGACACAAAGAATTGACTTGAGGCTCGGGTCTATGCGGCTCAAGGATCGTTAATGCGTTATGTATTTTTTTTCCTGACCCTGATGATATCCCCGATGGTACGCGCTTGTGGCGCCGACAGTGACTGTTTGGTGGGTGATCGCCTTTACCGAATCTCTTTACCGGAGGCAGTGCAGGCGCCCGTGGGCGCGGTGATCTGGGCGCATGGATATGGTGGTTCTGCTGCTGGTGTGATGCGTAATGGCAGCCTGCGTAAAATGGTGCACGATAAGGGTTTGGCCTTGATCGCGGCGGAAGGGGTGGACGGGACATGGGACTTGCCCAATGGTCCCCGCACGCCAGATAGCAGTGGCGCAGCCGAGTTTGCCTATTTCGAAGCGATGATCGCGGATGCGCAGGCGCGGTTTGATATTGATCCCACGCGGATGGTTTCCAGCGGTTTCAGCGCGGGCGGTATGATGGTCTGGAACCTAGCGTGCGCGCGGCCTGAGACCTTTGTCGGGTTTGTGCCGTTTTCTGGTACCTTCTGGTTAACCCCTCCTGATGATTGCGCCACACCTGCCGCAAGTCTTGTGCATATCCACGGTGACCGCGACACGACTGTGCCGCTGGATGGCCGTGCGATTGGGCCGACACGGCAGGGCAAGGTTTCGGACGCAATGCAGATGTATGGCAGCTTGGGGTCTTTCGGGCCTGCGCAAAACGTCGACACGGACATGCAGCGCTGCAGGCAACGCGACAATCCGGCAGGTGATATCCTTGAGTTCTGCCTTTTCAAGGGGGGGCATTCGTTCCGGACAGAATACTTGGACTATGCGTTGCAACGGTTGATGGCTGCTGGACAGCTGTAAGGTGTGATGCGTCCCTAAGGAGCGCGTGCAGAACCCCCGTGCTAGATGCGCTGTCAACTGGACAAATGTGCGTCGCTGTGCCAGCAAGCGCGGCAACAGGAGGCATATATGTCTGATAAAACCATTACACGTTTCGCCCCGTCCCCGACTGGCTGGATTCACGTTGGGAACTTGCGCACTGCGCTGATGAACTACCTGATTGCGCGCAAGGCGGGTGGCGAATTTATTTTGCGGATCGACGATACCGATCCGAACCGCTCTAAAGAAGAGTATGTGGACGGGATCAAGCGCGATCTTGACTGGCTCGGTTTGCATTGGGACCGCGTTGAACGGCAGTCTCTGCGGTTGGAGAAATATCACGAAGCCGCAGAACAGCTGCGCGAGATGGGCCGCTTTTATGAGGCGTTCGAGACGCCGACAGAGCTGGACCTCAAGCGTAAGAAACAGCTCAACATGGGTAAGCCGCCGGTCTATGACCGCGCAGCACTTGCGCTGGATGATGCGGCGAAAGAAGCCCTGCGCGCAGAGCGTGGCAACGGTGTTTGGCGTTTCAAACTGCTGCAAGAGCGGATCGTCTGGAACGATGGCATTCTAGGCGACGTGAGCATTGACGGTGCTTCGGTATCTGATCCGGTTCTGATCCGTGGTGATGGCCAAATTCTGTACACGCTGGCCAGCGTTGTGGACGATACCGAAATGGGCGTGACCCATGTTGTGCGCGGCTCTGACCACGTCACGAACACGGGAACGCAAATCCAGATCATGCAAGCGCTGGGCGGCACTGTGCCTTCTTTTGCTCACCACTCGCTGCTTACCGGACCGCAGGGCGAGGCGCTGTCCAAGCGTCTGGGCACGCTCGCACTCAAGGACCTGCGCGAGGCGGGGATCGCGCCGCAGGCACTTCTGAGCCTTATGTCGCGTCTGGGATCAAGCGATCCTGTCGAATTGCGCACCGAGATGTCCGAGTTCATTGAAGGCTTCGATATCACCCGTTTTGGCTCTGCCCCGACGAAATTCGATGCAGAAGACCTAAAGCCGCTGACTGCGCGCTATTTGCAAACGCTGTCGCTGGACGATGTGGCCGAGGACATCCGTGCCTTGGGTGTACCGGACGTTCATGCAGAACGGTTCTGGAGCGTGACACGTGAGAACATCACCACGCTGCATGATCTCAAAGGCTGGTGGACCATGTTCAGCGAAGGGGCTGAGCCTTCGATCGAAGACGAGGATCGTGAGTTCATTGCAGAAGCTATGGCGATGCTGCCCGAAGGGGAGTTTGACGACTCCACTTGGGCTAACTGGACTGCTGCTGTGAAAGAGGCGACTGGCCGCAAGGGCAAGGGCCTGTTCATGCCGTTGCGCAAGGCGTTGACGGGTCAGGCACACGGCCCTGATATGTCGGCAGTGATGCCGCTGTTGCAGGTGGTAAAAGCGCGGGCCTAAGGGCCTGCACGGCCTCCCCTCTTGCAGGGGAGGCTAATAGATCAGCCCGCCACGATTGTGGCGTTGCGCAAGGCAAGATGTTGATCGACCAATGATGTTTCCTGCGCGCCTAGCATTTGCGCGCGGGGGTATTTGGGAGCCGCGCGATCATCTAGGATATGCGTCTCCCAACCGTCGGTCGTGGCAAAGAAATTTGCTACGCCGCCAGCGCCGAATTCCCGTAAATATCCTTGCACGACCACATCCAGATAGCTGAGCAATATGTGGTTGGTCTGGCCCTCTACCCATGTCTCTGGCGGAACGGCGTAATGAGATATGTGGGTTTGCGGGTCATTCGGATGCTGGACGGCCGCACCGGAGGGTATGCGCGCATAGCCATATTCGCGGGCATCAAGTGCTGCCCAGTCCGCGCCGGGGACTTCAGCAATCAGGCCATCGATGGTTGTCGAAGGGTCCGCGACAACGCTTAGAAAAGCCAACCCGCGTTCTTGCGTATAAACCCACTTGCGGCGCCAACCGGAAAGCTGCGCGCGCGCGGCCTGCGCGTAGCTGTGGGTGTCGCGGTTAACAAGGCTGCCATAGCCAAAGAAACAAGGATACATTGCAGAAGATTGCCTTTGAAATTATGGCGCTACCTAAACATTGCTTTGCCAACTGAGCAACCCCGCACATGGCGATTGAAAAATCCCGCAGGCTTTGGCAAAACAGAAAAAGAAGAGGAAAAAGTGCCATGAAATTTACCGAAGAACACCTGTGGCTGCGCGTCGATGATGACGAAGGCGAAGTCACTGTCGGTCTCACGACTTACGGCGCTGCCGAATTAGGCGAGGTTACGTTCGTTGAGTTGCCCGAAGAGGGTGATGTGATCTCGGCGGATGATCCGGTTGTGGTCGTCGAGGCGGATGATGATGCGGTCGACATTCTTGCCCCGCTGGACGGTGAGATCGTTGAAGTCAACACGCCCCTCACCCGTGCGCCTGAGGTGATCTCGGAGGACCCGCAAGGTGACGGCTGGCTGTTCAGGATGAGCATCGACGATCCCGATGCGCTAGAAGATCTGATGGACGAAGCGGCCTACCAGAAATACATCCGATAGGCCGAAGACTTACTTTTCGTCTGTGGGCGCGATCAGGAAGCTGAATTTTTTCTTCAGCTTGCTCCATGTCGCCTTGTCTGGAGCGATCAGTAGGTGGCCGGTCTTGCGTGCGGCGTCATAGTCGCCTCCGTCCAGCATTTCTACATGGGCGCCCGCGCGCTTGGCGATCAATGCGCCAGCGGCGTGGTCCCATGGGTGCAGCAGTGCTGTCAGGCTGAAGTCAACATGTCCCTGTGCCAGCATCCGGTATTCGTGCGCTGAACAGCGCAGCGTGTTGATGCGCGTGAAATCAGGGAAAGTCGCAGCAAGGGCGGCCTGCTTGTCCTTGGGGAACAGATGCAGCGGGATGATACCCGACATCTCTTCGAGCGGTTTGCTTTTGGCCGCTTGCAGCGTGTGCGGCGCGCCGAAGGGGCGTTGCAGCTGGGGTGTCATCTCTTCGTCCGCGATGGCCCAATCATCGCCCACCGGATCGTAGATCAGGCCGAATACAGGCTTACCGTAGCGCGTCGCGGCGATGATCACGCCAAACAGCGGCAGGCCATGTGCAAAGTTCCATGTGCCGTCGACGGGATCAATGTGAAAGGCCAGTTGCGCCTCTGCGATGCCGTCCAAAAGCGACGGTTTCGCGGCAACAGCTTCCTCCCCGATCACAAGCGCAGAGGGAAAGGCGATTTGCAATGACCGCGCGATCATCGCTTCTGCCTTGGTGTCAGCGTCGGTGACAAGATCTTGTGCGTTGGACTTTGTGCGAATGTCGCCGTCCGACAGGCGGCGGAAGCGGGGCATCACTTCGGCGCGGGCCGCGCGGCGCACCATGTTGATGATCTGCGTGCGTTGCGCGTTGCTGATGGCGGGGGCCAATGTAGCTGGCAGAGTGTGGTCGGTTTCCTGCGTGGTGCTGATGTCGGTCATTTGGGCACTCCTTGTTCCAACCGATTCTACTCCCCTGTACCTCGAAGGCAAAGGGGAAGAGCAGAGATTAGGCGTCGTTTCTGGCCTGATTACTCCCGTGCGCGTAGTACGCGGGCGGGGCGGGCCTGTAGCGCGCGGCGGGCGAAACCAAGGCCGGCCAGAACAGTGGCCGCGATCCCGCCGATGATGATCATCAGGGCAGAGGGCCAGATGATGCTATAGTTGGTCTCCATCACAAAGGTGCTTACGGCCCAGCCGCCTAATGCGCCGGCCAGCAGTGCCACGGCACCCGCTGCGAAACCCAAAAGAGCTGCCCGCAAGATAAAGCTGCCGGCGATCATGCGCCGCGACGCGCCCATGGTTTTCAGCATGGCCGCCTCATAGGTCCGCGCATCTGCTCCGGCGGCTGCAGCGCCGATCAACACCAGAAAGCCGGTGAGCAATGTTGCCGCGGCCCCGTAAGAGGTTGCCGCCGCAAGGCCACCCAGCACATCGGCGACGCGGGCCAAGGCGTCCTTGACACGAATCGCGGTAATGTTCGGAAATTGCTTCGCCAGATCGCGCAGGATTTGCGCCTCTGCTTCGGGCTCGGCGTAGACTGTCGAGATAAAGGTATGCGGCGCATCCTCAAGGGCAGCGGGGTTCATCGTAAAGACAAAGCCGATGCCCGCGTTGGAAAAATCCACCTCTTGAAAGCTGGTAATTGTGCCGGTGATGTCGCGCCCGAGTACATTTACCGTCAAAGTATCGCCAAGATTGAGACCGATCTCTTCCGCTTCTTCTGCGGCGACGCTGATCTGTGGCGGGCCAGTATAATCGGCCGCCCACCATTTGCCTTTGGTGATGATGGCTGTTTCGCTGGGTTGGGCGGCATATGTCAGGCCCCGATCCCCGCGCAGAGCCCAGTGGTCTCCACCTGTTTCGGCAGCAGGTTTGCCGTTAATCTTGGTTACAACGCCGCGCAGCATGGGCGCGCTGTCAATGCGGCTCACGGCGGGATCATTTTGCATGCGCTCGGTATATCCTGGCATCTGATCTTTTTGGATGTCGACAAAGAAGTAGCTGGGGGCAACATCGGGGAGGTTGCCCGCGATGGCCTGACGCAGGTTGCCGTCGATTTGCCCTACAGCGGCCAGCACCGACAGACCCAGCCCAAGTGACAGCACAACTGCGCCGGCGCCTTCTCTGGTCCCTCCGATCGCAGCCATGGCCCACCGCCAACGTGGCCGTCCACGCAGGCGATGACTGAGCACGCGCGCAGCAATGCGAATGGCGAAAGCGGCGAGGGACAGCAGCGCCAGCGCGCCAGTGATACCGCCCAGCGTCCAAAGCGTGAGCCACCAGTTCCCGCTAAACCAGCCTGCCAATCCTATGAGCGCAGCAATGGCCAGCCCTGTGGCGAGGATAAAGGGCAGCGCGGGCAATCGGCTGGCCCCGTCCCACGCATCGCGGAACAATGTTGCCGCACGCACGCGGTCGGTGCGGGCCAATGGCCAAAGGGTGAAAATGAAGGCGGTCAACAGACCGTAAAGCCCAGCTTCGATCAGCGGTTCGGGGAAGATCGCGAAGGCTGAGGGGATCGGCAGGCGCGCTTCAAGAACAGGGGCAAGCGCCAACGGCACGGCGGCACCAAGGGCCACACCGATCACGACGCCGAGCAAAGACAGGATACCAATCTGGATGAAATAGGTCTGAAAGATCGTGGCACGATCTGCCCCAAGCGCCCGCAGGGTCGCGATGACTTCGGTCTTGCGGGCCAGATAGCTGCGCACGGCAGCCGAGACGCCAACGCCGCCCACGGCAAGGCCGGACAAGCCTACAAGAATCAGAAACGAACTTAGTCTTTCGACAAAACGGGCCACACCCGGTGCGCCATTACTGGCATCACGCCAGCGCATGCCGCTGTTGGCGAATGTCTCTTCAGCTTCGGCCTCCAGCGCGGTGATCGATGTCTCTTGCGGCAGCTTCAGGCGATACTTGCTGTTATAGAGCGTACCCGCAGACAGCAGGCCAGAGGCAGCAAGGCTGTCGCGGGTCACCAGCGTGCGCGGTCCAAGGGCAAAGCCCGATCCAGCGCTATCCGGTTCGCGGTTGATTTCAGCGCGCAAAGTGAAGGATTGCGTGCCTAAGGCGAAGACGTCACCGATCTGCAAGCCAAGCCGATCGATAAGCGCGCGTTCCATTACACCGCCGGGCAGCCCGTCCTGCACCGATAATGCATCAGCCAAGGGCATTTCAGGTTCCAGGTGGACTGTTCCGACCAATGGATACATGCCGTCCACGGCTTTGACCTGCGTCAGTGCGCGGTCATCTCCCGCAGCAGCCATCGAACGAAACTCGGCCACTTCAGAGACGGCAGTTGCATTAGCTTGCATCCACGCCAGCTCGGCCTCGGAGGCAAAGCGGTAGGTCAGCTCAAGCTCTGCATCGCCGCCCAGAAGTGCTGCGCCCTCGCGGGCAAGTCCCGCTTCAATACCCGACCGGACAGAGCCAACGGCAGCGATGGCCGCAACACCAAGTGCAAGGCAAGCCAGAAACAACCGGAAGCCACGCAAGCCGCCACGCAGTTCGCGGCGGGCGAATTTCGTCGCAAGGGCAAGGCTCATACGATGCGCCCGTCGCTCAGGGAGATGATGCGGTCACAGCGCTCGGCCAGAGCATCAGAGTGCGTGACCAACACCAGTGTCGAGCCGTGCTTATCGCGCAGGTCAAACAGCAGATCCATGATTGCTTCACCGTTCGCGCTGTCGAGATTGCCTGTCGGTTCATCCGCAAGCAGGATTGCAGGTCGCGGTGCTGTGGCGCGGGCCAACGCCACGCGCTGTTGTTCGCCGCCCGACATTTGCGCAGGGTAGTGCTTGGCCCGCGAAGAAAGCCCGACGGTTTTCAGCGCTTCGGCAGCGCAATCAAATGCGTCCGCGTGTCCGGCCAATTCCAGCGGTGTCGCGACATTCTCAAGCGCTGTCATTGTCGGGATCAGATGAAATGACTGGAACACGATTCCCATCCGGTCACGGCGGAACCGCGCCAGCGCATCTTCGTTCATGGCGGTCAGGTCTTCGCCCATAGCATGAACACTGCCGCCGGTGGCTTGTTCCAACCCGCCCATAACCATCAAAAGCGAGGATTTCCCCGATCCTGAAGGCCCGATCAGGCCAATACTTTCTCCGGCGGCCACCTCCAGCGTTATGCCGTGCAGGATTTCGACAGGTCCCGCATTGCCATTCAGGCGCAAGGCTGCATCTTTAAGAGAGAATATTGGATTGTTCATGGGGCCCTCATTGGTGGCGTCCCTGTGGGATATGGAGGGAATGTCGCGATGCGCAAGGCTTTAGCAGTGATTCTTACGGTTTATGCGGGAATGGCGCAGGCGGGTGACGTGGTCATTGCCGCTTTGGGCGACAGTCTGACCCAAGGCTATGGATTGGTTCAGGAGGAAGGCTTTGTCCCGCAACTCGAAGTTTGGTTGCAGGCTGAAGGCGAGAATGTGCGGCTGATCAACGCCGGCGTGTCGGGTGATACCACCGCAGGCGGGTTATCGCGGGTTAGTTGGACACTGACGCCAGAGGTAGACGCGATGATCGTGACACTGGGCGGTAATGACTTGCTGCGGGGCCTGTCGCCGGATCAGGCGCGCAGCAATATTGAGAGCATTTTGCAGGCCGCCCAAGAAGCCGAGGTTGAGGTTTTGTTGATAGGGATGGACGCTCCAGGAAATTATGGGCCGGAGTATAAAGCGCAGTTCGATGGGCTTTATCCTGAATTGGCACAAGCCTATGGCGCCGTTTACCTTGAAAGCTTCTTTGCTGGACTAAGCGAAGACGGCACGGCACCCGATCCGGCGACCCTTCGGGAGTGGTTTCAGGCCGACGGAATCCACCCGAATGCGAAAGGTGTCGCGCGCATCATTCAGGTGGTGGGACCGAAGGTACAGGAGCTGATCGGGCAGGTGAAAGCGAGCAGCTGACTCGTTTGCCCGTTTTTCAGGCAGTAGCAATTTTTTAAGAGCTAGTCTAAATTTTACCAGTTGATAAAAAAATGGACCTGTGCCAGCGTTTGACCCAAGGAACGGTTTTCTCAGGGGATCAGCAATGGCGGACAAGGTTTTTGAAGCAGGCGTACAGGCAGGGCGGTTAGACCCGCAAACCTATGAGGCGCATTTTGCGGACCTGCATCCGCCGCTGGATACACATGAGGCGGTTGTTGCAGCGGACCGCTGCTACTTTTGCCACGACGCGCCCTGCATCACGGCGTGCCCGACGGATATCGACATCCCGTTGTTCATCCGGCAGATCGCCACAGGCACGCCCGATGCGGCGGCCAAGACGATCCTGAGCCAGAATATCATGGGTGGTATGTGCGCCCGCGTCTGTCCAACTGAGCAGCTGTGCGAGCAGGCCTGTGTGCGTGAGATGGCAGAGGGCAAGCCGGTATTGATAGGTCAACTCCAGCGCTATGCTACGGACCATTTGCAAGAGCAGGGCGTGCATCCCTTCACCCGCGCAGCCTCTACGGGCAAGCGCGTGGCGGTTGTGGGCGCAGGGCCTGCTGGCCTGTCTGCGGCGCACCGTCTGGCGATGCTAGGGCATGACGTGGTGGTTTATGATGCACGGGCCAAGGCTGGCGGCCTGAATGAATATGGAATTGCGGCTTACAAGACACCGGATGATTTCGCGCAAGGCGAAGTGGACTGGCTGCTAAAGATCGGCGGTATTACGATCGAGACGGGCCGCACATTGGGCACCGATGTGACGCTTCATGAGCTGAAGTCTGACTTCGATGCTGTGTTCCTTGGTATGGGTCTGGGTGGCGTGAACGCGCTTGGCGCAGACGGTGAGGACAAAGATGGCGTGTTGGACGCGGTGGATTTCATCGCGGAACTGCGGCAGGCGTCTGATGTGGCGCAGGTGCCAGTGGGCCGTGATGTTGTCGTGATTGGTGGCGGTATGACAGCCATTGATGCGGCCATTCAGGCCAAGCTGTTGGGCGCGCTCAACGTCACGCTGGTTTACCGCCGTGGCCGCGACCGGATGAACGCCAGCCCCTTCGAGCAGGATCTTGCTGCCAGTAAAGGTGTGCGGATCGTTACCCATGCAACGCCAAAGGCCGTGATCGGTAATGGCGCGGTGCGCGAGATCGATTTCGACTATGTAGGCGACGATATGGCATCGACTGGTCAGACCCTGCGGTTGGCCGCGGATCAGGTTTTCAAGGCGATTGGTCAAACACTGGAAGGCGGCGATCTTCCCGCGCTTGAGAACCGTAAGATCAAAGTGGATGGCGTAGGTCGCACATCGGTTAGTGGTGTTTGGGCTGGTGGTGACTGCGCCTCTGGCGGGGATGACCTGACTGTGACCGCCGTGGCGGAGGGCCGCGATGCCGCAATGGATATTCATGCGTTGCTCATTGGATAGGTCTTTTTGTGCTATGATGTCTGCAAAGAGGAGACTTTAGCGATGTATGTAATGAGCTTTGTTGCCGCTGTGCCGACTGACCAGAAAGACGCCTATCTTGCGCATTGTCGGATGGCTGCGGAAATCTTGAAATCCCATGGCGCGCTTCGCGTGGTCGAGCTGTGGGGCGATATGGTGCCGGATGGGGAGCGCACGTCCTTCCCTCTCGCCGTTGCGGCCAAAGAGGGCGAGACGGTTGTGACCGGCTGGCAGGAATGGCCGGACAAGGCCACATGCGACGCGAATATGGAAAAGGCGATGCGCGATCCGCGTTTAGCCGAAATGGGCGCGCTGCCGTTTGATGCGGCGCGGCTGATTTATGGCGGGTTCGAAACCCTCGTGGATATGTAGGAGCATCTCCCATGGCTGATCTGACAACTGACTTTCTGGGCATCAAATCCCCAAACCCCTTTTGGCTGGCCTCTGCGCCGCCGACGGACAAGGAATACAACGTTCGCCGCGCATTCGAGGCGGGCTGGGGCGGTGTCGTCTGGAAAACACTCGGCTCTGAAGGGCCGCCCGTCGTCAACGTAAATGGCCCGCGCTACGGCGTGATCCACGGTGCAGACCGGCGCGTGCTTGGGCTTAACAACATCGAGCTGATCACTGATCGCGATTTGCAGACCAACCTGGACGAGATCACCCGCGTCAAGGCCGACTATCCTGACCGCGCCGTGATCGTGAGCATCATGGTGCCCTGCGAGGAGCAGGCGTGGAAAGACATTCTGCCAAAGGTTGAGGCCACTGGTGCAGACGGGATCGAACTTAACTTCGGCTGCCCGCATGGCATGTCAGAGCGTGGCATGGGCGCAGCCGTGGGGCAGGTGCCTGAATACATCGAATTGGTGACGCGCTGGTGTAAGCAGTATTATTCCAAACCGGTGATTGTGAAGCTGACGCCAAACATCACGGATGTACGCAAACCTGCCGAAGCGGCACGGCGTGGCGGGGCCGATGCGGTCAGTTTGATCAACACGATCAACTCTATCGTCGCGGTCGATCTGGACACGATGAGCCCGCACCCAAGCATTGACGGCAAGGGCACGCATGGTGGCTATTGTGGTCCGGCAGTCAAACCGATCGCGCTGAGCATGGTGAGCGAGATCGCCCGTGCGCCAGCCACAGCTGGTATGCCGATCAGCGGTATCGGCGGCGTGACAACATGGCGCGACGCGGCTGAGTACATCACGCTTGGCTGTGGCAACGTTCAGGTCTGCACAGCGGCGATGACCTATGGTTTCAAGATCGTGCAAGAGATGATCAGCGGTCTGTCCGAATGGATGGACGAGAAGGGTCACACTTCTATTCAGGACTTCATGGGTGCGGCGGTGCCGAACACGACCGACTGGCAGTATCTGAACCTTAACTACATTGCCAAGGCGTCAATCAATCAGGACGACTGCATCAGCTGCGGACGCTGCTTTGCTGCTTGCGAAGATACTTCGCACCAAGCGATCGCAATGTCCGAAGACCGCACCTTTACCGTGATTGATGAGGAATGCGTGGCCTGTAACCTCTGCGTAGAGGTCTGTCCGGTGGATAACTGTATTTCGATGGTGCCAATGGACGCAGGCGCAACCGATCCACGCACCGGCAAGGTTGTCGAGGATACATATGCCAACTGGACAACGCACCCCAACAACCCTTCTTCGGCAACGGCGGCAGAATAGGCGGGATCAGTCCGGAGACGTCCTAAACGGCTTTGGTGCGGGCGTCTTGAGGATTGGTGCTGTGGGCAACGGGTCAGGTGGGGCATAGCGGTCCACCTTGTTCGGGCGGTCCGCCAATTCATTGAGGGTAGCTGGTGCCGCTGCCACGCTGGCGATCAGGGCCTTCGTCCGGGCGATGTCCGTTTCTTTTGCCGTGTCGATCTGATTGCCTGAGGCAGCTTGTGCCTGCGCGCTGACCACCGATTTGGGTTCTGCGCCCTCTGGCTTTGGAATGCTGGCTTTGTGATACGCAGTTCCGTAGCCCGCGTTGCTATCGCTTCCCGTCGATGCGCCACGCGTGTTTCCAGACTTGGCTACTGGCTGAATAGTGTTTGTGTCACCACCAGTTTCGGCGGTGTTGGACGCGCTTTGTGCCTGCGTCGGCGGCGCGATGGTGCTCATCAGGTTTACAGGAATATTCAACGCCATGACTTGCCCCTTTTCTTGCAATAGTAGCCGCCACCCACGGCTAGAATTCATCCTAAGGGGTTAACACATCCCTAATTCAGGGAGGGAATCTTGCTTATTAGTTAACGGGTGACAGCAATCGGCGGAACATCTTTTCAAGGTGTTGATGCGCGCGAGCGGCTGGGTCCTGTTCATCAAGCAGAACGCTGACTTGCGCCCCGAAATCCGCATAGTGCTGAGTGGTCGACCAGATCGAAAAGATCAAATGGGCCGGGTCGATATCTGGAAGTTTTCCCTGCGCAATCCAATATTGAATGACACTACATTTACGGTCGAACAGCGGTTTAAGGTCATTCTTGAGATAATCCGCGATGTGCGGTGCGCCTTGCAGGATTTCGCCGGCAAAGAGTTTGCTTTCGGCAGGAAGTTCCAGTGACATATCCAGCTTGTGACGCACATAGCCGAGCAGTTCTTCGACTGGATCGCCCTGCGGATCAAGTTCGACCAGCGGATCAAGCCATGTCTCCAGAAGCTGGCTCAGAAGGGTCACGTAAATCTCGGTTTTGCCTTCGAAATAATAGAGGACGTTGGGCTTGCTGAGCCCCGCTCCTTTGGCAATCGCATCCAGCGTCGCGCCGCCAAATCCGTCGCGGGAAAAGACCTCGAGGGCGGAGTCGAGAATCAGCCTGCGGTTACGCATCTGGATGCGGCTTGGGTTCTTTACAGGGGTGTTTGTCACAGGCGGCTCCGCAGGTGCTGGAAAATTGGGCAGTTAAACAAGCGCTCTGAGGGTCTTTCTAAAGCAGTTCTTGACAGGAATGAAGTGAGGCGCAATCGTCACTTTACCAAACGGTAAAAAAACGATCATATTCTGGTGACCGAAATAAGACAGATAGGAGCCCGCAATGCCAGCGCCCGGACAGAACCTCAGAATCAATCCAGACCGCCTGTGGGACAGCTTGATAGAGATGGCACAGATCGGGCCGGGGATCGCGGGTGGCAACAATCGCCAGACCCTGACCGACGAAGACAGTGAGGGACGCGCGCTGTTCCAAAGCTGGTGTGAGGCCGCAGGCTGCACGATGGGCCTGGACCAGATGGGCAACATGTTTGCTCGCCGCGAGGGTACGGACCCTGATGCGCTGCCGGTCTATGTGGGTAGCCATTTGGACACGCAGCCCACGGGCGGCAAGTATGACGGGGTTCTGGGTGTGCTGGGCGGGCTGGAGCTGATCCACACGCTCAACGACCTGAACGTGAAGACAAAGCATCCGATCGTGGTGACGAATTTCACCAATGAAGAAGGCACGCGCTATGCGCCTGCGATGCTGTCCTCTGGCGTGTTCGCAGGTATCCATACCCAAGATTGGGCCTATGACCGGGTCGATGCGGAAGGCAAAGCGTTCGGTGACGAACTGAAACGGATCGGCTGGCGCGGCGAGGAAGAAGTGGGCGCGCGCAAGATGCATGCTTTCTTTGAGCTGCACATCGAGCAGGGGCCGATTTTGGAGGCCGAAGGCAAGGATATCGGTGTTGTCACGCATGGCCAAGGGCTGTCGTGGACGCAGGTGACGGTGACCGGCAAGGATAGCCACACAGGCTCTACCCCGATGCCGCTGCGTAAGAATTCGGGACTTGGGATGGCGCGGATTTTGGGTGCGGTCGATGAGATCGCGTGGAGCCATGCGCCTCATGCGGTGGGGGCGGCGGGGCATATCGATGTCTTCCCGAACTCGCGCAATGTGATCCCCGGTAAGGTGGTGTTTACGGTCGACTTCCGCTCGCCTGATCTGTCGGTAATCGAGGATATGGAGGCGCGGTTGCGGGTCGAGGGGCAGGCGATTGCCGATGACATGGGGCTGGGGATTGAGTTCGAGAAGGTCGGCGGGTTTGATCCCGTGGCGTTCGACGAGGGCTGTGTCACGGCTGTGCGCAACGCGGCGGAACGGCTGGGGTATTCCCATATGAACCTGATTTCGGGCGCAGGGCATGACGCGTGCTGGATCAATCGCGTGGCACCCTCTGCGATGGTAATGTGTCCTTGTGTGGACGGGCTTTCGCATAACGAGGCGGAAGAGATCACCAAGGAATGGGCCATGGCGGGGGCTGATGTTTTGCTGCATGCGGTGGTGGAGACAGCGGAGATTGTTGGGTGAGGATTTATCAGGCCGGCACCGGAATGGTTGCTGAAGCCAGAAAGAAAGACGGGCTATTTGTCTGTGGCCCACAAGGCGGCAACAAGATTAGCGACGAAAAGACTTTTGCTTCCATTCAAGCTGCAGCCTCATTTTTATGTGGAAATAAAACTTGGGGCATTAGGATGAATCCGGAATGGGATTTAGTCTTCCGAAACATTGTGATCGACCGCGACAATTAGGAGTTAGAAGATGACCAAAGTAATCAAAGGCGGCACGGTCGTCACGGCGGACCGGACTTGGGTCGCGGATGTTTTGATTGAGGGAGAAACGATCAAGCAGATCGGGACGGACCTTAAGGGCGACGAGTACATTGATGCGGAGGGGGCCTATGTGATCCCCGGCGGGATTGATCCACACACGCACCTTGAGATGCCGTTTATGGGGACCACAGCGGCAGAGACGTTTGAAAGTGGCACATGGGCGGCAGCGGTTGGCGGGACCACGATGATTGTGGATTTCTGTTTGCCCGGTGAAGATGGCTCGATCAAGAATGCGATCAACGAATGGCACCGGAAGTCCGCGCCGCAGATTTGCTCGGACGTCGGCTATCACATGGCGATCACGGGCTGGAATGAAAACGTCTTTAACGAGATGAAAGACGCGGTAGATATGGGCGTGAATTCGTTCAAGCACTTCATGGCCTACAAGGGCGCGTTGATGATTGAGGACGATGAGATGTTCGCCTCGTTCAAGCGCTGTGCGGAGTTGGGTGCACTGCCGATGGTGCATGCGGAGAACGGCGATCTGGTCGCGGAATTGCAGCAGAAGTATTTTGACGAGGGAATCACGGGGCCTGAGGGCCATGCCTATTCCCGGCCTCCTGAATTGGAAGGCGAAGCCGCCAATCGTGCGATCACGATTGCAGACACGGCGGGTGTGCCATTGTACATCGTGCACGTGTCGTGTGAGCAAACGCATGAGGCGATCCGGCGTGCGCGGCAAAAGGGGATGCGCGTCTATGGCGAGCCGTTGATCCAGTTCCTGACCTTGGATGAGAGCGAGTATTTCAACAAGGATTGGGATCATGCTGCGCGGCGGGTTATGTCGCCGCCGTTCCGCAGCAAGGATCATCAGGATTCGCTGTGGGCTGGCTTGCAGGCGGGGAGCTTGCAGGTGGTTGCAACGGATCATGCGGCGTTCAGCACTGAGCAGAAGCGGGCGGGGCGTGATGATTTCCGGATCATTCCGAACGGGTCGAACGGTTTGGAAGAACGCCTTGCTGTGTTGTGGACCGAGGGGGTCGAGACGGGTCGTTTGACGATGAATGAATTTGTAGCTGTGACCTCGACCAATGTGGCGAAAATCCTGAATATCTACCCGCGCAAGGGTGCGATTGTTGAGGGTGCGGATGCGGATATTGTGGTTTGGGATCCGAAGATTACCAAGACGATCTCCCCTGCGAACCATCATTCGGTGCTGGACTACAATGTGTTCGAAGGGTTCGAGGTGCGCGCGCAGAGCCGCTTTACGCTGAGCCGTGGTGAAGTGATCTGGGCATGGGGCCAGAATTCGCAGCCTAATCCGGGGCGAGGACGGTTTGTGCCGCGGCCTGCTTTCCCGAGTGCGAATGTCGCGCTGTCGAAATGGAAAGAGTTGAATTCACCGAAGATGATCAAGCGTGATCCGTTGAATATTCCGGCGGGGATTTGATGGTTCTTCTCACTCGCTCGGAAATGTTGAACGACAGTCGATGGTGGAGAGTTGGCGCTTTGACTATCCCATTGTCACTAATTGTTATGGGTTTGGGGTATTGTGGACTTCAGTTAGCTTCCGGGAAAATGCAGTTGGTACTTTTGCTTGATGGTTTTCTAACAATAACCGTTGGGGGCTTGTTGATCGGAGGTCCCATTAATTGGAGCTGGGGTATCGCCATAGGTTTGCTGATTTGGCTTATGATATGGAACTTACCTTTTGTGAATGGTTTGGGTGATCCTGGCGCTGCGGCAGTCAGTTCCTTTGGTGTCGCGTTTTTTGGAGGCATGGTGCCATTTGGAATTTTGGCTTATCCGGACCTTAACAGTTTTGCGGGAATTTTCTTCGTCCCTGCAACGATTGCCTTTTTCTTAGGGCCGTATATTGCGTTTCGGATCTACTGCTCACCCGAAACTAAGGGAGCCTAAGCCATGTCAGCATCTGTAATTTCTGCCAAGAACCTCGACCTGACCTTCCAGACCAACGACGGGCCTATCCATGCGCTCAAGGGCGTCGATCTTGACATCAAGCAGGGCGAATTTGTCAGCTTTATCGGGCCATCGGGCTGCGGCAAGACGACATTCCTGCGGGTAATGGCGGATTTGGAACAGCCGACGGGTGGCGAGATTGCCGTGAATGGTGTCTCTCCCCAAGCGGCGCGGGAAGCGCGGGCTTATGGCTATGTGTTTCAAGCGGCGGGGCTGTATCCATGGCGCACCATTGGCGGGAACATCAGGCTGCCTTTGGAAATCATGGGCGTGCCCAAGGCCGAGCGTGTCGAGCGGGTTGCGCGGGTACTGGAGTTGGTCGAGCTTTCGGGGTTCGAGAACAAGTTTCCATGGCAATTGAGCGGTGGGATGCAGCAGCGTGCGAGTATTGCGCGGGCACTGTCGTTTAATGCGGACCTCCTGTTGATGGACGAGCCGTTCGGTGCGCTGGACGAGATTGTTCGCGACCATTTGAACGAGCAGCTTTTGAAGTTGTGGGAGCGGACAGGCAAGACGATCGCCTTTGTCACTCACTCGATCCCTGAAGCGGTTTATCTGAGCACCAAGATTGTAGTCATGAGCCCGCGACCTGGGCGCATTACGGATGTGATCGAAAGTACTCTGCCGAAGGAGCGACCTTTGGAGATTCGTGAGACACCGGAATTCTTGGCGATTGCGCACCGGGTGCGTGAAGGGTTGCGGGCGGGGCATGCGGATGACTGATGTTTGTGCAGATGTCGTCCTGCACGCGTCTGCGACGACGTCCCGCCCGCCCTCCCACGGCGTTTCCTTATCCGCGCGTAGACATGCAATTCTGGTGGAACTCATGGCTGGGGGTGCATCGTGAAGTCTGTTGTGCCTGTCCTGACAGTTATTGCCGCGATCCTGGGTTTTTGGCTTCTGGCAGTCGTCCCGATGAACATGCATCTGGTTGCGGATCAGTCACAGCGGGACGGAATTCTGGTGGAGCCTGATACGCCTGCTGCGCGGCAAGAGGTTGGCGGTATCGCGCTGGCCCTTCGCAATCCTGATTTGATCCCTTTGACATACGGGTTCAAACGCCCGCGTCTGCCCAGCCCACAACAGGTAGCTGGCGAGATGTACGATACGATCTTTGCCAAGAAGGTTACCTCGAAGCGGTCGCTTGTTTATCATGGCTGGGTGACGTTGGCGCCAACGCTGCTGGGCTTCGCAATAGGGACGGGCTTGGGCATTTTGCTGGCGGTCGGGATTGTTTATAGCCGCGTGATGGAGCGTTCAGTCATGCCTTGGGCGATTGTGAGCCAGACCATCCCTATTCTGGCGCTGGCGCCGATGGTGATTGTTGTGTTGGGTTCGATGGGCATACAAGGGCTGTTTCCTAAATCGTTGATTGCCGCGTATCTGTCGTTTTTTCCTGTAGTGGTCGGCATGGTGAAAGGGCTGCGCAGCCCGTCGGCAATGCAACTTGACCTGTTGCGGACCTATAATGCATCGGACACGCAAAGCTTTTGGGCGCTGCGGCTACCTGCCTCTGCGCCGTACCTTTTTGCATCGCTCAAGATCGGGATATCAGCGTCACTGATTGGGACGATTGTGGCTGAACTGCCGACTGGCGCGCGCGCTGGATTTGGTGCGCGGATGCTGGTTGGTGATCAATACGGGCAACCGCTGGTGTCTTGGGCTGCGCTGTTTGCAGCAGCCTTGACTGCGGCGGCACTGGTGGGTCTGTTGAGTGTTATCGAGCGGGCAACCCTGCGACGGATGGGGATGGGTGCAGCATGATTTATGTAATGCTCGGTTTGATCTTTTGGGTCCTTGGGTGGTGGGTGAATGTGCGCCTTGCGAACGGCGCGTCATCAGACAGCACTATCGTCAAGATCGCGGTGCCAGCGATATTTGGTCTGGTGATTTTGGTCGTGTGGGAGCTGATGGTGCGCGGGTTCGAGGTGAACCCCGTGATCCTGCCCGCACCTTCCGCGGTGCTGGAACGGCTTGGCCAAGAGGGGCCAACCCTTTGGGCGGACTTCCGTCAGACTGTGCTTAAGGGCGCTTTGAGCGGTTATATCGTTGGTGCGCTCGCGGCGTTTGTTGTGGCCGTGATTGCGGATCGCTCTGATTTTCTGACACGCGGGATCTTGCCCGTGGGCAGCTTTATGGCCGCTTTGCCGATCGTAGGCACCGCGCCTATTTTAGTGAAATGGCTGGGCAGCGATTGGGAATCCAAGGCCGCTGTGGTTGCTGTGATGGTATTCTTTCCGATCCTTGTGAACACGGTTGCAGGGCTGAAAGATACCAATATCATGCAGCGTGATCTGATGCGGACTTATGCGGCGGGCTATTGGCCCACGTTGTTCAAGCTTCGACTGCCTGCCGCGATGCCGTTTATCTTCAACGGTTTGAAGATCGGCACAACGCTCGCGTTGATCGGCGCGATTGTTGCTGAATTTTTTGGCTCGCCTACAGTTGGGATGGGCTTTCGCATCTCAACTAGCTTCGGGCAGCTTGCGCTTGATATGGTCTGGGCCGAGATTGTGGTGGCGGCCTTGGCCGGTAGCGCATTTTACGGGATGATGAGCCTGATCGAAAAGCGGGTGACGTTCTGGCACCCGTCACAGAGATAACCAACGACCCCGATAAACGGGGCTATTAATAACCAACCGACTTGGAGGTCGAACGATGAAAAAATTTATGATGGCGGCGGCATGTGCCGCAGGGATGACGGCGACGCCGATGCTTGCGGATGGGCACGCCAATGCAGTCACTTTGCAGTTGCAGTGGGTCACTCAATCCCAATTTGCTGGCTACTACGTGGCTCAGGATAAGGGGTTCTATGAGGATGAAGGTCTGGACGTGACGATCCTGCCGGGTGGTCCTGATATCGCACCCCCACAGGTTCTTGCGGGCGGAGGCGCGGATGCGATGCTGAACTGGATGCCATCAGCGCTTGCTGCGCGGGAGAAGGGGCTTCCAGTTGTGAACATCGCCCAGCCATTCAAGACGTCTGGCCTGATGCTTACTTGCTGGAAAGATACCGGCATCACGTCTGTTCAGGACTTTAAGGGTAAGACCATCGGCGTGTGGTTCTTTGGCAATGAATATCCGTTCTTGAGCTGGATGAGCAAAGAAGGCATCGACACAGATGGCGGTGAGGACGGTGTGACCGTGCTCAAGCAGGGGTTCAACGTAGATCCGCTGTTGCAACGTGAAGCGGATTGTATCTCGACGATGACCTACAACGAATACGGTCAGGTGCTGGATGCAGGCGTGAACCCAGATGAGTTGGTGACGTTCAAGTACGAAGACCAAGGTGTCGCGACGCTGGAAGACGGCATCTATGTGCTTGAAGACAACCTCAAGGACGAAGTCTTTGTTGACAAGATGACCCGCTTTGTACGCGCTTCGATGAAGGGTTGGGAGTATGCGGCAGCGAACCCCGAGGAAGCAGGCGGCATCATCATCGAGAATGATGAAACCGGCGCCCAATCCGAGGACGCACAGGTCCGTATGATGAAAGAAATCGCCAAGCTGACTGCTGGTTCCAACGGTGCATTGGTCGAAGCCGATTACCAGCGCACAGTGGATACGCTGCTGGCTGGTGGTTCTGATCCGGTGATCTCCAAGCAGCCAGAGGGTGCGTGGACGTCTGTGATTACAGATGCCGCTTTGAAGTAAGCTCAGACAATAGACCGAAGGAAGGGGCTGGCACAAAAGTGCGGGCCCCTTTTTTCATGCTTGCTGTCCGCCCGAAGTCTGTACGTTTGGTTGTCAGGGGCCGCTTGAAATCCGAGCCGGCTAGGGTTGTCTGAAACCTGCCAACTCGACATGCACGTTTTCCAGTTACATACTCACAAATCAGTAAAATCCAGCAAAGTGAATCAGGCATGACCGTTGAATCAAATTTAGATGAACTCATTAAGTCGCTATCTGCAGTTCTCGTTGATGGTTTGTATGTTTTCGTCACCCTTCAGTCCTATCAGACACTGGCAGGCATTGAGCCTCGTATGATGTTCAAAGAAGCGGAAGGAACCACCTATATCTTGCTGAAGTCTGAAGCCGAAAAGCATGGGCTGGCTTACGAATTTCCATGCCGGATGATCACACTGAACATTCACTCGTCTTTAGAAGCGGTAGGGTTTATGGCTCGAATTGCAACGGAACTTGCAAAGCATGACATGGGGGTAAACCCTGTTTCGGGCTTCTTCCATGACCATCTGTTTGTTCCAGATGGCCGCGAGCATGATGCGATGAACGTTCTAGAGGAGCTGTCTAAGCGCTGATCTGCTGCATGGTCGGTAGAAAAGTCTGCTTGGGCAAAATAGAAAAGGCCGGCGCAAGCACCGGCCCTTTTTAATGTGATTTCAGTGTAGTCAGAGAACCGTCACTTTGGTCCCGATCGGCACGCGCTGGTACAAATCTTGAACATGCTCGTTCAACATACGGATGCAGCCGTTGGACACCGAGCGACCGATAGATTTGGGCGCTGTGGTGCCGTGGATGCGGAAGTACGTGTCTTTGCCGTTCTGGAACAGATAAAGTGCGCGCGCACCGAGCGGGTTATCGGGGCCACCGGGCTGTGCTTCTGTGTTGCCGATGAAGCGGCCGTAGGACTGGGGGTCCCGCTCGATCATTTCATCGGTCGGGCGCCACGTGGGCCACTCTTTTTTCACTGAAATCGTTGCGGAGCCGGTAAATTCCAGACCTGCTTTGCCAACGCCAACGCCATAACGCATGGCTTGGTTTTCATCGGTGATGAAATACAGATAGTAGCTGCGTGGCAGGATCAGCATTTCGCCGACTTGGTAGTTCTTCTTCACGCGCACCATTTGCGGCGTCGGATCAAAAGCCGCTGCTTGGGCGGAAACGACCTGGGGCAGGGCGGTGGCAGCGATAGAGCTTGCAATAAATGTACGACGGCGCATTTTATGGTCCTTTTTCGGATGAATTGGCGTCAATGTCGCAAAAATACTTAAATTATCAAGCCCAGAACGGAAAAACCGGCCATTCGTTGCAGAATGGCCGGTCAAAATGCCGTGTTCTGCGGGTGCGGATCTAAGTCTGCGCCGCGTTGAACAGCTTACGCGAGTGCGATGTTTGTCGCAGATTCGCGGCCGTCACGGCCAGCTTCGATGTCGAAAGTCACTTTCTGGTTGTCGGCCAGGCCTGTGAGGCCAGCGCGTTCAACAGCAGAGATGTGCACGAACACGTCTTTGCTGCCGCCATCGGGTGCGATAAAGCCGAAGCCTTTTGTAGTGTTAAACCATTTTACGGTGCCAGTAGCCATTCCGTAGTCTCCTAAGTTTAAATGCCATCCGCAGTGTGCGATGGCCCGGCTTGGTCGGTCTGTAATCGAGAGACTGAACGCGGTAGCGGAGACAGTGGTCTGGATAAAGATAACGTTTGCGTTTTGAGATATGGCATAAAGACCCCAGAATTTCAAGTGGCATGGGGGGCAAAGGCAAACATCTGCCAGCGCGGGGGTGAGGGGGCTATCCCTATAGAAAGCCAAGGGGTTTTATGACTTTTCGCCCTATCAAAGCTAAGAACGGGGCCAACTCAGCGCGGGATTTCCACCAAAATGAGTGGCATTTATTTGAGTGGCGCTGGCATGCCGAATCTGCTGACGGGACCTGCCTTAGCCAAGGTTTTCTGGACGCCGCAGCGTGAATTTATCTTAGATTCACCTTTCTGTACGTCTTGTTGACACGCGGCTGCCGCACCTCTGCCGTGATTTGCGTCAATTATTAGGAAAAGGGCTCCTGCTTAACCTGCCGGGGCAACTGGTAGTGAGCGAGGAACCGATAGTGCGAATTTTGGCAGTGGATGATGACCCGGTGACACTGGATGTTCTCGGGGTCGCGCTTGAAGAAAACGGCTTTGATGACATTACCTTCGCTGCATCCGCCGAGGATGCGCTGGAATTGATCGAGATTGCGAAGGTGCCCTACGATGTGTTCTTGCTGGATATTATGTTGCCTGGGACAAGCGGGATTGAGGTTTGCGCCAAGCTGCGCACGCTTGAACGTTACCGGTCAACGCCTGTCATCATGATAACCGCAAGCCGCGCGCGCGATATGATGAGCCGCGCATTCGATGCCGGGGCGACGGATTTTGTCAGTAAGCCCTTCGACGCGTTGGAGTTGGTGACGCGGATCAGGCTGGCAGCGTTGCTTAATGACAGTCAGCAGCGAGAGCGGGTAAACTCTGCTGCGTTAGAGGAACTTGGGCGGCTCGCAGAGGTGTCATTTGATGAGCCGTTCGACCTGCAACCACGCCCTTGTGTGAAACGTTTCTTGAGTCTTGAGAACGAATTGCTGCGCAGAGGAGATTCCCGTCTCGATCTGACCTTGTTCAGTGTCCAAATGGATAACGCGCTGGAGTTCTATCGCGGCAGTAGACCTGCACAGTTCCGTGCGGGTATTGAAGCTGTCAGCAACGCCTTGAGTGACGTGATTGACGCGCAGAATTGCTATTTTGCCTATGCAGGTCGCGGGACCATGTTTGTTGCTGCCCATGAGGGTGCGACTTTGAAACAGACTGATTTGCAGCGTGGGACGAACCATGCGCTTGTTAAACTCTGGGATAGTCGCGCGACAGGGATGTCGATTACACCAATCATCACCGCACGCCGGATCGAAGGGCCCGAGGCTTGGCCGGGAAAGATGGCTGCGGATGTCATGCGCAGCTTTCAGTCCCGCGCGGATCTGGGCAGTCAAGCTGATCCCTTTCAGGTTCAGGGATTGTTCGAAAGATTGTCCTTCAGGATCGCAGGGGCCTGATCGGAGCTATTTAGGCAAATCATTGCGTTCGGGGAAATGGTGCGCGGGCTCCCCGCAAAGTAGAAAGGGCGGCGCAATGGCCGCCCTCCCTCATCAACTTTAGCGCATGAACTTCTTGTGCTTGAGGCGCTTTGGCTCAAGTGAATCGGCACCAAGACGACGTTTTTTATCTTCTTCGTAGTCCTCGAAGTTGCCTTCGAACCACTCCACATGGGCCTCGCCTTCAAAGGCAAGGATGTGGGTACAGATACGGTCGAGGAAGAAGCGGTCGTGGGAAATGACCACGGCGCAGCCGGCGAAGTCCACCAGCGCGTCTTCGAGCGCACGCAGGGTTTCCACGTCCAGATCGTTTGTCGGTTCATCGAGCAGCAGCACGTTGCCACCTGATTTCAACAGGCGCGCCATGTGAACGCGGTTACGCTCACCACCAGATAGCAGCCCGACCTTTTTTTGCTGATCGCTGCCCTTGAAGTTGAAGGACGAACAATAGGCGCGGGAGTTCACTTCGGCATCGCCCAACTGGATCAGTTCGGCCCCTCCTGTGATTGCCTGCCAGACGTTATCGTCGGCGTTTAGGTCATCACGTGACTGGTCGACATAGGACAGCTGCACAGTGTCGCCGACCTCGATCGTGCCTGCATCTGGCTGTTCCTGACCGGTCAGCATCTTGAACAGGGTTGATTTACCGGCACCGTTGGGGCCAATAACGCCGACAATGCCGCCGGGCGGCAAGGAGAAGCTGAGATTTTCGACCAACAGCTTGTCGCCCATGGCCTTGGACAGTCCTTCGACGTCCATCACCTTGTTGCCCAAGCGCTGACCGTTCGGGATGACAATCTGCGCCGTCGCGAGCTTTTCACGCTCTGACTGGTCTGCCATCTCGTTGTAGGATTTGATCCGCGCTTTGGATTTGGACTGGCGGGCCTTGGCACCCTGACGCATCCATTCAAGCTCGCGCTCCAACGTTTTCTGGCGGGATTTGTCTTCACGGGATTCCTGGCTCAGACGCTTGGCCTTTTGCTCCAGCCAATCAGAGTAGTTACCCTCGCAAGGAATGCCGCGACCGCGGTCGAGTTCCAGAATCCATGTGGTTATGTCATCTAGGAAGTAACGGTCGTGGGTGACGATCAGAATCGTGCCCTTGTAGGCCATCAGGTGCTGCTGCAGCCACGCGATGGTTTCTGCGTCAAGGTGGTTGGTTGGTTCGTCAAGAAGCAGCATTTCTGGCGCTTCGAGCAGCAGTTTGCACAGTGCCACGCGGCGAGCTTCACCGCCGGACAGATCGTTGATGTGCGCGTCATCTGGGGGGCAGCGCAGGGCTTCGAGGCTGACGTCGATCTGGCTGTCGAGATCCCAGAGGTTTTCGGCATCGATCTGGTCTTGCAAAGATGCCATCTCATCGGCAGTCTCGTCCGAGTAGTTCATGGCCAGCTCATTGTAGCGGTCCAGGATCGCCTTTTTGCCCGCAACACCCAGCATGACATTCTCGCGTACGGTCAACGTAGGATCAAGTTTAGGTTCCTGCGGCAGGTATCCAACACGGACGCCTTCAGCGGACCAAGCCTCTCCTGTGTAATCCTTGTCCATACCAGCCATGATTTTCATCAGGGTGGATTTGCCAGCGCCGTTCACGCCGACGACACCGATTTTCACGCCGGGAAGGAAATTTAGGTGGATGTTTTCAAAGCATTTTTTACCACCGGGGTAAGTTTTCGAGACCCCTTGCATGTGGTAGACGTATTGATATGCGGCCATGGCGCTGTTCCTCGTATGAGTCAGGGTTTGGCTTGCAATAACTGGCGCGCAAGGCAAGATCAACGGCACAAGGATATCGCGCCCGAAGCGGATCGGATGATGCGTTGATTTAGACAGACGTCTATTGCGCCGTTCATGGGTGCGAACGACACGGGGTAGGAACAGTTTGAGGCAGATTCAGGCGCATCGGGTGAATAGCTGTTCTGATATCGATGGCAGTTTCACAGCCTAGCCAACAATTCATTCTACAAGACACCGGCTTCCAGAGTTAATGAAGGCGGATAAGGTCGCATGATCATATTTCACCTCGCTTGGGAATCATTCGGGATGTAAAATCGGAAAATTAAGGCCAATTCCCCGAAGTATTGAAAAAATAGGTCAAAATGTCGCAGTGTATGATGTTAGAGTTTAAGCATCCTCCTCGGGTATTTTGCCCAGATTGGCGGGGGAGAAACCGGACTGCTATTTTGATGCAGTCGCAAACAGGGGAAATATAATGTCTCAAACCACTCTCATCGTGGGTCTGGACGGATCGGATGCGGGCAAGCGCGCGCTCGATTTCGCATCATCCCGGGCCAAGCTTATCGGCGATTGTCGTATTGTGCTGGTCTATGTCATCGAATGGTCGCCGTTTAGCTTTCAGACCGCTGAAGAAAACGAAATGCGTCATGCCCGCCGTGAAGAAGAACTGAACCTTGCCCGTGAGCGGGTGATTGACCCAGCTGTTGCGTTGGCACAATCCGATGGCTGCACTGTGGAGGGGATCGTCAAGCACGGCGATGTCGCCGAGATTCTGGAAAAGCTGGCCAAAAAGCACAACGCTTCGCAGATCGTCGTTGGGCGTGTGGGCGAACGGAATATGAAAGAGCGGTTGTTTGGTGGCGTGACGGGGCGGCTGGTTGCTGCGTCCAGCGTTCCGATCACGGTCATTCCATAAGGGGGCAGATATGAAACGATTTCTAGCAAGCGGGTTTGCGGCAACGGCGTTAAGCCTGCCCACACTTGCGGCCGCGCAGGATGCGGTCTCTTTCGATCAGAAGGTCAACGATGTGTTCGCTAGCTCTACAGGCTGGTTCGTGAACCTGATTTTCATGAACCTGCCTGGCACAAACTTTCCTTGGATTGTGCTGTGGCTGGTTGTCGCCGCGTCGATCTTCACGATCTATTTCGGCTTCATCCAGTTTAAGGCATTTGGTCACGCGATTAGTCTGGTCAAGGGCGACTATTCTGACCCTGACGACGCGGGCGAAGTGAGCCACTTTCAGGCGCTGACAACAGCGCTGTCGGGTACCGTGGGTCTGGGTAACATCGCAGGTGTTGCGGTGGCTGTCGGGATCGGTGGTCCGGGGGCAACCTTTTGGATGGTTGTGGCCGGTCTGCTTGGCATGGCCTCGAAATTCACCGAGTGTACATTGGGTGTGAAGTACCGGAACGAGTATCCTGACGGATCGGTTTCGGGTGGTCCCATGTACTATATGACCAAGGGTTTCAGAGAGCGTGGCCTGCCAGGTGGCAAAGTGCTGGCGGTGATCTTTGCGATCTTTACGATTGGCGGTGCATTGGGAGGCGGGAACATGTTCCAGGCCAATCAGGCACATGCGCAGATCACCCAGATTACGGGAGATTTCTCTGGCCTCATCACTGGCAGTATCTTTGCTGTTGTAGTGTTCATGGTCATTGTTGGCGGGATCAAATCCATTGCCTCGGTGACCGAGAAGGTCGTGCCGTTCATGGGTGTGATGTATGTAATTGCCGCTTTGATCATTCTGATTGTGAACGCAGACCAGATTGGCTGGGCTTTTGGCCAGATCTTTGCCGGTGCCTTTACAGGTCTTGGTGTTGCTGGCGGTTTCGTCGGTGCGTTGATCCAAGGCTTCAAGCGGGCGGCATTCTCGAACGAAGCCGGTGTTGGTTCTGCGGCGATTGCACACTCAGCCGTGCGTACAAAAGAGCCTGTGACCGAGGGTGTTGTTTCACTGCTGGAGCCTTTCATTGATACGGTTGTGATCTGCACCATGACGGCGCTGGTTATCACGATTTCTGGCGTGTTGGTGATGGACCCTGCGACAGGCAACTTCGTGTTGAACGAGGCGGGTAATGCGATCCAGACGACCGATGGGTCTTCCGGTGTGGCGTTGACCTCTGCGGCATTCGCGACGGGCTTCAGCTGGTTCCCTTACGTTCTGGCGGTTGCGGTGATCCTGTTTGCGTTCTCTACCATGATCAGCTGGTCCTACTACGGCCTGAAGGCATGGACCTACCTGTTTGGTGAGGGCAAAACGACCGAGCTGATCTTTAAGTTGATCTTCTGCTTCTTCATCATCGTCGGTGCAGCAGCTCAGCTGGGTGCGGTTATCGACTTCTCTGATGCGATGATCTTTGCCATGGCTGTTGTCAACATTACGGCGCTCTACTTCCTTATGCCGATCGTCAAGCGCGAGATGAATAGCTACTTCAGTCGCTTGAAGTCTGGCGAGATCGTCAAATACGAGAGCTGACTCTGATTGACAAATGGTGGGGCATCCCGTCCTTTCGGCCCCTGAGATACCTCGGGGGCCGTTTTCGTTTTGCGCCATGATATTCCATATGCGGCATCTGGTCAGGTGATCGGTCTGTTGGGCGGGTCGTTTGATCCCGCGCATGCAGGGCACGCGCATATTACGCGTGAAGCGCTCAAACGGTTTGGGTTGGATCAGGTCTGGTGGCTTGTGAGCCCCGGAAACCCGCTTAAGTCTCACGGACCCGCGCCTATGGAACAGCGCCTTGCGCAGGCCCGCGCGGTGATGCAGCATCCGCGTGTAAAAGTGACGGGGATCGAAGAGCGTCTCGGTACGCGGTACACCGCCCAGACATTGCGCGCGCTGCAAGGGCTTTATCCGAAGCAGCGGTTTGTCTGGTTGATGGGCGCGGATAATCTGGCGCAGTTCCATCTTTGGCAGGACTGGCAGGATATTGTGAATTCGGTTCCGATGGGCATTCTTGCGCGTCCGGGGCAGCGGATATCGGCCCGGATGAGCCGCACCGCCACTCTCTATGCGCCATACAGAATTCCGGGTCGGTTCAGTCAAGGGTTGGCGCACACCCATGCACCCGCATGGTGTTTTGTGAATGTGCCGATGATGGATGTGTCCTCGTCTGCGATCCGCGCTTCTGGTGGATGGTCAGCGTAAACGGGTTGAAGCAAGACCCGCGGTCAGGATGACGATAAGTCCGGTCCATGTCCAAACGTCTGGCAGATCGCCGAAGATCACCCAGCCAAGGCCGACGGCTGCGACCAGTTGGAAATAGACCATCGGTGCGATCCGCGTGGCGGGTGCCAACTTGTAGGCAAAGAGCAACAGCAAGTTACCCAACATTGAGCATAGGGCAGAGGTAATAGTCAGGGCGGCGATAGCTCCTGTCATAGGGGGAACTTGCGCCAGCCCGAATGGCAGCAACAATAGTGCAGAGATAAGCAGTTGTGTGAACGTGAGGGCCATGGGGGTGCCCAAGGGGCCGAGCCAACGCGACATGGTCAGGAAAACGCCATAACATGTACCCGCGGCAAGAGCCCAAAGAACGCCTGCGCTGGTTTCCATTCCGGGGCGTACCACGATTAGGACACCAGCAAAGCCCACAAGAACCAGTACCGAGCGCAACAGCGTCACCGGCTCGCGCAGGAATAGGACCGCTAATGCGTAGCTAATAAGCGGTCCTATAAAGAAGGCAGCAAAAACGGTTGCGACGTCTTCGACCCTCAGCGCTGTCTGGATGCAGGTAATGCCAGCGGCAAGTGTGGCCGCCCGCAGCCAGATGCGCCAGTTCCGCAAGAGCGCCCAAGCGCTGCGCGGTACAAACGGCAAGACCGCAAGGGCCCCCACAACAAAGCGGGACCAAGCGACGAATATCGGCGCTGTCGCGTAGGAGCTGGTCAGCAGTTTTCCGGCGCTGTCCCCCGCAGGGATCAGCGACATGGCTAGAAACATGATAAGAACGGCGCGTTGCATCGCGCTGCGCTAGCACGCAAATTAATGGACAGAAAGTGATTTTTGACCGCTTGTAGCCGGGTCTGCTCTTGCGGTAACCCTAGGGCATGGAACGCGCATTATCACGACGATATTTTTTAGGTACGGCTGTGGCCGCAGCGTGCTTGATTGGTGCGCCTGCTGTTCAGGCGGCTCCGCCCGAGGCCTCCCTGCGGCCGGTGATGCGCGGCGAGGATCTCCTTAAACGTGCCGTGCGCAGCGCCAAGGACATCCTGAGCGAGGCAAAGCTCACGGACAAGGTTTCCTTCGTGGTGGCTGATTTGAACTCGGGAATGACGCTTGAAAGTGCGCAGGCGGCGACTTCCCGTCCGCCTGCCAGCGTCACAAAGGCGATCACCGCGCTTTATGCGCTGGATGCTCTTGGGGCGGACCATCGTTTCGAGACGCAGTTGCTGGCCACCGGTGGCGTGGCAGACGGCGAAATTTTGGGTGATCTGATACTTGTCGGTGGCAATGACCCGACGTTGGACACTGACACGCTGGCCAAAATGGCGGCCAATCTGAAGGCGGCGGGCATCATTGGTGTCAGGGGCGATTTCAAGGTTTACGAGGCAAGTTTGCCGGTTCTGGACCGTATTGATCCCGAGCAACCAGATCAGGTCGGCTATAACCCCGGAGTGTCGGGCATCGCGCTCAACTACAACCGTGTGCATTTTGAATGGAAGCGCGCGAATGGTAAATACGCCATCACAATGGAGGGGCGGACGGAAAAATACCGCCCCGCGGTGCGGATGGCGGCGATGCAGATCAGGGATCGCTCTTCGCCAGTGTACACCTACGAGAATAGTGCCGGCCGTGACGCTTGGACAGTCGCGCGCGGCGCGCTGGGCGGCAGCGGTGCGCGCTGGTTGCCAGTGCGCAAGCCGGGGCTTTATGCTGGTGAGGTCTTCGAGAGCCTCGCAGGGTCTAACGGGATACGCCTTGGTGCGCCAAAGATGGTCACCAGCCTGCCCGAGGGTGAGGTGCTGGTCAGCAATCAGAGCACAGATTTGCGCAGTATCCTGCGCGACATGTTGAAATGGTCTACGAACCTGACCGCTGAAATGGTGGGGCTTGCCGCAACGGCTGCGCGTGGCAAACCCTCAGACAACTTGAAGGCGTCAGCACAAGAGATGAACCTTTGGGCGCAAACCCGTCTGGGGATGCAGTCTGCCGCGCTGGTGGACCATTCTGGCCTTGGTGATGACAGCCGTATCACCGCAAGCGACATGGTAACTGCGCTGTTGAAGGTTCACGCGGAGGGGATGCGTGACATCCTGAAGCCGATTGCGATGCGTGATGACAAGCGCAAGGTGGTCAAGGATCATCCGATCAAGGTCGACGCCAAGACCGGTACGCTTAACTTTGTCTCATCTCTCGCGGGGTATCTGACGGGGCCGAATGGCACCGAGATGGCCTTTGCGATATTTGCCGCAGATGAAAGTATCCGCGCCAAACTTACCCGCGCGGAGCGTGAAGGCCCGCCCGGTGGCGTTAGCTGGAACCGCCGCGCAAAGCGCATGCAGCAGCAGTTATTGGAACGCTGGGGCGTGCTGTACGGCGCCTGAGCCTATTCAGGTCAAGTGGCGCGCGCGTGCGCCACGCTCGATCGCGGCAGCATGAAGACGATCTATTTCCAGCTCATAGCGGATTTCTTCAAGCAAGCGCAGTTCGGTTTCTTCTAGCGTGCCATCGGCCGCGGCCACGTCACAAGCCAGTGCATAGGCTGTCTCATTGAGGCGGTCAGGCAGCGCGCCTTTGATCAGACCAAAGAGCGCATCAAGCCCGTCCTCCTGTTCAAACAAGTCAAACACTATCTGACTGACGGTTTTAATCCGGTCCACGTCGAAGTCCGCAAAAATTGGCAACAGGTTTACGGCTGCCTGAATCTTGATCAACTCGGTTGTGCCGATATCGCCGTCAGAGGCGGAAACAGCAACCATTACAGCTATAAGGCAATCCTGGGCGCTCAGCGCGAGGGAAGGGTCATTTGTCATTGGATGGGTCCTTTGCGCGCAACCGGTAGGCCTGCAGAATATTGACGGCGTAGGCCTTGCACAATAGATGAAGCGACAGCCGCGCGATAGGGCGCGGACGATAATTTTCGGGAAGTTTGATATGTCTGAGATGCGGGATGCAGCAATGCAGAGCAAAGCGTGGCCTTTTGAAGAAGCGCGCCGGGTACTCAAACGCTATCAGGGAAAGATGCCGGAAAAGGGCTATGTGTTGTTTGAGACAGGCTATGGCCCCTCCGGCTTGCCGCACATCGGTACCTTTGGCGAGGTCGCGCGGACAACCATGATCCGCCGTGCTTTCGAGGCGATCAGCGATATTCCCACGCGGCTCATTTGCTTCTCGGACGATCTCGACGGGATGCGCAAAGTGCCAAGCAACGTGCCCGACCCTGTGGCACTGGCCGAGCATCTGCAAAAACCGTTGACGTCTGTCCCCGATCCGTTTGGCAAGTTCGACAGCTTCGGTGATCACAACAACGCCATGCTGCGCCGGTTCCTAGACACATTCGGTTTTGAGTACGAGTTTTACTCGGCCACAGAATTCTATGGCTCTGGCCTGTTTGACGAAATCCTGATGCTTGCGGCTGAAAAGTACGACGAGATTATGGCTGTGATGCTGAAATCTCTGCGTGAAGAACGTCGCCAGACCTATTCAATTTTCTTGCCCATCCATCCTGAAACCGGTCGCGTGATGTATGTGCCGATGAAGAAAGTGGATGCAAAGGCGGGCACGATCACCTTTGACACTGAAGAGGGCGAGGAGATGACGTTGCCCCTGACCGGTGGCAATGTAAAACTGCAATGGAAGCCGGACTTTGGCGCACGCTGGGCCGCACTTGGCGTTGATTTCGAGATGTACGGCAAGGACCACTCGACCAATACGCCAATCTACGATTCCATCTGCCGAATTTTGGGTGCCCGCGCGCCTGAGCATTTCATCTATGAGTTATTTCTGGATCAGGATGGTCACAAGATTTCGAAGTCTTCCGGCAATGGCCTGACGATCGACGAATGGCTGACCTATGCCAGCGCCGAATCTTTGTCCTATTTCATGTACCTCAAGCCCAAGACGGCCAAGCGCATGTATTTCGATGTGATTCCGAAAGCTGTGGACGAATATCACCAACAGCTTCGCGCCTATGAGACGCAAGATATCAAAGCACAATTGAACAACCCTGTGTGGCACATCCACGGTGGCGATGTGCCAAAGTCGGATATGGTTGTGCCTTTTGCGATGCTGCTCAACCTCGCGTCAGTTTCCTCGGCTGAGGACAAGGCGCAGTTGTGGGGCTTTATCCAGCGGTATGCGCCAGAGGCAACACCTGAGAGCAACCCCAGTATGGATGCGGCGGCAGGGTATGCGGTACGCTATTATAACGATTTTGTGAAACCTGCCAAAGTGTTCCGCGCACCGTCTGATCTGGAGCGCGAGGCATTAGAAGATCTGCGCACGCAATTGGCGTCGTGGGATAGCGGTCTGGATGCGGAAGCTTTGCAGACGATGGTTTTTGCCGTCGGCAAAGAACGTTTTGAGCCGCTGCGCAATTGGTTCACCGCACTATACGAAGTGCTGCTAGGCGCGTCTCAAGGGCCACGGTTCGGCGGATTCATCGCGCTCTACGGTGTGGATGAAACCATTTCTTTGATCGACGATGCGCTGGCGGGAAAACTCGCAGCGGCGTGAAACTCTTGTCCTCTGGCTTGCGTGGTTTGCCTAGAGTCACGTAAGCCAGAGGAGTAGCTATGATGAGAGTACTGGTCTTGACCGCAGCAATTGCGGTGATGGGCGCATTTGGCGCGCAGGCGCAAGATAGCGATATTCGCAACACCATCAGCCAACAGTTCGAGGCGTTTAAGGTGGATGATTTTGCCACCGCTTTCACCTTCGCCAGCCCTGGTTTGCAGCAGTTTTTTCAGTCACCTGAAAATTTCGGCCGCATGGTGACGCAGGGCTATCCGATGGTTTGGCGTCCGGCTGATGTGACATATCTGGAGTTGCGTGAAGAAGGTGGCAGCTTTTGGCAGAGGGTGCAGATCACAGATGCCGATGGCCGCCCGCATTACCTTGAATACCGAATGATTGAGACGCCCGAGGGCTGGCGGATAAGTGGGGTGCAGATTCTGGATGCGCCGGGGGCGGCAGTCTGAGGCGCAACGCCACCGTGACGGTGCCATAGCGGCCCGTAAACGCCTTGTTGATATTTCCCAATGCCTGTCCGGCAGTTGCGCCGGAGAAGCGCGAAAGGGATATATATATGAACATGGCCACATACACGCCTGCCCCCTATTCAGAGGGACTGGCGGCATATTCAAACGGGAACGGCACATCTGGATCGCCTAGTTATGCCACCTCAGGCAATGGTGCCTTTGTGCCGGCAGATCAGGATTTTGGCGGGGCGTTGGAAATTCTGAAGACCGACAGCACCTAGAGGGTACGTTACAAGGGCCAAACACCGATCGAGCCGGGATGCTATGTCCAGATCAAAGTGCGCGTCAAAGCGATCAGGAGCAATCTGCCAGCGGTCCGCATTGCAGCCTATGCCGAGCGATCGAATGGTTCTGCCAATTTGGGTGTTGTCACCGAAGGCGCGGTTACACCGCTGACTGCAATGGTGAAGTTATCGAGGTCAGTGCGATTGTCGGCATCGGGAACAGAGCCGGGGTGGATATGGTTTGGGGTGCGACCGCTGCCTACGGACATTTCGGCATTGATCTCGTCGGGCAGAATGGCGGTGTTGTGCGGGTCGACGATATCGAAATCAATGATGTCTCTCATTTGTTTCTGGGCAATATTGTCGCTACTGTTGACGTACGCGACTATGGTGCCATTGGTGATGGCGTCACTGATGACACCGCGGCGTTCGAGGCGGCAAATTCCGCTGCTAACGGGCGGACAGTTCTGATCCCTTCGGGCACGTTTCTCCTTAACGGAAGCGTCACGTTTGACACGCAAACGAAGTTTGAAGGCAAGGTCACCATGCCGACTGCTGCGATTCTGTTGCTGCGGAGAAACTTCGACCTGCCTAATTATATCGAGGCATTCGAGGACGAAGATCTTGCGTTCAGCAAGGCATTTCAGGCGCTGAGAGGTGGTCCCAGTAATTCGACCAGTTTGCAGCCAACTTAAGGTGGACCAAGG